>JACPWG010000018.1 GCA_016197205.1 Planctomycetota bacterium
GTCCGGCCTCGCCCTGGCGGAGGGACTGGGTCGCGCGACGCGCCGGCTGGAACCGCTCGTCCCATGGTTCGTCCCCACGAGCGACCAGCTCTTGGAGGCGGAGGACACGGGGGGCAGGTTCAATCCGTTCACGTGGCACGAACTCTACGGGCGGTCGAGCCTCGGCCTGCGCTCCGTCGTCGTCCTCGTGGGCGTCGTTCTGGCCGCCCTGCTCGCGTCGTACTGGGCCCTCGGACCGCGCGTGCGGCACCCGGAGGTGCAGATGGCCTACACCCTCGGGCTCGTGTTCGCGGGTCTTTTCCTGGCGACCACCCTGGCCGCCGCGGCCATCGCGTCCGAGAAGGAGGACCGGACCCTGGAGGAGTTCGCGCTCGTCTCGCACGTGCAGTTCCCGTACGTGTACGGAAAGTTCGGCGGGCTGCTGTGGACCTCGCTCCTCCTCTGCGTGCCCCCGTTCGTCCACACCGCGCTCTTCGCGTGCCTGGGCGACGTAACGCCGCTCGCGCCGCTTGCCGTGCTGCTGGCGCTGCCGCTTGCGATGGGCTTCGTGATCGCGAACGGCCTTTACTTTTCTTTTCGGTGCCGGACCGTGGTCAGGGCGGTGGCCGCAAGCACGTCGGCGCTCCTGGTGCTGCTGTCGCTGCAGCTTTCGCTCGGAACGGTCTTCCCGCCGGTGCTGCTCCTGAACCCCGCGTTCGTGATCCCGCTGGTGCAATGGTACACTCCGCGCGGGAGCGTGTTACCTGTGGGGGCGACCGTGCTCGGCTGGGCGGTCTATGTGCCCGTGGCCTTCGCGCTGAACGTTCGTTACATTCACGGCGTGCTGTCGGGGCTGGCGAACGGGTTCGATCGGCGGCTGTCGGAACACCTGGAGGGCGGGGGCGGCGACACGGCAGGGCGGTGAGGGGACGGTGATGGGGTGGTGATGGGGTGGTGGCGACCGGCGCTCGACCGGTGTGCGGCCCGCCTCGAGGGTCGGGCGCCGGCGCGGGAGGCATGGGCCCGGAGAGAGAGCTCGCGCGACGATTTCAAAATCCAAATTGCAAATTTCAAATCTAAAACTGCAAACAGCGACGGGATTCTGCAGCCACCCAGGCGCGTTTCCCGGTGTCTGGCCCGCGCTTGTCTTTCGGGTCGGGCGGGAGTAGAATCGTCGGGAGAATGGGGTGCTGGACCAGCGACAGGGGGTGGGGCACATCTCCTCGTCGCCGATGCCTGGACCCCCGATCTTCCTCTCTCCAGCCGGGTTCGAGAACATGCCTGCCGCCTGGGAAACTCAGATCCAACCGCCGACGGACCCTGAAGCCTTCGAGAGGCTCTGCCGGGACCTCTGGGCGGCGATCTGGAGGGATCCCGACGCCAAGATGCACGGGAGGTCCGGACAGAGGCAGTGCGGGGTGGACGTCTTCGGGCGCACCTACCCCGATCGGGCCTGGGCAGGAGTGCAGTGCAAGAGGAAGGACAGCCTCCTTCACACGACACTGACCGAGATCGAGGTGCGCGACGAGGTGAAGCAGGCGCAGGGCTTCCGTCCGCCTCTCTCGCACTTCACGATGGCGACGACCGGCCCCCGGGACGCGACGATCCAGGGATTGGCCCGCAACATCACGGCGGACCACGCGTCGAAGGCCCTTTTCGCGGTCCAAGTCTGGTCGTGGGAGGACATCCGCCAGGAACTGGGGTTCTGGCCGGACATCCTGCGCAAGCACTTCCCGGACTCTCCTTACGGCAGGTTCGCGGCGCCTGAGGAGCGCGATTTCCTCGATCGCGTGATTGCGGTGTGCCGTCTCCGTGAGGAGCAGCGGAAGAACAGGGTCGAGATTGCGCGGAGGAGGTCCGTGTCGCCCTTTGGCGACCACGCGGAGGTCATCGTCGTGGACGAAGACTCGGGGCGGGCCTCCGTATACGCGCTCGGCGCCGTGCAGGGAGATGTCGACGGCCAGCTACTTCAGCGGTTCCGCGAGCACGTCCACGACCCCTTGCGCAAGACAGACCCCTGGGCGCGAACCAGGCTCGTGTTCGGCGGGCGATGCGACCCTGAAGACCTTGTGCAGGGGATGGCCGAGCACGGGGTCCTCCTCACCAGCTTCGTCGAGTACCAGGGCCTCCTCGACTTCAGGACCTACCTCAAGAAGCAGACCGAGAGGCTCCTGGGCGACCCGGTGTACCCGGCCGACCAGTACGTCCCCCAGAAGCTGTCCTATGCCCTGGGACGGGACGAGCGTTCCGAAAACGATGCACTCAAGTCCCTCCGCGACTGGGTTGTCGATCGAGAGCCGCGATTCATCTTGACCCTCGCGGACGCGGGCACGGGCAAGACGTTCCTACTCCACAAGCTGGCGCTCGCCCTAGCCGACACGGCCATGGTTCCAATGCTCATCGAACTGCGTTACCTGGAGAAGGCCCGTTCACTGAACGGACTCATCGCGCAGCACCTCGAGCAGGCGGGCATGACGAGGATCGACCTCGACGCCTTCCGCTACATGCTGCGCGAGGGGAGGATCGCCCTCCTCTTTGACGGGTTCGACGAGCTGGTCCAGCGTGTCACGTACGACCGGGCCACGGAGCACTTCGACACGATCCGCGAGGCGGCAGGGGGAAATGCCAAGGTCGTCGTCACTAGTCGTACGGAGCACTTCGTGAGCAAGACACAGGTGCTCACGGCACTGGGAGACCAGGCGGAGACCCTCCCCGGGCGACGCCTCGTCAAGCTCCAGCCCTTCGATAAGCCGCAGATCCTGCAGTTCCTGGAGAACCGGCTCACGAAGGAGGAGGCTGCGGAGCGATACCGGCTGCTCGACAAGGTGAAGGACCTCCTCGGGCTCTCGACGAATCCGCGGATGCTCAGCTTCATCGCGGACGTCCCGGAGAAAGACCTCCGTGCAGCGGAGCAGCGGGAGGGGAGCATTACCGCCGCGGCCTTGTACCGGCTCATCATCGAGCGGTGGCTGAAGGAGGACTACCAGGGGCCGCGGCCCAGGGGAACGCCGGAGGGGCTGACGCTCCAGGAACGATGGACTGCGGTGCCCCATCTCGCCCTCCTGCTGTGGCGACGCCCGGAGCGCAGCCTGGGCGCGGCGGAATTGCCGGAGGGCCTTGCGGGCCAACTGGAGAAACTGGCCAGCCGGGGAATGGACATGGCGACGGCGGCACAGCAGATCGGGTCGCGGACGCTGCTGGTCCGCGACGACGAGGGGAACTTTTCGTTCCTTCACCGATCGATCCTGGAATGGCTCGTCGCGAACGCCGCCGCGGAGGATCTGAAGGCGGCTCGTGCCCCCTCGGGAATGGAGGTCGCGGAACTCTCGGACCTCATGGCAGAGTTCCTCCGGGACCTCGCTGGACCCGAGTCGGCGGTGGCGTGGGCGCGAGGTGCCCTCTCGGCCGAGGGGAGGGACATCGCGAAGAGGAACGCGCTCCTGCTCCTCCGGCGGTGCGGTGTGGAGGCACCTGCCACGCCCACGACGGCGCCGCGGATGAATCTAGCGGGGCAAGACCTGCGCGGGCGGGACTTCTCCGGCCAGGATCTACGGGGCGCGGACCTAGCGGGTGCCGACCTGACGGACGCGCGCCTTCGCGAATGCCGGCTCGAGGACGCGGTCCTACGAGGCGCCACCCTCGCGGGCTGCGACCTCACCGGCGCACATCTCGAACGAGCCCAACTCCAGGGGGCCGACCTCTCCCGCGCGAAGCTGCTCGGCGCGGACCTGCGGGGCGTCTCGCTCGACCGGACCACCCGTCTCCGCGCCGCGAAGCTGGTCGGGGCGCGGTTCGAGCCCGAAGCGCTCGCTCTGGCCGACGCGCACGGGGCCGCGCTCTCCGTCCCGTCCACCGTCGAGGCTGCGTTTTCGTCTTCATCCCCCTGTAGTGCAGTCCGCTTCAGCCCCAACGGGATGTTCTTGGCCTCGGGCCACGAAAATGGCACGGTCCGCCTTTGGGACGTAGCAACGGGGAGTGAGCTCCGGGTCCTGAGGGGGCACAGGAACTGGGTCACAAGCGTCGCGTTCGGCGGAGACGGGCGGACGCTGGCGAGCGGGTCAGACGACAGGACCGTTCGGCTCTGGGAAGTAGCGACTGGGAAGGAGGTCCGGGTCCTGAAGGGGCATGTGGGCGGAGTCAGGAGTGTCGCGTTTGACAAAGATGGGCGGACGCTGGCGAGCGGGGGAGCTGACAATGCAGTTCGGCTCTGGGAAATCGCGACGGGGAATGAGCTCCGGGTCATGAGGGGGCATCAGAACTGGGTCAGGAGCGTCGCATTCGGCGGAGACGGGCGGACGCTGGCGAGCGGGTCAGACGACAAGACCGTTCGACTCTGGGAGGTGGCGACGGGCATGGAAGTCCGGGTACTGAGGGGGCATGAGAACTGGGTCACAAGCGTCGCGTTCGGCGGAGACGGGCGGACGCTGGCGAGTGGGTCATACGACCAGACCGTTCGACTCTGGGAAGTGGCGACGGGGACGGAGGTCCGGGTCCTGAGGGGGCATGAAAACTGGGTCACAAGCGTGGCGTTCGGCGAAGACGGACGCACGCTGGCGAGCGGGTCAAACGACAACACCGTTCGGCTCTGGAAGGTGGCGACGGGAAAGGAGGTCCGGGTCCTGAAGGGGCATGCGCAGGGGGTCTTGAGCGTCGCGTTCGGCAGAGACGGGCGCACGTTGGCGAGCGGGGCAGAGGACAACACCGTTCGGTTCTGGGAGGTGGCGACGGGGAAGGAGGTCCGAGTCCTGAAGGGGCATGAGAAAGGGGTCACACGCGTCGCGTTCGGCGGAGACGGGCGCACGCTGGCGAGCACGTCAAACGACAACACCGTTCGGCTCTGGAAGGTGGCGACGGGGAAGGAGGTCCTGATCCTGAAGGGGCATGAGAGGCGGGTTAGGAGCGTCGCGTTCGCCGGAGACGGGCGGACGCTGGCGAGCGGCTCAGACGACAAGACCGTTCGGCTCTGGGATGTGGCGACGGGGAAGGAGGTCCGGGTCCTGAAGGGGCATGAGCACTGGGTCCATAGCGTCGCGTTCGCCGGAGACGGGCGGACCCTGGCGAGCGGGTCATTCGACCAAACCGTTCGGCTCTGGGAGGTGGCGACGGGGAAGGTGGTCCGGGTCCTGAAGGGGCATGAGCTCGGGGTCACAAGCGTCGCGTTCGCTGGAGACGGGAAGACGCTGGCGAGCGGGTCATACGACCAGACGGTTCGGCTCTGGGAGCTGACGACGGGGACGAAGGTCCAGGTCCTGAAGGGGCATGAGCACGGGGTCACGAGCGTCGCTTTCAGCAGAGACGGGCGGACGCTGGCGAGCGGGTCATACGACCAAACCGTTCGACTCTGGGAGGTGGCAACGGGGAAGGTGGACCGGGTCCTGAGAGGGCATGAGGGCGCGGTCTCGATCGTCGCGTTCGGGGGAGGGGGGAACACGCTTGCGAGCGGCTCAGCCGACCATACCGTTCGGCTCTGGGAGGTGGCGACGGGGCAGGAGATCCGGGTGCTGAACGGGCATGAGAGCGGTGAATGGAGCGTCGCGTTCGGCGCGGACGGACGCACCCTGGCGAGCGCGTCAGACGACGGTACCGTTCGGCTTTGGGACGTGGCGACGGGGGAGTGCCAGGAGATCCTCGCGGGCTCGCCCGACGGCTGGGCGGCGTTCCGACCCGATGGCCGCTACAAGGTCGGGGGCGACACGGCGGGCCTCTTCTGGCATGTCATTGGCCTCTGCCGCTTCGAGCCCGGCGAGCTGGACCCCTACGCTCCCGGCCTCCGTCTCCCCGACGACGCCCCTCTCGTGGAGACCTCGTGAGGGACGACAGCGTACAACCGTGTAGCTGTTTTGGGTCATTTCGATGAAGACCGAGGCGATCGCACGCTTGATCGGAGAGGTCGGATTCTCCCGCACTTTCTTCGCGGCGCCTTCCAGCACTTCGCCGCGCGCTCCAGGGCCTGGACCTGCACAAGCAGCCGCGCGAGCCGCCCCTTGGCGCAGGCGATCCGTTCCTCGATTTCCATGCGGTCGAGATCCTGCCGCTCCAGCCGCTTCCGCTCGTCCTCGTACTGCGCGAACTCACGCTCCACGCGGTCCCGTTCGCCTTCCGGGTGGGCGAGCCGCTTCTCCGACTCGGCCACGCGCTCCGGCGGCAGCGTCTCGCCGGGGAGGGACGCGATCTTCTCCTGGTGCGCGGACCGGTCCAGGTCTAGGCCGTGCAGCCAGCCCCTTGAAGTTGGGTGGTACCACCCTACCGTTGCGAGGCGGGGCATAGGATGCCCGAGTGCCGGAGGTCGTGCACTTCCCAGTGTTTCTCTCACACGACCACGAGCCCTTGTGGTGCAGGGCTTCCGCCCTGCACCGACGGGGCGGCCCGTTTGAACATTACCGAGCCCGTTGGGTGCGGGGGTGGCGCCGGGAGAAGGCGGGGAGGTGATTCTGACAAGCCGTGCGCGAGCGGGTGCAGGGCGGAAGCCCTGCACCACAATGTGGACTCAGGTCGCAGAGTCAAGTGAATATACAACTTGCGGCCGGCCGACGGGGGGATCAGCCACCTTGAACGGGCTGGCCGTGCAGCTCACCACCATGCCGTCCTAGTCCTGAAAAAAGCGTGATTTCAACACTTTATTTTTGGAATGTACTCGAAACGCCCTTGGTTCCTGCGTATGAGTGGGTGTCAAAAAAAACTCGCAGGCTTTTTTGAGGGCGTTTCGAGTGAACAGAGCTGACCGCAGAAAGCTCCGCAACCAGAGGCAACGAATCGAGCGTCGGCTTGCCCCTAGGAATTGGTGCGAAACGGACCGCCCCATGTTCGGCACTTCGAATCTGAGGTTCGAGGTGGCTGATCGGATCCGCGCCCTGAACGCAGGCGGGATCGGCGCCATCCACCTCCTCGCGCAGCGTACCGGCTTGGTCAAGGCGATCGATGACGGCCTGCACCTCCTGAAGGTGCATCTTCCCTATCACGAATCGGACCATGTGCTCAACATCGCCTACAACGTCCTGAGTGGAAACACCCGCTTGGAGGATCTGGAGCTTCTTCGGCACAACGAGTCCTATGCCAACGTCCTGGGCACCCAGCGCATCCCGGATCCGACCACCGCGGGTGATTTTCTCCGGCGCTTTGCCGAACCGAATATCGAATGCCTGATGGACACGGTCAACTCGCTTCGTGTGCCCCTCTGGTCCAGGCGGCTCTCTGAGATCGGAACGATGGCCGTCATCGACGTTGACGGAGTCGTCACGCCGACGACCGGCGAAAAAAAGGAAGGCATGAGCCTGTCGTACAAAGGCATCTGGGGATACCATCCCTTGTTGGTGTCGCTAGCGAACACGCGCGAACCCCTGTTCATCGTCAATCGACCGGGAAATCTCCCGAGCCACTCGGGTTCGGCTCGCTGGCTCGACAAGGCCGCCGACCTCTGCCGTCCGGTCTTCGCCAGGATCCGTTTTCGTGGCGACACGGACTTCTCCCTGACCACGGAGTTTGATCGCTGGACCGACGCGAAAATTGGCTTCGTCTTCGGGTACGACGCCCACCCAAACGTCGTGGAGATCGCGAAATCACTGTCGGAAGCGGAGTTCCAGCCCTTCGTTCGTCCGGCGAAGCACGAAGTCCAGACGGAATCCCGAGACAAGCGGGAAAACTCGAAGGAAGCCGTGGTTCGCAAGAACGAGTACAAGAATATCCGACTTGTCTCCGAACAGATTGCCGAGTTTTCCTACCGCCCGACAGCGTGCAAGAAAATCTACCGCATGATCGTCCTGAGAAAAAACCTCTCCGTCGAGAGAGGCGAAAACGTCCTGTTTGATGACATCCGGTATTTCTTCTACGTGACCAACGAGACGGAGTTGACGCCCGAGCAGGTTGTCGGAGAGGCCAACGACCGGTGCAACCAGGAGAATCTGATCGCACAGCTCAAGAGTGGGGTCCATGCTCTGCATGTGCCGGTGTACGACCTCGTCTCCAACTGGGCCTACATGGTCATCGCCTCCCTGGCGTGGACGTTGAAAGCTTGGTTCGGTCTCACGCTCCCCCGCGCGGCGGATCGCGTGGACATCCTCCGGATGGAGTTCAAGGAATTCCTGAACTCGGTGATCCTGGTGCCCTGCCAGGTGATTCGTGCAGCGCGCCAGATCATCCTACGGGTGCTTGCCTACACGGATCGGATCCGGCTGCTGTTCCGAAGCATCGAAGCGACCGGCCACCTTGCGACACAGTGACCTTGCAAGCGGAGCGGCGGAACATTCCCGTGGGTCACTGAAGCGCAATGGGAAACGTCGAATAGGGGGACAACCTGAGACCGACCTGCGAGCTACACGAAAACGTCGCGGACCAGCGCGATGGGGAGAGACTCCGTGGTCACACCCGCGGTGGCTGGGAGCCCGGCGAGGCTCGTTCCTTTTTTTTCATTCGCTTGTTTTAGGCCTAGTGGACCGTTGACGAAGTCCAGAAACGATGCCTGGGGGCGCGGGCCTCCCTCCTTCGCTCGCTCGCCGCGAGCTATGGAGCGCAAGCCGGCCTGCGCGAACGCCCGCATGGGTTACTTCCGGCCCTGACAGAGTTGACGACTGTGCCAGAAGTTCGTCAACGGGCAACTAGGCAGGTTCAGTCGGCGGGAATCCTGTTGCTGATCGCTCGCTGTGGCCGGTTTATTGGCTGCCAAGTGGTCAGGGTCCTCCCGATGGACCCGCTATCGGACCCCGCGACCGGGAGATGAGGAGGTCCCTCCCTGCCTAGGGCCGCAGGCAGGGCCGGCGAGCGGCGTCTGAAGCTCCTGGTTTCCTCGGTCGTGCACGGGTATGAGGATCTCCTGGAGAGCATCCACGCGCTGCTCGGGGGCTTCGGCTACGACGTGCTGATGTCCTACAAGGGGACGGTGCCCGTCGACCCGGCGCTGTCGGCAATGACCAGTTGCCTTCAAGCCGTGGCCGACTGCGATTTGTTTCTCGGGCTGATCCTGCCGCGCTATGGGTCCGGTCTTGAGGCCGCGGACGGCCTGTCCATCACCCATCGCGAAGCCCAGCGCGCCATCGAACTGAACAAGCCGCGTTGGTTTCTCGTCCACGAACACGTCGCGATCGCTCGGCAGCTCCTCGCTCCCTCTCGGGACGAGGCGGCCAAGCCGCACTTCCGCCTGAAACCGGGAATCGCGTTCGGGAGGACGGAGATCCTGTCGGACCTGCGCGTCCTGGAACTTTACGAGACGGCCATGCGGCACGACGTGCCGGAGGTCGCGGACCGACGCGGCAACTGGGTCCAGCCCTTCCTCCGCGAGGAGGACGCGCGGCTCTTCGCGACCGCGCAGTTCCGGCGCCATCGAGACCTGCTGGAACGACATCTTCCCCTTCTGGCGAATCCGCAGGTCGTCCGGGCTCGTCTGCCAAGGGGGAAGCGGTGAAACCAGGCACGCATCGGCTGCGGGAGCGCACGGAGTCGGAAACCCTGGAATTCAAAGCCGCCCGCACGTCCCTGGCGACCCTCGCGCAGGCGGCCTGCGCCATGCTCAACCAGAGCGGCGAAATTCTACTCTGGGGTGTGGACGACCATGGACGCGCCCAGGGTATGGAAGACGCAGGGCGTCACGCCGCTGAGCTCACACGGTATTTGATGGGGCGACTCCGTCCGAAACCCCTTCTCTCCGTGTCGGTTCGCGACGTCGACTCGAAACGCGTCGTTGCGGTCGACATCCCACCCGGGGCGGACAAGCCCTACTCCGTGGATCGACGAATCTGGGTCCGCATCGGGACGCGGACTTTTCGGGCCGACACCGAGACGAGCGCAGGCCTGGTGGAACGGAGCGCAGCACAGCCCGTCCGCTGGGAACGCGAACCCATGCCCGGCTTTTCACTGGCCGACTACGATACCGAAGAGCTCGCAGTCGCGAGGAAGGAGATTGCGAGAGGTGAGCGCTTCGGACTTGGACTGCCTACCGGCGATGAGGAGTTCCTCCGCGCCCTCCATTTGGAGCGAAGCGGCCAGCTTGCGAATGCGGCCGTCGCGCTCTTTGCCCGGCGGCCCCGCGCCTGGGCGCCCAATCTCGCCGTGCGCGTCGCCTTCTACGCTCCCGACCAAGCCGGACCCGTCGGAAACGACGTCGAGTTCGAGGGGCCCGCCATCCGCGTGTTGAGGGACGTGATCGGCATCTTGCAGCAGCGAACGGGTGTCTCCGCCCGGTTCGCACCGGGACGCATCGAGCGTCAGGATCGGCCCGCGTATCCTCTGTATGCGCTGCGGGAGGGGTTGGTCAACGCCATCGTTCACCGCGACTACCAAGCCATCGGCGGGTCCGTTGGCGTGGAGCTCTTCCCTGATCGTCTCATCATACGGAACCCTGGGAAGCTCCCGAACGGGTGGACGGCGAAGAGCCTCCTGCAGAAGCAAGAATCCCATCCCCGCAACCCAGACATCGCCAGGGTCTTCTACCTGCGAACGCTGATGGAACAACTCGGCTTGGGTATCCAGAAGGTGGTCGCGGCCCGCAGAGAAAACGGGGCTCGAACCCCCGCTTGGCGCGCGGAACAGGGCACCGTTTCGCTTACCCTCTATCGGGCGCACGAACCGGAGGTTGCGTCTGAGCTCGGGAGCCGTCAGCGACGGTTTTTTGAAACGGCCGCCTCCCGTGGAGACTTCACGGCCGGCGACTACGCGGACGCCGCCGGAGTCAGCCTTCGGCAAGCGCGCAGGGACTTGGCCGAGCTCGGCCAGTTGGGGTTGCTAGCTCGCTTCGGCAAAGGTCCAGCCACCATCTACCGTCGAACCGCGCGATCCCAGCCCTGAAGAGAATCCGGCCAAATCCGGCCAAATCCGGCCAGGCTCAGAAGATACTCCTCCGGTCGCGGCTTTCCAGGCGAAGGAGAAGCATGGACGTGACACAACACATTTATACGCTACAAGTTGTGTCGCATCATGGAGAAATCCGGCCCAGTCCGGCCAACTCGGGACAACCAACGGGGAGGCGGAAAACCGAGGACCAGCGGAGGGCGTGCGGGACACGACCGCCGAGTTCGTCCAACCCGACTCCGCGGACGTGGCGTCGTGCTTCGAGGCTCGATGCGCAGAGCAACGAAGCCCGGGCGAGCCGGTGGCCACGCCCCGCCGCCGCCCTACCCGCGCTCTAGGGTGATCACCCTACCCCACCCCGCGACCTCCTGGGCGAGCGGGATGTCCTTCGTGAAGGACGGCACCTGCGCCCGCGTCGAGATCCGGCGCAGGGCGACGAGGACGTTCCTAACACTACAACGCTAAAGAAGTGGAGCCTTCGAGCCTAACCGGTTCGCAGTTCTGCCTTTAGGCGGGGCTGCCAACCAAGTGTCGCAGTTCTCGCCGCACGCGCCGCCTGAAGGCGGAACTACGAACAGGGGCGGAGCTTGGCAACATCCGTCGCAAGTGCCGAAGCTTTCGATGTAGCGTTGAAGTGCAAAGCCGGTCCCCGTCGAAGTGCGCGAACGGGTCGTCCAGGATCAGGAACGGCTCCTTCTCTTGGCCCGCCATGACGCGAGCGAGGCCGTAGCGGATCGCGAAGTAGAGCTGGTCGCGCAGCTTGTCGGCCAGGACCTCGAGCGTCCCTTCCTTCACGAGGGTGTCGAAGGTGGCGCACTTCCGCTTCCGCTCGGCGGCGACTTCCTGGAAGGCGCGGTAGGCCTGCACGACCTCGTCGAGAGAACCGATTCGCGCGGACGCCGCGAGGGTCAGGAGCAGGGAGAAAAGAAAATACCCCGGCAGCGAGTTCGCAAAGCCCTTCCGCGTCTCTTCGTACCGGGTCTGCGTCTCCATCTGGACCTTCTTGCGCGCGACCAGCCGCTCCTGGATGGCCAGGCCCTTTGCTTCCAGCGCGGGGTTCATCCGGACCCCCTTCGGGGTCTTCTCAAGGGCCGCCGAGAGCAGGACGCATTGTTTTTCGGACCTCCTCCACGCGCTGGATGCGCTCCTCGATTTCCTTCTCGCGGCTCTCGAGGAAGCCGATCCGCGGCTCCAGCGCGACCTGCTCCGCCTGCGCGGTCGCGAGGGTGGAGAGCGTGGCGGACTCCCCCTCGAGGGCCGTGACGCGGGCAGACAGCTCTACTTCCGTTGTGGCGCGGACCTCGCCCCCTCACCTTCACCGCGAAACGCCGCTGCCGGCGCGTATCGCAACGGTCCCAGATGAACCCAAACACGGACACCGGGAGTCGTAGAAGCAGCTCAATCAGTGGCGATTTGGCTTGCGTACACGTCATGGGCAGCGCTAAAATGCCGGCGCCTCGTGGGCGGAGGGCGCGCCGTAGACTCTCCGCCGGGAATTCCGCACAAAGTCGTCACGCACCCAGGCTGGCGGGCGTTTTTCCACTATCCTATTGCGGCTCCCAAACAGTTTCTGCTGACCTCCCGCCCAACCCTCCCGGCATCCTCCCAAGCCGTGAGTGTCTACAAGCCTCGTGAATGGACAGCCGACGGGCAGTCGCGATCCACACGACGAACTTCAGCGGGCAGAAGAAGCGGCTTCTGTCCACCCCTGTTCACGTTTCAACACGGTGAAACGAAGAACCGCCGAATGCTCTACACACCAAATCATAGGGGCTGACGCATGAAAACACAGGGCACGAGGGAGCTGGTGGATCACATCTTCGCAACCTATTGGGCGCTCCGGGCTGGACTCGCCGTGCTGGCACTTGCCTTTCCGCTGATCCTGTGGATCGGCGGTCATCTCCTCGCCGACCTGCCCCTTGCAGGTTCGATGAGCGAGTATTACCATGCAAGAAGCGCTCACGATCCCGCCACAGGCGAACCAGGCCATGGCGTGATGCGTGATGCCTTCGTTGGAATCAGCTTTGCTGTCGGGATGATTCTCGTTCTTTATAAGGGTTTCTCTAAACCTGAGGATTGGGCGCTCAATTTCGCAGGCCTCTTTGCCTTCGGCGTCGCTCTGTTCCCGATGCGATGGCCCGTAGGAGGTGCTTCCGCGGAACACTGCATTTCGTTCCATGGCTTTTGCGCGGTGTCTTTCTTTCTCAGCATCTCGTCTGTCTGCATATTCCGCGCGTCCGACACTTTGCACCTGATTCAAGGAGAGACAACGAGGAAATGCTACAAGCTTGCGTATAGAACAATCGGCTTGTTGATGATTGCATTGCCCGTTGTCGTATGGGTCCTAACGTCCCAACAAATCGTGCGGGACTACCGCACCTTCTTGCTGGAATTGGCGGGTATCTATGTGTTTGCTGTGTATTGGCTGCTCAAAACCTACGAGCTCCACAAAATCAAATCCCGCTGGGGCGCGGCACTCGTACAAGTCCGCTTCGAGGAGCTGCGACTGCGTGACTTGTTTCGCTTGAGCGCAATGTCGATCACTCCGCCCACGGTCGACGACAGAAAGCCGGTTCAATGAGGATTCCCTCATGCGGAAGCTCTCCGGGGTGCTCGCCGTCAAGCTTGCTGTTACGACTCTTCTTTGGTTCGCCCCGCTACTGCTGCTCCCGCTCGATTGCCTCAGAGCGATTGGGATTCCCGACTCGTCGCCCCCCCTCTTTCTCCGATTACTCGGCATGGCGTATCTTTCACTGTGCGTAGGCTACGCTTTCGGGCTTGTCGCTACCCTCCAGGGACGTTACCCTCGCAGCACGGTGTGGACTGGCATCGTAAGCAACGGGGGTGCGGTCGTATTGTTGTCGATCGGCGCCTTCCAGGGCGCTTGGGAAACCTGGGGATTCTACGCTCGCGTCATGATGTGGACGTCGCTGGTTTTCACCGGTCTGATTTCGATGGGTCTGATTGCATTCGGCCCCTGTGGGCGGCATTCGCCGGGCGGACAGGGTGTGGCGGGCTGAAACGAGAAGCTGCGGCGCGGTGGCACGGTCTGATCCCCACCGAGCCCTCCTCTGGCAACGCCCGGAGCGCGGCATGGGTGCTGGGAAAGTGCCCGCGCGACCGGCTTCCCCCAGCCTGTACTTCGCCCTCCACGCTGCCTCCAATTACCCGTGCTCCACCCGCCCCGTCCCGCGCTCATTGCGGCCACCCCCGCCGCCGCTCGACCTTCCTTCCCCCCGGCAACCATCACCGGTCGCCCTACGCCCGCTCCAGCGTGATCACCCTACCCCAGCCCGCGACCTCCTGAGCCAGCGGGATGTCCTTCGTGAAGAGCAGGACCTGCGCACGCGCCGAGATGCGGCGCAGGGCGAGGAGGACGTTGCGAAGCCGCTCCCCGTCGAAGTGCGCGAACGGGTCGTCCAGGATCAGGAACGGCTCCCGCTCTTGGCCCACCATGACGCGAGCGAGGCCGTAGCGGATCGCGAAGTAGAGCTGGTCGCGGGTCCCGCGCGAAAGCGACTCGGCATCTACGGCGCGGTCCCCCTTGAGCGGTCGGAAGGTAAACTCGCTCGGATCCACGTCCACCTGGACTCCCGTGTAGCTGTTTTGCGTCATCTCGATGAAGACCGAGGCGATCGCTCGCTGCAGCGGAGAAGCCAGGTCCTCGCGGACCTTCTTCGCGGCGCCTTCCAGGACCTTCGCCGCGCGCTCCAGGGCCTGGACCTGCACGCGCAGGCGCGCGAGCCTACCCTCGGCGTAGGCGATCCCCTCCTCGATCTCCATGAGGTCGAGGTCCTGCCGCTCCAGCAGCTTCCGCTCGTCCTCGTACTGCGCGAACTCACGCTCCACGCGGTCCCGCTCGCCTTCGAGGTGGGCGAGCCGTTTCTCCGACTCGGCCACGCGCTCCGGCGGCAGCGTCTCGCCGGGGACGGACGCGATCTTCTCCTGGTGCGCGGACCGGTCCAGCTCCAGGCCGCGCAGCTTGTCGGCCAGGACCTCGAGCGTGCCTTCCTTGACGAGGGCGTCGAAGGTGGCGCACTTCTGCTTCCGCTCGGCGGCGACCTCCTGGAAGGCGCGGTAGGCCTGCACGACCTCGTCGAGCGAACCGATCTGCGCCGACGACGCGAGTGTCAGGAGCTCGGCCCGCCTCCGCTCCAGGTCCGCGCGCCGCGGCCCGGCGGATTCGGCGGTCGACTGGACGGCCCGCTTCCGACCTTCCTCGCGATTGAGACGCTCCCGCAACTCGCGCAGTTCGCGCTGCGCCGGCGGTAAATCTTCGGCGATCCGCGCCAGGCGGGCCTTCACCTCGGGCAGGGTCAAGGACACGGAGCCGGACACGCCGCGCAGCGCGTCGATCCGGACCTTCACGTTGGACCGCTCGGACCGAACCGTGTCGCGCTCGGCTCTCAGCGCCGCGTCCCCGCCAGTCGGCAAGAGCACCGTGAGCGCGCTCTGGGCGGCGGCGATCTCGCTCTGGAGCTGGCGCGCCTGCCCGGCGG
The DNA here is from genome assembly GCA_016197205.1 of Planctomycetota bacterium. Classification (GTDB taxonomy): domain Bacteria; phylum Planctomycetota; class MHYJ01; order WSZJ01; family JACPWG01; genus JACPWG01. The sequence continues at coordinate 15,255 of JACPWG010000018.1, forward strand.
TTTGCAGCAACGTCTCGATCGACGGCAGGCCCGACGCCTGCAGCACGAATTTCCGCTCGGACTCGACGGCGGCCGCCTCCTTGGTCGCGAGCTCCGCATTCTGCGCGGCGATCGCCAGGTCCTTGTTCCGCTCCGCGGCCTGCGCCTCGTTGTTCCGGAAGACCTTCGTGCCCAGCCCGGCAAGGCCGAGCGAGGTCAGCCCGAACACGCCGGCGACGATCCCCAGCTCCGGGAACTTCGCGAGGAAAAACGCACCCGTGGCGAGCGAGAGCGCCGCGAGGGTCAAGAGCAGGGAGAAAAGAAAATAGCTCGGCAGCGAGTTCGCAAAGCCCTTCCGCGTCTCCTCGTACCGGGTCTGCGTCTCCTTCTGGACCTTCTTGCGCGCGACCAACCGCTCCTGGATGGCCAGCGCTTTGGCCTCCAGCGCGGGGGTCGTGCGGACCCCCTTCGGGGTCTTTTCGAGGGCCGCCGAGAGCAGGACGATTTTTTTTCGGACGTCCTCCACCCGCTGGATGCGCTCCTCGATTTCCTTCTCGCGGGTCTCGAGGATGCCGATCCGGGGCTCGAGCGCGACCTGTTCCGCCTGCGCCGTTGCGAGCGTGGAAAGCGTTGCGGACTCCCCCTCGAGGGCCGTGACGCGGGCCGACAGCTCGGCTTCCTTGGTCGTCAGGTCGGCGATCGCCCGGGGCAGGCCCGCCAGCTCGCCGCGCGCGGAGGTCTCCACGCCGGTGAGGCCCTTCAGCTCCGTCTCGAGCTGGACAACCTTTTCGATGAGGCCGGCCTCTTTGCGGAAGAAGTCGGGGTAGAGCGACATCCGGCGGTCGGCCGCGACGATCTCTTCCTTGAGCCGGGCCAACGCGCCCATGCGCCCCTCGGTCCACGTGATGGCGGACTCCGCGGCATGGAGACGCTCGCGGGCCTCGGTGCGGGTCCGGTAGTTCGAGAGCTGCGCGGACAAGGCGGAGACTTCGCGTCGGAGATGCGCCCGGCGCTCGGCCTGCCGGCGGCAGAGGTGGGACAGCTCGCGAAGCCGGCTCTCCCGGTGGGACGCGGCCGCCTCCTGCTCGCGAAGGCGCGCCAGCTCGCGCTCCAAGCGGACGATCGGCCCGGAGTCCAGCTCGCCCGCCCGCTGCAGGGCTGCGAGCTTTTCGCCAAGGCGGCGGAGGGCGTTCGAGTAGGTGGAGTCGCCGGCCCCGCCGCCGATGGCGCGCTCCGCGGCGTGACGAAGGTTGCCGGAGAAACGGCGGTCGCGCGGGTCGATTTCGATCTGGCTGATGCAGGCCGTCGCATAGAAGACGCGTTCGTCGGTGGTCCCCAGCTCGCGCTCCAAGAGCGCGTGCACGGCCGAGACGTCGCGCGACAGCAGCGTCTCGCGCCCTTCCTTTTCCCGTCGGAACACCTCGACCGGCGTCTTCGCCTTCGCGCGGAACGAGCGCGCCACGCGGTACACGAGGCCGTCGGAGGCCTCCACCTCGACCCAGGTCTGGTAGTCCCCGCCGTCCCAGGGCTCGTAGTCCGGGAAACCCTCGAAGCGCGGCGTGCCGAAGAGCGTGCGGACAAGGCACGCCTGCAGCGTGGACTTGCCGGCCTCGTTCGGGCCGACGACGAGATTGAACCCGGGTCCGAAGTCGATCGTGATGGGCTTCTCGGCGCCGCGGAACTTGCCGAAGCCGACGATGCCGACGGTGCGGAGCTTCACGTTGCCAACTCTTCGATTGTCTGGTGAAGGGAAAACCGAATACGGGCCGCCGAAGACGTCGAACGACGACGCATGGTACTCAGGTGGCTTTGTGGGGAGGCTCTTGCCTCTTGGCTAGGCCGCTCCTGGCGGTCTACAGCTCCCTGCCCGCGAGCGCGGCGACGCCGTACCGGAGCGCGCGCTGCAGGATCTCCGCCTCGCCCGAGCCGTCGCGGGCGCGCAGGGCCACTTCCCGCCGAAGATGCCCGGTGAACTCGCCCAAGATCGTGCCCGGCGTGCCGGGGAGGGGCTCCGCCAGCTCGATCCCCCAGGCCACCTGGGCCGTGAAGTAATACCGCGCCAGCTCTTCTTCGAGATGATCGACGTCAGGGCAATACTCGGCTGTCGGCTCACCCGTCAGGGTCAGGAAGAGGCACGCGCGCCGGTCCCCGTCCTTGCGCAAGGCATCCACGACCTCGACGTCGTGCCGGAAAGACGTCACGTCCAGCTCGACCTCGCGCAGCGTTCGGACGTTCACGGCGAGCGACTGCACATCGACCGCACCGCGTCCCCGGAGGTCGCCGAGCAGGATCCCGGTCTGCACGCCGGCCATTTCGGGAAAAATAGGCTCGGGCGCGCCGGAATACCACGCGAGCGGCCGGTCGGCGACCTGCCGCGCGATGCTGGACTGTCCGAGCGCCACGTAATCGACGCCCGGCAGCTTGCGCATGTCCTCGTCGCCGAAAGGATGGCAGCGGGTCGAATGGAAACCGGGCGTATCCCAGGTCGCATGCACGACGGCGAGCGTCGGCACGTCGTCCTCGGGCACGCGGCTCGACAACTCGCGCACAATGTTGCGGTCCCGGCCGTCCACGTCCGCGGAGGCGGCGAGCACGCGCACGCCCTCGGCCGCGGCGCGGAATTCGGTCCACTCGGGGGAGCGGGCCACGACAAAATTCTTCGGGAATTCGAACGTCAGATACGGCGAGTCCGATCGCAGCGAGTCCTGGTCACCGGCGACGAGGAGGACGTTGGTCTTGCGGTGGAAGGCGTCGGGCCGGAGGGTGTAGGCGACGAATTCGACTAGGGCCGCGGGCGGTTCCGGGCTGTCGAAGAGATCGCCCGCGATGATCACGAGGTCGACGGCGTGGTCGTTCGCCTGGACCACGACGTTGCGGAGGACTTGCTTGAGGTCCTCGCGCCGTTCCCGGGCCCGCTCGGGCGAGAGGCCGAGAAACGGCCGGCCGAGGTGGAGGTCGCTGGTGTGGAGAAACTTCATGGAGAGCCCTCGTCCTCTGGGAGCTGGGGGCGGAAGAGGCGGTACTATAGTCGGACGAAGGGCGAATTGCAAGCGAGAGTGTACGGTCGCGGAAGGGGCGAATTTTGGTGCTGCGCCAGGCGGCGCAGCCCGGACACCGAGGGCCCGTTCGCGAATTCCGACGAAAGGCAGGCGAGCCCACAGGCCATGTAGTAGCGTTCGCGCATCCTTCGCCGGAGGGGCGGGGGCTTCTCTTGGAAAGGACCACGCCATGACGTGCCGTTCGTGCCATCGCCCGCTTAGCGACTCGCGCACCCCTTGTTCCGCCTGCGGGGCCTCGCCGTTGGACCGTTTCCTATTGCGGTGCATTCCGGAGTGGCCCGCCTACCGCGCGGGGACCGATCCGCTGGTCCGCTGCCTGCTCAAGCTGGCCGCGCTGCCGGCAAAGGACGCGCCGCCCCCGCCCGAGGTCCACATCCTCCTGGTCCTGGACGTGAGCGGGTCCATGAACGCCCCCGACCGCTATCCGCTCGTGCTCCAGGCCACGCGCGAACTGGTGGATCGGCTGCCGGCGACGGCGAGGCTGACGACGGTCCTCTTCTCCGATCGGGTCGACGTCCCGGTGCGCTGCCTCCCGGTCATGGAAGTCGGCGGCGAGCAGGCCGCCCGCGCCGTGAACGCCTCGCCCGCGAAGTTCGGCGGGGCGACGCTGCTGGCCGCCGGCTTTCGCGAGGCGCTGGCGGAGGCCGAGCGCTTCCGAAAGCGTTGCCCCGGCGCGATCCAGCGGCTGTACGTGATGACGGACGGCCACGTCCACGACCCCGAGCAATGTCGCGAAGTGGGCCGCGACGGGGCCGCGCTCGAGGTCGAGGTCCGCGCCTTCGGGTTCGGCGAGGACTTCGATTTCCACGCGCTCTCCGACCTGACGCGCGGGCGGAAGGGCGGGACGATCCGCCGCATTGCCACGGGCGACGCACTGCAACGCGAGCTGGTCCACATCGGCGAAACCGCCGACCGGATCGTGGCCTCCGAGGCGCGGCTGACGCTCACGCTCGCCGCGGGCGTGATTCCGGGCGAGCTTCTGCGCTACCGTCCGGGTCGGGAACGCTACGCCGACGCCTTCAAGTCCGGCCGCGCCGCAACCCTCGAGGTCGGGGCCGTGGAGGCCGACCGCTTCTACCAATACATGATCGAGTTCCGGCTGCCGCGCGGGCCGGCGGGCGCTTTTTCCTGGGCGACGGCGCGCCTCGACTACGTGGAGGCAGGCAAGGCGTGCACGGCCGAGGTCCGTCTGCTCGTCGAGCGCTCGGGGGATGCGACGCTTGTCGTGAGCGCGGATCCGGAGGTCGCGGAGGTCGCGCAGATCCTCGAACCGCTTCGCAATCTCGCGGCAACCGCGAGCGCGGCGGCGCTCATTGCACGCGCGACCCGTCAGGCGCGCGCGGGAGTGGACTCCTCGACCCAACAGTCGCTCCTGCGCGCGCTGGACGGCGTCGCGTCCGGCCGGGGACTCGCCGAGTTGTCGGACGCGGACCGGGCCGCACTGGAGACGGAGACGTGCAGCGAAGTCCTGGACCTGCGCCAGGCGCGGCTGGGGCGCTTGCGGGTCGCGCTCCGGATCCTCGCCCTTCGTACCGACGCCCCCGCTCTCGTCGAGGCGGTGCAACGCGCGCTCGACGCTTCGGAAGCGGGTGACCTGGAGCTTGCGCATGTCCCCGAGGCGGTGCGCGCGACGGTGGACGCGGTCCTTCGCGAACTGGGCCTGGAATGAAGGGGGAAGTCCAGGAGGGTGAGCTGTGAGCTTCTCTCATCCGCGCCGTGCCGCTCCGCCGACGCCCGTCGAAAATGCAGCCCTGGCGCTCCACGCCGCGTCCCTGGAGGGTCAAGTCCTCGCGGGACGCTACCGGATCCGCGCCTGCGTCGCCGTGGGGGGGCAGGGCATCGTCTTTCGGGCCGAGCACCTGGAGGACGGCACCCCGTACGCGGTCAAATTGGCGCGCCTCCCGTACGACCGGCCCGCGCGCTTCGGCATCGGCGAGATCATTCTCGCGCGGGAGCGAATCCGCGCGGAGGCCGAGGCGTTGCGGGCGGTCGCGGGCGGGCGCTTCCCGAGGTTGTACGACGTGGTCGAGGGAAGGAACCCGCTGCACGTGGCGGAGCGGGGGGAGGAGGTCGTGGAGACCGAGCCTTACGTGGTGACGGAGTGGGTGGAAGGTCACGCGTTGGGAGAGTGGCCGAACCTGCCTTCACCGCCGGATCCGCGTGCGGTGGTGGAGGAGCTGCTGGGGGAAATCGAGCGTATGGCGCGCCTGCCGGGGCGCTGGGTCCTGACCGATCTCCGGCCGTCGCACATCCTGCGGGCCGTACGCGGCGACGACAAGAGGGCCGGACTGCGGCTGCTGGACGCGGGCGGGCTGATCCCGACCACCATGGGCCCGGTGCTGCACGCGCCGGTGAGCCGCGACTATTTGCCGGCATCGGCGTGGGCATCGCTGGAGCGGGACGAGCGCGTGACGCCGGACGAGAGCTGGACGATCCATGCGCTGGGCGTGTGCATGGCGCGGTGGGAGGCGGCGGAGCGTGGGGCACGAGGTGGCAGGGAGGCGCCCAGCGCGGAGTGGTTGCAGCGAATCCGCGGAATGGCGGCGGTGCTTCAGAGTGCTTCCATCCGCACGGTGGACGACGCTCGCAGGGGCATGGAGGCGTGACTCGGGCCGCACCCCCGGAGGGCTGAGTCGCCTGTTGACGGGCTTCGGACACAGCCGTCAACCCTGTCACGGCGGGTCGCAGCCCATGTGGCGGCTCGCGCGGGCCGGCTTGCGCTCCATAGCGCCCGCGTAAAAATAACTGCGCAGCCTCAGACCTCGAGGCTCCTGGGGGCGCGGCCCGCTGGGCCGCGCTGCGCGGGCCGGAGGCCCGCGCCCCCAGGCATCGGTCGGTCCACGAAAATGTGAAGTAATTCTTGCGCGGGCGCATAGCTCGCGGCGAGCGAGCGAAGGAGGGAGGCCCGCGCCCCCAGGCATTGGGTCCGGACCTCGTCCACGGGCCACGAGGACCTCGACGGCATTGCGCGGGCTCGCCGGGAACGGCCGTAACCCGAAACCGCGGGTGACGCCGATTTCGCGAATCGTCCACCGGGCATTCGCCGGCGAAAAAACGAGCTTCTCGGCTCCCGTGGCACGGGGGCATCCCGGCTCACCGTTCCTTCGACCGCGTCAGCCCCTGGGTCTCCCCCAATTCGGCATCGGGCTGTTCCACCGGGATCGTGACTTCTCGAACCCCTCCGGCGCGGCGCACGCGAAGCTTCACCTCACGCGCGCCCCTGCGCTCGGCCGCGTCCTGCTCCCGACGCAGGTCGATCCAGGACGCGACGGTCGCCTCCCCACAGGCGGCCACTTCGTCACCGGGCTCCAGCCCCGCCCGTTGCCACGCCCCGCCTTCCCGAACCGATTTCACCTGGAGGCGACGCTCGAAGCGATAGCCGAGCCCGCCAAAAAGCAGACGGATGATGTCCTCCAACCGGGAGGTCGCACCCGCGAACTCCTTCGCGGTCTTCAAGACCAGGGCATCCATCCCCTCCGGCCCGGGATCGCCGGACTGCGCGAGCCAGAAGGCCGAAAACGCCTCGACGGCCGCGGGCCGCTCGCACAGCGGCCGGGAGAACGCCACCATCACCTGCCGCACGCGCCCGGCGTCGCGTTCCCACGCCCGGCGGAGGTCCGCGAGCGCTCCTTCAGGGTCGCCTTGCGACCAGCGGAAGAGGCCCCGGTAGAGCGGCGCGTCGACCGACACCCAGCGCTCATGGGAAACGTGGCTCGCGTCCGCCCACGCCGAGGGTCCCGCCCCCTCCAGCAGCGGCCGTTCCTTCTCCCACTCCCGCTCGGCCAGTTCCACCGCACGATCGTAGAGCGGGCCGGCCTCCTCGATGGGTCCGAGGCACGCGCGGCCGTTCGCCAGCCACAAATGGTCGAGGGCGCGGACCGGCCGGAACGGGCGCGGGCCGCCGCCCGCCCTCGACGCATGCGCTTCGAGCGTGCGCACGTCCACGCTCATCCAGAAGCCCGGGGTCTGACCTGACGCCACCGAGCCGAATCCCGCCCAGCACTCGGGCGCGAGGGTCCTCGCCAGCGGGAGGCTCCTCTCTACCGTGGGACCCGTCGCGCACCGCAGCCGCGCGTGGAGCCGGGTGGGGAGCGGAAACTGGTCCAGCTCAAAGGCCAGTTCCTTCGGGAAGGTTTCGACTCGCGCCAAGAGGACCTCCGAGGTCGAGTCGGTCGGCCCGACGCCGCGGAAGTCGATCCGCTTCATCGGGAAGTTCGTCTCACCCGCCGAGCTGACGTGAAGGGCGTGGAGCACGACGGGTTGACCGGGCCGTTCGCTGCCGAGGTAGCCGGTGAGCGAGGGCCTGCCCGACGGCTGATCCTCCGTGAGGAGGAGCACCGCGTTACTCGCCCAGTCCATGCGCTCGAACGCCACGCTTCCGGCGAGCGACACGCCCGCGCCCGGAAGCGAGACGGGCGCGAGGCAGAACTGTCCCCACCCGGCCGGCGCGGTGAAGCGGACCCCCTCGGGCAGACGCCGGAGGCAGAGCGGCGAGGAGACGAGCCAGTCGACGCGCGCCGCCCCCGGTCCGATGAGGCGAAGCGGCGCAGGCGGGCGCGCCAGCTCCGCCAGCGTCTCCCGCTCCCGCCGCAGGCGTTGCAGCGCCGCCCTCCCAAGACCGGGCGCGGCCGCGAACAGCGTGGCCAGCTCCTCCGCCCGCGCCCACTCTCCTTCCGCCGCCAGTGCCTCGACGCACGGCCGGAGGAGCTCCGCCTCCCGCCCCGACCAGCGCGCGGCGGCGGCCTTCGCCTCGTCCACGATATCCGGCATCGACCCTGGAGTGCGCGCGCCCGCGGCCTCCGCGGACGTCTCTTGCCCCCAGGCAAGGAGCGCACGCAAGGCACCGCGTTCCGCCTCGAGCCGCTCCGCCGGGGTCGCGGCTCGCCGGTCCGCGGACGGGCCCGGAGCCCGGAGCGACACGTACGTTTCGTACGCGTCCTTCCAGAGCCGCGCGATCTCGGCGTCGTGGGCGACTTCCAGACCCGGCGACAGCGCGCTCGAGCGGCCGGCCGTGGACGCGGGGGATGAACCCGTCGCCGCCGCGCCCGACGCCTTCGACGCATGGGCGGCGGGTCCACCGAACCCCGCCCCGAACAGTTTCGCCTCCCTCGAGGTGGTAAGGAGGAGACGATCCTCCCCGTGGCCCTCGAGATCGAAGGCGTACGCCGGAGCATGGAAGGAAGAGTCTTCCGGGAGATCCAGGCGCGTCAACACCCGCCACCCATCCGTCCGCCGGACGAGGAAGGAAACCGACCGCTGCACAGCCTCCGTTCGGGGGTCAGCCCGCCTTCCCGCCTGGGCGAGGAGAAAAGTTCGGCCCCCGGCGCGGAACGGCAGCGCCCCATACTGCCCCGGATCCTCACCCGTGGGCCAGTCGCCGACCTGCCCCTCGGCAAGCTCTTCCAGCCGCGCCGCACAGCCGCCGCCGTCCCCGCCGCGCGCGGCTCGGAGGAGATAGAGCCCCGGCCGCGGGAACTGATCGAAACCCTTCGAGCCGAGTACGACCCGCAGAGGGAGGATGTGCCCTTCCGCCCACTCGTTCCCGACGACGAGCTCGGGCGGCTGGCTGCCCGGCACCACCTCGGCCGTGCGTGGCGAACCGAGCGGGACCTGCCCCTTCTCCAGTTCGACGAGCTTCCCCTCCTTCCAATGGAAGCTCCGCGCGCGAAAGCCGCGCTGCGCGTTCCAAGGCCCGACGAAGGCGATAAGCTCGGGTACGCGGTCGCCGTCGAGGTCGAGGATCTGGACGCGGTTGACCGAGGCGGACATCGGCTCGACGTGGCGCTCTTCGAGGCGATTCGACGCCCGCTTCCAGGTGTAGACCCGCAAGTCGCGCGCGTACTCCGTCGTCGCCAGGACGACCTCGGGTTCCCCATCGCCGTCGAGGTCGGCGGCGGCGAAGGGCTTCACTCCGACGTGCGAATTCAACGGCTCCGTATGGAGGAGGGAGAAGGTCCCCTTCGCGAAGCGGAGGGCAAGGAGGACTCCGTTGCCGCCGGAGCGGGCGGCCGCGAGGAGAATCACGGGTGCCGCGCCGCCGCCGGGGGAAAAGGCGAACGGGACCACGATTTCGGTCGGCGCCCCTTCGACTTCGTACCGGCCGAGCTCCCGCCACGCGCCGCCGTCGCCCACGGCCAGCGCGATCAGGGACTTCCCGGAGGTGAGGAGCAACTCGTCGCGGCCGTCGCCGTCCAGATCGGCGGAGGAGGCCCCCGCGACGCCGAAGGGCAGCGCGACCTCCCCCGCCAGCAGGCGGCACAGGAGCAGGTGGTCCCCGCAGTCCGCGGCTTCCTCGGCGGGGAGCGGCCCGCCGGCCGCGGCGGCCAGGAGGGCCGCGGCCGCATCGAAGGCGAGCGAACCCTCCAGGGCCCGGCCGAGTTGATAGCGGGTCCGCGCCAGGAGGTCGGGCGGGCCCTCCCCGTCGAGAATGCGCAGCAGGAGGCCCCGCCCCTCCTCGAAGCTCCCCTGCTCCACGAGGCGTCGCGCCATCTCGAGAAGACAGGCCTGAGCCGCGCCCTTGCCGACCGCGGAGCGGTAGGAGCGGAAGCGCTCCCGCAGCGCGTCCTGTCGCTCTCCCGCTCGCTCGTCGAGCGCGGCCAGCAGCGCGTGCGCCTCGGGGACGGGGTGGTCCTCCTCCTCGCACGCCGCGACCTCGAAGCGCTTCACCAGCTCCCCCGCCGCGGCGCGCGCATCGGCGTTCCCCGCGGCGTCGCCGCGGTCGAACGCGTCGCGGGCCTGAGCGTGAAGCGCCGCGGACTCGCGTTCGCGGGCCGCGCGCTCCATGGCTGCGCGCCGACGATCGAGGACGGCCCGGAGCGACGGCCACGCGAGGACCGCCGCCACGATGCAGCAGGCGGCGGCCGCCGGGAGGAGGACGTTTCGCCGACGCACCGCCTTTCGCCAGAGCCGGTAGGCGCGGGACGCCGGTCGCGCCTCGATCACCTCGCCGGCGAGATACCGGTCCAGGTCCTCGGCCATGGCGGCGGCGGAGAGATAGCGGCGGGCGGGGTCCTTCTCCATCCCTTTCAGGACGATGGTCTCGAGGTCCGGATGGAGACCCGGCGCGCGCGCGCGCAGCGGCGGCGGGTCGGTGGCGATGATGGCCGCGATCATTTGGAAGGACGGGGCGGGCTCGAAGGGCGGCTTCCCGCAGAGGACCTCGTAGAAGAGGACGCTGAGGGAGTAGACGTCCGAAGCGGGGCCGACGCGGGCGAGATCGCCCCCCGCCTGTTCCGGCGACATGTAGAGGAGCGTGCCCATCACCTGGCCGGTCCGGGAAAGGCGGCTCTCGCTCCCGACGTCTTTTGCCAGTCCGAAGTCCGCAAGGAGGACGCGGAAGGCGGCGGTCTCGCTGCCGGCCAGCCGGATCGAGGTGTCCGCGGCGGGGCGACCGCGGTCCGCTGCGCTCGCGTCCGGGTCGGCGGACGTCAGGAGGAGGTTCTGGGGCTTGATGTCCCGGTGAATGATCCCCTGTTGGTGCGCATGGGCAAGCGCGCGGGCCGCGTCACGGACGATCCGCGTCGCGGCGCGGGGTGGAAGCGTGCCCATCCGTCCGAGCACGGCCGACAGGCTTTCGCCCGGAACCAGCTCCATCGTGTAGAAGAGTCGACCGTCGATCTCCCCCGCCTCGTAGATCGGCACGATGTTCGGGTGGTGGAGGCGTCCGGCGAGGCGGACTTCGCGGTGGAACCGTTCGCGCGCCTCGGGCGCATAGGCCTCGCTGCCGAGCATGACCTTCAGCGCGACCGCGCGGCGCAGGTGGGTATCGGTGGCGCGGTAGACGGCGCCCATCCCGCCCCGGGCGATCAAGGCATCGAGGCGATAGCGGCCGAGCATCTCCCCGGCGGCGTCGGGCGCGCAGCGCGCGGCGGTGGTGCCGGGTGGAAACGGGGCGACCACGGTCCCACCTGCCGCCGTGACCGCCGGCTCCGGCTGCCCCAGGACGTTTGGGTCCACGATGGGGAGCTGCGTCTCCTCGGGCGGCTTCGGCGGCCGGGGCGCGGCGCCGGCTCGGGCATTCGCCGGGGCTCCGCCCTCGGTCGCCCCCGGGTGGGGCGGAGTCGGGTCGGACCGGGGCGGGTCCTGCTGCGTCAACGGCTGCGTCAACGGCTGCGTCAACGGCTGCGTCAACGGCTGCGTCAACGGCTGCGGCGACGGGGGCGGCGACGCGGCGGGCGGGGGCCGCGACGGGCCCGGTTCGTGTTCGTCGCGCTCGCCATCCTGTCCGGAGTTCACGGGATGCGCCCCCTGGCTCGTGTCGGTCCGATCTGAGCGACCGATTCTACGACACGCGGGACGGCGAGGACAAGGATTGAAGCGTCGTACGCCGCCCGGAGCCTGAGTACCGCCCCACAAAATTGGGCGACCAATTTCCTCGGCGATTTCGGCCGCCTGCTTCGTTGGCGCCCGCGCAAGAGTTACTTTGCATTTTCGTGGATCGACCGATGCCTGGGGGCGCGTGCCTCCGGCCCGCGCAGCGCGGCCCAGAGGGCCGCGCCCCCTGAGGCTATCCTTCGCGCCGATTCCCGCGGGAGCGGACGGTCGCGCGCTCGCTGCGCAGCACCACCCACCCGCCCCCGCGACGCGCGACCCGCGCGCCGGCCCGCTCCGCGACGAGGCGCGCCTCGGCCGAGCGAACCCCTCCCAGCAGCAGGCGACCGCCGGGCGCGAGCCGGCGACCGTAGGAGGAGGCGAGCGCGAGGTGCGCATCGGTCGTCAGGTTGGCGACGAGGGTGTCGAAGGGTCCGGCGCAGGAGTCGAGACCACCGACGGCGAAGCGGATGCGGCGGCCGAAGCCATTCGAGCGGGCGTTGGCGCGGGCGACCTCCACGGCGCGCGCATCCGAGTCTACCGCGAGCACCGGATGCGCCGCGAGGACGGCGGCGGCCATCGCGAGGATGCCCGAGCCGCAGCCCAGGTCGAGGAAGCGTCCGAGAGGGCTCTCGGCGGCCATCGCCTGCATTTCGAGCAGCATGAGCCGCGTCGTCGGGTGCTCCCCGGTGCCGAACGCCATGCCCGGATCGATCGCGAGGTCGAGCTTCCCGCGACGCGGGGCCACGTGCGCGGGCCGGACGAAAAACCGTCCGATCACCCGCCCGCGCACGCGCTCGCGCCAGGAGACGGACCAGTCCTCCTCCTCCACCCACCGCGCGCTCAAGATGCGGCCGCCGAAGGCGCGAGCGACGCCGGCCGACGCCGACGTCAGGTCTCGTGGATAGTAGGTCTCGAGCCGGGTCGAGAGCGGCCCCTCGTCGACGCGAACGCCGGTGCCGCCCAGCCCCAGAAGGGCGGCCCCGGCGTCCTCGGCGGTCTCCGCAGGGACCGCGAGGCGCACCCGGAACCACCGCTGCTTGCCTTTACCCATTCCCACAAGCTCACTTTCTCGCGACCCGTCCTGCTCGCGTCGAACGCCACGCTACCCACGGATTGCCCAGTTCCGTCGACTCTTTCGAAGCGGCTCGCCCGGCCATCGCCGGCGACTCGGCGGGTTCGCAGCCGGGGGTGCGCTCCTTTGGTTGCGGCCATCGGCCGCGTTAGGCTACTCCTCTGCAACATTTGCGTCGCATGCGCAAGTCTTGCGGGCCCAAGCACCAATGACCAATTTCCAAGGACCAATCAATGCCCAAATGACCAATGTCCAACTCGGGCGAAGGCCCGAAACCCAAACGGACGACGAAACCACCAAGCCACCAAGGCACGAAGACCACGAAGGACCGTCAGTGAGGGGGGTGAGTTTGGCTCGGCCGAAATGCGCCTTTGTGGTCTCAGTGACTTCGAGCTCCACGCCACGCCCCCCCTCACCGCACCCACCGCGCGCGCTCGAGGGGCCACCACACGGCCCAGACCCAGCCCACGAGGTCCTCATCGCGGACGAACGGCCGCGGGGTCACCTCCTCCTCGACCACGTCCGCGGCGCGCACGACCCGCTCCTCCCCTTCGAGGTCGTGAAGCGACACGGTGTCCCCGGAGCGCTCCACGCTGTCGGCATCCGCGAAAAGACTCCTGCCGCCCGCAAGGCGCAGTTCCGACATCCGCCAGGTGCGGCTGTCCTTGCTCCGCCGGCAATGGTCGCCGATGACGAAGTAGCAGCCCGCGGGGATGGCGATCGGCTCGCCACGCCGAAGCACGCCCGCGGGCACGTACTGGACGTCTCGGTCGACGGCGAGCTCGGTGACGCGGAGCGGGGACTCCTCGGCGATGACCTGCACGGCCGCCGGCGGGACGACCACGGGGAGGCCGTCAGCGACCTCGTCCCCCCATTCGTACCGGGCCCAGACGGTCCCGTCGACCACCGCGGTCGCCGAATGGTCGTGCCGCCATAGCTCCAGGCGGTACTCGGTATTCGCGCTGAACTCCCGCCGGACCGCGACCTCCGCGGAGGCACGCCGCGAGGCGTCCGAAAAGGCGAGCCGGCTCTTCCCGCCCGCGGAGACCCGAAAGGAGACTTCCTCGGTGCCGGCATGCAGGACGAGCGAGCAGGCCCCGCCTGGACGCACCAGGGCGACGACCGCGCGCACACGGAGGTCGGCAACCTCCTGGTCGCCGGGGATGCCCGGGAGTCGATCCAGGATCGGCCGTTGATACGCCACGCCGACGCGTCGGTCCTCGGCTGCCGAAGGGTCGAGGAGCGCCGGGGTCGAGCCGGTCTCGAGCCCTTCGTCGGGCAGGAGCCAGGAGGCGGGGCGATCCCGCAGGTCGGTCCGCTCCACGGGAAGCCAGAGCCGCGACTGCACGGGGACGGGTTTGCGGGCAATGCGAAAAGCATACTCCCCCGGGCGCCGCGTGAAGACGTCGCCGGCCGCGATGGCCAGCTCCTCCCCCGGCAGGCCGACGACGCGCTTCACGAAGCTGCGGGAGCGGTCGAGCGGGTGGCGAAAGACGACGACGTCGAAGCGTCCCGGCGCCGTGAGGCCGGTGCCCCAGCGGGAGACGAGGACGCGGTCGCCTCGGTGACCCGGCGTGTCCCCCTGCAGCGTGGGGGACATGGCGGCCGTAGGGATGTGGAAGGTCAGGAAGCCGAACGGAAAGGCGGCGAACGCGACGAGGGCGAGTACGGCGGCCACGGCAAGGAGACGGCGCCCGCGGCGACGCGGCGTGTGGGGCGCGGAGGCGCCGCGGCCGCGAGCGGGGGCGCGCGCCGGCGCGATGCCGCCGGTACGCGGAGCGGGGACGGGCAGGCGGGTGGGAATCGCGGGGGGGACAAGTGGGCGCGGGATCGGAGCTGCGGCGGCGGCGGCCGGCGGAAGGGGGGCGGCAGGAGGGGGCGGGGGGGCGGGTCCGTCGGCTCCCGGCGCGGCGTCGGCGCGCGCGCCCTGGCCGGCGCCGGCATTCGGACCAGCCTCCGCCCGCTGCGTGGGGGAAGCGGAGGAAGCGGCCTTGTCCGGGCGCTCGGGGGATTTGCTCATGGTCCGATCCGGCGCCGCTCTGACGAGGGATACGGGCGCGGCGTGCGGCGCGGCGGCGCGGCGGCTCACAGGTGTGGCCGCTCTTCGGCGAGGCCGCCGGACCGCCTGCAGGCGGTACTACAGGCAGCGGGTTCCGAGAGCCACCCGCGCTGCTTGCATGCGACCTTTCAGGGGGCAGACGAAGAACAGGCTCGTTGTCGTTCGCGACGAACGCCACCTCACGCGTCCGGTGGCCGCAACCAAGGCCCCCGGACGAATGACCAAGCTCCAATGACCAATGACCAATCAAGGACGAAGCCCGAATGACCAAGCAGGACATAGGACCGGCGCTAGGGCCGCTGCGCGGTCCTGCTTCTTCGCTGCCGGAACGCAAGCCCTTGAGCATTGATCATTGGTCTTTGGTCATTTGGGCATTGATTGGTCCTTGGCTCCCTACCGGTCGACTTCGCGAACTCTTTTCCAGATTTCGTCAGGCCTTCGCACAACCCGTTTTGGGCATTGGGAATTCGTCATTGATTGGTCATTGGAAATTGGGCCTTGGTCATTCGTCTGTTGCGCCCCTCGGATCGCGGGCAAGCTGAGGCTCGACCGGATTGGGTTTCGGGCGCAAGCGCCGAGTTGGACATTGGCCCTTGATCCTTGTCCCCGCGAGATTTGCGCATGCGACGCAAATGCTGCGGAGAAGTAGCGTGCCCCGGGGCGCGGCCGGCGTCAGCTCTTCCAGACCCGCTTGTTGGCGTTCCAGGCGAGGGTGCCCGCGTTCGCGGTCCACCACTTTTCCCAAGCGCCCTGCGCGGTCTTGCACGCGGCCTCGTCGTCGTGCGGTCCGCCGTGCTTCTGGCCGGTGGCGGCCTCGAGGGAAGCCAGGGCGAGCTTGCGGAAATGGTCGCGGGCGTGGGACACGTAGGGAATGAGCTTCACCACGGAATCCTTGTCGCCGAGGAGCACCATGGAGTAGAGCGCGGAGACGCGGACGTACTCCGACTCGTCGGCAAGGGCCTTCTTGACCGCCGGAAGGACCTCGGGGCCGCCGAAGACGCCGACGTTGGCGACGGCGTTCCCGCGCCGGAGCGGGTCCCGCACGTTCAGCTCCGTCATGGCGCGATCAAGGTCCTTCTGGATGGACTTCGCGATCATGCGATCTCCTTCTTCGTGTCCTTGGGCTTCTTCGGGACCGCGGGGTTCGCCGCCGAGCTCGGGGCGCCGGCGCCGGGAGCGGACGCGCCGCCGGCGGACGCGGGCGGGGTCGCGGAGATCGGCTCCTCGCCGCGGACCATCGAGGGCAGGATCCGGTAGGTCCGGGGGTCCTTCCGCGACGGCAGATGGTACATCACGTCGAGCATGAGCTGTTCGATGACGGCGCGCAGGGCACGCGCGCCGGTCCGCTTCTCGGCGGCGATCTTGGCCACCGCGCGGAGCGCTTCCGGCGTCCAATCGAGGGTCGCATTCTCCAACCGGAAGAAATGCTGGTACTGCCGGATGATGGCGTTTTTCGGCTCGGTGAGGACCTTCATCATCTCCTCCAGGCCGAGCGGCTTGACGACGCAGATGATCGGAAAGCGTCCGACGAACTCCGGGATCATCCCGAACTCGATGAGGTCCTCCGGTTCGACCCGCTCGAGGACGTCGCCGAGATTCGACTCGTCCAGGAACCGGGTCTCGGCCTTGAAGCCCATCTGCTTGCGGCCGAGGCGGCGACCGATGGTCTTTTCGATGCCGTCGAAGGTCCCGCCGCCGATGAAGAGGATGTGGGTGGTGTTGACCTGGATGTATTCCTGCTCGGGGTGCTTGCGACCGCCCTGGGGAGGGACGTTCGAGAGGGTGCCTTCGAGCATCTTGAGCAGGCCCTGCTGCACGCCCTCGCCGGAGACGTCGCGGGTGATGGACGGGTTGTCCTGGGTGCGGGCGATCTTGTCGATCTCGTCGATGAAGACGATGCCGCGCTCGGCGCGTTCCAGGTCCATGTCGGCGGACTGGATGAGCTTGAGGAGGAGGTTCTCGACGTCCTCGCCGACGTAGCCCGCCTCGGTGAGGGTGGTGGCATCGCCGATGGCGAAGGGGACGTTCAGGACCTTCGCGAGCGTGCGCGCGAGCAGGGTCTTGCCGGAGCCGGTCGGGCCGATCAGGAGGATGTTGGACTTTTCGAGCTCGACCTCGTTGGCCCCGACGGGCTGCTGGATGCGCTTGTAGTGGTTGTTGACGGCGACCGCGAGGGACTTCTTGGTGCGGTCCTGGCCGATGACGTACTCGTCGAGCCGCTCTTTGATCTCCGCGGGGATCGGGATGTGGTCGACCGCGAACCCGCGGCGGAAGGGCTCCTTGGAGGGAGTCTTCTTTTCGAGCTTGAGGATCTGAATACAGAGATCGACGCACTCGTTGCAGATGAAGATGCCGGGCGGCCCCTGGATGAGGCTTTCGACGTGGCGCTGGCTCTTCCCGCAGAAAGTGCAGGTCCGGGATTCGTCCCCGTGCTTGGGCGTGTAACGGGCCATACATGCCTCGCTTGACGCGGAGGGCCGACTCGGGCCCCGTCGCGACTGCCAATCCGACCCTCCTGCGCCCGCTGCCGCGGACCGCGGAGGGTAGGTTCTCCTCGACGGCGGCGAGAAGAGCCTACTTGGGCTTCTCGCCGTCCTTGGTCTTGAGCGACTCGACCACCTCGTCGACGATCCCGTAGGTCTTCGCTTCGTCCGAGGACATGTAGTAGTCGCGATCCACGTCCTTCTCGATCCGCGAGACGGGCTGGCCGGTGTGCTTGGCGAGGACGTGGTTGAGCTTCCCCTTGAGGAGGAGGATTTCCTCCGCCTGGATCTTGATGTCGGTGGCGACGCCCTGCGCGCCGCCCCAGGGCTGGTGGATCATGATGCGCGCGTGCGGAAGGGCGTAGCGCTTGCCCTTGGTGCCGGCGGCGAGCAGGATCGCGCCGATCGAGGAGGCCTGGCCGACGCAGTAGGTGGCGACGTCGCACTGTACGAACTGCATGGTGTCGTAGATGGCGAGGCCGGCGGTGACGGAGCCGCCCGGGGTGTTGATGTAGACGTTGATGTCCTGCGCCTTGTTGTCCATCTGGAGGAAGAGGATCTGGGCGATGACCAGGTTCGACACGTAATCGTCGATCGGCGTGCCGATGAAGACGATGCGGTCCTTCAGCAGGCGCGACCAGATGTCGTACGCGCGCTCGCCGCGCCCGGTTTTTTCGATGACGATGGGGGTCAACAGACTCATTCCGCGATCTCCTCGATGACGGCGTGGGTGCGGAGGAAGGCCTTCACTTTGTCGTACCGGATGTCGGTACGCAGTTGGCTCATCATGTCCTTTTCTTCGTAGTCCTTCCGGACCTCGGCCGGCCAGCGGTTCGTGGCCTGGGCGATCCGGTGAAGCCGGTCCTCCACCTCGCTCTCCGTAGCGAAGATCCGCTCCTTCTTGGCGATCTCGTCGAGGAGGAAGTGGACCCGGATGGAGTCGGTGACGAACTCCTTCGACGAGGTTTCGATCTCCTGCATGCGCGCCTTCACGGCTTCCTCCGTCAGGCCTCGCATCTCCATGTGCACCTGTTCGCGCTTCATGAGGGAATCGACCCCGCGCGCCACGAGCCCTTCCGGGATCGGGAACGGCGTGGCGGCCAGGATCTTCTGCAGGAGCTGGTCCTCGACCGCCTCGGTCGCTGCGGACTCCTTCTCCTCCAGGATGCGCTGCCGCATGCGCTGCTTGAGGGCGTCGAGGCTGTCGAAATCCAGTTCTTTCGCCCAGGCCTCGGTGATCTCGGGGAGCTTCTTGCGCTTGACCTCGTGGAGGGTGAAGCGGACGACGGCGTCCTTGCCGCGATGCTCCGGCTTGTCGAAGGTCTCGGGGATCTTGACCGCGAATTCGCGGGTCTCGCCGGCCTTGGCGCCGACGAGGAGGGCGAAGACCTCGGGGTGGGGCTTGCCGAAGATCGAGATGTCCTTCGCCACGGGGATGGAGACGTTCTCGTTCGTGGCGACCGAGGCGTCGTCGATGCGGAGGTCGTGGTCGCAAACGAGGATGTCCTCTTCGGCGGCGGGGCCCTCGACCGGCTCCAGCTCGGCCTTCGCCTCCCGCAGGCGGTCCAGCCCCTTGACGACCTCCTCCTCGGAGACGTGCGTCTTCGGGCGGCCCACCTTCAGCCCCTTGTAGTCCTTCACTTCGAAGGCCGGCTTGATCTCGACGGTGATTTCGTAGGCGAGGGGCTTTTCCGCGTCGAGCGTGATCTTTTCGAGGTCCAGCTCGGGGTCGCCGAGGGGAGACAGTTTCCGCTCCTCCAGGACCTCCTTGTACGTGGACTCGACCAGGTCGCGCTTGGCCTCCTGGAGCAGGTCCTTCCCGAACCGCTTCTCGAGGATCTTGTGCGGGACGTGCCCTTTGCGGAAGCCGGGGATCGCAACCCGCTG
This sequence comes from Planctomycetota bacterium, assembly GCA_016197205.1. Lineage (GTDB taxonomy): Bacteria > Planctomycetota > MHYJ01 > WSZJ01 > JACPWG01 > JACPWG01. The sequence goes on from JACPWG010000018.1 coordinate 34,107, forward strand.
TGCGAGGTCACGATACTTGGTCGCGATCGCGTCCTTGACCTTCTCGGACTCCAGCTCGACGCTGATGGCGAGTTTGCAAGGCCCGACCTCTTTGACTTCGTGCTTCATGCCGACCGTATCCTTCCTTCGTGGAGTCGTTCCTGCGCAGGCATATCCCCTTGGCTTATGGGAAGATACTGCGAAGGTCCAAGCGGAGACGACACCCCGCAAGGGCGGCTATTCTAGGGGGGATGGAGCCGTGAAGTCAAGCGAAAACGCCACCAGGTTCGGCCACACGCTCGGGGCCTGCCGACGCGGCGGGGGTTCGGCAACGCGACGGCTGCACGGTCGAAGGGAAGGCTCCAGTCGCGGACGGAAATGGACGATAAGGGACGTGGAACGGTCTTCGCACGCCCGACCCCGCGAGGAGGAGAGCCGCATGCAGACGAACGAAGCGATCGCCAACGGGTTCCCGGTCTCCCGGGAGGAAACGCAGCGGATCGAGCTGGCGCTCCTGCTCTATCACGACGCGACCGACCTGCACCTCTTCTTTCTCGACGAGGATCTCTTCACCCTCCTCGGGCGGGCGCCCGCGGGGGGCTTTCGGCTCGACGTCCTCGCGCTCCTCTTCCGGACGAACGGGACGCGCGAGATCTTCACGGTGGAGGGCGCGTCCTCCACGATCCCCGTCGACCCGGAATCGGGGAGGCGCTCGGTGTGGTGGCGGGAGCAGGTCGCGGTCGCGCGCGCCCACGCGCTGACCTTCTGCGCCGAGCTGGCGGCCCGCTATCCGAAGGGAGTCGTGGTGGTGACGAATCCATTGGAGGTCGCGCGTCGACCGGAGGATTCGCGCCTGCTGGCGGCGCTCGCGTAGCGCGGCGAAGAGTCGGCGGGGTTCCAACCGGGCTGTGCGTGGGCGACGGGCATCGGCCGCCTCCCGTAGGGGCGGGCCTTGCGCCCGCCCTCTCGGGGACAACCCCGCGGACGAAGACCTGTCGCCAATCGCGGGCGCCCACAAGGGGCGCCCCTACGGGGGGTGGCCGACCGCAACCGGTCTCCCCGCTTTGAACCCTGCCGTGGAGGTTCCGCGGGCGGAGCGGAGCGGAGGGGGCAGGCCCGTGCGCGGGGCGGAGAGAGCCGGCCTACGAACGACCCGGCAGGCCCGTCTCCGTGGGTTGAGGGGCGGGCGCGAGCCCGAGCGCGGGGGACGACTCGATGCGGATCCCCCGAAGCTCGAAGAGCCGCCGGATGGTGTCTTCGATGAGGTTGTTGGGGCAAGAGGCGCCGGCGGTCACGCCGACCTGGATCCGCCCGAAGGGAAGCCAGGCCCGCGTCTCGATCTCGCACTTCCGGTGGAGGTCGTAGTGGACGATGAGGTCGGCGGACACGATCTTCGACGCGTTGCGGATGAAGTAGGTGGGGAGGCGCGCCTCGCCCATTTCAGCGAGGTGGGAGGTATTCGAGCTGTTGTACCCGCCGATGACGAGCAGGAGGGCGGGGGGGGTCCGCAGCATTTCGGAAAGCGCGTCCTGGCGCTCCTGCGTGGCGCCACAGATGGTGTCGAAGGCGCGGAAGTGGCTCGGGAGCTGGTCGGTTCCCCAGCGATCGACGAGCGCCTGGCGGATGCGGCGCTGGATCTCCTCGGTCTCGCCGCGCATCATGGTCGTTTGGTTGGCGACGCCGACGACGCGAAGATGCAGGTCGGGGTCGAAGCCCGGGGAGAAGCCGCCCTTGAAGCGGGCGAGGAAGGACTCCTTCTCCCCGCCGTGGCGGATGTACGCGCAGACCGCGTCCACTTCCTGGGTGTTGAGCACGATCAGGTAGTGCCCGGTCGCCTCGCCGAGCGCGCGCGAGGCGGTCGCCTTCGTCTCCTCATGCTGGGCCTTGCCGTGGATGATGGAGGTGACGCACTCGCGGGCGTTCTGGCGGACGCGCTTCCAAACCGACATGACGTCGCCGCAGGTGGTATCGACGAGGGTGCAGCCGATGGACTTGAGCCGCTGCATGACCGGCAGGCGCGCCCCGAACGCCGGGATGATGACGATGTCCTCCGCCGTGACGCCGACCAGGTCGAGGTCGCCGTCCCCGGGGAGGGTGATGATCCCCATGGAGCGGATTTGTTCGTTGACCTCGGGGTTGTGGATGATTTCGCCGATGAGGATGATCCGCTCCTGCGGGAAGACCTTGCGTGCCGCGTAGGCGAGATCGATGGCGCGTTCCACCCCGTAGCAGAACCCGAATTCCTTGGCCAGCCGGATGGTGAGGTCGCCGGCGGCGAAGACGTTGCCGAGGCCGCGGATCCGCTCGACGAGGGTGCTGCGGTAGTGGGCCTGGACCTGGGCCCCGACGAGCTTCATGACCTCGGGATTGCGCAGATTCATCGCGCGGTCGCCTCCTGGAGGAGGGAAGAACGGCCGACCGGGGAGAACCCGGGAGCGTAGCACAACCCGCGGAGAGAAGCAACCAAGAAGCAAGGCAGACCCCTGTGCAAACGTTTGCAAACGCCCGGCCCGCGGGTAGAATAAGCGCCTGAGCGTCCCCGCGCTCCTGCGCCCGTAGCTCAGCTGGATAGAGCGGCGGTTTCCTAAACCGCAGGCCACAGGTTCGACTCCTGTCGGGCGTACCACTTACGACGACGCGGCGGCCGGTATCACGCCAGTATCACACTTTCCGGCCGGCTTGCGGTCCCACTTGCCGGCTGCGGCTTCGAGAAGTTCCTCCATCGAAACGTGCGAGTAGCGAGCGGCGGCCTGGTCGGTCTTGTGCCCCATCCACTTCTTAATCACGTCCCGCGGCCAGCCCTGTGACCGCGCCCACGTCCCGAACTGATGCCGGAGGTCGTGCCACCGCGTTTCGGCCGGGATGCCGGACCGGGTCACGGCCTCCCGGAAGTGCCGGCGCTCGATCCCGCCTTCCATGCGCCACGGGCGGCCCTTGGGACTCAGGAACACGGGGGCGTCGGCGGGAACGGGCAGCGGTCGTTTCGAGCGCAGCCCTTCGAGCAGGCGCCGGACTTCGGGAAGAATCCCGATCACGCGGTCTTCGTTGTTCTTCGGGCTTCGGAAAACGATGGTTTTGGAGGTCAGGTCCACGTCGCCCCAGCGGAGGGCCTCCAGCTCCCCGCGGCGGCAACCCGTTCCCGCGGCGAAGACGAGCGGCCCGTGAAGGGAGGGCCGGGAGGCCGTTGAGGCAAGGAGCAAATCGACGTGCGCCCGCGTGAGTCGGACGGCCCGCTTGGGTTCCGGGTAGTGGTGGATCACGGGCACGGCCTCCAGGTAGCCCCACTCCGCGGCCAGGTGGAGCAGGTGCGAGAGGCGCGAAAGGACACGGTTCGCCGCGGCCGGGCCGGACACCTTCCCTCCGTCGCGCAGGGCTCGGAGGGCGGCCTTGAATTCCACGATCTTCGGCGAGCGGATCTCGGAGAGTTGGGTTTCCGCGCCGAACCATGCGACTACCCGATCCAGCCGATTCGATTCCGCCCGAACGTAGCGCGGGTGCTTCAACTCGGTCGGTAGGTAGTCGCGCTTGATGCGTTCCACCATGTGTCCGAGGGTCGCGGCCTCGGGTTCTCCGCGTCTGCGCCGGTCCTCCGGGTCGGCGCGATCGCGCGCGAACCAAGTGGCCCACGACAGAATGCTGCCCTACGCCTCTGCGTTGCATTCTGCGGGGGTTTGGGCCACTTGGGCCACTTCCGTTTCCCCCACGAGGTCTCACCCGGTGACCTGGAGGACTTCCCGACGAAAACCTCCCGCCGTAACGCGGACCGTCAAGCGAGTCTTGGCGCACGCGCAAAAATGACTGCGCAGATTCGGACCTCGAGGCTCCTGGGGGCGCGGCCCTCTGGGCCGCGCTGCGCGGGCCGGAGGCCATCGTCCACCACGATCAGAGCATCCTTGGCCAAGAACGCGAGCCGTTCGAGGGCGTTTCCCGTCGAGGACCAGGCGCGCGGAAGGTTGCGCGAGTCGAGGGCCGCGCCGTAGTGCTGTTGTGCGAGCGCGGCGAGTTCGGACTTGCCGGCACGCGTGCGCCCGGCCAAGTGCAAGCCGAAGTCCGCCGCCCGCAACGAAGCACGATAGATCGCAGCAAGGAGGGGAAACGTGACCGTATCCGGCCCCACGTCCAACAGCGGAAGACTTGCGGTCACCGCGCCTGTGAGCGCTTCGCTCCTCGGAGGGGAGGCAAGAGCGAAACGCGAGAGCGAGTTGGGTAGCGACACTTCGACTCCCGTTACCTTGCCGTCGGCCGCCACCACGGCTTCGCCAGTCAGGTAGCAGCGCCGGCTCCCGATCTCGCGCCACCCGGTAATCGTGAAAATCTGCCGACGAGGGATAGGTGCTTGATTTGTCCTGATTCGTTCTTGACTCCAATTCTGAAACCAGCGGAGCAGGTCGTTTTCGCTCGCAATCGGGGTGATACCATCCCGTTCGATTGGCATCGGCAGTCCCGCTTTCACGCTCTCTCGAAAAAAGGCCTTTGCGGCGCTTGCCCCCAGCCCCAACGGACTGCCTATGTCCTTCCATCGTCGGAGTACGCGGCCTCGGGATGTCTCTCCCGAGGGGCTCGCCGCAGGCGGCGGGCCGACGCTCTCTCTCGCGGGGGCAGCGGGCACCGGTGAGGCGCAGGCGGCAACAACGCTTGTTCGATTTCTCCCCTCTTGGAGCGCCCGTGCCTCTTCGGCAACTCTGACGTCACCGTCGATTCCGCGCAGGACATTCTCTACGACGGAGCGCAAGTGCCCAATGTCAACCTGGAGGGCGAGCTTGCGAAGTGTGTCCCTCTTTTTTTGCTCCTTCTCCGACGAGCTCGGTGCGAGACTGTTGTCGACTGCCTTCTGTTTCGCGGCTATCTTCGCCAGGTCTCCGCGAAGCATCTTCTCCGTACACAGACGCAACATGTTCTGAACAATGATCTGCCTAGACGAACGCAACGGGTTCCGCTGACTCTTCGGCATTTCGTGGAAAGCGTCCTCGATGGCGTGATAGCAAAGCCACAGCCGCTCCCGGGCTGGCAAGTCGAGTATCCCGGTCTCGATCTCGCGTCGCTTGGCGTCACCGCGGGCCTCTTTCTGTTCACTTGGACCCTCGTCCCTCCACCTCCACGTCTTCGCCACGATCGCTATCCTCCCACGTCAGAGCTTGGCTCCACCGGAGCCCCATGTCCATGTGTACGGGTCCCCTATCGCCCCCCGGCGCCTCCCCCCTGACCGCTTGGCCGAGGGTGGGTCGGGTGTTTCCCCTACCCCTTCCTCGCGCGCGAGCGCCGCGCCGCCGTGTAGCACGCCCAGCACTTGCCCAGCGCCCGCGCCGGTTTCTCGCAGCCCTTCACCGAACAGCGCGGAGCGGGGCCTTCGCGCTTCGGTGCGCCGCGGGGCTTGCGTGCGCCCACGCCTTCCGCGCGCAGCTCCGGGCCGCCGCCATACTCGCCACTGGTCGAACGTGCCGAGGTCCCGGGCCGACGGCGATCGCGAGCGGGCGCGGAACCGCCGGGCTGGCGGAGGGGAGGTTGGGGGAAGGGCCGGAAGTTTCCGCTTCCGTCCGACCCCCGCCGACACCGCGAGCAGCTTGCGGGGTAGCGGGCGGAAGTCCGGGGCGGGGGAGGGCGCGCCGGCTAGCGGCCGGCCTTCGAGGCTCGCCCGTTCCGCCCGGCGTGCTTCGCCGCGGCGGGGCGCGGGGCGCGCCGCGCGGGAGCCGGCGGCGCAGGGGGTGTGAGGTTCACCCGGCGCGGGGTCAACCCGACGTCTCGCATCGCCCGGTCGAGCAGGTCTTGAAGGGAGGGCTTCACGGCCGTTTCTCCTGCGTGTACCAAGTCCACACGCCGTCCAGGATACATCCAACGTCCTTCTGATTCGACTCCCGACGCATCCGGTCGAGCAGGCGCCCCATCCGCCGGACCCGGGGCCCGAGAGCGGGGAAGGCGGGGTCAACCCAGGATTCGACCACGGTAACTGTCCCATCCCGCGAATCGACCGGACTCCGATCGAGTTTTCCGTTTGCCCTCCCCGGGTGGCGCTGCTAGAATCGGGTCGATGCCGCTCCTGTCCGGCCCACTTCCTTGATGCCTAGAGGCTGGAATGACCACCCGGCAATTCGTGACGCTGGCCTTCCGAGGAGCTCGCTTCGAGGGCGAATCCCTGCCCGTCGAGGTCTTGCCGGAGCTCTCGGCCTACCGGGAATTGGTAGTCGCGGTGGCGAAGGCGCTCTACCAGGCTCAGAACCCGAGCCGCCAACGCCTCCCCAAGCGATTCGAAGCCGGCTTCGAACTTGTCCTGGAACGCATCGACCGCGGCAGCATTGTACCCGTGATCTCCCGAATTCTGCGCCCGCAGGGAACGCCCATGTTTGGGGAGCAACCCCTGGAGGATCTCTTCGACCAGGCGCGAGATCGCGTCGAGCATATCATCGCTACGTGTGGAAGCGACGAGAGTCCCACCGAGGGCACGACAAAGGACATCCTTGGCCGGTTCATAACTTTCGGCCGGACGCTCCAGCCCGATGAGACCATCGGCCTGACCTCGCATTCCGGGAAACCGCCTACAGTTTATGGTCGAAGGATTCGACAAGCGCTCCTCCTGAAGGTCCAGCAGAGCTATGAGGACGACGTAAATCTCGTGGGTGAAGTGCGTGCGCTCGACAAGGACAAGGGTTACTTTTCCCTGAAAACGACCGATGGCAAGAAGATCGATGTACGCATCACGCCACTGTTCCTCCCCTCCGCCCTGACCTCGCTCAAAGAGGAAGCACTTGTTCGGGTGCGGGGAAACGGGGTGTTCACACCCGAAGGCGTCCTTCAGAGGGTCAGCCTGGCCACGGACGTAAGTCTGGCAGAGGAAGGCGAGGAGTTGCCAACCCGGCCGGGATGCTCCACGCCGATCGAGAGTCAGATTCAGAGCCTTCGATCGCTCATGCCCGGGTGGTACGACGGCACGGGCTTGGCGTACGATCCTGCTGCGCTGGATTGGTTGCAAGCACTCCTGGGTGGTGTTGTCGAAGGGTTCCAACTACCGATCCCCCACACCTATCCGACTCCAGAAGGGGCGGCGAGAGCCGAATGGACCAGCCGACGGTGGGGTGTTGTTGCTGTGATTCATCTCGCGCAAAAGACCGCGGAACTTGTTGCCGCCGAGATGGACTCCGATGTCATGGAAGACTGCCATCTCGAGTTCTCCGAGCCCGGGGCCGAGGTCCGGCTCGGTCGATTCGTCGCCGACCATCTGCTGGAATCGTAGAACATGCCGCCCGAAGCTCAACTCCTTAAAGACGGCGGGGAGATGCTCTACCGTCAGGTGTTCCCGGCTTTCGTGCGCGACGGACGCCCAAGCAGCCAGGCATTCTGTCCCACGCCCAAGGACAATCATCTATTGTCGGTTGCCCGCTCGGCACTGACGACGGCCGAGGCAGCCCACAACAACACCCAGGCTCGCTAGGCTTCAAGTCAGCGGGGACGTGGGGTGTGACCACCGCGGAATGCGAAAGCCACGGCCTGCACGCCTACGGCGATCCACTCACGTCTCCACCAGCACCCGTGGCCGATCCGGCGCATGCGGTCGTTGACTTCTCGCAAGTCCCGTCGCGGAACCAGAGAGAAGCAAAGGCTACCCGTCTCGCTTGGCATGCCGCAGACAGAGGGAGACTTCACCCTCCTGGGGAGTCGAGCTAGCGGAGGCGGATCGGGCCAGTCGGACGGGCATCTGGCCACCGACAAGGGCTCCCCCACGCGCGCGGGTCGCACTGCAGCGCGAGCGGGACGAAACGGGGCTTGTCGCCGCCGGAGCGGGGATGCTACAATGGGCCGACATGGGGACCTGATGGGCCTTTCCCTCTGAGGGGGTCCCGATGCCGATCCCAGAACCCGCGGAATGGGCGGGTGGCGCCGTTCCGCGGCTGCCCTGCCCGAACTGTTCCCGACCGCTGTCTTTCCGCCAGCCCCTCTCCTTCTATCTGCTGCAGTGCCCTGCCTGCGGCCGCAATCCCGTTCTTTTTTTTACGGGGTGCGACGAAGGGGCGTTCCTCGGCGAGAAGCTGGCGCTCCTCCTCTCGGAGCACCGCGTGCTCGCGCCCGACGCGCTGGAGGACCTCCTCGAAGTCAAGCGGGACGCGAGCCCGCGCGGCTTGTTGTCGTTCGCGCTGGCCGCGGGCTTCGTGCGAGAGGCCGACCTGCTGACCCTGGCCCACCGACTGCTGCCCCCCCCATGGCGGCACGCCCTCGAGGCGCTCACCGGGACGCGCCCCGGGCCCACGCGCCTCCAACAGGTCCTCGAGAAGAACGGCCTGCTCGCCCCGGAACAGATGCACCGGGCGCTCGAAGTGCAGCGGCAGAACGGCGGACCGCTCGGCAAGACCCTGATCGAACTCGGCTACTTGCGCGAGACCCAGCTCCTCGAGGCGCTGGCCGAAGATCTCCGCATGCCCTTCGTGAACCTCGACACGGCGGACATTCCGTCCGAGGTCCTCGGGGAGGTGTCGCCCACCATCGCACGACTGTACGAGGCCATCCCCGTAGAGCTCAAGGCCGGCATCCTCACGGTCGCCGTGGCCGACCCCCTGAACGGGTCCGTCCTGGAAGACCTGGAGTTCCTCCTCGCGCGCCAGGTACGGGGCGCGGTGGCTTCGCCCGAGGCGGTGCGGCGGGCCCTGGAGCGCCACTACGGCGCACCCCGCTTCGACGAGGCGGACGAGTTCGCCGCCGAGGGCCGGGAGCTGCCGATCGTGGAGCGACACCTCGGCTTCCTGGTGCTCCTTCTCTTGCGACGGCCGCACCACCGGCTCATTCTGACGCTGGAGCCGGGCAAGAATCGCATGGTCTGTGGGCCGCCCGGCGCGCTGACCGCGCTTCCCCCGCCGCCCGAGCGGATCGTGCCCGCGCTGGCCGCCCGACTGAAGACGCTCGTCGGCATGGGACAGCCCGACCCTGCCGCGGCCGAAGAGGAGGGCGCGAGCGGCGAGCAGGACCCCACCCGGCAGGAGCTGAGCGGAACCACCACCCTCAACGTGCAGGGGCGCTCCGGGCGCCTGCTTGTGGTCTATCGCCGGGAGGGCGCGCGGGAGGAAATCGAGGTCAGGCTGGAGACCCTTCCCCCCCGCGGCGCGCCCCGGGCGCAGCCGTCAAATCCTTGACTCCGGTTCCGGGATCGTGCTAGACTTCTCCCCCTTGGCATGCCCCGAACGGGGGGGGAAGCGGTGTGCCAGCTCAGGCCCCCCGGAGACCTCTTCGTCGGAATCCCTGGAGAAGCGGCATGGTCGGACCCCTGGGGATCGGGGCGGGAAAGACCGCCTTGATCGTCGATGACAGCAAGGCGATGCTCCTGCGCGCCAGCCTCATGCTGAAGAAGCATGGGTTCAAGACCATCACGATGTCGGAGGGGCTGGACGCCCTCGAAGTGCCCGCCAAGGAAAGGGTGGACATCATCATCCTTGACATCGAAATGCCCGGGATGGACGGCTACCAGCTCTGCGACCGGTTCCGCGAACGGCCGGAGTGCACCGACATCCCGATCCTCTTCCTCACGGCGCGCAACGACTACCTCGACCGCCTAAAGGGCTTCTCGGCGGGAGGCCAGGCGTACATCACCAAGGAGTTCATCGAGTCCGCCTTTCTCGAGGCGGTGACGAAGCTGATCGCGGGCGAGAAGACGTAGAGCGGGCGGGGCCGGGAGAGGCGGCAGGACGGAAGCGGGGAGGCAGGTTCGAAGCAGGGCTCGAGCTCGCGAACCGCGCACCGGGAGCGCACGGCACAGGCGGGTCGGCCCACGACGCGCGGCGGGGCGGCGCCGGCACGCTAGCAAAAGCGACGGCCGCAACGATCCTCCCGGAAGCCGAACACCTGATTGCAAGCGTCGCAGCGGCACTGGATCACGAGCACGTGCTCGAAGGACACTTCGCGCCGGAGCGGCGTGAAGCGGGGGGAGGCGCAAGTCGGGCACTGCACACGCTGGTCTCGAATCACGGCCTGATGCATTGTGTCCTTCCTCCAACCAAGCACGCCCTGCGGCAGTCGCCTTCTTTTTTTTGCCATCCCTCCCCCCCCACCCCACCACTCACGGCCCGGACCGCCCCGGGTTCCTTGGCCACGCGCCGCCGTCTCACCCGCCGGCGTGGGGTCACACGGGTCCGCCGACGAGCGAGATGTAGCTCCGGAGGAGGTTCACGTCGGTCGATTGCACCTCCGTGAACACGACCCCGACGCGCCGCACGCGCGAGTCCGGGGTCCGCTCCAGGAACGCCACTTTGCCGCCCACCGGGATCTGCTCGTCGTCGCCGAGACGCACCTTGGCGTCGATCGACTCCCCCGAGAGGGTGTCGAAAAAGTGATCGAAGCTGCGGAGGTGGGCGAAGTCCCGGTCGGCGGCCTCCAGGAGCATGCCGCGATCCGAGATGCTCGAGACCCGACAAGGCAGGGCATCCAGGCCCCAAAGGACCTCGACGGGAAACTGGACCGCGCACCGGCCCGGGATGAAGGCTCGGGGCGCGTTCAGGTAGGTCGCGGCCCGGCGGAGCGCTTCCGTCACGCGCGTGACACGGACGGGCTTGTTGACCGTCAAATAGATCTGGAGTCCGTCGAGCTTCGGCGGCTCGTCTTCACGATAGAGCGCGATGACCGGGAGCTCGGGCAGGAGCACGTTCGTCCCGTGGACGAACTCCGCGCAGGCGGCGGGTTCGCCGGCGAAGTCGACGAGCGCGACGTCGAAAAGGCCGGTCGCCATCTTGCGCGAGGCGTCGCGGCCATCCGGCGAGACCGAGACGGCGTGGCCCGCGCCGAGGAGGATGCTGCGGATCAGAAACGAGGAGCACTGCGCCGGATCCAGGACAAGGACGTTGAGCATCGCGCTTCTCCTTTCGCGGTCCTCGCCTTTGCCGGGCGTCTCACGGGCGGACGGGGAGACTCCAGGCGCATGCCGACGGCAAGGGAGGGCCAGAGGGATGACCCCGCGGCGAGGCGGGGGTTACCGATCGAACGGGATCATAGGTTCTATCGGCAGGCGCGCGGCGGGACTTGAGGGGGGAGGGGCGGGAGCGGTAGGAGGAAGCTCAGACCGCGCCCCCGCGGCAGCAGGCGATGTGGACAGGGACGCAACGGGGAGCAATTCGAACCATCGGCGCCCAGTCGCCCCGCCTGAAGGCGGAACTACGAACAGGGTCGCAGTGCTTCGCCCAAGTTGCCCATCATGCTCGCTTTCCAGGCCGGGCGTGAATAGCCCGCGGCGCTGCTTGTAGTGCCGCATTCAGGCGGACCGTCGGGCGGCAGTGCAGGAGCCGCGGAGCGATCGCGCGAAAGGCGCTTCGCCCCTTCGGCGACGAGCCGCTCTAGTCGTCGATGAGCGACGTTTGGTGCACCGGCGTGCCGAGCGAGGAGGACTCCTGCTGGCGCTGCTCCGGGGCCGGGGGCGGATTTCGCCGCTCGCCGGCACCCTTGGGGGCGTCGCCTGCTTTCGGGGCCTCGGTGCCCTTGGCGGGCTCCGCGCCGACATCCACGCCGGGGATGACGATCTTCTGGCCGACGCGGAGGGACTGGGGGTCCTTCAAGCGCGAGGGGTTCGCCTCGAGGATCTTCATCCACAGCCTGCGATCGTGGTAGAAGCGGTCCGCGAGGTTCTCCAGCAGGTCGCCTTCCTTGATCGTGTAGACGTCCTTCCCGGTCGGCTCGTCCGCGGCCGGGGTGGCGCCGGGCGCGCCGGTGGGCTTGGACTTTTCCTGGATCTCGGGGAGAACCAGGAGCTGGCCGACCTTCGGGTGATCCGGATCGGGCAGTTCCTTCTTGTTGGCCTCCGCGATCGCGCGCCAGTGCCTGGAGGAGCCGTACACCTTTTTCGAGATCTCGACGAGCGTGTCCCCCTGGTGCACGGTCCAGGACTTCTGCCCGGCGGGCAGGACCGGGGCGGCGGCCGGCGTGCTCGGCGGCGGGGGCTTCACCTCGGGGATGCGAAGGACGGCGCCTACCACGAGGGTAGTGTTCGCGTTGGCGAGCACGTCCTTGTTCGCCTCGAAGATTTCGTTGAAGCGGTTCCCGTCATGGTAGAACTTCTGCGCGATCCCCCAGAGGTGGTCGCCCGGCTGGACGGTGTAATTCACGCCGCCGAGGACGCCAGCCGGCGCAGCCGCGGGCTCCGGCGAGGCGGCCGGGGGATTCGCGGGCGCGGGCTCGCGCGGGGCGACGTGCGGCGGATTCTGAGGCGGGTTGCGTGGGTCGTTCTGGGCCGGGAGATCGCTCGCGGCAGGCTTCAGGGGCTCGCGATGCGAGACGAGTTCGGGCTCCAGCGGGGCCGAGGGGGCCGGGGCCGAGGGGGCCGAGGCGGCCGAGCCCTCGCGGTCGGGGGAAGCGCCTGGATCGGCATTGGACGACTTGCCGGCGAAGGCCTCGGCGGGCTGCACGGGGGCCTCGGTGCGGGCGCCGGCCGTACGGGCGGCCGAGCCGGGCTCGGTCGCTCCTGCCTGCGCAGGGGCGGCAGCCGTCGCGGCCGCGGGTTCCTCGACCGGACGCGCGCCGGCATGCGACGCCGGGGCGGCCGAGGCGGTGGTGCTGTCGACGGCGGGGTCCTGGCGCACGGAGGGAGCAGGGGCCCCACCGCCGCGGGAGCCTTCCGGGAACACGGTCGGGGAGCCGCCGATCTCGACGACGGCGGCATTGGGGCCGGACTCGGTGGGGCCGGGGGACACGGAGACGGGCGTGTAGCCTTGGGCCGGCGGGGCGGTGTCGAGCGTCGCGACGGGGACGGGCCCGGACGCGTCGGCTGCGGAGGAGGAGGCGTCCCTGCGGGCGAGGTCGGGCCCCTTCTTGATCGAGGGCATCGTCGAACGGTCCCAGATGAGGACGCCGACGACAGCCAGGACAAGAACCCCCAGGAGGACGACCTTGGCCTGCGTGCTCATGCGTTTCTCCAAATTGAATCCGCGCCCCGGGCAGATCAGGCGAAGCTTGGGGCCCGGTCGGCCGAACGCTGGAGTCTACCCCCTGGACGGGGCATGCGCAAGGAGAAAACCGGCGAGCGCGCGGACGACCGGAAACGGCCGGCCCGTGCGGGGTCCTCAAGGCGCACGCTCATTCGGCCTCGGGGGTGCGGGCCACGCGAGGGGCGGACTTCGCCGGCCTCCGCGGCCGCTGCTTCGTTGAAACCGCTTTGATGACGACCTGGCCGGAGCTCGTAGGGTCGATGGGCGTGGCCCTGGCGAGTGCGTGCTCGATCAACGCGCGAATCGCGGGCTTCTCCAGGTCGGCGGCGCTTTCGAGCACCACGCTGCGGATCCGCTTCCCGCTCCCCTGGAGCACCTTCGAGGGATCGGGCAGCGACGCGCCCTCCGAAAAGAAAAGATTCACCCAACGGGGATAGAGCGCGATCGAGAGGACGAGATCCGCGACTCGCTCCGTGGCTCCGAAGGCCACCGCGAGGGCATTGTAGTTGTCGTAAACGAGCACCCTGGCGCCCGGAAGGCGCGCGCGCAATTTCTGGATCACGGCCGCGGCCAGGGCGCTGATTTCGGGCGTGTACTTGGCGAGGAAACCGGCGAGCTGCCGGTCGGGGGACGCGGCTTTCATGGCTGGGCAGCCTCCCTGTCACGAGTAGGAATCGGAGCTCCGGGCCGGGTTGCGAACCGTTGCAGGATCTAACCCTGGGCGGCGCGAGGACACGCCGGGGCCGCTCCCTGACGGTCGCGGCTCGGTGTAGGGGCGCGCGCGCCGACGTGAAGACACAGCCGCCCTCCCCCCTCGCGAAAGGGGGGGAGGGCGGAGTGAAGCTCTCGATGGGCCAGGCCCACGCGTGCGGGGCCGTGCTGCCGTCCGCGCACGCGCCCGCGCCCGGGTATTCGCCCGGGTGCGAGCCCGGTCCCTTTCCGCCCCGCCTACGCGGCGCGGCTGCGCGGGCTCAGGCGCAGGACCAGGTAGCTGGCGATGTAAATCGACGAGTACGTCCCGGTGATCACGCCGACGATCATCGGGAAGGAGAAACCCGCCACGCCGCCGCCGCTCCGGGCGGTGAAGGCAAAGAGGGCGAGCACGGTCAGGAAGACGGTCATCGAGGTCAGGATCGTCCGCGAGAGCGTCTGGTTGATGCTCGCGTTCAGGATGACCTCGAGCGGCTCCCGCTTCATTTCGCGCATGTTTTCGCGGATCCGGTCGAAGATCACGATCGTGTCGTTGACCGAATACCCGATGATCGTGAGCCACGAGGCCACCGTGGGCAGCCCCATGTCCAGGCTGATGCCGAACGAACCCGGGAGCAGCATCTGCACCACGGACTGCACGCCGATGCAGACGAGGACGTCGTGGATCAAGGCCACCACGGCGCCCAGGGCGAACTTGAAGTCGAACCGGATCGCGAGGTAGACGATCATCGCCAACCACGACCAGAACAGCGCGACGATCGCCTTCCACTTGAGGTCGCGGGCCACCGACGGTCCGATGTTCTGCACGCTCGGGAACGGGTTCTCCGAGAGGGCGAGTCCGCTCTCCTTGTCCAGGATGGCCGCCTCGACCTGCGAGACGCGCCCGTTGTCCTCGGGCCGGACCACGAACTCAAACGACGAAGCGGAGGTCTCCGACTCGGGCGGAGGCACGCGCAGATTCGCGTCGCCGACTTCCGCTTTCTTGCAGATCGCGGCCAGCTTTGTCTCGATGTCCTTCCGCGTGAGCGCGGTCGACAGGTTCACGACGATGCGCTGCCCGCCATGGTAAGGGTGACCCGGCTTTTCGAGGAGGCCGGGCACGGGGAAGACGATCGGCTCGGACGGGACCTTGCCGGCGAAGGCCCCGAGCAGGTCCTTCTTGAGCTGCTCCTGCGGCGCGACCTTCTGGTGTTCCCGATCCAGCTCCAGCGCGCCGGTGCGGACCGCGAACTCGATCGGCTGCGCGGCCCCGTCGCTCCCGCCGGCCACGGCCAGCACGCGCTGCACCTCCACGTCGGGGTACTTCGGCTTGCCGGCCGCTCCCTCGGCCGGGATGCCCGCGATGGTCTTGCGGATTTCGTCGATCTCCACGGCCTGCGCGAACCGGACGTTCAGGATCGTGCCGCCGTTGAAGTCGATGCCGTAGTTCCGGTCGCCTCGGAGGAAGAACACGAGCATCGTCACGCCGATGACCGCCCCGGACCCCAGGATGCAGGTCCGCCCCAGGCTCATGAAGGGGAACTTGGGGCTCTTGAACGTGCTGAGCATCCGAAGCTCCGTCACCTTCCAGCCGCCGATCCCGTTCGTGATCAGCGCCCGCAGCATGGTCTGCGTGCAGGTCAGCGCGGTGAAGAGGGTCGTCAGGATGCCCAGGCAGAGAGTCACGGCGAAGCCCTTGATGGGCCCGGTGCCTTCGTAGTAGAGGACCACGCCCGCGATGAGCGTCGTGATGTTGGAGTCGAAGACCGTCCAGAAGGCCCGGTCGAACCCCGCCTCGAACGCGGTCAGGAGCGGCTTTCCTCGCTCGCGCTCCTCCCGGATGCGTTCGTAGATGATGATGTTCGAGTCGACGGCCATGCCCATGGTCAGGATGATGCCCGCGATGCCGGGGAGCGTGAGCGTGGCCTGGAATACGGCCAGGAGCCCGACCAGGAACACCACGTTCATGAAGAGGGCGACGTTCGCCACCACGCCCGCGGTGCGATAAAAGTAGACCATGAACACCAGGACCGCGACCAGCGCGATGACGCCGGCCGCCGTGCCCCGGCGGACGGAGTCCTCTCCCAGGCTCGGGCCGACGGAGTTTTCCGCGATCAGCTCGATGCCCGCGGGCAGGCTCCCGGAGCGCAGGACCGTGCCGAGGTCCTTCGCCTCCTTCGCTCCGAAATTCCCCGTGATCTGCGCCGTGCCCCCGTTGATGGGCTCCCGGATCTCCGGGGCGGAGATCAGCTTCTCGTCCAGGATGATGGCGAGCCGACGGTGGACGTTTTCGGAGGTGAGCTTGGCGAACGTCCGCCGACCGTGCTCGGTGAGGCGCAGCTCCACTTCGAAGCCGCTGCGCGTGTCGAGGGAGAACTTGTCGGCGGCGGTCGCCACCTCCTCGCCGGTCATTTCCTCCCGGTCGCGGATGAGCAGCGTCTCGCCGTGCTCGCCTTCCTTCTCATGCTCCTCGGAGACGCGCCGCGTGTAGACACGGTACCCCTGCGGGACGGTGTGGGACGATTCCCAGACCCGCTGGACCTCCTCGTCGGCGACGAGCTTGAACTGCAGCTTGCCGCTCGTCGTGATGATGGTTTTGACTCGCTGCACCTCGGCGGCATCGATGCCGGGAAGCTGGACCAGGATCTGGTCCTCGCCGTAGGTCGTGATGCGGGGTTCCTTGAGGCCGTGCACGTTGATACGGCGTTCGAGGGTCTCGACGGCCTTGCGCGTGGCCTCGGCGACCTTCCCCGCCGGCAGGACCTCGCGCCCGTTTTCCCGACGCTTGAGGGCGAGCCGCAGCTCGGAGCCGCCCTGGAGGTCGAGACCGAGCTTGAAGGAGTAGCCGTTCAGGAATTCCTGCTTGCCGTCCGGGAACTCGCGGAACCCGGGCTTGTCCGCCGACGGCCACGCGAAGAAGGCCGCGACGGCCGTGAGCAGAACGATGCCGATGAGTTTTGCCTTGTCGTCCATACCGAGCTCCAGAAGGGATCGTCGTGTGGGGGACGGGAATGCGGGTCCCGGAGGACCGCGCACGCCGGCGCGCCGACCGCGCCCCCCACGCCGGGGGGTACGGAGGGCCGCCGTCGGCGGGAGCGGCACGCAAAGCGGGAACGGGGGGGGGGAGAAACGGAGGCGGCCATGCGACCCGGCGTCTACCGGAGCGCGGCCGCGGAGGGGGGAGTCGGCTTTTCGACCCGGAACTCTTCGACCGTCACATGGGCGCGGAGTTCGCCGCCGTTCCAGAGCGCGGCCAGGTCGGAGGCCTCTTCTTTGGTGAAGTCGGCGGAGAGTCGGGCGCGACCGTCGGCGATGCGGCCGGTCAGATACGGCGCGGCGAGAAGCTTGCCGTCACAAAGGATCCCGAGGCGTCTGCCCCGGAACTCCACGCTCGCTCGTTCGAGCGCAGCGGCCGCGTTCCCTTCCAGGAAGAGCACAAGGTCGTGCGCCCCATCTCGGGGCAGGACGACCGCGCGCGCCACGCGACCGCCGGCGAGTGCCGGTGCATCGGCCAGGAGGACCCGCTCTCCGTCCGCCCTCGGTCCCCCGTAGAGCGTCCGCTGAGCATGCCACGAGAAGCCGGGCGGGGCGCGGCTGGGGTAGGCGCTCTCTTGGACTTGTTTCGGGTTCGCCTCGACGCGCAGTTCGACGACGCCGGCGGCCGTGGTGAGCCAGCGCAGCCGTTCGGCCTCGTGCACGCTGGTGGCCCCTGCGCCGAGCACGACCTCGGCGCCGCTTCGCAGCTCGAGGGTGTAGTGGGCCATGCCCGCCATGGCGATCCGGTGGCGGAGCCGGTTGAGGGACAGGTCGAGGGGGGGGGCTTCTCCTTCGCCGTTCGGCCCGGGGAGGGGCTCGAGGTGGAGGCGCAAGAAGGCGGAGCGGGGCTCCAGGTCCTTGGGGTCGACGGGAGGTCGCCCCCCGCCCGCAAGGCAGCCGACGGCCATCGCCGCGGAGGCGAGCGCCGGACCGGCGAGCCAGAGCCTATGGAGGAAGCGCAGGGAACGACCGAACACGGCCCTCTCCTACTTCTTCTCGCGGGCGGCGCCGGCTTCGGCGCCTTCTCCGCGCTGCCCTTCGCCGGCGGCCGTCTCGATGCGCACGATGGCGTCCTTCGAGAAGCGGATCCGGACGTTGTTGTCCTCGTCCACGCGCAGGACGACTTCGTTGTCCTTCACGGAGAAGACGGTGCCCCAGATGCCGCCCGCGGTCAGGACGCGGTCATGCTTGCGGAGCTTCTCGAGCATCCCCTTCCGCTCCTGGTCGCGTTTTTTTTGCGGAAGGATGAGGACGACGTAGATGACGCCGAAGGTGAGGATAAGGGGGAAGAGCATGCCGGCGAGGGGACTGCCGCCCTCGGCCTGGGCGAGGAGGAATGGGAGCACAGGGCGCCTCCGCGGTGGGCGAAACCACGATCGGTGGGAATCCCGCCCGGCCGGTCCCACGGACCTGCCGGTGGCGAGGGCGTTCTACTATAGGGGGAGGCCCACCCCGAATCAAGTAGAAACTGCCGCGATCCGGGCGGGCGCGGGATCGGTCCCGCCACTCTCTTCGTAGTCCCCGGGCGCGTCGGCGAAGGTCGGCGGCCGGTAGCCGGGCAGTTGCGAACGGCCGACTTCCTCCTGGAAGGCGCGCAGCACGCGCTCCTGGAGCAGCTCCCGGTACGCGGAGTTGATGGGGTGGGCGACGTCGGCGTGCAGCTTGGGCCGGCCGCGAGCGTCTTTCGTCGTCCGACCCGAGGGGAGGTTGCGCCCACAGTCGTTGCAATACTGGGCCTGCAGGTGGTTCTTGCCGCCGCAGCGCGGACAGCGGTCGGTCAGCTTTCGGGACGGCATGGCGACGAACGCGCCCTTCGTCCCCTCGATCACCTTCAGGTCGTGGATCACCAGGGCGGCGTCGAACGTAACGCTGCACAAGGCACGCAGCTTGTCGTTCCGTTGCCCCATGAGCTTGACCCGGACCTCCGTAATCTCCACCGTGGTCTCCTTCCCCAGCGTCCATGGACGGACCCGGGTCCCCCCCCCAAAAACCCGGCCTTTCCTCCGGGACGGCCGCGCGCGTGACGCGCAGGTCGCCTCGGTTTCCGGCCACGCCTTTTCGATCCCAGCCCGCGCAGGACCGTCTCGCCCTCGGCCGCGCGGGTCGCCCCTGGGTCGGAAGCCGCTGCTTGCCCTCGGCCCGAACCCAACACCTTCGTTCAATCTCCCAAGACTAACTTGTCGCGGGGTCGGGTGTCAAGTCGAATCGAGAAGAGTGAGGCTACTACGGGACGTCGCCCCCTCAGCCGCTTCTTGGTCGGTTCGGCAGCTACCGGAGCCGCAGCTTTCCCGGCGCAGCGGATGGTCGCAACCAAACCACGACGGAACCACAGATTTCACAGATTCTACGCGATTACACAGATTACGAATCTGTGAAATCTGTGGTTCCGTCGTCGCTTTCTTGCGGCCCCGCCGCACCGCGAAATCTGTGGTTCCGTTTTCTCTTGGCCGCCGTAGATCGACTAGGCTAGAATCCCACCCCCGCGCAACCCTCGCCCATCGGAGTGGCCACCCACATGTGGCGGCAATTCAAGGTCCGACTCGCCTACACCCTCGACCGACAGTTCGCGAAGGGGCCGCTGGCGCAGTTCGTCCTCCTCGGCGTCCTCACCCTCCTCGTCCTGCTCTTCGGGGAAGTCGCTTACTTCCTCGGCCTCTTCTCGCCGGCCAACGCCCAGGTGGTCGGGATCCGCACGGACATCGACAAGGGGCCTCTGGACACGCTCTGGTTTTCCCTGAAGCACGTCCTCAACCCCGGCTCCATCACGGACGACTACGGCGCGACCCTGCCCGTTTTCACGGTGGCCCTCGCGGAAACCCTGATGGGCATGGCCATCTTCGGGATCCTGATCGGCTTCATTTCCAGCGCCATCACCGCGCGCCTCGACGTCCTGCGCAAGGGGAACGGACCGGTCCTCGAAACGGGGCACATCCTGCTCCTGGGCTGGAGCAACAAGGTCTATTCGATCCTCAACCTGCTCGCCCAGTTCGACGCCCGCCTCCGCGTCGTGCTCCTTTCGGATCGCGCGCTCGACGAGATGCGGGAGGCCCTCCGGCTGGAGGTCGCCCCGTCGGTGCTCAAAAACGTGATCCTGCGGACGGGCTCGCGCGCGAACCTGGGGGAGCTCGAGCGCGTGGCCTTCGGCGCCGCGCGGAGCATCATCGTGCTGGCGGACGGGACGGACGACGCCGACACGGGCAATCCCGACATCTCGGTGATCAAGGTGCTCATGCTGCTGGCCGCCCAGAAGGAGTGGAAGGGCGCCCCGCCCAAGATGGTGGCGGAGATCTCCCGGGCGGAGAATCTCGACATTGCGGAGGCCGCGGGCGGCCGGCGCATCCCGGTCGTGCTGTCGAGCGAGATCATCAGCAAGATCCTCGTACAGTCCTCCCGCCAGCCCGGGCTGTCGAACGTGTACGCCGAGCTGTTCTCGTTCTACGGGAGCGAGATGTACATCCGCAACGTCCCCGAGGCCGTCGGCAGACGCTTTGGGGACCTCCTCTACGGCTTTCCGACCGCGGTCCCGATCGGCCTCAGCATGGCCCGGAACGAAGGGGGCCGCATCGTCTACGTGCCGACCCTGAACCCGCCCGCCGACCACGTGATCGCCCCGGGGGAGTGGATCGTGCTCGTGGCCGTGGACCTCAACATCTCGTTCGATGCGAAGGCACCGGTCTACGTTTCGCCCCTGACCGGCCGGACGAAATTCTCCCCGCCGATCCCGGAGCAGATCCTGCTTCTCGGGTGGAACCAGCATCTGTATCAGGTGCTCCGGGAGTTCGACTCCTACGTGAAGAAGGGGACGCGGATCACGATCGTGGCCGCCCACACGCCCGAGGTCGCCGCCCAGCACCTCGACGAGCATCTGGGGGTGAAGCTCGAGCATGTCGAAGTCGAGTACCGGCAGGCGAGCTACCTGAAGCGCGCCGTGATGAAGGACCTGCTCGCGACGCGACACGACTGCATCATCATCCTCGCCGATCAGTCCGCGGGGGAGCCGGACATGGACGCGCGGATCATCATGGCGATCGTGCTGATCCGGGACCTGCAACGGACCGACGGCCTGTCCGCGGAGGCGCAGCTCATTTCGGAGATCCACTCCGTGGAGAACCGGGAGCTGCTGGAGGGCGCGCACGTGACCGACATCGTCGTGAGCCCGGAAATCGTGAGCATGCTCCTCACGCAGATCTCGCAGCAACAGATGCTGCGGACGGTGTACGCGGAGCTGCTGGACGCCGGCGGGAACGAGATCTACCTGAAGCCCGCGGAACGCTACCTCCCGCTCGGCACGCCGTGCACGTTCAAGGACGTGCTGTACGCGGCGCACCGGTCGCGCGAGATCGCCATCGGGCTGACGATCGCGGCCGAGTCGAGGGTGCGCACGCGGCGGTTCGGCGTGCACCTCAACCCGGACAAGGACGAGGTGTGGACGTTTGCGGCGGGGGACAAGGTCGTGGTGATCGGGGAGGACCTGTACGATTGAGGGGCCGGGGGGGGGATGCTGAGTACCGCTGCACGGAAGTCGGTGACCAATAGGCGAAGGCAAGTTTGGCCGCCCGCTAGGCGCGCGAGCGAGGCGTAGTAACGTAGAACTACGGCGAGCGAGCGCAACGACGCGGGCGGCCGAAATCGCCGAGAAAATGGGTCACCCAATTGCGCGGGGCGGTACTGAGGGGGGACGAGGCAGGTGTGGGAGGCTGGGGCCCGCCGGCGGGGGGCGGCCGCGGCGAATCAGAGCGGCCGTCCTTCCGGCAGAAGCGCGCCGGCGCGACGCAGCTCTCGCAGCTCTTGCAGGATCCGCGACCAGTACCGGATGTCGGCCTGCTGCTGGCGCCCCTGTTCGGCGGCAAGCTGCGCCTGGACCGCGAGACCCGCTTCCGTCGGCACCTCCTCGCCCGGGGTCCATTTGGAGAGGAGCGTCCGCGGCCACTCGGGGCCGGCGCCGATCGCGGCGCGGGGCGCGTGGGGGAATGCGGTCAGGATCCAGACTGCGACGTCGAGACGGAAGCAGCGGGCCATGCCCCAGCGGAGGAGGGCGGTCCCGCAGCGAGGCCCGGCCTCCGCGAGCCGGATGCGAACCAGGTTGGTGATCACGTCATAGTCGGCGGGACGCCGTGTTTTCTTCAGCTCCACCAGATCCGGGATCGCCACCACAGGGAGCTCTCCCCAGGCTGTGGGCATCCGGTTCGCGCGTCGAGCGACTCGCGAAAATGAACCGACACGGGGAGGGCGCCCCATGACGTCCAGGTAGGCCGGACCCACCGCGTCCGGCGGGAGCACGAAGTGAAACCCGTGGCCGCCGCGTGCGTATCGGGTCGTGAGCGGGGGCGTGAGCTTGTGGATCCGTGCCTCCGCGTGGCGGAGAGCGCGCGCCAAGCCGGCGAAATTGTCCCGGCTGGGCGCGACCCAGAGATCGACGTTTTCCGAGAAGGTCGCGCCTCCATAGAGGACGGAGGCCTGGCCGCTGATGAGCAGGTACCGCACCTGTTCTTGCTCAAGGCTTTGGAAAAAGCTTCGCATCGTGCACCGCTTGCAGGTCCGGCAGGCGCCGTCGCAGGGCCCAGCTTCGGGCCAAGCGTTGCGCAGGGGTCAGACGCAGCCACTCCTCCCAGTACGGATCCAGTTCCAGGAGGGTCGGGACCGCCAGACGCGGTCGGGCGTCGCGCGCGGCTTTGGGGGAGGGTTGCCGCATCGGTGGCTCCTTCGAGTACGCGGGTCGAGGGACAGTGTACTCGGTCGGCCGCGCGGCGGCAACGGTCGCACGGAACCGCGAGCGTGAGGGAGCGGTCCCGCGGCGGGGTCACACGACGCCGGGTTTCATCGCGCCCCCGGTGTTCGAACCCGCAGCGCCGACTCGCACGACGTCAGCGGGATCGCCGCATCCAGACGAGCCCTGGGTGGTCGCAGGTCCATCGACGGGTAGGCTTTCAGTCAACCCGTCCTCACGGCTTGTCCTCCTGAGCGGGGCGCCGCAGCCCGAAGCGAAGGATCCAAGCCGAAGCGGATCCCCAAACTGCTCGACTGGCTCCCGACCGCTCAGCATCGCCCCGCCTCTGCTCCAGCCTCCATCGCCGATTGTATCCGCGCGGTGAGACCCGGGACAAGGTCCGATTCGCCGGGTAGGCGGCGGAGTTCGTGAGAGCGGCGTGGCACGCGCCCTCTATCGCAGCTCGCTCGTCACCCGGTACACCTGCCCCAACCCCAGCCCACGCGCCTCCCGCTCCAGCAGCTCGGCCTCCGCGGCGCTACGGCAAACACCGTAGAAGGCCGAGCCGCTCCCCGTCGTCCGCGTGCCCGCGAAGCCCAGCCGGGCCAGTGCCTCGCGCGCGGCCGCCAGCCGCGGATGCAGCGCGTCCACCGATGCCTCCAGCCGGTTGAAGAGCGACTCTCCGAGCGCCTCCGCCGAGCCGGCGGCCAGGGCCTGCGCCACCGCCTCGACGCCGCGGCGCGGCGCCCCTGCCCCCAGTTTCAGACTGCGATACACCTGCGGGGTCGGCACGGCCTGGTCCGGCCACACCACCACAAAGTGGAAGGGGACCGCAGGCGCGGGCAGCGGCTCGACCCTTTCGCCGCGCCCCCGGCAGACGGCGAGCGGACCGAAAAAAAAGAACGAGATGTCCGAGCCGAGCCGGGCGCCCAGCTCCGAGAGCCGGTCGCGGGACAGCCCCAGCCCCCAGAGCCGGTCCAGCCCCGCCAGCGTCGCCGCCGCGTCGCTGGAGCCGCCCCCCATGCCCGCGCCCATCGGGATGCGCTTCGTGAGCCGGATCGCCACGCCGCCGCGCGCCGCGGCCCGGACGGCCCCGGCGCCGTCCCTCGCCGCCGCGCCCGCCCCGCACTCCGCCGCCAGGAGCCGCGCGGCGCGCGTCACCAGATTCGAGTCGTCGCACGACAGGTCCGCGCGGTCGCAGGTCACACGCACGACGTCACCGGCCGAGCCGCCGTCCGGGAGCCGTTCCAGCTCGAGCGTGTCCGCCAGGCTCACCGCCAGCATCACGGTTTCCAACTCGTGGTAGCCGTCCGGCCGCTTCCCCAGCACCTCCAGGTACAAGTTCAGCTTGGCCGGAGCCTCCACCCGCACCCGCCCGTCCGCCGACGTCTCGATTCGCATCCGACCCGCCTCCACGCGCACAGGTCGCAAGAACAAGACCCGGGTCAAAACCGCCGTTGCCGAGCAGCAAGGCCGACCGCGACTCCCGGCTTCGTGGGCACGGCGGCGCCGTGCCCCTACCGGAAGCGGGCAGGGTTCAAATCGGGCAGGGTGTGGGCAACACGCGTCCGCGTCCGGACCTAGGGGCGGGCGTTGGGCCCGCCCTCTTGGCGACACCGCGCGCTCCAGCAGCTTGCAGCGAGTCGTTCCAGCCACCTGGAAAGGACTCACCCGATGTGCCGGCGGTCCTCGAAGGACGAGGCACCCGTTCGTCGTTCCGCCTTCAGGCTGCGCGCCACACGGCAGGGCTTCGGCTCGCGGCGCAAGCAGTCGAAAGAGGGACGACCCTTCGTCGCCGCGCCCGCTACGGCGCCACGAGCCGGTTGTCGATCAGGCGTGTCTTCCCCAGGTGAAGCGCCAGCGCCAGGACCACCGTTCCCTCCACCGTTTTCACGGCGGCCAGCGTCTCCGGGTCCACGCACGCCACGTAGTCGATCCTCGCCCGCTTCACCCGGCCGATCCTCTCGCGCATCGCGTCCACGATCGCGCTCGCCTTCCGCTCGCCGTTCCGGATCGCGGCCTCCCCGATCACCAAGGCCTCCGACAGGCAGAGCGCGTCCTTCCGATCCCGCACGCCCAGATACCGGTTCCGGGAGCTCATCGCCAGGCCGTCCTCCTCCCGCACGATGGGCAGCGTCACCACCTCCGTGCCGCAGTGGAGGTCGCCGGCCATCCGCCGGATCACTACGCTCTGCTGGTAATCCTTCTGCCCGAAATACGACCGCGTGGGTCGCACGATGTGGAAGAGCTTCAGGACGACCGTCAGCACGCCCCGGAAATGCCCGGGCCGGAACCGCCCGCACAGCCGCTTCGGCAGCGTGAACTGCTCCACGTAGGTCTGGAACCCTGCCGGGTACATCTCCGCGTCCGTCGGGGCGAAAACAAAATCGGCTCCGGCGGAACCCGCGAGCTTGTGGTCCGCGGGCAGGTCGCGCGGATAGCGTTGGAGGTCCTCCTGCGGCCCGAACTGGAACGGATTGACGTACACGCTGACGACCACCGTGTCGTTGTCCGCGCGCGCGCGACGCACGAGGCTCAGGTGCCCTTCGTGGAGCGCGCCCATGGTCGGGACGAAGCCGACCGTCTTCCCTTCCACCCGGGCGGATTCGCGAAGGGCCTGCATCTCTTCCACGGTCGTGACGAGCCTCGTCATCCTGAACCTCGTGCTGGGAGATTATCGTTCGGGACCGGAGTGCGGGAAAGCGCCGACCGCCCGACAGCGCACGGCGCGGGCCGCGGCCGGGAGCCCCGCCAGGAGCTGCGCGATCGTCCGACCGGCGACCGGGTGGCGCAAGTCCGGCACAAGCTCCGCGAGCGGCTCGAGGACGAAGCGCCGCTCCGCGAGGCGCGGGTGCGGCAACACGAGCGCACCGGATTCGACCACGCGGTCCCCGGCCAGGAGGAGGTCGATGTCGAGGATGCGGGGACCCCAGCGCTCGGCCCGTTCGCGCCCGAGCCCGTGCTCCACCTCCAGCACCGCGTCGAGCAGGGAGGCGGGCGGCAGCTCGGTCTCCACCTCGGCCACCGCGTTCAGGTACTCTCCCTGCGCCGGGCCTCCGACGGGCTCGGTCTCCCAGACCCGCGACAGACGGCGCACGCGCACGCCGGGGACGGCTGCGAGGCTTGCGACCGCCGCCGCCAAGTTGCCGGCGCGGTCACCGAGGTTCGAGCCGAGGCCGAGATACACGAGCATGACGAGGACCCTGGGGAAAAGGAGCAAGGCTCAAGCAGGCCCAAGACGCAAGGCTCAACGCCTCGCACGCGAGCGTGACCCCAGGTCCGGAAACCCGCTGACGAAGCCGCTCCGGGAAGATCGGCGCTCGGGGGTCTCTGGCCTCTCCGAGGCATGGTTCAAGTCGGGCGACGCAGGGGTAACACGCATCGACGTCCGGGGACGTAGGGGCGGGCCTTGTGCCCGCCCTCGTCGCGACACCGCGTAGTCTAACGGAGTGCAGCCAATCGCGGGCGCCCACAAGGGGCGCCCCTACGGCAGGCGGCCGACCGCGAGCTGTGACCCGGACTTGAACCAAGCCCTCTCCGAGCATGGAATCTCGAGGCAGGATCGAGCCTTGGACCCCTACCGGTGAACTTCTTGAAAGCGTCTCCAGATTCGCAGGCGACGAAACCACAAAGACTCGAAGTCACTAAGACCACAAAGGCGCTTTTCGGCCGAGCCAAACTCGCCCCCCTCAGTGACGGTCCTTCGTG
>JACPWG010000019.1 GCA_016197205.1 Planctomycetota bacterium
AGGGGGGCGAGTTTGGCTCGGCCGAAAAGCGCCTTTGTGGTCTTCGTGACTTCGAGTCTTTGTGGTTTCGTCGCCTGCGAATCTGGAGACGCTTTCAAGAAGTTCACCGGTAGGGGTCCAAGTCAGGCTCGCGCCCGAAACCGAAAGGGAACCACAGATTTCACAGATTCGCAATCTGTGACACAACAGCCCAAAAGCTTGTTTTTTTGGCAACGAATTCCCAGCAGAGAATTCGCGAAGTTGGCGTAATTCGCGGTTCTTCGTCGATCGCGGGCGTGACTGAACCCGAGGGATCCGAAGGACGCGCTGAGACCGCTCCCTCACGGTCGCGGTTCGGATCGGCTGCGCCCATCGATTCGGAAGAGTTTCGTCTTTCGGTGTCTTCGGCGTTTTCGGTGGCTCGTCCCTTTGGTTGCGGCCGGCGGCTTCTGGGAAATCCGTGGTTTCGAAAATCCGGTCTCGCGAATTTCTCGCAAAGACTTCCAGAAGTTGCGCAGTAGGGATCCAACACGGGCTCGCACCCGAGACCGAAAAAGGAGGAATTAGCCACCGAAGACACCGAAGTTCTCGACGGGCCGTTCGGTGTCTTCGGCGAGTTCGGTGGCTCGTCCCTCCGTGGGCGGAGTGCACGGCTTCCGAAATCGCGACCAGCGTTCAAGAAGTCGAACGATAGGGACCCAAAACGGAAAACGAAAAACACGGCAAGCGGCGAGAAAGGGCGAATGGAATCCGCGTTGGACGGCAGATGGCTGCCCGAGGCCATCGAGAGAAGAATGCCCCTGGACCCGGTGCGCTCACAAATCGGCTGCCGGGGAGGTCGACCGCAGGTCGGCGGGATCGAGTCCGGGGAGGTGCGTGGCCGAGCCGAGACCGCCCCCTCACGGTCGCGGTTCCGTGGGCCCGGACTCGCGTTCGCGCTGGTCCTGCTCGCGGTGTTCGCGGCCGCGGCGCGGGCGCAGGAGCCCGGAGGCCCGGACGGCGAATTCGTTTCCGACCCCGATGACGCGCGTCCCGGCGGCGAGGCGCGCGGGCTGCTGGGAGCGGCCGGGGCCGCGGAGGCGCGCGGCAACTGGGCTGCGGCGGAGCAGCTCTACCGGCGGGTCCTCGAGCTCGCCCCGGGGACGCCCGAGGCCGAAAGGGCCCGCGAGGGGCTCGCGAATCTGCCTGGCCCGAGTCGCCGCTTCTTCGGGCGCGCGGCCTCGGTCCTCCTCTCCGGGCCGGCCCTCTTCCTGGGCGGCGTGGTCGGCTTCTTCTGGCTCGGGCCCTGGCTCTATCACCGGGCCGACGCTTGGCGCCGGACGCGCAGCTTTCACCGGTCGCGCCGCCTTGACTTCGCGAATCCGATGGACGCGGGCGCGCGCTTCCAACTCGCGGAGGCGTACTACCGCTCGGGGCGCGCACGCAAGGCGGAACCCTTGATCCATGAGGCGATCCGGATCGCCGCCGAAAATCCCGTCGCGCCGTCGGTGCCGACTTCCTACCGGCGGCTGCTGGGGCTGGTCTGCCTCGCTCGCGGCCGGCACGAGGAGGCGCTCGGCGCGTTCGACGCGATCCTCGCGGCGCCGCGCGACCTCACGGCCCCCGAGGTCCTGCTCGGCCGCGGGAAGGCCCTGCAAGGGCTCGGGCGACTCGGCGAGGCCCGCGAGGCCTACGCGAAGGCGCTCGAGGCGAATACGTCGCTCCTGGAGGCGTATTGGCGGTTGGCGGTCGTCGAGCGGCGGCTGGGGGACGAGGCGGCGAGCGGCCGGACCCGCGCGGCCTTCTGGTCCACGATCGAGCAGCTCTCCGGGCGGTCGCGGTTCTCGCCGGGGCTGTGGAAGTGGCGTTTCCGGCTGTTCGGCGTGCTGGTCCCGCGCGGCTACGGCGGAGGGTCGTCGGCGGACGCTCGTTCCGTTTGACAAGCGACGGCCTCTTGCCTATAATCACGCCACTTTACCGCCCACCGCGTGAGTTCCAGGAGGAGTGTCGAATGCGATCCCGCCGCGCCGGGGCCCTTCTCGTGCTTGTCCCCGTCCTTTCCGTGGCGGGTTGGACGCGCGTCGAGGCCCAAAATCCGACCCCGGCTCCCGCCCCAGCCCCCGCGCAGGCCGCGCGCCCGTCCATCGACACGGAAGTCGAAAAACTGTTCGGCCGCGTGCTCGGCGACGATCCGCTCGTCGCGAACGAGGCCCGGGAAGAGCTGTTGGACCTCGGCCGCGGCGCCACGCCGGCCCTCGTCCGCGTCCTGAAGGATACCAGCCCGCAAAAGCGGTACATCGCGTGTGAGCTGCTCGCGGAGCTGCGCGACCCCGCCGCCCTGCCCGGGCTCATGGAACTGCTCAAGGACCTCGACGCCTACCAAGCCAGCGTGGCCTCGGCCGCCGCGCGCGCGATCGGCCGCCTCGGAGACGCCTCGGCCGTCCCCGCCCTTCTCGAAGCGCTCGGCAGCAAGGACGTGGACCTGCGCTACGAGGCGGTGCGCGCGCTCGGCAACCTGCGCGCGGTGCAGGCCGTACCAAAGCTCATCGACCTCGTCAAGAACGACAAGGGGCAGACCTTTCACGAGCGTCTCGTGTCCTGCGGCGCCGCGCAGGCGCTCGGCCGGCTCGGGGCGCGCGAGGCGGTGCCCGAGCTGATCCTGCTCCTGGACAGCTATGCGAAGGAGCCCTCCTCGGACAACGGGATCAACTACTACGCGGTGCGCGCCCTCGAGCGGGTTACCGGCGAGGAAAAAGGCTCGCTCACCACGACCGCCGAGGCGATGGGCGAAACCATCAAGAAGTGGAAAGCGTGGTGGGACACGCACAAGGCGGAGTTCGGCGGAGCGGGCGCCCCCGGCAATCCCGGCGCCGGCGAGAAGAAGCCCGACGCCCCGGCCGGCGGTTCCCCCCCCGCGGACCCGAAGGCCGCCGATCCCGGCGCGCAGGCTCCAAAGTAGGCTCTCATCGCCGAAGTCTTTTCCCGCGAGGAAAAGGCTTCGGCAAGATGAGAGACGAATTCCTGGTTGCGGCTCCGCCGCCTTAGGGCAAGGACCATATGGAAGCGGTCATTCGCGCCGTCGACCTGACGAAGGACTTCACGGACTTCTGGGGCCGTCCGAAGAACCGCGCGCTCGACCGGCTCAATCTCGAGGTGCACCCCGGCGAGGTGTTCGGGCTTCTCGGCCCGAACGGCTCCGGCAAGACGACCTCGATGAAGCTCTTCCTCGGCCTGCTGTATCCGTCGTCCGGGCACGCCTTCATCCTGGGCCGCGATCCGACCGACATCGACGCCAAGCAGCACATCGGCTTCCTGCCCGAGGAGTCGTACCTCTATCGGTTCCTGAACGCGGAGGAGACGCTCGACTTCTATGGGCGGCTCTTCAATCTCCCGCGCAAGGTGCGGCAGCGCCGGACGGAGGAACTGCTGCGGCTGGTCGGGCTCTACGACGTCCGCAAGCGGCGGCTGCGCGAGTATTCGAAGGGGATGGCGCGCCGCATCGGTTTCGCGCAGGCGCTCATCAACGACCCGCAGCTCGTGATCCTCGACGAGCCGACGAGCGGTCTCGACCCGATCGTCTCGCGGCAGCTCAAGGACCTGATCGCCGACCTGCGGCAGCGCGGCAAGACGATCCTCATGTCCAGCCATCTCCTCGCCGACATCGAGGACGTCTGCGACCGCATCGCGATCCTCCACCTGGGCATCCTCCGCAAGGTCGGGACGGTGAAGGAACTTCTCAAGGTGGCGGAGCTGCAGCAGATCACCGTCAAGAACCTCAGCCCGGAGGCGAAGGCCGAGTTGGAGCAGGTCGTGGCGCGTGCCGGCGCGACGGTCACCTCGATCGAGAACCCTTCGGAAACCCTCGAAAACCTCTTCCTGAAGACGATCCGGGAGAGCCAGGGTGGCCAGCGTCAAGACCTCGGAGCTCGCTAGGTTCGCGGACGACGTCGTCGGCCGGCCCAACTTCCTCGGGTCGGCCCTCGGCAAGATCTGGGCGATCGCGACCCTGACCTTCCGGGAATCGGTGCGCAAGAAGGTCTTCGTCGTCCTCTTGCTCTTCGCGATCGTCGTCATCTCCTCCTCGGTCAGCCTCCCGGCCACCGACGCGCGCTCGCAATTCAAGGTGATGGAGAGCTGGTGCCTCCGCTCCATCACCTTTTTCGGCGTCCTCATCGCGCTCTTCCTCTCCGCGACCTCGATCCCGGACGACATCGAAGAGCGGAAGATCTTCACCGTCGTCACCAAGCCGGTCTCGCGGGCCCAGTACCTCCTCGGGAAACTGCTGGGCTTTTCCCTGGTGCTCGCGACCTTTCTCGTGGGGATGGGGACGCTCTCGGTCGGGTACCTCCGCTGGATGGACCGGAGCCTCTTCCCCGGCGGGTCGGAGCTCCTGCTCGCCCGCGACGTGCGTGAGCCGACGTGGTTCGAGGTCCTGCACAAGGCGAGCACGCCGGGGGCGCTCGGGTTTCGCGTGGGCGAAGGGCTCCCCGACGTCTGCTGGCTGCGCTATGCGCGCGAGAATCAGGCGCGGTGGTCGTTCCCCTTCACCGACCTGGACAGCTTCCCGGACGATACCGAAGCCGAAATCACGATGGCCGTGGAGGGCCCGTACGGCAGCTCGGTGAACACGATCGTCGTGCAGTTCCTGGGGCCGGACCCGAAGCTGATCTACGCGCCCGAGCCGTATCCCCAGGTCCGCTACAACCGGCCGACGGTGGTCAGCTTCGACATTCGGCGCCTGATGCGCGCCACGACGCCGGCGATCGACCTGAGCGAGCTGAAGCGACCGTCCCGGTTCCTCCTGCGTTTGAAGGAGGGACGAGAGCCCGTGGCGCGCTTCCTGGCGGACACCTTGCCGCCGGAGTGGCGGTCCGAGCTGGACGCCTACGGCGGGGCGGAGCCTCCGCCGCCCACGCTCACGAACACCGTCCTCTTGCTGCTCAACTACGCGCTGGAGCGCCCCGACCTGTACGAACCGGCCCGGTTCGACGGCCTCCCGCTCTCCGCGTCCACGCGCCAGTGGATCGCCGCGAAGCCGCAAAAGGAGGACCTGGCCTATCTCAACCGGCGGCTGCTGGAGAAGGCCTTTCCGGAGGACCTGGAGCGAAGCCGGCCTGCGATCGGCGTGCTGGACGTCGTGATCAACCAGCGGGTGCCGCAGGGCTCGATCGGGGTGAGCCGCACCTCGGTCGTCCTGCGGGAGGCGCCCGTCCCCTTCGGCTTCGAACGGAATTTCTTCGTTTCCCTGTTGCTGTCCTTCGCGCAATTCTACATCGTGCTCTCCCTGACGCTCTTTTTTTCCGCGCGGCTCTCCGGTCCCGTTTCGATTTTCCTGGGCTTCTTCGTGTACCTGACCGGCAGCATGGCCGATTTCCTGCGGTCCTCGCTCACGGTGGTCCAGTCCACCATCCAGGCCGGGGGCGGCGTGGCCGAGGGGGGACACGTCCATCACGATCCCGACGACATTTCCCTGCCCCTGCTCAAAGTGTCCCAGTTCGTCGTGGAGTTGGTCTTGAAGGCGATCCCCGATCTCGGACGTTTCGACGTCTCCGAACCGCTCCTCCGCGGCACGCTGATCCCGTTCGAGCGGATCACCGGTGAGTTGAGCTACGCGGCGCTCTACTGCACGGTGGCGATCGCGGCCGGCTGGGCCGCGGTAAACTCCCGGGAGCTGAAGTGAAGGCGCGTCAAGAAACAACTCCTGCTGTTCGGAAGCCAGGGAGCTCTTCCTGAAAAGGCTCAAGGCTCAATGATCAATTTCCAGGCAATGCTCAAAGTTCAAGGCTCAGAGTCCGCGATTCCGTGCGCGGGCGGCGTTTCATGGTGGTCATTGAGAATTGAGCCTTGTCTGAGTCTTGAAAATTGAGCATTGAACATTCAAGTCGCTCCCCTGCGCGTCCAACGAGCAAGTTGTTTTCTTACGGGCTCTAACCTCTCGTCGCCGGCCCTCCCTTCGGTCGAGGTCCCATGATCACTCCGCGGTCCGGCCCCCTGCGCTGGTACGGCCCGTTCGCGATCGCCGCCCTGCTGCTGCTTGCGGCGGGCGGCTGCCTGCGGCTGATCGATCGGGAATTCGCCGAGGAGCGCTCGGCGATCAGCGGCGTGAATCCCTTCGAGCAGCCTCCGCCCGACCAGTACATGGTGGAGTACCTCTCCAGCATCCTCCTCGGCGGCTTCAAGGCGATCGCCGTCGACTACCTCTGGGTCCACGCGATCCAGCTCCAGCAGCAGAAGCGGTTCGAAGAGATCCCGCTCCTGCTCGGCGCGATCGTGCGGCTGCAGCCGAAGCAGCCGGAGATCTGGATCCACAATTCCTGGAACATGTCCTACAACATCGCCGCCCAGTACGACGATCCAGCGGAGAAGTGGAAGTGGGTAGAGGGGGGGATCAAGCTGCTCAAGGATGGGCTGAAGACGAACCCGAGGAATCCCGACATCGAGTATTGGATCGGCTACACGTACTGGCATCGGATCCCGCAGCAGGACGAGCTGGTTCGGCTGTGCGAGGAGAAGGAAGGACGCGATCCGTTCGAACTGGCCGTGGAGTGGCTGGCAAAGGCCCAGGCCGACCGGATCACCAAAAAGCTCGTCGGCGACGTCTACGAGGGACTCACCTCGGACGCCTTTCACCGGCAGATCTACTTCTTCGTGCAAAAGGGCTGGTTCGACAAGGCGCTCGGCGCGGCCGACCAAGGGATCGAACACGCCCAGAAGATCATCGCTCGCGGCTCCTTCGATCCGGAGTTCTGGAAACACCGCATCGAGTGGATGAACCTGGTGAAGCCCGTCATCGGGCTGGAGCGGGAGCTGTGGGAGGCCGCTGACGTCGCCAACGGCGAAAAGAACCCGGCGTGGGACAGAGTCTACGACCTCACGTGGCGCATCTGCAGCGCGTATCGGCGGATCAAGCTGCCGGGGGAGCGCTACTCTCCCAAGCCGATGGAAGTCCGACAATTCAACCTCCTGATGCGCGTGCTGGACCGGGTGTACGCGCTGGTGGAGCAGGAGCAGCCGGACATGGCCGAGGCGGGCAGGCTGCTCAAGCGCATCCTGGACATCTGCCCGTCCGAGCTGGACCGCGCGGACGCCTTCCTGGACTACTGGCGCATGGTGAAGGAGGCGCTGACCGAAATCGAGAATTTCCTCGCCGACGAGCGGAAGGCTCGCGAGTCGGGGGCCGCCGGCCAGAAAGACGCGGAGCGGGCGGTCTGGACCGAACTGCTGGAGAAGTACGAGAACCTGGTCGCCCTGTACGACGTCATCGACCACCCCGTGACGCAAGCGAAGATGAACCGCTTCCGGAAGGCGCTGGGGCGGGAAATGCGGCAGGGCGCGGGCGGGCCCGCGGGCGGCTCGTTCGGCGAGGATGCCGGCGGGTCGTAGTCGGGCCCCGCTGGCGCGTTGGAGACGGATTTGAGGAGGATCTTGCAATCGTAGATTCGATGGAACTCGCGGAGGCCTGCGCGCAACTCGCGGACGACAAGAGGGCCGAGGACGTGCTCATCCTGGATCTCCGGAAGCTGTCGTCGGTGTGCGACTACTTCGTGCTCTGCACGGGCATGAGCGCGAAGCAGCTCCAGGCCATCGCGGACGGGCTTCGGGAGCAATTCAAGGCGCTGGAGCTGGGCAAGGGGAACTGCGAGGGGTACGAGGCCGGGGCGTGGATCCTCCTCGAGGCGGGGGACGTCGTCGTCCACCTCCTGCGTCAGGAGATGCGTCGGTTCTACGACCTCGAGTCGCTCTGGGCGGACGCCCCGGTCGTGCCCTGGAAAAAGCGCCCCGCCAAACGGCCCGCCACATTGCACGAAACGGGGACGTAGTACGGGGGCGGCGGACCGTCGGCTCGTCCGATCCCCGGGAGGCACCTTGAGGAGTAAGCCTTCCGTCATGCCGCCGCGACTCGAGGCCTCGAGCAGCCTCCTGCCGGTGGTTCTCGTGCTCGCCGTCCTCGCGGTCTCGTCCTTCTCCCACCTCCACAACCGGCAGCTCGGCGCACTCGGCGGCATGACCGACGAGTGGTTCGATCTCGGGATGAACCTCCGGCTGCATGGTTCGCTCGCCATCGGCGATGCCCTCCCGGTGCTGCTCCGGCCCCCGGGCTACCCCGCCTTCATCGCCGCCGTGGTCCCGGGGTACGCTCGTCTCGAAGCGGCGACGGAGGCGGAGCGGGCCGCGCATAGCGACCGCTGCCGCGGCGCCGTCCAGGCCGCCCAGTCCGTCCTCCTGGCCCTCTCCTCCGCCCTCCTCTTCCTGTGGCTTCGTGGGCGGCTGCGCCCGGCCCTCGCCGCTCTCGCCGCGCTCCTCTTCGGGACGAACCCCTACGCGGTCCTCCTCACCGGCCTTCTCCACTACGACGTACTGCACATTTTTTTCATCATCGGTTGCGGCTATGCGCTGGACCGGGCGGTCGAGGCGCGGGCGAGGCCGGGCCTCGCGATCTTTTTTGCGGGCGCGGCCTGGGGACTGGCGACGCTCGTGCGACCGGTCACGCTCCTCCTGCCGCTCTTCGTGCTCGGCGCGCTCCTGCTCCGCTTCCGCCCCGACACGCGAAAGGGGCTGCGGCTCGGGTTGCTCTTCGGCCTCGGCATGGCGCTGGCGATCGCCCCGTGGACGCTGCGCAACTTCCGGCAGACGGGACGGCTCGTGCTCGTCAATGCCCAGGGTTGGACGGCGTTTTGGGGAGCGACGGTGAAGCCGCTCCCGATCGACCCGAATCGCTTCCTTTGGTACCGCGTGTATCCGGAGAGCTACGCGCCCGTCTTCGAGCGTGCGACCGGGCGGTCCTACTCCTACGAGGAGCTGATCCGCAGCGCGCTGCCGGTCGAGGACGCGTTCCGGGCGGAGGCGCTCGCGAACGTGGCGCGCGACCCGGCCTGTTACGCGGGAAACGTGGCGACCTCGCTCCTCGCGTTCAATGTCGGGATCAATTCGGTCTTCGTTGAAGTGTTCCAGCGGCTGCAGCGGACCCCGGACCCGCCGAGTCGCGAGTGGTTCCGGCCCGGGAGCGACCAGACGTTTCTGCGGACGGGCGCGGGGACCGTTTTTGCGTGGTGGACGTACGCATTGACGGCGTGCGGGCTGTTTGGCTTGGTGCGCGGCCTGGCGTCGAGGGACCCGACCTGGCTCGTGGCGGGGGCGATTTACGGCTGCCTGTGCGTGGCGCACGCCGTGACGTGGATGGACCTCATGTACTATTACGTGAAGTTCCCGTTCCTGCTGCTCTTCTGCTTCCGCTTCCTCGGCGAGCTGAGGCCGCGAGAGGTCCGCCTCCCGGGGCTGGCGCGCGGCGTGCCCCTGGGGCCCGCGCTCGGGACCGTCTTCGCGCTCGTGTCGTTCGGTCTGACGGCGGCGGTGCTGTAGGGGGCCAGCGGCCGCGCCGGTAGAACCCGGCACGGTGCTTTCGCGTGCGGTTCAGAAAAGTGCGTGGGTCGAGCGCCACTGTTGCAAGTCCACTCTCCGCGACCCAGCGCGGAACAGCGTGCGACCCGCCTGTCCCGACGCCGAAGGCCCCATTCGCAACCGATGGCACAGACCAGGACTGTCGCCAGGGCGAAGGCCGCATTCATGGCCAGGGTTTGTCGATCGAGCATTCTGGGCAACCATTCCCAGAGGGTCGGGTGCTCCCAATAAATGAGGTCGTACGCGTAAATCGAATTACCACTTTCGACGTCCATGTCGTTCGCGGGTCTGCGTGCCATGGGCACGGGCCAACCGACGAATCGGATGTCATGGGTGATGCCCTCCACCGGCAACGACAGCTCGTGCAGGTTGGCCCAGACCATCACTGTCGCCGCGCTCATCGCGACGAGGAGCGTCGCGAGGCGCATCTGGAACCACCTGCCGAGCCTTGGTCCCGGCGCAGATCCGGGTGAGTTGGGGACCATCATTCGCTCTCTCCGATGAGCCCCGGGAGCCAGCCCGCTCCTGATGACAGCCTCGCCCCGTCGCCCGCCACAAGTAGCGTGTTCGCTTGAGCATGTGACTTGAGGCTGCCTTGTGGTGCAGGGCTTCCGCCCTGCACCCGTTCGCGCACGGAGTGTGAGACGCACCTTCCCGATTTCCCCTGGAGCCTTCTCCGCATCCTACGGGCTGGGGGATTTCCACCCAAGCTATCCCGTCGGTGCAGGGCGGTAGCCCTGCACCACAAGGGCTCGGGGCCGGCGGAGGCGAGCACTGGGAAGTTCGCCACTTCCCGCGCTCGGCCCCTTGAGCCTCCGTGCCTCGAGAGTCGACTCGTTCACCCACCTTGAGAGGGCTGACCCCGGAAGCCTATGGTGCTGATCCTTGGCTGCCGACGGACTCGCTTCGCCCGACTCCGTCGCGGCCCCGGCTCGCGCCCACTCGGCCTCCACCCGGACGGAAAGCCTCGCAGGGACGCCGTAGGGCGCCTGCGGTCGTTCGGTCACTCCGCGCCGATGGGGCCGTGGTCGTTCGGGAGGCCGGCGAGCTCGCGGAGCAGGCGGCGCGCGTAGACCTCGGCCATGTGCTTGCGCCAGATGACCGCGAAGTCGGTGTTGTCGAGCGGTTTGGTGGGGCGGTAGACGAGCTTCGCGGCCGCGTCGATCCGCTCGGGGGTGAGTTCGTGGCCGGCGAGAAGGTTCTCGGTTTCCGTGGCGCGAAAGGGGGCCGACGCGATGCCGCCGATCGCGAGCCGCGCCGAGCGCACGCGCGGGCCGTCCAGCCAGAGGCAGCCCGCGACGCCAAGCACCGGGAAGTCGAACGACCCGCGACGCCGGAGTTTCCAGTAGGTGGCCCGCCAGGCGCCAGGTGCGCCGTCGGTCGACGCGGGCGGCAGGAGGATTTCCGTCACGAGTTCGTCCGGCTGCTTCGTCAGGTAGCGGATGCCGTCGTTCTGATAAAGCGCTTCGATCGGAAGCTCGCGCTCGCCGCGCACGCTCGCGAGCCTGAGGCGGGCGTCCAGGGCCACGAGGAGCGGGGCGGAGTCGGACGAGTTGACGGCGAGGCACTTCGGGCTCGACTGGGCCACCCAGCAGATCTCGCCGTCGCGCTTCATGCAGAAGTTGATCGCCTGCCGCCACTCGTAGTTCTGGTTGTAATAGGTGCAGCGGGTGTCGAGGCAGATGTTGCCGCCGAGCGTCCCCATGTTGCGGAGGAGCGGCGTCGAGATCGAGGCGACCGCGCGCGCGAGGCCGGGGTAGTGCGCGCGGACGAGCGGGTGCTCGCAGACCTCCGTGAGCGTCAGGCCGGGTCCGAGCCGGAGTCCAGCCTCCGGAGTGCCCCGCACCTCGGCGAGCGAGCGGAGGCCGCGCAGCGCGACGAGCGTCTTGGGGGTCTGGTGCCGGCGCTTCATGTTAGGATAGAGGTCGGTGCCGCCCGCGACCGGCGCCGCGGAGGGCCCCTCGCCGGCCAGGATGCGGACGGCCTCGTCGACGGACGCGGGCGCGCGGTAAGTGAACGGCGGCAGGCGCATCATGAGGGAGGCAGCTCCTGCTGGAGAGGCAACGCGTGCTGATTGCTTGCTGATGGCTGATTGCTGATTGCTGATTTGGGAACGGGCTCGCGTCCGAAATTGTTGCGCGTGGGGCGTCCGGGCCGGAGAAAGCGGGCGGCGGAGGTGACGGCGCCGATCGCGCAGCCGGCAAAGAGGAGGCCCACGCCGACGCGGAGCAGGTTGCGCGGGAGGGGGTTCTCGACAAGCCCGTTCGCGAGGGCGAGGCAACCGACGGCGCCCACGCAAAAGAGCATCGCGGCGATGAGGAGTCCGTGCGCGGCCGCGCGGCGCTCGGCCAGGGTGTGCTCGGCCGCGACCTCCGAGAGCAGCGCCTCCGCAGCCCCGGCATCGAGCCCGGCCTGGACCAGCGCTTGCACCACCGTGGCCGCCGCGTCCCCCCAGGCGAGCCGGGCGCGCGCGAGCGAGCGCAGCATGTCGAGGCCGCCGGTCGCCGTCGCCTCCGGCGCGGCGAGGGGCGCTCCCCGGGGAACTGCGGGCATCTTCACACTCCGTTGCAGGGGCACTCGCGGAAGCCGCCGCCGGCGCCTCGCGCCGAGTGGACGAGCTTCGGAAACGCCCGTCGCTGCGATGCCGGCGAACTGCACACCGTGCGGCGGCTCGCGCGGGCCGGAGGCCCGCGCCCCCAGGGATCGAGTCTCGGCTCGGGCACGCCGCTCCAGGGGCAATTTGAACGAGTGCGGTCACCAGGAGGACGGGCCTACGCCGCCGTTCGTAGTTCCGCCTTCAGGCGGCGCGTCGGGCGGCAGGGCTGTGGATCCCGGAGCAAGCAATCGCAGAGCCAGTCCGTACTTCGTCCACGCGGCGCTAGATCTTCGCGGCCGTCGTTTGGGTCCCTATCGTTCGACTTCTTGAAAGCTGGTCGCGGTTTCGGAAGCCGTGCGCTTCGCCCACGGAGGGACGAGCCACCGAACTCGCCGAAGACACCGAACGGCCCGTCGAGAATTTCGGCGTCTTCGGTGGCTAACCCTTCGTTATCGGGTTTCGGGCGCGAGCCTGACTTGGGATTTGGGATTTCCGCGGCTCTCCCGCCACGGCGCGGCCGTCCCCGCCTTCCCACGGCGTGGGGACGCGAATCGGGTCCGGGTAGACGACTCGCGGGATCGCCGTGGGGCCGACCCGCCCCGGCTTCCCGTCGGCCTTGCGTCGCAGCGCCTCGAGGACGCGCTGGGGATTGAGCGGGACTTCGTCCACGCGCACGCCGAGGGCGTCGTAGACCGCGTTCAGGACCGCGGGCATGACCGGCAGGAGCGGGCCTTGCCCCGCCTCCTTCGCGCCGTACGGCCCGTTCGGGTCCGGATCCTCGATCAGGTACGTCTTGATGTCCGGGGTTTCCAGCGTGGTCGGGCTCTTGTACTCGAGCAGCGAGGGCTGCCGGTGCACGCCGAGGTTGTTGCGGAAGACCTGCGCCTCCATCAGCACCTCGCCCAGCCCCATGTACACGCTCCCTTCCACCTGGCCGATGACGAGGAGAGGGTTGAGCGCCCGGCCGCAGTCGTGCGCGATCCAGATCCGCGGCACCGTGACCCATCCGGTCTCCGGGTCGCACTCCACTTCCGCGACCATCGCGCTGTAGCTGTACGCGGGGGACGGCCCGACCCCGCCGCCGCGGTACTTCGCCTTGGACGGCGGCGGCGTGTAGCTGCCCACGGTCCCGAGCGTGCCAAATTTCGACTCCGCGCACTGCACGGCCTCGGCGAACGACAGCCCGACCTCCGGCTTCTCCGTGTCGAACACCCGGCGACCGGCAAGGCCCAGCCGGCCTTTGGGGACGCCGAGCTTCGCGCCGACGGCTTCGACCAGCAGCTCCCGCGCCCGGCCCGCCGCCTGCAGGGCCGCGTTCCCGGTCATGAGCGTCACGCGCGACGAGTAGCTCCCGAGGTCCACGGGCGTCAGGTCCGTGTCCGCGGTCACCACGCGGATGTCGAAGGGGTCGATCCCCAACACCTCCGCGACGACATAGGCGAGGACCGAATCGCTGCCCTGGCCGATTTCCGTGCTGCCGCAGAAGCAGGTCACGCCGCCGCCGCGGTCCAGCTTGAGCTGCACGCCGGAGTGCGGCATGCTGTTCCAGTAGATCGGCAGCCCGGCGCCCGAGAGGTAGCTCGAGGCCGCGAAGCCCAGCCCGCGCCCGCGCGGCAGCTTGCGGAAGCGCTCGCGCCAGCCGGACTCGTCGCGCACGCGTTCGATGCACTGGCGAAGGCCGATCGAACCGACCGACAGGTAATTGGCGGTGACCGAGTTCGGCTCGACGAGGTGGGCGAGACGCATGTCGATGGGGTCGAGCGCCAGCTCCTCGGCGAGTTTGTCGAGATGGACCTCGAGCAGCGTGCGCGGCTGCGGCGTCCCGTGCCCGCGCTTCGGGCCGCACGGGGGCTTGTTCGTGAAGGCGCGCACGCCCTCGAACCGGTAGTTCTTCACCTTGTAGGTCACGGTCTGGAGCGCGCCGGTGTAGTAGGTACTCGCGACGCCGTAGCTCCCGTAGGCCCCGCCGTCGAGGAAGCTCCGGAAGTGCATGCCGGTGATCGCGCCGTCCTTCTTCACGCCGGTCCGCACCCACATGAGGACGGGGTGGCGACCGCGGTGGCAGTAGAAGACCTCCTCGCGGTTGAGCGTGATCTTCACGGGGCGGCCGGTGAGGAGCGCGAGCTTCGCGACGACGATTTCGTGGTTGAAAGGGTCGGACTTGCCGCCGAAGCCGCCGCCGTTCGGCGTGGCGATGACGCGCACGTGCGAAGGGGGCATGCCGAGCACTTTAGCGGCGGCCTTGTGGAGGTAGTGCGGCGTCTGGGTCGAGCTGTAGATCGCGACCTTCCCGTCCGGGTCGGGGACGGCGACGGCGCAGTGCTGCTCCATCGGGAGGTGCGTGTTGCCTTCGTAGAAAAAAAAGTCTTCGCGCACGTGGTCGGCCTCGGCGAACCCGCGCTCCACGTCGCCGAACTCCATCGAGAGCTTGCGGTGGAGGTTGCCCTCGTCGGCGTAGTCGTGGATGCGGGGCTCGGGTTTCGCGACGGCCTGCTCGATCGAAAGGATCGAAGGGAGGGGCTCGTACGTGACGGCGATGGCGTTCGCGGCCTCCTCGGCGATCCACTCGTCGCGGGCGGCGACGGCGGCGACGGGGTCGCCGACGAAGCGGACCTTGTCGCGGCAGAGGGCGTGCTCGTCCTCGCTGACGGGGAGGATGCCGAAGGGGACGGGAAATTCTTCCCCGGTGACGACGGCGTAAACGCCTTCGAGGGCGAGGGCCTTGGAGACGTCGATGGACTTGACGAGGGCGTGCGCGTGCGGGCTGCGCAGGAGGCGGGCGAAGGCCATGCGCGGGAACGCGAGGTCGTCCGCGAAGCGGGTCGCGCCGATGACTTTCGCGCGTGCGTCGACCTTGAGGAGGGGCTTGCCGATGACGCGAAGGTCGTCGCTCACGCGGGGCTCCCTCCGGGGGCGGGGGAGGGGGCGGTGGAGGGGGCGGGCGCGCCGGGGGTCGAGGCCGGCGGCGGCGACGCGTGGGCGGCGCCCGGGGCCGTCGCTTTCAGCATCGCCTCTTCGACCGCCTCGAAGATCTTGAGGTAGCCGGTGCAGCGGCAGAGGGCGCCGGACAGGGCCTTGGCGATCGTCTTGCGGGAGGGGTGGGGGTCGCGGTCGAGGAGGGCGCGGGCGGTGACGAGAAAGGCCGGCGTGCAGTAGCCGCACTGGGCCGCGCCGAGGGCGGCGAAGGTCTCCTGGAGCGGGTCCAGGCGGCCGTCCTTGGCGAGCCCTTCGACGGTGGTGATCTCCTGGTCCTGGCATTCGACGGCCAGCGCGAGGCAGGAGAGGATGGGCCGCCCGCCGATCGCGACGGCGCACATGCCGCACTCGCCGAGCTCGCAGCCATGCTTGGTGCCGGTGAGGCCAAGGTCCTCGCGCAGCACCTCGAGGAGGGTCTTCTCGACGCGGACGGCGACTTCCTGGGGCTCGCCGTTGACGCGAAAGCGCATGAGGAGCTTGTCGGGCATGAGTGGGGTATCCCGCTGGGGGCCGCGGAACTTCGGAGCGCGGCCATTCTAGCGGACGCACCCGGGGCCCGACAAGCAGAAACGACGGCGGACCCGGTGGGCCTGGGAGAGCGCAAGGTGAGGCGGTCTCTCGGGGAGAGTGTTCGGCGCGAGGAAGGTCGTTGCCCCGCAGGGGCGACTCTCAAACTGCCGAGGCCTTCGTGCAAGGCCCGCGGCAGCTTCCGGCTTCGTGGGCACGGCACCGCCCTGCCCGTACGAAGGGTGGCCGACCGAATCGTGGGACCCGGCCTGAAGCCTGCCGGAGCCCGGTCCACAGCCGTCGCCGCCCCGCGCTCAATGCCCCGACTGCGCGTGTTCCTGGAAGATCTGCTTCTTCGGCGGGAGGGCGTTGTACTTGGCGAGCTGGTCCGGGTGCAAGAGGGCGACGAGCTGCTTGCGGGCCTCGGTGCGGATCTCCACGACCTGCTTCTGGAACTCGAGGTCCGAGACCCGCCGGTCGGTGAGCGCGTTGACGAGCTCGCTGCGCCGCGTCGCTTCTCCCTCGAGGACGGCCTTCAGGCGTACGCTCTGTCCTTCATCGAGGTCCAACTCTTTCCCGAGCGCGGCCGCGCTCGCTTCGCGGCGCTTCGCGAGCCTCTCTTCGAATTGTTTTTTTTGCATCTCCTCCCACGCCTGCGCCTCGGCGGGGGTCTTGAACGGATAGTGGATCTCGGACGTGGAGCCGTCCGGCGGCAGGTCGCGGGGCTTGTCGGACGGGGCGAACGTGACACCGCCCGGCGTGTGGGGCTTGTCCTCCGGGCCCTCGTCGATGGTAGGCACCCGCCCTCCAGCGCCCGAGCCCGCGTCTCCCGCCGCCGCCC
This sequence comes from Planctomycetota bacterium, assembly GCA_016197205.1. GTDB lineage: Bacteria > Planctomycetota > MHYJ01 > WSZJ01 > JACPWG01 > JACPWG01. The sequence goes on from JACPWG010000019.1 coordinate 16,278, forward strand.
CGTCGTCGCCCGCGCCACCGCTTTTCGCCCCGCCCGGCGGCGCGGTCGCCCCGAGGCTCGGGGACTTCACGACACGCGCCGGCCGCGACTTCTCCGTTTGCCCGACCGGGGCCGGCGGCGCGGCCGGAGCCGCGGGGGGCGCGGCGGCGACTTCCGCCGCCGGGGGATGCGCCGGCGCCGGCAGCCCGTACCAGGCCGCCGCGCCCGCGACCACGAGCGCCGCCGCGCCCGCCGCGCCCAGGATTCCGTTCCGAACGTTCATCGGGTGCTCTCCGGAGTCGTTGTTCGAGCGCCCGTCCTACGTCCCGCTCTTGGGCTTCGGCACGCCCATCGTGATGCAGTGGATGGCGCCGGAATACTGGATCAGGTCCGCGCAGTCCACGCCGACCGCATGGAAGCCCGCCGCGGTGTACACGGCCAACCCCGCCGCGTCTTCCGGCCTGCCATACTGCGGGATCACCGCGTAGCCGTTCACATAAACCGAGTTCGCGTACGTCGCGAAGGGGTCATGCGCGACGGCCGTCATCGCCCGTACGACCGTGTAGCCGAGGGCGGCGAACTGGGCCGCGTTCCAGTCCACGGTCGCCTTGTTGTAATGGCCCGCGGGATAGTCGGACACGAGCACCTTCGAGCTGTTGAAGAATTTCGCGTACATGTCGATGTGGCCCGTGCCGTCGTTGATGAGCGGTTTGAAGGTCGAGATCCTGGTCCCGCCGAGCTTCGACAGCATCATCGAGTTGACCGTCGACTGCGCCTTGCCCGAATTCTCAGCGTAGGTGTCCTTCGAGAACGTCAGCCGGCCGTTGCCGTCCGACATCATGTTGCCGCCCTCATAGTAGAGAGCAAGCGTCGTGTAGCCGAAGCCGCGGAACCTGGCGAATTTGTAGGGGATCTGGTCGTCGTTCGGGCGGCCGGGGTAGTACTGGGAGTCCACGACCACGACCTTGCCGAGGGAGTCATGGGTGAACATCGGGCCGTAGTCGCGCATCCAGACCGAGTCGACGGCCGCCAGGTAGTAGCGCACGGAGGCGGTGTTGAGGCCTGCGGCGCTGAACTCGTACCGGAGCTCGCTGACGACGGAATTGCTGGAGCAGATGATGCTGATGGGGCAGGCGCTGCCGAGCCCGCGGACCGTATCGATGTAGGTGTCGATCACCATGCCGGGGTCGGTGCAGCCGAGGAGGAACTCGCTCAGCGGCGCCCACTCTCCGGGCGCGGCATTGGCGGCGGAGGCCGCCGGCCCTCCGGCGAACCCGCACAGGCAGACCATCGCAAGACCCAGGATCGACGCTGTCAACCGCGCGTTGCGCATTCCCAATCTCCTCACTCCTACGCTTCAGGTCGTGCTCTCAGGCCCCATCGCCCTGCGGAGGGAACCTGCGCCGATTCTCTGTATTCGCAAATCAGGAGCCGCAACACAGCGAATAATTGTGATGCAACCGGCGAAAAATAAAGAGCTTACAGAATGGGTCGCGCGGAATTATTCGTGATCCGTAAACGAGCCCTTACAGAGGATTTGAGACGACGCTGTAACCTTTTGAAGCGAAACCACTAGCGAGAGTGTTCGGAAGGCGGACACTCGCTCTTGACAATGCGTTCCGATTCTGCGGGGGAGCAAGGCCGGAGGAGGCTGTCAAGGGCCTGGCGCCAGGGGAGGGGCGTGTCCCCGCGTCCCGCGGGCCGACTCCGCCAGGGGCGCCCGGTCGCGACGCCACGGCTCCGGCCGCCATGGCTCTTGACCAAGTGGTGCTCACGCCCCCCGGATCGAAATCTCGCTGACTCGCCGTCCGCGGCAGGACTCAGCGGACTCGCGGACCCCCGGGCTCGCCCCACAGGTCGGCTGAACGGGGGGAGCGCTTGACACGCTGCTGCCCGAGAAGGTAGGCTTTCAGTAAGCCGTCCGCACGGCTTGTCCTCCTGAGCGGAGCGCCGCAGCGCGAAGCGAAGGGTCCAAGCCAAAGCGGACCCCCAAACTTCTCGACCGGCTCCCGACCTCCGTCGTCTGCCTCTCGGGGACGTGTCGAGAAGCACGATCGCTCCTCTTGGTTAGGATCCTCCACTTCGCTCCGGGCTGCGGCGCTTCGCTTCGTTCAGAGCCTGCCCTGAGTACCGCCCCACAGAATTGGGTGACCAATTTCCTCGACGATTTCGGCCGCCTGCTTCGTTGCGCTCGCTCGACGTAGTTCTCCGTTACTACGCCTCGCTCGCGCGCCTCGCGGGCGGCCGAACTTGCCTTCGGCTATTCCGGCCATGCTTCTCTGGTTGTTCCTGCTTTTCACCCTGGTCCCCATGCTCGAGCTCGCGCTCCTCCTCGAGCTGGGGGGGCGGGTTGGCGTGCTTCCGACGGTCGCATTCGTGGCCGGAGCCGGCATGCTCGGCGCCTGGCTCGCACGCCGGCAGGGCGTGCGTGCCGTCCAAACAGTACGGCTCGAGATGGCCGCCGGGCGCATGCCGACGGACGCGCTGCTCGACGGCCTCCTGGTGCTTGTCGGCGCCGTTCTGCTGATCACGCCCGGTGTCCTCACGGACGCGCTGGGGCTCGCCTTGCTGCTCCCGCCCGTGCGCCGCGGCATTCGCCGACTCTTGAAGAAGTGGGTGGCCGCGCGGATGCACCTGGTCGTCGTGAGTTCGGAGGGCGCTTTCGAGGGGGCGGGTCCCCGGGCGGGTCGGAAGTCCCCGTCGGTCATTCTCGACGCCGAAGTCATTCCCACGAAGCCGACTCCCGCCGCGGGCGAGCCTCGCGATCCGCCCGGCGCGAACCGGTGAGTTGCCGGAAGGACGGCGAACGCCGGCCACTTTTTTCCGAATGCGCGCTTCGGCCGGGCCGCTCCCACGCCCGCGCAGCCTTCCGGTGCTTCACTTCCGACATGCTCGGCCCGTACGAAAAATTTTTCAAGAAAGTCGTTTTCGGCGCGGAGCCAGGGAATTCAAGCCTGACAAGCAGGTGCTGGCGGGGACGAATTCTCATGAACTCCCGCGAGTGCCGATAATTCGGGGGGTCCGGGCCGATGTCCTGGAGGGATTGACAACGAAACCCCCTGATGGTAGACTCCGAAGCGTTCTCCACTATCTGTTGTAGGGTGGGGTTGGGCAGAAAGGGCGAGCGGGCCGGTGCCGACTGACCGAAGGGCGTGAGGGAGCCTGATTCACGAGGAGATCGAGGCCGGACGGTAGCGTGCCGGGTCGCGGCCCTACCCGTCGGGGGTGATCCCCCTGAAGGCTCCCAGGGCTGGGGCCTTTGCTCTTTCCCATTTCCACACATTCGAATCCAACCGAAATCTGCCGCCTCCGGGGGGTGTCCGCTGGAGGCAGAACGTTATCGGACCCTGATGCCTTCCTGGAGGGTTTTGTGACGATCCGATCCGCCGCGCCCAATCGACCCCCTGTTCTCGAGAAAGCCATGGGCACTGATACCCTGCGCCGCGAACGCATCCCCGCCGGAGACAAGCAACGCCTCGGCAAGATCCCGCTGACCGAGAATCAAAAAAAAGTCATCCGCGACAAGTACCTCCGCGATACCGTCGGCGCTGAAGAATGGCTCTACGGCGTCGCCCGCAACATCGCCCTCGCCGAGATTCTCTACGATGCCGGCGTCTCCCGCGAAGAGATCTACCGCAACGTCCGCTACAACCGCCACCTCGCCGACCTCGGCGCCGGCGAGACGACCGAGGTCGTCCTCTTCCATGAAGGCTTCACCGATACCGACCTCCAGGACAAGAATCATCGCCAGCTCCTCTCCAACCTCTACCGCCTCGCCGAGGAGCACGGCCGCGCACGCGAGGTCGTCGACGAGTGGACCTGGAAATACTACGCCATGCTTTCCAAGTTCGACTTCCTCCCCAACTCCCCCACGCTCATGAACGCCGGCCGCGAGCTGCAACAGCTCTCCGCCTGCTACGTGCTGCCCATCGAAGACTCCATCGACGCCTGGGGGGACGTCGTCAAGCACACCATGCTGATCCATAAGAGCGGCGGCGGTACCGGCTTCTCCGGCTGCCGCGTCCGCCCCCACGGCGACTCCGTGAAGAGCACCAAGGGCGTCGCCTCCGGCGCGATCTCTCCGTTCCTCATCATCAACCACACCACCGAGGAGATCAAGCAGGGCGGCACGCGCCGCGGCGCCAACATGGGCATCCTCCCCTACTGGCACCCGGACATCCTCGACTTCATCACCGCCAAGGCCCAGGAAGGCCGTCTCGACAACTTCAACATCTCCGTCGCCGCCGACGCGCGCTTCATGCAGCTCGTCAAGGAGGACGGCGAGTACGACCTCATCAACCCGCGCACCCAGGAGGCCGTCCGCCGCGTCCGCGCGCGCGAGGTCTTCGACAAAATCACCGAGTTCGCCTGGCGCACCGGCGACCCGGGCGTGGTCTTCCTCGACCGCATCAACGCCTCGCTCTCGAACCCGACCCCCGCCCTCGGGCAGATCGAAGCGACAAATCCGTGTGGCGAGCAGCCGCTTTTGCCCTACGAGCCCTGCAACCTCGGTTCTCTCAACCTCTCGCGCTTCGCGAAGAACGGCGAAGTCGACTGGAAGGGGCTCGGCGAGGTCACGCGGCTCGCCGTCCGCTTCCTCGACGACGTGATCGACGTGAACAACTACCCGATCCCGGAGATCGAGCGGATCGCGAAGGGAAACCGCCGGATCGGGCTCGGCGTGATGGGCTGGGCCGAGATGCTTTCACTCCTCAATCTGCCCTACGATTCCGAGGCCGCGATCCTCAAGGCCGAGGAGATCATGCACTTCATCAATGAGCGCGCGCTCGAGGCGAGCGAGGAGCTGGCGCGCGAGCGCGGGCCCTTCCCGAACTGGAAGGACTCGATCTACGACCCCAACGGGCCCCACCACCGGCCGGGCGCGAAGGGTCGCCCGCGCCACTGCGCGCGGACGACCATCGCCCCGACCGGCACCATCGCCATTGCGGCCGGGCTGCAGGGCGGCGGCATCGAACCGTTCTTCGCCGTGTCCTACACCCGCTACAACGCAAAAGCGCTGGATGCGATCAAGAAGGGGCTGAAGCCGGAGGAGAAGGACACCTTCCACGAGGTCAACCCGCTCTTCCGGAAGATCGCGGAGGAGCACCAGTACTTCGGCATGACGCCGGAGGACCTCTGGCGCAAGGTCGAGCACAACCACACGAGCGCGCGCGGCATGAAGGAAATCCCGGAGGAGATTCAGCGCGTCTTCGCCACCGCGCACGACGTGGACGTCGAGTTCCACGTGCGGCACCAGGCGGCCTTCCAGAAGCACACGGACAACGGCGTCTCGAAGACGATCAATCTGCCGAACGACGCGACGGTGGAGGAGATCAAGCGGATCTACAACCTCGCTTTCGAGCTGGGCTGCAAGGGGATCACGGTCTACCGGGACGGGTGCAAGAGCGCGCAGGTGCTGAACATCAAGTCCGTGAACCGGCAGCGCGACCTGACCGAGGGCGTCACGAGCATCTATTACAAGTTCGAGACCGGCTACGGCCCGGTGCACATCCACATCGACCACGACGGCGGCGAGCCGATCCGGATCTTCACGAACACGACGCCGATCGGGACGGAGATCGCGGGGCTGACGAGCGTGCTGGGAATCATGATCTCGAAGTACCTGGAGCTGGGCGGCGACGTGGCGGAGGTGCGCAAGCACCTGAACGCGGTGAAGAGCGACCGGCCGTACGGGTTCGGGCCGACGCGCGTGGAATCGATCCCGCACGCGGTCTCGACCGCGCTGACGAAGTTCCTAAAGACGCACGGCAAGCTGGCCGGCGGCCCGGGCTGCGAAGCGGCGGGCGGCGGCGGCGGCGCGGGAGGCTCGGCGGCGAATGCGGGCGCGGCGGCCGGCGCGGCGCTCGGCGAGGACGGGCGGGACGACCGGCAGCGGTCGCGGCACTGCCCGAAGTGCTATTCGCCGAACATCGCGTACCGGAATGGCTGCCACGGGCCGACGTGCTACGAGTGCGGGTACAGCGAGTGCTCGTAGGCGGCGGGACGCTGGAGGCGTGACGCCGCAGGCGTGAAGAGCCAACCAACACGTGGCGAGCGGCACTTCGCATCCGGCGAAGATCGAGCGGGGCGGGGGCGGCGAGCGAAAATCGGAGGGCGAGCAGGCGGCGGGCGGCTGAAGAAGCCTGTCCTCCTCATGACCTGGGGGTGCGTCCCGGCGCGCAGGCCGGGGCGCATCCCCCGGGTCGTCGTTTCCCACGTCGGAAGCCCCCACTCCCGGACCGGCTCCGCGCGCACTCCGCGGCACCCACAGCCAACGGGTGTTGATCCACGTGCGAAATCGGAGTATATTGTTCTCCGTCGATGGGTTCGCCTCCGGAGCGACCCTCCCCGGGCCGAACCATCCCTCCTCGCCCCCGGTTTGGGAGAGAGGGACCTGCGGTCACCCCCTGCGGCGAACGACCGGCAAGGTTCCGCACCAGCCGACACCGAACCCACAAGGCGCGGAAGGCAGCCATGGATTTCACCAAGGAAACCTACGAAGCGATCGTCGCCATCGTCGACGATCGGGTGCGCGAGATCCGGGTCACCCGCCAGGATTTCGAGGCACTACGCGCGGTCGTACAAGAGCTGGCGGAGGCGCAGAAGGTCCTCACCCAGCGCGTGGACCAACTCACCCAGCGCGTGGACCAACTCACCCAGCGCATGGACCAACTGACTCAGCGCATGGACCAGCTCACGCAGGCGGTCCAGGAACTGACCGGGCAGGTGAAGGAGCAGCGGCAGCAGCTCGGTGTGGTGTCCGAGCGGTTCGGCTTCACGCTGGAGGAGCTCGCCGCCGATCGCCTGCCACGTTACCTGAAGGCCAAGGAAGGGTGGACCGTTGAATGGCCTGCCGCGCGCGAATACCGCGTGGATGGAAAGCGCTTCGAGCTTGACCTCGTCGCGGAGGCACGGAAGGGGAAGCGGCGCGCCTTGTTGGTGGCGGAATTCAAATCGCGCGTCACGACGTCCGACGTCGGCTCGTTCCGGGAAAAGCTCGACCACATTCCCGAGCTGGCGGAGTCGACGCTCCTTCCCGCCATCTGCGGCCTCCTGATCAGCCCCGGGGCGCAGGATGAAGGCAAGCGGCTGGGTGTGCGCGTGCTCTACCTGCGTGGGCTCGCGTAGGAACTCGGCCTGCACGCCCGCCGGGACCAAGCCGGACCCCGGCAACAACACTGGGGGTCGAGGCTCGCCACGCCGCGTAAGCGGCGGCTCCCGCTTAACGCTGTCGTACCGCAGGCTTCAAGTTCAACAGGGGCGAGGGAGAGAAACAGCGGAACGGTGCCGATTCCAGGCATGGTTCAAAGCTGGCAGCGTGTGGGTAACACGCTTTCGTGTCCGGACGTAGGGGCGGGCCTTGTGCCCGCCCTGTTGGCGACACCGCGCACTCCAACAACTTGCAGCGGGTCGTGGGCGCCCACAAGGTGCGCCCCTACGGCAGGCGGCCGACGGCAGGCTGTAACGCACGTTTGAACCATGCCCGATTCCACGATCTGCCCGTGGAGCATCACGGTCCGCGCTCCGCCTCAGGAACGCCCCTTCTCCCCGTCGCCGGTCGGAACGACGCCTGCCCCCTCGAGCATCAGCACCACCGTTCGCTCCGGGGCGCGCGTGCGGTGCAGGACCCCCCGCGGAACGGTGACTCCTTGACGCGGCGCCAGCTCGAGCGTGCGTCCCTCCAGGTCGACGAGGAGCCGCCCCTCCACGACGTAAAACAGTTCGTCCTCCGCGTCGTGCTTGTGCCAGTGGAATTCGCCGTGCAAGATGCCGAGCCGGACGACGCAATCGTTCACGCGGCAAAGGGTCTGGTTGTACCAGCGCTCGGTGCAGGCATCGATCAGCGCCTGAACGTCGATGCGCTCGAGCGGCGCGTAGCGCGCCTCCATGTGCAGCGAATACGGTGAAGAGTCGGGCATGGCGCCTCCCTTCGTTCACAGCCTGGATCAAAACCACAGGGCGGACGGCGGCGCTCGCCGCCGCTACGTGGCCGGCCGGCGCCTTCGTTCGCAGCCTGGATCAAAACAACAGGGCGGGCCGTCCCTCCGCCCGGGACGGCCCGCCCTGCCTGGCCATTCCTTATTCCTTCCCCACCCCGATCCGCTTCGCTTTCGCACGCGTGGAGGCGATGTCGGAGAACCAGGTCGCGCGCTCGTACGCGGTCGAGGCGCCCGCGAAGTCACCGCCGAGCCGCCGCGCATCACCCAGCCGCTCCCAGAACATCGGCTCGTCCTGGAACTTCTCGGTCAGCCCACGGTAGATCTCCTCCGCGCCCGCGAAGTCCTTGTCCAGGAGCTTCTGGTCGGCCAGCCCAAAGAGCCGCCACGCGCTCGCCGCCTTCTCTTCCCCCGCCAGCTTCAACATGCCCATCGTTTCGGGGTCCAGCGCCTTCGCGGCCTCGCGCCGCGCCGGCTTCTTCTCCAGCGGAGGCGGTCCCGGCAGCTTCGGCAGGGCCGCCATGTGCCGCGCGGGGGCGAGCGCCTTCGGGGCGGGCATCGTCGCCATCGCCCCGGTCGCGGCTTTGCCGGCCGTGTCCGTCGCGGCGGCCATGGCCGGCTCCGGTGCCTTCTCCTTCGCGCCGAGGGCCCGCTTGTCGAAGTACTCCATCAGCTTGCCCGGCGTCAGGATCGACGCGAGGTCCTTGTCGGCGTCCAGGATGCGCATCGCCTTCTGATAGATCCTCTCGCGGATGCTCGCGTTCCCCGCGCTCGCCTTCGCTTCCAGCAGCTCCACGGCCTTGCCGTAGGCGTCCAGGGCCGAGCCGAACTCCTTCATCGCCTTCTCCGCGTCGCCGATGTTCTCGTGCAGCGCGTACGCGAAGGGATCGATCGCCAGGGCCTCCTGGTAGGCCGCGATCGCCTCGGCAAATTTTCCTGCCTTGTAGCTTTCGTCGCCGCGATCGTTCAGCGTATGGAGCCGGAACTGCGGAGTCCCCTCGCGGCCCTGGGCGGACGCCACCGAGCCCCAAGCCAACACCACCACCAGGAGCGCGCTCGCCGCTGTGACCCTGCGAAGCATGGTTTACCTCCTCCAGCGTTCGTTCACGGAATCGTCCCCGGGACGGACCACTCACACGGCCCCGCCCGGACATGGCAGCTTTCCTCCGCTAGGATTATCGGCGGTTCTCCACGGCTCCTGGAGTGCTTTTCCGTCGTGACGCCTCGCCGGCCCGCCGGAGCGGCCTCGCGCTTCGCGAAACGCGGGGTGGGAATTGCTTTGCATTCGGCCCGGCCGAAGCTAGGATGGGTCCGGCCCTAAGTACCGCTCCACGGAAGTCGGTGGCCCCTAGGCGAAGGTAAGTTTGGCCGCCCGCGAGGCGCGCGAGCGAGGCGTAGTAACGGAGAACTACGGCGAGCGAGCGCAACAAAGCGGGCGGCCAAAATCGCCGAGCAAATGGGTCACCCATTTCCGTGGGGCGGTACTCAGGCTCCCGGCCGCCGATGGCCGTCCCGACCCCCGGCGGCGGTCCGCCATCCAGCTCCCTCAACCCCTGCAACGCCTGCGAGCCCATGCCCAGCGCCGGTGACAAACGCTTCGCCGACGCGGCCCTCGCCCGCGGGCACCTCACCTACGAGAAGGTCGCCGAGGTGCTCGAACGGGAAGCCGAACAGGAGGCCCGCGGACGGTCCGACATCTCGTTCGACATGATCGCCTTCGAGTGCGGCTACCTCGACGCCGAGGCCGTGGAGGCGATCCAGGTCGCGCTCCGTCGCCGCGTCGCCTCCTGCCCCTCGTGCCAGGGTCGGCTGAACGTCCTCGACGTCCGCGATCCCTCCCACGCGATGTGCCCCGGCTGCGGCGCGCTCCTCTTCATCCCGCACGGCCTCTTCCCTCGCCCCGTCGTCCGACCCGGGCCCGCCCCCTCCTCGTCCGCTGACGCCACCGACCCGCTCGCGAGCCGCGGCGCCGGGTTCGCCTTCGGCCACTACAAGGTCTACGAAAAGCTCGGCGAGGGCGGCAACGGCGTCGTCTATCGCGCCGTCCACCAGGTCCTCCGCCGCATCGAGGCCCTCAAGATCCTCCGGCTCGATTCCGCACGCGACCGGAACATGGTCCAGCGCTTCGTCCGCGAAGCCCAGACCGCGGGCCGCCTCGACCACCCCCACATCGTGCACGTCTATGATGTCGGCGAGGTCGAAGGCACCTACTTCATCGCGCTCGAGTACGTGGACGGCCGCCTCCTCTTCGACATCATCGCGGACGACGGGGCCCTCCCCGTACCGCAGGCGCTCGAGATCACGCGGCAGATCGCGTCCGCGCTCCAGCACGCCTACGAGCACCACGTCGTCCACCGGGACCTCAAGCCCGAAAACGTCCTCATCGACCGCCGCGGCGCCGCGAAGGTCGTCGACCTCGGCCTCGCGAAAGACATCCGCAACGCCGGCTTCAGCGGCATCACCGGGGACCGCGTTTCCCTCGGCACCATCGCCTACGTCGCCCCCGAACAGGTGCTCGACGCCCGCTTCGTCGATCACCGCGCCGACCTCTATTCGCTGGGCGCCACGCTCTATTTCCTCCTCACGCGCCATCGCCCCCACGAGTCCGATTCCACGCAGGAGTTGATCAAAAGCATCGTCCACAAGGACGCCCCGTCGGTCCGGGACCATCGCCCCGGGGTCTCCGAAGGCGTCGCGCGCCTCGTCGCGAAGCTCCTCAGCCGTGACGTCGCGCGCCGCCACCAGACGCCGGCCGAGGTTCTCGTCGAGATCGACGCCCTTCGCGCCGCCGACCCGGACGCGACGCGGTGTTGACAAGAAAGCCCAACTCCCAGGTCAGGCTCGCGCCCGAAACCCAAAAACGAAGGATTAGCCACCGAAGACACCGAACGGCACGAAGTCGAGGCCTCCTGCGATCCCGGCGGAAATCCCCGTGTGATGCTTTTCTGCGGAGCGTCCCATGCACGCCTGGCACGATATCTACGTCGACGACCAAGTCCTGGAGAAGGCCTTCCCCGTGGTCATCGAGGTGCCCAAGGGGAGCAAAAACAAATACGAGCTGGACAAGGAGACCGGCTTCCTGCGGCTCGACCGCGTGCTCTACAGCGCGATGTACTACCCGGCGAATTACGGCTTCATCCCGAGGTCCTTCTGCGACGACGGCGACCCGCTCGACGCGCTGGTCCTCGGCCAGGAGCCGGTCGCGCCGCTCACGATCGTCGAGGGGCGCGCGATCGGCGTGATGCGCATGCGCGACGACAAGGGGATCGACGACAAAATCCTCGCCGTCAGCACGCGCGACCCCGCCTACTCCGACTACACGGACCACTCCCAGCTCCCGGCCCATACGCTTCGGGAAATCCGCCGCTTCTTCCTCGACTACAAGGTCCTCGAGCACAAGGAAGTCGTCGTCGAGGACTTCATGGGCCCCTCGGAGGCCCACCGGATCCTCGTCGAGGGCCTCGAACTCTACCGGAAGCTCCGGCGGGGCGAGTACGTCAAGAAGGCGTGAACGCGGCCGCGGCCTGAAGGAGCCCCCTCATGGGCCGGTTGTCCCGCACGCACGGCCGAAGGCGGTTCGTCGCCGCGGCGCTCCTGAGCCTCACGCTCGGCGCCGCAACCGCCGCCGAGCCCAAGGACGGACGCGTGGAGGGGCCGGTCTCGTACGCCAAGGACGGCATCGTCCTTGACGGCAAGACCCTGCCCTGGCGCGCCGTCACCCGCCTCGCCGAAAGCGACGGCGACCCCGCCCGCCTGCGACCCGCCCTCGAGGAACGCTCCCGCCGTTCCGCAGACACCGCGGCCGGGCACGCCGCGCTCGGCCGCTGGTGCCGCGAGAACGGCCTGGAAGCAGAGGCGCGGAGCCGGTTCGAGCGCGCGCTCCAGCTCGAGCCGAACCACGAAGCCGCCCGAAAGGCCCTTGGCTGGGTCCGCGTCGCCGACGGCTGGCGCGCCGCGTCCGCGGTCTACCCGGAGAAGGGCGCGGCGCTCGAGACGTCGAAGCGCGACCGCGTCCTCGAGCTGGCGACGTGGTGCCGCGAATACGCCCTCGAGGACGAAGCGTGGAAGCTCCTCGCCGGCCTTGCCATCCGTGACGCGTGGGACCGCCCCGTGATCCGTCTGCTCAAGCCGCTGGCGACGCGCCGGCTCGCAACAACCGCCTGCCGCCCTCCGCTCGCGGGCCGCTGGAAGGCCGTCGTCGACTCCACCGAGCACCACCAGCTCAAGGTCTTCGCCATTTTCGCGATGGACTACATGCGCCATGGACCCGACGGACGCATCTGCGCGGGCCGGGGGACGCGGGTCGAGGACTTCTACGGCTGGAACGAGCCGATTTACGCCGTCGCGGACGGCACGGTGAGCCAGATGGACGACCATTTCCCGGACCAGCCCGCGGGCGTCCTCGGCAAGTTCGGCGAGGGGAACTACCTCGAGCTCCGGCACACGGACACGGAGTACTCCATGTATGCGCACCTCCGGAAGGGAAGCGCGACGGTGAAGCCCGGCGACGCCGTGAAGAAGGGGCAGCTCCTCGCCCACATCGGGAATTCCGGGGCCGCGGGCCAACCGCACCTCCACTTCGCCTTCCAGACGCCCGTTTACGACGCCGCCGGCAAAGGACAGTGGATCGGCATTCCGTACCGGTTCGAGGACTTCCGCGTGGTGGAAGCGGGTGGCACTGCGTGCTCCATCGAGGTGGAGAGGGCGAAACCGCAGGAAGGATGGGTGATGGAGTTCCCCAAGCCCGAGTAGGCGGCCGGCGCGCGGCGAGCCCGGAGGCATGCGACGACGGGACCCCAGATCGCACGGTGGGGCGGGACCGCGGCCGAACGGAACCGCGACCGTGAGGGAGCGGTCTCGGCGTTTCCGACGTTTCCCCCGGCCTCGGACCCGCCGACGATCGGCGAAGAACGGACCGCGAACTGCGCCGCTTTCGCGAGCGTGCTACCGAGAATTCGCGAAATTTGCGGAATTCGCGGTTCGTCGTTCGGTGTTTTCGGCGTCTTCGGTGGCTCGTCCCTTTCGTTGCGGCCATGGGCTGCCCTGGGAAATCTGTGGTTTCCGTGGTGTTCAACCCCGGAGGAACTACGCGGAACTAGGCGGAGGCGAAGCCCATGCCCTACGAACCCCGACCGATCCCCACCTCGCGCATCGACGTCCCGCCCGACCTGCGCGAGTTGACGGAGCGGCTCGCGCGCAACGTTCACGACCTGTGGGCGCTGGGTCGCATGAAGGAAGGCTGGCGGTTCGGCCGCCGGCACGATCGGACGCGCAGGCGCCGCCCCGACCTCGTGCCCTACGAGGAGCTGCCGGAGAGCGAACGGGCCTACGATCGCACCACCGCGATGGAAACGCTGAAGGCGATCCTCGCCCTCGGCTATCGCCTCGAGCTCCCGGGCCGTTCGGCCGCGCGCGCGGACGCCTCCGCCCCGCGGGTCCGATCGGCCGACGAGGAAGTCACCGCGCGGCTCGAGGGCCTGCTGCGTGCGCCCGACCGCAAGCCGAACCTGCCCGCGGTACTCGGGCTCTGGAAGGAGATCGCAGCCGCGGGCGGCGAAGTGTCGCGCGACCTCTACGTCAGGCTCGGCGCTTTTCTGCTGAAGGCCGGGGACCCGTTAATGGCCTACGACGTGCTCGACCGCGGGGCCCATGAACGCGGGAACGACCGCGAATTGCTGCGCCTGCAGGGCCTCTCCCTCGCACGGTTGCGCATGCCCCGCCGCGCCGGCGAAATCCTGCAGCGCCTGCACACCCACGGCGACCTCGAGGACGTGGAGACGCTGGGCATCCTCGCGGGGACGGAGAAGACCCTCGCCGAACAGGCGGAGACCCCCGCGGCCCGCGAAGAACATTTGCGGGCGGCGCGAAAAATTTACGAGGAAGCCTACCGCATCGCGCTCGCCCGCCACGACGACGGCGGGGCCTTCTGGACCGGCATCAACGCGGCCACCGTGCGGCTGCTCCTGGGCGAGCGGCACGGCTCGCACGCGCTCGCGCGCCAGGTCCGGGACCTGTGCGTCCGCGAGCTGGCCCGCGTCGGCGAGCGCGCACAGGACGCCTACTGGCCCTTGGCGACGCTCGGCGAGGTCGCCCTCCTGCTCGGGCAGCTCCCCGAGGCCCGCCAGTGGTACGCGAAGGCGGTGGCGTCCGCCCCCGGCAACCTCGGTGAATTCGCCTCCGCCCGTCGCAACGCGCGCCTCATCCTCACGCACCTCGGCGAGGAGCCCGGGCGCGTCCTCCGCTGCTTTCCATTGCCCAAGGTGGTCGTCTTCGCGGGCCACATGATCGACCAGCCCCACCGGAAGCGGCCCCGGTTCCCGCCCGAGCTCGAGGGCCCGGCGCGCGCCGCCCTCAAGAGCCGCCTCAAAGCGCATGACGCGGGCATCGGCTTCGCCTCGGGCGCGTGCGGGTCGGACCTCCTCTTCCTCGAAGCGATGCTGGAGCGAAAGGCGGAGGTCCACGTGGTCCTCCCCTACGCAGCCGAACAGTTCCGCAAAGACAGCGTCGACCTGGTCGCAACGGCGCGTTGGGGGGCGCGGTTCGACAAGGTCCTCAAGGACGCGGCCCGCACCTTCGTCGCCTCGCGACAGCAGCTTCCGCTCGGGACGGTGACCTACGATTTCGTGAATCTCCTCCTCCACGGACTCGCGGCGATCCGGGCGGCGCAGCTCGACGCGCCGCTGGTCCCCCTGGCCTTCTGGAACGGCGGCGCCGGCGACGGCCCGGGCGGCACGGCGGACGTGGTCCACCGCTGGCGCGACGCGGGCTGCTCCGTGGACGTGATCGACTCGAGCGCCCTCCTGCGCCGGCGCCTCCCCGCCCTGGCGCGTCGGGCGGCGAGCGGGGCCGTCGCTCCCCACGTGCGCACGCGCGCCCCGCATCCGGCCGTGGACACGGAAATCAAGGCGATCCTCTTCGCGGACGTGAAGGGCTTCAGCAAACTGCCCGAGGAGAAGATCCCCGCCTTCGTCCGCGACGTCCTCGGGATGGTCTCGCGGATGGTCCTCGACACGGCCCACGCGCCGCTCGTGGAAAACACCTGGGGGGACGGCCTCTACATGGTTTTCGAAGGGGTCCTGGACGCGGGCCTCTTCGCGCTCGAACTCTGCGATCGCTTCGCGTCCATGCGCTGGCAGGACGTCGGCCTGCCCGAGAACCTCAGCATCCGGATCGGGCTGCACGCGGGGCCGGTCTACTGCATGAGCGACCCGGTCACGCGCCGGCGCACGTACATGGGCACGCACGTCAGCCGCGCCGCGCGCATCGAACCGATCACGCCTCCGGGGAGCGTGTACGCGAGCGAGGAATTCGCCGCGCTGGCCGCCGCCGCCCGTGTCCGGGAGTTCTCGTGCGAATACGTCGGCCAGAACTCCTGGGCGAAGGACTACGGCACGTTCCGCACGTTCATGGTGTGCCGGCGGGCACCCCCCATGGCCCCCGAACCCGGGGAGCGGGGACGACCCGCCTCGTAGCGCACGTCGGCCCCGAGGAGCCCCGGTCCACGAAGCGCGGAGGTGCCGATCGGAGTCCCGCCTTCCGGCGGATCCTCGGAGGGCAAGGGCGTGGACCGCGGAGGCTTCGGCCGGAAAGCGAAGCCCGAGCGAGCCCGCAGGCGGCAACAGACGCTTGCCACCACGGTGGCGGACCCGCTACAATACCGACGCTTCACCTGTATAGCAATTTTTTTTTCGAGAGGACGCCCCATGTTCAGGCCGCTCCGTTTGGGTTCCCTGACGCTGCCACTCCTCCTCCTGGTTTGCGGCTTCGCACGCGCCGCGGACGAGCCCGAAGCGGCTCCTCCGAAACAGCGCACCGTCGCCTACCTCGGCTTCCACATCGTCGACATCCGGAACGTGGACTTGAAATCGCAGAGCTTCTTCGCCGACCTCTACATGTGGATGCGTTTCAACCAGACCGACGAGGCCGCCGCGAAGGAGATCGAAGAGAAGTTGGAGGTGATGAACGGGAAGTTCGACTCGAAGGAGGAGGCCGACCGGAAGAAGATCGGGGACGAGACCTACGTGTGCTGGCGCGTGACGGGCACGTTTTTCTTCGAAGCGGACCTCCACAAGTATCCGTTCGACTCGCAGCGGATGTCGATCATCCTGGAAAACTCCAACCTGGAGGTCGACAGTCTCATCCTCGCGGACGACCGGACGAGCTACGAGCGAAGCAAGGCCCCTCCCAATTTCTGGGGGGTGAAGGAGGGCCTGCACATTCCGGAATACCACCTGACGAACGTGGAGCGCCTCCTCAGCACGAGCGTTTACTCGACGGATTTCGGAGACCCGACGCGGCCGCAGGCCTCCTCGGAGTATGCGCGCATCGAAATCGCACTCCACTTCCAGCGCGACTACCTGTCCTACATCCTGAAGATCGTGGTCCCGCTGATCATCATCATCGGCATGGCGTACCTGGTCTTCTGGCTCCCCGCGGAAGAGGTGGGGACGTCCAGCGCGATCGCCATCACGTCGCTGCTCTCCTGCATGGCCTACAACGTCGCCGTATCGCAGGACATGCCCCAGATCGGCTACCTGGTCATCTCCGACAAGTTCTTCATCGCCTCGTACATCCTGCTCTTCATCACGTTGGCCGAGACCGTCGTCACCTACGTCCTGGACAAGAACGACAATCCGGCCCTGGCCAATCGCCTCGAGTTGGCCTCGCGCATCCTGTTCCCCCTCGCGTCGGTCGGTGTCTTCGGGCTCCTCATCCTGGGAGGAGTTCCGGCAGCGACCTAGCGGCCCGTTGACGATCTTCGGCCACAGTCGTCGATGCTGTCACGGCGGGTCGCTGCCCCTGTGGCCGTTCGCGCGGGCCGGCCTGCGCTCCATAGCCCGCAGCGAGAGGGCGAAGGAGGGGGGCCGGCGGCCCCAGGCATCGCGCCTGGACTACGTCCACAGGCCCCGAGGTCGCCGCGGGCCGGGAAAGGCGCGTCCGGCGTAGCAGGGCCGACGTCCCACGCCACGCGAAGGGCGGCCACACCCCGAGGCCGAAGCCGGGCTGCGAGAAAGTTGTTGAACCTCCCGGGTTGTGCTACGATGAAATCTTGACCAGCGTGGGGACGCGGACCGCTCGTGCGAGCGGCGCGACTCTCGATCGGGGACCTTGCAGAAGGGGTGTCGTATGGAGCTCAAGCGACGGGACTTCAACAAAATGATCCTGGCGGCCGCGGGCGGCATCGTGGTCGGCGCGGTGGCGGGCTGCGGTTCGTCCGGCGGCCACGCCGCGAGCGGCACGACCGCCGCGGAGAAGCATGCCTGCAAGGGCACGAACGCCTGCAAAGGCGCGGGCGGCTGCAAGACCGGCGACGGCGGCTGCGCCGGCAAGAACTCCTGCAAGGGCAAGGGCGGGTGTCGGACGATGGCGGAGAAGCATGCCTGCAAGGGCACGAACGCCTGCAAGGGCCAGGGCGGGTGCAAGACCGGCGACGGCGGCTGCGCCGGCAAGAATTCCTGCAAGGGCAAGGGCGGCTGCGCTACCGCGGACAAGCACTCCTGCAAGGGCGCCAACGCCTGCAAGGGCCAGGGCGGCTGCAAGTCCGGTGACGCCGGCTGCGCGGGCAGGAACTCCTGCAAGGGCAAGGGCGGTTGCGCCGTCCCGCACAAGGGCTAGTTCCCCCGAGCTTCCACTTCGTGCCCGGCAGGGCGGCGGCGTCGCCCTGCCGGGCCGTCTCGGATGCGCCTTCATGCCCGTTCCCAATCGCTTCGCCCTCCCCGACCTCGGCCTCGGCCTCGGCCTCCGGCCGGTCCACTTCCAGTACATCCTCGACCAGCGGCCGGACGTCGACTGGTTCGAGATCATCTCCGAAAATTTCATGGACACCCAGGGCCGCCCGCTTCATTACCTCGACCAGATCGCGGCCCGCTATCCCATCGTCATGCACGGCGTCTCCCTCTCCCTCGGCAGCACCGACCCGCTCGATTTCGACTACCTCCGAAAGCTGAAGGCGCTCGGCGAGCGGGTGCGCGCCCCCTGGCTCGGCGATCACGTCTGCTGGACCGGCGTGTCCCACAAGAACGGCCACGACCTCTATCCGATTCCGTACAACGAGGAGACCCTCGCGTACCTCGTGGAGAGAATCCGCGCCGTGCAGGACTTCCTCGAGCGGCCTCTCGTCCTCGAGAATCCCTCCACGTACATTACCTTCGCCGCGTCCACGATGCCCGAGGAGGAGTTCATCGGACGCATGGCCGAGGAGGCGGACTGCGGCCTCCTGCTCGACGTGAACAACGTCTACGTGACCTGCCGCAACCACGACCTCGACCCCTGGGCCTACCTCGACGGCATCCCGTATCGCCGCGTCGTGCAGATCCATCTCGCCGGCCACACCGACAAAGGGACCCACTGCATCGACACCCACAACGATCACGTGATCCCGGACGTCTGGGCCCTGTACGCCGAGGTGCACCGGCGGACCGGCGGACGGGCGACGCTCGTCGAATGGGACGACGACATCCCCGAGTTCCCCGTGCTCCACGCCGAGGTCCTGAAGGCTCGACGCTTCCGCAAGGCCGTGGAGGTGGCCCATGCGTAGGGCAGGCCCGGCCCGAACCGGCGAACGAAGGGGCGGGCGCGTGGCCGCACGTGCGGCCCGCGGCCGCGACGGGGTCCTCGGGCGTGCACCTGAGGCCCAGCGCGGGCGCACGGCAACCGCTCGCACGGCCGAGCGAACGCTAGCGTCCCCGGTTTCGTCCCCCCGCTCGTCCACGCCCGGCGCCGCGCCCCCGGCCTCGCTGGCCCGCCTCGAACGCTGGATGATGGAGGTCGTCTCCAGCCCGGGCGGCGTACAGGGCGGACTCGCCTCCGCCGGGGCGCGCAGGCTGGGGCCGGGCGACCCGGACGCGCTCGAACGCGTCGTCCTCCCCTCCCGTTCCCTCTCAGCCGCCGACCGGCTCGCCGTCTACGCGGACATGTACTTCCTCCGCTTCATCGAGGTCCTGGCGGGGGAGTTCCCGACCGTCCGCCATGTCCTCGGCGCCGAGCCCTTCACCCGCTTCGTCACCGATTACGTCTCCGCCCATCCGTCCGCGAGCTACACCCTGTCCCTCCTCGGCGCCGGCTTCCCCGCCTTCCTCCGCAACGAGGCGCGCGGCCTCCCGCGCCGCGCCTTTCTCGCGGAACTCGCGCTTGTGGAGCGGGCGATGGAGGAGGTGTTCGACGCCCCCCGCGCGGACCCGCTCCCCGCGGACGCCGTCCTCGCCCTGCCCCCCGACCGCTGGGCAGCGGCGCAGCTCCGCATGACGCCGGCGCTCCGGCTGTTCGCCCTCCACTACCCCCTGAACGACTTCATGACCGCAGTCCGCCAGGGTCGTGAAACGCAACCCCCGCGCGCGCGGCCGACCTGGACCGCGGTCTATCGCAAGGACTACCTGGTGTGGAGGCTCCCCCTCGCCCGCGAAGGCTTCGCGCTCCTCTCGGCGCTTGCGGAGGGGAAGACCCTGGGTGAGGCCCTCGAGGCGGCGGCTTCGGCCCCCGACGCGGATCCGGAGTGGATTCTCGGCATGCTGCCGGGGTGGTTTCGGGAGTGGACCGCGGAAGGGTTCTTCGTGGGGGTGGAGTGAGGGCGGCGCGGGAAATCCCAAATCCCAACTCGGGCGAAGGCCCGAAACCCAAACGGACGACGAAACCACCAAGCCACCAAGGCACGAAGACCACGAAGGACCGTCACTGAGGGGGGCGAGTTTGGCTCGGCCGAAAAGCGCCTTTGTGGTCTAGTTCACCGGTAGGGGTCCAAGCGCGAAAGTGGAAGGGCCTCAAACTGAGGACAGGTAGACGAAACACAGAGACGCTGAGGCTCTGGAATCGAGTGGAGGACCTCGGCCCCGCTCCCGTGCCACGGCAAGACCATGGAACGACATGAGGTTCAGCCCTCCGGCTCGAATTCTCAATTCTCAATTCTCCAATCTCAAATGCCGAATCACCGCGCCGCCTACGGTGTTTACCTGATGCTGGCCGCGAGTCTGTTTGCGGGGGCATGCGCGTCCTGCAAGACTCCGGATCTCGAACGGCGCGGGGGCCCGCCGGCGCCGGAGAAGGTCGAGGCCATCGCCTGGATCGATTGGTCGGACGAGGCCTTCGCGCGGGCCCGGCGGGAAAACCGATTGGTCCTTCTCGACCTCGGGGCCGTGTGGTGCCACTGGTGCCACGTGATGGATCGCGAGACGTACGCGGATCCCGGCGTCGCCGCCCTGCTGCGCGCCCGCTACGTGGCCGTCCGCGTGGACCAGGACGCCCGGCCCGACATCTCGCGCCGCTACGAGGAGTACGGCTGGCCCGCCACGATCATTTTCGGGCCCGACGGCGCCGAGCTGGTCAAGCGGCGCGGCTTCCTTCCGCCGCGGGAGATGCGCGCCCTCCTCCAGGCCGTGCTCGACGATCCCACCCCGGGTCCTTCCGTCACGACCGAGCGCCCGGTCCTGCCCGCGGAATCCCCCTTTCTCTCGGATGCGCTCCGGACCGAGCTGCGCCGCCGGTACGTGGACGGGTACGATCGCGAGCAGCAGGGCTGGGGCACCATCCAGAAATTCCTCGACTGGGACTGCGTCGAGTACGGGCTCGAGCGGGGACGCGAAGGGGACGCTGAGGCGGAGCGCATGGCGCGCGCGACCGTGGACGCCCAGCTCGCGCTCGTCGATCCGGTGTGGGGAGGCGTCTACCAGTACTCCCACGGCGGCGTCTGGACGAACCCGCACTTCGAGAAGATCATGCAGATGCAGGCGGAGAACCTGCGGATCTTCTCGCTCGCCCACTCTCGCTGGGGGGACCCGCGGCATCTCGCCGCGGCCCGCACGATCGCCGGCTACCTCGATCACTTTCTTACGAGCCCCGACGGCGCGTTCTACGTGAGCCAGGACGCGGACGTGGTGCAAGGGGAGCACGCGGCGGGGTACTTCGCGCTGGAGGACCGGGGGCGGCGCGCGCTCGGCCTGCCCCGCGTCGACACGCACGTCTACGCCCGCGAGAACGGCTGGGCGATCGCGGGACTCGCCGCCTTTTGCAAGGCGACCGGGGACGCGCCGGCCCTCGCCGCCGCGACGCGCGCGGCCAAGTGGGTCCTCGCGCATCGCGCGCTCGCAGGCGGCGGCTTCCGCCACGACGAGCAGGACGCGGCCGGTCCCTACCTGGGCGACACGCTGGCGATGGCGCGCGCCTTCGTCGAGCTGTACGAGGCGACCGCGGATCGGCCCTGGCTCGCGCGCGCGAGGGAGGCGCTCGGCTTTCTGGACGCGAACTTCAAGTCGACCGCGGGCTTCGTGGCCGCGCGCGTGCCGCCGGGGGCCGAGGGAAAGCCTTGGGCGCCGCGTCCGCAGGTCGAGGAAAACGTCGCGCTCGCCCGGCTCGCGATCCGGCTCGCGCACCTGGCCGGAGAGCCGCTCGGCCGCGCGCTCGCCGAGCACGCGATGCGCTATCTCGCCGCCCCGGAGGTCGGGGAGTCGCGCGGCTATGGCGTGGCGGGAATCCTGCTTGCGGATCGGGAGCTGGGCGGGGATCCCATCGAGCTCACCGTCGTCGGGCCGAAGGGGGACGACCGGGCGAAGGCCCTTTTCGCGGCTGCGATCCGGTTCCCGTCGGGCTACACGTGCGTTCGCTGGCAAGACGACCGGGAAGGCCCGCTGCCGGGGCTCGACACGCCGTACGCGGCGAAGGACCGACCCGTGGCGTACGTCTGCGCACGCGGCGCGTGCTCCACGCCCATCGACGACCCGACGAAGCTCCTCTTGGTTGCCGAGGAGATGGTCCGGCGGTGAGGCGCCGCCCCCACGCCTCACTCGACCCGCACGCCTCGGGGTGCGCCGCTCGTCCGGAACCACACGGTCCGCCCGCCGACGCGCGCGCCGACTTGACCCTCCGCCCTGACGAGCGTCGCGTCCGCCCCCAGCGCGGCCCCCGCCGCACCCCCGGCACCCGCGCCGTTCGCCGCGTCGCCGATGGCGAGCACGACGAGAAACGCCGCGGGCGCGGCCGTTTCCACCTCGACCCGCCCCTCGCCGGGCACGTGGAACTCCCCTTTCCCGTCCGGCGGGAAGCCGGCGTCGTCGACGCGGTACTCCTCCACGACGCGCGGCGACGCGTCCGCGGGCAAGAGCACGCGGCCGGCGAGCGCGCTCGCCTCACCCCGCACCGCGAAGTCCGTCCCCGCGACCTCGGGGCGTTTCGCGCCATGCAAAAGCCACCGCGCGCGGGCGCCCGGCGCGTCGACCCGATCGAAGAGGACGAGGTGCGTGCCGCGCAGGAAGACGAACTCCCGGGTGGCGAGCCGCACCACCGAAGGGTCGTACGCCGGCGTCAGGTCGGCCGCCAGATACGACCACTCCCCCCGGTCCTCGAACGCGAGCACCTCGCCCGTCTCCAACGATAGCCGCTTTTTTTTGCGTTGGTAGTCCTCGAGGTCCTGGCTGTCCTGGCTCTTCACGACGCGCTGACACCACCGCGCTAGCGGCTCCCCCGGCCTGCCGATGAGGAGCGTGTTGTGCGCCATCGAGTGGCGGGCGAAGCGCAGCCGGTGGTCGGCGTTGAAGTCCCCGTAGCAGCCGGCGTCGATCGCGAGGTGGCCCTTGCGAAAAATCGTGAAACTCCCCTGGTCGAAGTGTCCGTGGTCGTCGAAGTAATCGCCGCACTTCACGAAGACCACGGTGTCCCCTTCCCCCCAACCCGAGCGCAGGAAGGCCTGACCCACGGAGGCCTTCCCGAACAGTCGGCAAAGCGGCAAGGCGGGAGGGGGCGCCTCGGGCGCGGCGGCGCCAAAGAGAAACCCCAGGTACAGCACCGCGGAGTGGTAGCCCTGGTTTTGCCAGCGCTTCGCGATCTCGGCGGCGAAGGCGCGGCCGTCCGCGCGCTCGAGCGCCCGAGAGAGCAGGTCCACCACGAGCCGCGCCTCGTCCCGCGTGCTCGCGCGGCTGCCGCCCACGATGTCCCCCCAGCGCACGAACGTGTGGTCCGGCAGGGTCGAGTAGCGGAGGTACTGGAGACGGCTCGTCAGCCAGTCGCGATTTTTCTGGAAGGTATCGAGCCCGAGTCCGCTCTTGAGGGCCCACTGCAAGAGCAAGAGCGGCGGGAAGGCGTCCCCCATCGAATAGGACATGCCGGCCACGCCGGCCCCGTCGAGGTAGCGGCACGCGGGGAAGAGCGACCGTTCGAGCTGGTCCTGACAGGCGCGGAGCCATTCGACGGCGGCGGGGCGCTCGCCCCAGAGCGCGACCGCGGCCAGGCCAAGCCCCATCGCCGCGCGGTACGCCGAGGTGTGGAAGATGTGCTCCTCGGGTCCCTGCAGGAAGGCGCGGCAGGCCTCGGCCTGGCGCGCGATCCGGTCGGCCACTTGCACCCGCTGCGGCGGCGTCAGCTTTTCGTGGAGCCAGTCGTACCCGAGCGGGAGGTACAGCAGGGCGCCCTGGTAGTCGAGGCCGTAGCCCTCCTCGGGCGCGAGTTCCAGGAGAGCGTCGACGGCTCGCGCGGCGACGGCCGCATCGCCGGTCAACCGCCAGCGGAGGGCGAGGTTCGCCACGTTGCCGTCGAGGTCGCCGACGCGCGCGCGCCAGGGCGCCTCCGCCGCCCGGGCGCGGACCTCGTCCAGCGAAGGGACGCCCGCGACGGGTCGCGCCGTGAAGAGGAGACGGGGGCGGGGACGCGCCTCCTGCGCGCACACCTCCTCAGGTGAATACCCTAGGCCCATCCCGAGCCCCAGCCCTAGCGCGAGGATCCACGCCTTGCCGCGGCGGGCCGTGACGACTCGCTCTCTTCGCATTCGACTCACCTCCACCGCGGGTACTCCGCGCCGGAAACGCCGTAGGGGCGGGCCTTGTGCCCGCCCTCGACCGGGCGAACGGCGGTCGGCGCGTCGGGCGGCCACAAGGGCCGCCCCTACGGACGCCCTGCGTGCCGAAGGGCTCAGCCGGCGGCGATGGCACAGGGCCCGCGCAGAAACACCGTCACACGCCCTGGCGTGCCGCAGCACACCGGCGGAGGAACGGCGTGTTCCCAACTCAAGCCGTGCCGGCCCCTCGCGCGGGCAGGGACGCCCGCGCCCCCAGGAGCCGTGAGGACCGCGCATGCGCAGCTATTCGAGCGCGGGCCCGCAGGGACCCTACCGGCCGCCCGGTCCCACGAGCTTCTCCCAGCGGGGATCGGCCCGGAGCGGCGCGAGGAGCGGGTCCTCCCGGAGCGCGGCAGGGGTAATGCCGGCCGTCACCGCCCGCTCCAGTGCTGCGAAGCCGAGGTCGCGCAGCCGACGGGCCTCCTCGGGCCGCGCGGGCCCGCCCTCCAGGGCCCACGCGAGCCTCGCGGCCTCCAGGTCGGTCTTCCCCCCGGCGTCGGGCACGCCGGCCTCGAGGGTCTCCAGGAAGGGGAGGCAGACGAACGGCGCGAGCAGCGCCCAACTCGCCTCGTCCCTGGGCGGCCGGAAGCGTGCAAGCGCCTCGACGGCGCGCGCCTTGTGCTCCGCTCCACCCGGCCGTCGGGCCAGGGCCGCTTCCGCGATCGCCAGCCCGAAAAAGGGAGACGGAGGACACTCGGCCCGGACCAGGGCCTCCCGGAAGCGCCCGCCCGCCTTCTCGTATTCCGCGTCGCAGGGTCGACCGGCGGCCTCCAGGACGCGGGCGATCCAGAGCAGCACCAGGCCGTGGCCGTTCGGCGCCCCGGCGTATTTCGTGTCCAGCTTCAGGTCGCGGAGCGCAGCCTCCTCCGCCTGCCGGAGCCGCGGCATCGGATCGGCGCTCGCCGCGCACTCCCGGATCGCCAGGTAGAGATGGCAGATCGCGAGCTCGGGGAGCGGGTGGTCACCGGGCGTTCCCGCGAACCGGTCCCGCACGCTCTCCAGGTCGGAAATCGCCGCACGAAAGAAGTCTTCCGGGTCCGCGCCCCTCTTCTGGGCGGCCGCGCCGAGCCAGAAGCGCGCGTAGCCCCGGTACTGGAGGGCCCAGGGGTTGCCGGGCTCGACCGCGAGCCCCTCCGTATAGCAGCGGACGGCGGCCTGGAACGCGGGCCCGTCATCGCGGCCGTGCGCGCGGAGGGCGTCGGCGAGGTCCACGTAGTGATGCCCGAGCTGGGTGTAGGCGCGCGAATAGCGAGGATCGCTGCGGAGCGCGGACTCCAGGAGCTCCACCGCTCGGCGCGCCGCCTCCGTCGGGTCCTCCTTCGTCGTGGACAGGGAACAGGCAAGCCCGTTCCAGAGCTTCCCTCTCAGGTAAAGACCTGAGGCGTCCTGGAAGCGGCCGGACGGCTCCTCGAGGAGTCGGATCCCTTCTCGGTACCGAGCGCAGGCGGTCTGCTCGTTCCGCTCGCGGTCCTCCTCGCCCCAGAGCCAGAGCGCCTGCGCACTCAGCACGGCCACGAGCTCGTCGTCGGCGCCCCAGGACGCCGCCTGCCGGGCCTCCCGAAGCGCGAGGTCGAGGTGCGGGCGGACGTCCTCGGGGTCGCGGCGCCGGCACGCCAGACGAATGCGGGCCTCCGCCCGGGCGAGCCAGGCGACGCCGAACCCGGCGCCGACGAAGGTCGCGCGCTCGAGTTTCAGCGCGGCTTCCGCGAGCCGGTCCGGCGCGGCAGCCGATCCGGGTCCCGCCTGCGCACCCGCCGGCGCGGTCAGGGCCCCTCCCGCAGGGGCGTGCGTCCGCCCGGCCGCGTCTGTAACCTCGCGAAGGCAGGCCAGCCCCCAGAGCCACCAGGCCTCCTCGGAGAGCTCCAGCGTGGTCACGGTCTCCGCCGCGGTCGCGGCCTCCGGCCAGTTTCCGTGGACGGCGCAGAGATACGCCCGCAAGAGGGCCGCCTCCGCCTCGGACGTCGAGGCCCCATGCACGGCCGAGAGGTCGGCCTCGGCCGCGAAGCGCAGCTCCCGCAGGGCCGGGTCGAGTTTCTCCACTTCGCCGGGGTCCGGCGCGAAGCTCGGATCAATGATCGCGGTGGGTCGGTGTCGCTCCACGCCGTTGTGATAGAGCACGGCCAGCACGCGACCGCGCTCCGCCCGCGCGAGCGGCCACTCCGGCGCGAGCGCGACCGCACGATCCAGGTCCGGCCGGGCCTGGGCATTCATCCCGCGCAACGCTCGGAGCCGACCGCTCGCGAGGAACGCCGCCGCGCAGTTCGCATCGAGCGCGAACAGCGCCTTCGTCTCCTCCCGTACGGCCTCGTCGGCCCCGTCGAGCCGCTTCCGATTCCCGACACGCCGCGCCTGCCGTGCCTCCTCCACGACCTCCCGCAAGCGCACGAGCCGGGAGGCGATCTCGGCGCGGAGCTCCGCGCGCCCGTGCAGCGTCAGTGCGCCCACCGCCACGGCACAGGCGACCACGGCCCCCGCCACCGCGAGGCCGCTCCAACGCCGGCTCACCCAGCGCCCCGCCCGCGAAATCGCGGACGGCGGGGAAGCCTCGATCGGCTCGCCTTCCAGGAAGCGCCCGAGGTCCGACGAGAAGTCCCGCGCGCTCGCATACCGCTTGTGAGGTTCCTTCTCCAGGCACTTCAGGCAGATCGTCTCGAGGTCCCGATGCACCCGTCGCGCTCCGGACACTCGTCCCGGCGGCGTCGGGTCCTGCCGAAGCACCGCGGCCAGCAGGGAGATGACACTCAGGCCGTCGAAGGGGGGTTTCCCCGCGATGTGCTGGTACAGGATGACGCCCAGGCTCCACAGATCGCTCGCAGGACCGACCTCCTCCGGCTGTCCGGAGGCCTGTTCGGGGGACATGTACCGCGGCGTCCCCATGACCGCCCCGGTCAGGGTCAGTGCGGCGCCGTCGTTCGCGCGCACCTCCTTCACGAGGCCGAAGTCCGTGACATACGGGTGCCCCTCGCGATCGAGGAGAAGGTTGCCGGGCTTCACGTCCCGGTGAACGAGGCCCGCGTCGTGTGCCGCTTGGAGTGCAAGCCCGACATCGCGAAGGACCTCGAGGAAGCGGCGCGTGGGGAGGCGTTTCCCCGCCTTGTCCAGGTCCTCCCCTTCGATGAAGTCCATCGTAAAATACGGCCGGCCCTCGTGGACGCCCACGTCGTGGACCTGGACGATGTTGGGGTGGCGCAGGCGCGCGGCCGAACGGGCCTCGCGCCGGAAGCGCCCGACCGCCTCGGGGTTCTCCTGCGCTTCGCCCGACATGACCTTGAGGGCCACCACACGGCCGAGCTCGGAGTCCCATGCCTTGTAGACGATGCCCATGCCGCCGCGGCCCAGCTCTTGAAGGAGCCGATGCCTGCCGAAGGGGCGATCGAGCGGCGTGCCCGTCGGCGGCGCGGGCTGGGGTGAAGCGGCGGGTCCCGTCGCGGGGGCGGGGGCGGGGGAGGACACGGATGACGAGGCAGGTCCGACGGCGGACCGGGCCGGTTGGGAAGGGACCGGCGTCAGCAGCGTCGCCGGCACGGCGGCAGGTTCCTCGCCGATCCAACTGCTCGCGACCACGAGCGTGGGAGGGACGGCCTCCGCCGAGGGAGCGCGATCGGCCGCGACGGGCGTCGGGGGATCCGGGGCCGGGCTCGAGCTCGAGCCGAGGCCGGGCGGGCGCGTCGGGGGGAGGGTCGCAGCGGGGCGGGGGACAAGCAGCGTCTCCGCGAGCCGTGCCGGCTCGGGAGAGCGCGCGAGGACTGCGAGAGCGGTCGCGGAAAGGAAACCCTCCCGCACGAGGAATTCGCGGAGCGGCGGCGGAGAGCCGCCCGCCCCCTCGAGCTTCTCGCGGCGGCGAAGGGCCTCGCTCAAGGCCTCGGTCGTGAGCAGCCCCTCGCGGACGGCGCGGTCGCAGAGGAGGCGTTCCTCGGTGGACGGGCCCATGCGAAGCGGTCCCTTCCGCAAGCTGCCGAGGGGGCCCCCGCGGGCCGTGCGGCGTAACGTCGCCCCCCGCGAGGGTCCGCCTGCGAACGCGTCAGGCAAGAAACGCGCGGGCCCGAAGGTCGCACAGGGGCGCCCTGCCCGCGGGACTCTTCGCTCCAGGGGCGGTGCACCGTGCGCGCGCGGGTTTCGGCCCTCCCTCGCGGTCCGCTGCTTCGTGAGCTTGTTTCCCTTTGCGCCCGCACAAAAATAACTGCGCAGACTCAGACCTCGAGGCTCCTGGGGGCGCGGGCCGGAGGCCCGCGCCCCCAGGCATCGGTCGGTCCACGAAAATGTGAAGTAATTCTTGCGCGGGCGCTTTGCCTGGAGATGGCTGCTCGGGACCGCCGCCCGAAAGCGGCGGCCCCGAGCCTTGGCTTCTTCGTGCGGTCGAGGCTTAGGCGACCGTGATGTCCTTGTTCGCGTACACGTCCTGGACGGAGTGGATCAGCTTCACGCCATCGGCGAAGGGCTTCTGGAAGGCCTTGCGCCCGAGGATGAGGCCGGTGCCGCCCGCGCGCTTGTTGATGACGGCCGTCTTGACGGACTCGAGGAGGTCGTTCTCTCCGCTCGCGCCGCCGGAGTTGATGAGGCCCATCCGGCCCATGTAGCAGTTGGCGAGCTGCCAGCGACACAGGTCGATCGGGTGGTCCGTCGTGAGCTTCTCATAGACGAGCTTGTGGGTCTTGCCGAACTTGAGCGCGAGATAGCCGCCGTTGTTCTCGGGCAGCTTCTGCTTGATGATGTCGGCCTCGATCGTGACGCCGAGGTGGTTCCCCTGGCCCGTCAGGTCCGCGGCCAGGTGGTAGTCCATATCCTTCGTCTTGAAGGAGTTGTTCCGGAGGTAGCACCAGAGGATCGTGCACATGCCGAGGTCGTGCGCCTGGCGGAAGGCCTCGGAGATCTCACCGATCTGGCGATTGCACTCGGGGGAGCCGAAGTAGATCGTGGCGCCGATGCCGACCGCGCCCATGTTCCACGCCTGCTTGACGTGGCACCACATCGACTGGTCGTGGATGGCCGGGAAGGACAGGAGCTGGTTGTGGTTGACCTTGAGGATGAAGGGGATCTTGTGGGCGTACTTGCGCGACATGGAGCCCAGCACGCCGAGGGTGCTGGCCACCGCGTTGCAGCCGCCCTCCATGGCCAGCTTGATGATGTTCTCCGGGTCCATGTACATCATGTTCGGGGCGAAGGACGAAGCCGCCGAGTGCTCAATGCCCTGGTCGACGGGGAGGATCGAGATGTACCCCGTGCCCGCGAGCCTGCCGCTGTTGAAGAGGGACGCGAGGCTCCGCAGGACCATCGGGTTCCGGTCCGTCTGCGCGTAGATGCGATCGATGAAGTCCGGGCCGGGCAGATGGAGCTCTTCCTTCTTGACGCCCTTGCAGGTGTAGCCAAGCAGGCTGGAGGCCTGCGCTCCGAGAAGGCTTTCAATGTCCTTCACCGTCATGTGGATTTCTCCTCCCTAGTGTGGATCGGTGGGATTCGGGGTATACGCGAGGGCCGAATGGCCCTTCCAACACGGTGCAAGGTCGGCGGCGTACGCCGGAGAACGAGGCCCGCACTCAGACGGGCGGCGGCGTGCCCGGGGGCCGCGATCGGGCCTCGCCGGGCTCTTCCGTGCCAGGGAGGGGAACGCGGGCGGTCGGCGTGGCGGAGGTCCGGGTGCCGGCATCGGCTTCGCTGGGACGGACGGGCACCTGGATCGGCACGGTCGCCGTGGAGACCGGGAGCACGGCCGGCGGCTGCGCGTGGCCGGACGCGAGTTCCGCGTACACCGGCGCGAGCGCCCCGCGCTCCTGCAGCCGGAGGAGCGCGTCGCACACGCGGGGATCGAACTGACTGCCGCGGCACCGCTGGACCTCGGAGAGAGCCAGGTCGGCCGGCATGCACGGCTTGTAGGAACGCTCAGTCACCATCGCGTCCCACGCGTCTGCGACGGCGATCGTCCGGGCCATGAGCGGGATCGCCTCTCCGAGCAACCCGTCGGGGTAGCCCTTGCCATCCGGCCGCTCGTGGTGGTACTTGATCGCCGACAGGACCCGCTCGTTCTGCGCGAATTCCCGGAGGATTTTCTCGCTGATGGCGGGATGCTTTTTCATCACTTCGTATTCGGCCGGCGTCAGACGCCCGGCCTTCTGGATGATCGCTTCCGGGATCCCGATCTTCCCGACGTCGTGCAGGATCGCGGCCATCTGCATGAACTCCAGCTCGGCGTCGGACATCCCCACCTCCTCGGCCAAAAGCATCGCCAGGCGCGCGACCCGCTCCGAATGCCCGCTCGTGTAAGGGTCTTTCGCCTCGATCGCCGCGACGAGGGCGCGCACCGAGTTGAGCGACAACGTGCGCAGTTCGTTCGAAAGCCAGAGCCGCTCGATGGCGAGCCCGACCTCCTTGCCGATCGCGCCGAGGAGATCGAGGTCAGCCTCCTGGAAGCCGGAGCTGGAATCGGTCGCATAGTCGAGGTAGATCGCCCCGAGCGTCCGCTGCTGCGCCTCGAGGGGGACGCAGAGCACCGACTTGATCCGGTAGTCGCAGATCGACTTCGACGAGGCGAAGCGCTCGTCCGACTGCGGATCGTTCGTGAGGACCGCCAGCCCCCCCTTCACGCAACTCTCGATCACCGTCCGCGAAAGCGGGATCCGGTTGGACTGCGCCCGCGAGTCCCGGATCCAGACGACCTTGGAGTCCAGCGCCTCCGCCCCCTCGCGGGCGAGCAAGAGCACGCCGGCGTCGGGCTTGAAGGCGTCGCAGATCTCCTTCATCACCTGCTCGAGCATCGGCTCCGCGACCCGCGCCGTGGAGAGGATGTTGCTCACGCGGTAGAGGATGGTGAGGGCCCGGTTCAGCCGGTCCATCTTCTCGCCCGCGTACACCTCGATGATCGAGTCGATGAAGAGCCGCTCGGTCTTCTGCAGCTTCTTGTAGATGTCGCCGGCTTTTTTCTGGAAGGGCTCGTCGACGAACCGGACGGAGTCCTGCGGCGGGCGGGACTGGTCGTCGCGCTGGAAGACGAGCTGCATCACCATCTGGCCCGCGACCACCATGTCGTCCTGCAGCAGGGCACTGGAGGCGATCTTCTGCCCGTTGACGTAGGTGCCGTTCGTCGAGCCGAGATCCGTGAGGATCGCGTTCTTGCCGTCCCACTCGAGGGCGAAATGGCGGCGGGAGACCCCGACCTCGCCGAGCAGGACGTCGCAGCCCTCGCCGTTGCCGAACGTGAGCCGCCTCCCGCTCGGCAGGGGGTAGCTCGTGCCGGCACCCCTTCCCTTCACCATCTTGAGACACGCTTGCATGGCGGGCCCTGAAGCGACCTTGTCCGGGACGTGACAAAGGCCGAACAGGATATCCGGCGGACCCCGCGCCGTCAAGCAGTTTACCGAGGCCCGCTCTGCCGGCGAAGCTCCTCCTCGACCCGGAGCAGCACCTCGTCCCGCGTCCGCCGGTAGTAGGGGACCCGCTCTCCGTGCTTGGCGGACGGGCTCCCGGCCGCGGCCAGGGTCCCCTCCTCGTAGGCGCGGCGAAGGCAGTCGGCCGCGACCCGGAAGGCGTGCGCGGCCTGCGGAAAGAAGAAGCGCAGCGTGGAGGAGCCCGCGTAGGCCTTGAGCCGCGGGTCGAGCGCCGTGAGGCGCCCCAACCACCCCCCGCCCCATGCCGCCCAGGCGGCCTTCGCCCGGGCGCTCGCCGCGGCCGCGCCGGCCGCTCCCGCGCCCCCAGCCGACGCCGCGAGCCGCTCGTCCAGTTCCCGCGCCAGGTCCCGCGCATCCTTGAGGTCCCGCTGGACGGCCTCGCACGCGCGCCGTCGCTCCGCCTCGATCACGCTCGAAAGGTACTCCCGTCCGCGGGCGACACGCCCGGCCGGTCCCCCCTCCCGCCCGCCCGCGGCCCGCCCTCCGGCCGCGCCGCCGGCGAGGTCGCGCAGGCCTTCGACGAGGTCGCGCCAGCGCGCTTCGAAATCCGGGAACCCCTCGACGAGCGCGCTGCCGCGGTACCGGTCGACCGAGCCCGCGAGTCTCTCCAGGCGCTGCTTCCACGCCACCAGCCAGGCCGACCGGTCCTCCGCGCCGCCCGGCAAAGGCGCCGCGCCCGGACGCGCCCCGCCGTTCTTCGCCGCCGCCGCCCTCTCCGCCGCTTCCGCCCGCGCCCGCGCTTCCCGCTCCGCCCCCAGCTCCTCGAACTCGAGCAGGTCACGATACAAGTCGAAGCACTCGGGAGGACGCGCGACGAAACGTTCCCGCTCCTCCACCTCGCGACAGCGCCGCCCGACCTCTTCCACGCACTCCTGTGCGAGCAGGGCTAGGCCCGAGACCGGTTCCGCGAAGCTGGGCAGCTCGCCGAGACAGTTGTACTTCTCGGCCAGCTCCCGAGCATATTGCCGGAACATGTAGCGCAACAGACGCGCAAGCGCGGCCAGGTCCTCGACCGAGTCCGGGTAGCGCGGGGACACGACGGACGCCGGCCCCCAGCGGGCGTTCACCTTCGCCGCCTCCTCCAGACCCCGGTGGGCGGCGGTGACCCAGGCCCGGAACTCCTCCTGCTTGAACTTCGCCTCCGCCGCGCGAAAGGCCCGACTCTTCGCCTCGAGGTCGTCGTAGAGCGCCTTGAGGCGGCTCAGCATGTCCGCGACGTAGGCCTTCTCCTCGCGGGCCTCGGCCTGCTCCGCCTCCGGGGGGCCGAACTGGAACGCCGACACGGCATCCGCGGGCGCGGCGCCCGCCAGCAGGGCCGCCAGGGAAGGGGCCTGGTCCGAGGGGGAGAAGCGCACCGCGACCTCGTACCGACCCGCGAGCGCCCGCCGGCGGAAGGGGCCGAGCTGCAGCCGGAAGCGGCCGTCGAGGACCTCGCAACGGGCCCAGCTCTCCGGACAGATCCGCCCGGAGAAGCGCAGGCAGGCGAGGAGCAGCGTGCGATCAGGAAGCGGCGCCGCGCCCTCGACGGCGACCTGGAGGTCGTTCCGGCCGGCGACGGGAACCGGGGTCGCGACGACTTCGAGCCGCACGGGATCCGGCGCCGCCCGGGCAAGGGACGCGACCAGCAGACTCGCGCAAAGCGCGAGCGACGCCGGGAGAGGTAGCCCACGCCTCCCGCGGCGATCGGCGCCGCGACGTGCGCGCAGGCGAGCAGGAGGGGAGCACGGTACCCTACCGCGGCTGCCGGCCGCAACCAATGCCCGCTGCCGAATGACCAAACTCCAACTCGGCGCTTGCGCCCGAAACCCAATCCGGTCGAGCCTCAGCTTGCCCGCGATCCAAGGGGCGCAACAGACGAATGACCAAGGCCCAATTTCCAATGACCAATCAATGACGAATTCCCAATGCCCAAAACGGGTTGTGCGAAGGCCTGACGAAATCTGGAAAAGAGTTCGCGAAGTCGACCGGTAGGGAGCCAGTGACCGATGCCCCATCAAGGACCAGGCCCGAATGACCAAACTGGACATCTGACCGGCGTCAAGACCGCGGCCCCGTCATCCTTCCTCACTGTTGGAGCGTAAGCCCTAGGTCATTGGGCTTTGGTCATTGATTGGTCCTTGGCAAATGGTCCTTGGTCCTTGTCCCCCTACGCTGCGCGCATGCGACGCAAAGGTTGCGGCGGAATCGTCCACCGGGGCCGTCCTCACCGCGTCTCCAGGAGTTCGTACCGCAGGATCTGGATCGGCCCCTCGAACAGGATGGAGATGTCGTCGATCACGGGCGTCACGCAGAGGGGGAGGAGGTCCGGCGGGATCACGAAGTCGATCGTATACGCGACCTCGTTATTGGCGACGATCACGGCCGGCATCCCCGCCCGCAGCAGGTCATCGACGCTGGCGCCGTTCTTCGGGATCTTTTTTTTGCCGGAGCCGCCGCCGTTCCCCTTGGGACCGCCGCCGCCGGCGCCGCCCGTCACCATCGGGGGCAGCCCGTTTCCGGGCACCGGCTTCACCAGCCGGCGTCGGGGCGGCGGGCCATCGCTCCTGCCGCTGCCGCCCCCCCCGCCCCCTCCGGAGCCCCCCTCTTCCTCCGGGCCTTCGACGTCCCCATCCCCGTTCACCCCGCCGCCGCCGCCGCCGCCGCCACCCGACCCACCCGAGCTGCCAC
>JACPWG010000020.1 GCA_016197205.1 Planctomycetota bacterium
GGAGGTGCCGGAGCTGCGCGCGCGACTGGTACGGGCGCGTGGGATGTCGGGGGCCGACCACGCCGGCCCGGCGCCTGCGTGGCTCGCCACGGCCGCGCACGCGTTGCAGTCGATGTTGCGGAAGCGGTACGCGGAGGCGCGAGGGCTCTACGAAGAAGCGCTCGCGGCGGCGGGTCCGGAGGCGGAGCGGGACGCGGCCTTCCGCTCGCTGTTCGCGGTGGCGCACTACAACCTGGGCTGCGCCTACGCCCTGCTCTCAGACGGGCGCGAGACCACGGCCGCGCCTTCGCGGCCGGTCGCAGCGGCCGACGCGGTCGCGCGTCGTGACCGGGCGTTCGCGCACCTCGCGCGCTCGCTGGAGTTGGGCTTCGGCGACGCGCGCAGCCTGGCCGCGGACCGTGACCTGGAGCCGCTGCGCGGGGACGGGCGGTGGGCGGGGCTGGTGGCGGGGGGAAAGTGAGCGACCGCATTGTCGATGTGGTGCGGGTGGCGCCGAGGGGGGGGGGCGGGGCGGGGCCGGACCGTCAGAGCCAGCTCCCCGATCAGCCTTCGGGCCGTGCCCGCAGACGACGGGCTGGTGCTTCGGCCGCGCCTCCAGCAGCGTGGTCGGCCCCTCCAGGCGCCGGCCCTCCCCGGCCTCTCCTCGCCTGCGGCCGACGACGCGACGGACGACCTGCTGTAGGTCGCTCCCCAAGGCCTGTCGTCTCTCCGCCGAACGCCATGGGAGCGCTTCCCGCTGCGGCAACTCTCGGCAGAGCCGCCCCGGGAAGTTTCCCCTTGTCCCTGCGCGTCAACGCGGGATAGAATTCCTCATGCGTGGCGGCAAGGCGAACTCTCGTGCCCGTACCGGGAGCTTGGGTCGCCGGGCCCTGGGAACCGGCGCAGGCTCCGGGCAGGGGTCCCTGCAGGCCCGATGCCCCCCCCAGCCGGGAGTCGTCCGGCGAGGCCCGATTTTACAGCGTCCTGTTGCTTGAATTCTGGTTGCCAGGAACCGTTGAGGAGAACGCCTGGTGGAGAATCTGCCGGACCGGATCACGATTGACCCCCAGCAATGCGGCGGGCGCCCCTGTGTTCGGGGCATGCGCATCCGCGTCAGCGACGTCCTGGACCTGTTGGCGAACGGCCTCAACCCCGAGCAGATCGTCGATGAGTTGCCGGACCTGGAACCGGCGGATATCCAGGCTTGCCTGCGGTTCGCCAGCCGGCGGGTCGATCACCCGGTGACGGTCGCATGATCCTTTGGTTGGACGCTCAGTTGCCCCCGTCCGCTGCCGCGTGGATCACGGCGAAGTTCAGCGTCGAGGCCCGCGCCGTTCGCGACCTTGGGTTGCGCGATGCCCAAGACTTGCCGGTTTTCCAGGCGGCCCGCGCCGCTGGGGCGGTGGTAATGACCAACTCGGGCGAAGGCCCGAAACCCAAACGGACGACGAAACCACCAAGCCACCAAGGCACGAAGACCACGAAGGACCGTCACTGAGGGGGGCGAGTTTGGCTCGGCCGAAAAGCGCCTTTGTGGTCTTAGTGACTTCGAGTCTTTGTGGTTTCGTCGCCGGCTGCGCGAGATCTTGAGCAGCGCCTTGCCCGCGGCGATCGCGCGACTGGAGTGCGGGGAGCAACTGATCGAGATCGGTGATGTGCCGTAAGACCATCCGCCCGGTGGAGGAGGATTTCGCCGAACCACACGTTGCAGCAGACCAAGAAGGCATCACGGCTTTCCGGGGTTTGAAGTCCCCGCTGGCCCGGCTGAAGTGTGGGACTTTCGATCCCGAGTCTACCGGACGGTGTCTCCGGAAATTAGGGGGAACTCCCCGCGCCCCCAGGCATCGGTCGATCCACGAATACGTGAAGTAATTCTTGCGCGGGCGCCAAGGCGCCGCTCCCGCGCACCCCGCGTTACGTGGAGTTCACCAGGACTGGCCCGTCGGTGCAGGGCGGACCCGTCCACCGGAGTCCCGCGCGCGACGGCGGAAGCCCTGCCCCACAAGGGCTCGTGGCCGGGTGAGGCAGGCAAGGGAGCTTCGCCCATTCCGCCGGCTACACCACGCCTTTCCGTGCGGGGAAGCGCCGGCGCCGCAGTCGTAGCACCGGCGGCTTGCCCGACTTGCCGGCTTCCGTGCGGAAGACCGTGTCAAGGACTCGCGACGTGACGGAGCCGTCGGGCTCCGCAGCCACCCGTTCGTATTCGCTCTCCCCCCGCGTGTAGAGTTCCACCGCCTTCGTGTCCCGGTGGATGACGATGAGTTCGGGCACGCCCAGCGTGTGGTAGAAAGGGAATTTTTCGTAGGTCTCGTCCCCCGGCGAGCGGATCTCGATCAATGCGTCCGGAGGACCGACGATCCACCCCTTGCGGATGCGACCTTCGTGCCCCTTGAGGAGGAAGGCTTGGTCTGGCCCACGGTAGTCGCGGGGGACTCTCGCGCCGGCCACGTCGACGTCCGGGGTGCCCGGCGCCTTGACGCCGACG
>JACPWG010000021.1 GCA_016197205.1 Planctomycetota bacterium
CCCTCCCCCGCGCCCGCTTCCTCGTGCGGCACGGGGAAGATCCCGATCGTCGCCCCCACCTTCGCGTAGGCCTTTTCCACGCACGCCAGCCCGAGCTGGTGTCCGGCGACGAGGGTCGAGGAGGTCACGCTCCCGATCACCATCCCCTTCCGATTCACCACGGGGTCGCCGGGCTTCACGGCCTTCACCCCCTTGTCGTTCACGCGGAAGCGAATCACCTCCATCGTGCGCGAGGCCTCCCGCTCCGCGTTCGCGCGCTTCCCGATGAAAAACGGCTTGTGCCGCTTCACGAAGCCGCCGTACCCGGCCTCCATCGGATTTACGTCCCACTTGCCGGCCAGGTCGTGGCCGTAGAGCGGGAAGCCCGCCTCGGTCCGCGTCGAGTCGCGCGCGCCGAGCCCCGTCGCCACGAGCCCCAGGTCCCGCCCCTTGTCCAAGAGCAGGTTCCAGAGGGCGGGCCCCTCGTCCGGGTTCACGTACAGCTCGTAGCCGAGCGGCTCCCCGGTGTACCCCGTGCGCGACACGAGCACGCGGATCCCCGAAAGCACCGTCTCCACGAACTCCGACCGGCTGAGCGCCGCGACCGCCCCCCGCGCCTTGTCGTCGTCGGCCGCGCGCTGCAGGACCTGGAGCGACAGCGGCCCCTGGAGGGCGAAGTCCACCTTCTTGTCCTTCCCGCTCGACGGGTCCTTCAGGTCGCGGAGCCGCGCGACGCCGTCCAGCTCCTTCCAGGGCGCCTCCCGATCGATCACGACCTGCCGGGCGTTCACGGCATTCCACCACGACCAGATCTTCTCGGCGTTCGACGCGTTCACGACGACCATGAAGCGCTCGGCCTCCCGCCGGTAGACGTAGATGTCGTCGAGCACCGAGCCGTTCGGGTCCAGGACGTAACTGTAGTGCGCGTGGCCGACCCGCAGCCGCGTCGCGAAATTCGTGGTCACAAGATCCAGGAAGCGCGCGGCGTGCTCCCCCGCCACGTCGAAGACGCCCATGTGGGCGATGTCGAAAAGGCCGCAGCGCCGCCGCACCGCCTCGTGCTCCTCGCCGATGGACGAGTACCAGACCGGCATGCTCCACCCACCGAAGGGAATGAGCAGCTTTTTTTTCGTCAGCTTGACGTGTTCGTCGTACAGGCAGGTCTTCTTGAGCGGGGCCTCGCCAGGGTTCCACGCCCAGAGCTGCTTCGCGACCGACGGATGGTGGGACTTCGCGAGGACGCGCTGACCGATGAAGTAGGGCTTCTTCATCTGCACGAGGCCGTCCCGGCTCTCGCGATCGCCGGAGGCGCGGCCGCGCCAGTCCTCGAAGACCTGGATGCCGACCGGCCGGAGGTCGAGCCCGGCCCCTTCGCGGAGGAGGAGCGTCCAGAGGGCGAGCGCCTTCGAAGGCCGCAGGTAGAGTTCGTAGATCGGCTCCGCGTCCGAGCGGCCGGTGCGGGCGATCGTCACGGGGATGCCTTGGATTTCGAACCGGCCGAAGGCCAGCGGCGCCAGGTGCGCGGCGCCGGGCGCCACGCGCGCGAGGACGTCGACCGCACGCGGTCCGAGCAGCCCGAGGGCGGCGAGCCGTCGGTCGGCGAAGAGCGGCGCGCGGAGGTCCTCGACGACCACCGGCCCGTCGACCTTCGCGGCCAGGTCCTCCCCATCGAAGAGGACGTACCCGTCCGAGAGCGCGCGGAGCCAGCTCCGGACGCGCGCGGCGTTCGCGGGGAGCGACCGCAGCAGGAACCGATCGAAGCCGGGCGCCGGCCGCGGGTGCTTGAGGACGAGGGTCTCGTCGATCAGGCCGGCGTCCTTGGCGAGGAAGAGCGTGTAGCGCCCGTGGCCCGAGGCGAGGGGGAGGAGATCGGCGGTGGAGGCGTGGTTGAGGGCGGCGGCGGCGTGTTCGCCGCGGACCTCGAGCAGCCCGGCGGACTGGAGATCGACCAGCCCGACCCCGCGCTTCACCAGGTCCAGCTCCTCCGCGAGGGGGCGATAGCCCACGGGGGCGGCCCAGCCGGAGCGCTCCTCGAAGCGCGCGCCCAGCTTCTGGTGTTCGGCGAAGAGTTCCGGCGTTCGACCGATGCTCTCGTCCGCGAGCCGGAGCGTCGCGGGCTCGGGCGTGCGGCGCGGGAAGTCGCGGGCGGCGGCGCGGGACAGCTCGCCGAACCCTTTTTTCGCCTCCTCGAGCAGGTGCCAGTCCCACTTGGCGCGCTTCAACTCGCCGGAGACGCCCTCGACCGCGAAGGTGTGGGCCCCTTTGACGAGTCCCGCCACGAGGTCGGCGATCCGGTCCATGTGCGCGGGCTTGAGGCCGCGCTGGGTGACGATCGTCGTGCCGAGCCGGATCGCGCCGGGCCGGGCGGCGGAGAGGTCGCCGGCGATGGTGTTCTTGTTGCAGGTGAGGCCGCAGAGGTCGAGGATGTTGGAGGCCATGTCGCCGCGGAGCGGGGTGCCGCTCGGCGTCGCGACGGCGTTGAGGTCGAGGAGGACGAGGTGGGTGTTCGTCCCGCCGTACGCGAGCTTGAGGCCGCGGCGCACGAGACCGTCGGCGAGGGCCTTCGCGTTTTCCACGATGCCGGCCTGCAGGCGGCGGAACTTTTCCGTGCGGGCGAGCTTGAAGGAGACGGCCTTGGCGGCGAGCTGATTGATGTGAGGGCCGCCCTGTTCGCCGGGGAAGACCGCGGAGTCGATCTTGCGCGCGTGCGCTTCGTTCGTCGTGAGGATGATGGCGCCGCGCGGGCCGCAGAGCGTCTTGTGCGTGGTCAGGGTGGTGACGTGGGCGTGGCCGACGGGATTCGGGAAGAAGCCCGCGACGGCGAGTCCGGCGGGGTGGGAGATGTCGGCCATCACGATCGGGCGCGAGTCGCACTCGTCGGCGATCGCGCGCAGCTTCGCCCAGTCGATGTCCCAGGGATAGGCGGAGCCGCCGCCGATCAGCAGCTTCGGCTGGTGGGTCAGCGCCAGGGCGCGGATCGCGTCGTAGTCGAGCCGGCCGGTCTTCGGCTCGACCGTGTACGGGACGATCGTGTAGTTCTTCCCGGAGCGGTTGGCGGGGTGGCCGTGCGTGAGGTGGCCGCCGTGCGCAAGGGAGAGGCCCATCA
The DNA here is from genome assembly GCA_016197205.1 of Planctomycetota bacterium. Classification (GTDB taxonomy): domain Bacteria; phylum Planctomycetota; class MHYJ01; order WSZJ01; family JACPWG01; genus JACPWG01. The sequence goes on from JACPWG010000021.1 coordinate 3,086, forward strand.
CGACGTCGCCGGGCTTGAGAAAGGCGCTGTAGACCGCGTTGTTCGCGGCGGCGCCGGACAGCGGCTGGACGTTCACCCAGATGCGGTCGGCGGGTGCGTGCGGGTTTGCGAAGAGGTCGGCCGCGCGGCGCTGGGCGAGGACCTCGACGAAATTCACGAAATCGCAGCCCCGGTAGAAGCGGCGGTCGCCGAGGCGTCGGTAGTAGCCGAGCTGGCGCTCGTGGTCCAGGAGCAGTTCCTGCTCGTGGCGGGACATGCGGAGGGAGGGGTAGCCTTCGGCGTAGATATTGGAAAAGACCGAGGCCAGGGCCTGCTGGACCGCGCGCGGGCAGAGGCTCTCCGACGCGATCATGATGAGCTTGTCGTTCTGCCGGTCCTCTTCGGCGCCGATGACGAAATCCGTATCGGGGTCGGCGGCGAGCAGGTCGTCGCGGAAAAGGAAGTCCTCGGCGACCGGCGGGGTGGCGGGGGCGGGAACGGGGGCGGTCCGCTCGGAGACGGTCTCGCGTCGATCCATGAGAGAGGGCCTTTCGAAGAGGGGCTGGGCGCGGAGAAACGCCGTCGGAGCGGGGAGGAACCCCCTGCCGAGCGGGTGGGTCCGCGCGAGCAGTCAAAGAACCCTGGAGTATAGCACGGGTCGTGTGGCGTCGGAAGAGAATTGGCTGCGTGCGGGAGTCGGGCCCGGGGTCCCAACGCGCGCATCGGGACCCGACCCGGTAGGCGCCGCGGTGTCGCTCGCGGTGCGCTCGGCGGCCGGGCGGCTACAGTTCGGCCAGCCGCGCGCGTCGCGTCTCCTCGTCCACGACCGCGCACGCCCAACCGGTGCGCAGGAGGCCGCGGGCCTCGGCCTGCGTGAGCCCGAGATGCGCCCCCATCTCCCGAAACTCGCGGTTGAGGTCCGTCCCGAAGATCACGGGGTCGTCGGAGTTCAGCGTGACCGGCACGCCCGCTTCCAGAAAGCGGCGCAAGGGAAATTCGCGATAGGAGGGGACGACGTGGAGGAGCACGTTCGACGTCGGGCAGAGGTGGAGGACGATCCGACGCGCGGCCAGCTCGCGCAAGAGGCCCGGATCGTCGGCGGCGCGCGTCCCGTGATTGATGGAGGAAACCCCGAGCACGTCGATCGCCTCGGCCACGTCCCGCGCGGTGCCGTGTTCGCCCGCGTGCGCGCGCAGGCGCAGGCCCGCCGCGCGCCCGATGTCGAAGGAGGGCTTCTGGACGGCGGTCGGCCCATCCAGCTCGTAGCCGTGCAGGTCGAGCCCGGTCAGGTGTCCGGCCGCGTACTCGAGCCACCGCTCCACCCATTGCGCGTTCAGTTCGGGCGACGTGTCGCGCCGCACGGCCGCGAAGAGGCGGAGCGTGACGCCGGTCTCCGCGCGCGCACGGTCCAGCTCGCGGCAAACGGACTGGAGGGTCTCCCGGACGGGCAGACCGAGCTTTTCGATGAGCGAACCCGAGGTGTTGACCTCCGCGTACCGGACGCCGACCGAAGCCAGCCAGCGCGCGGCGGCGGCCAGCCACTGCGCGTACACGCCCGGCTGCCTCAAGGCGGGCAGCAGGTACGCATGCCAGGGGGCGGTGAACTCCTTGAACGTCGGGAAGGGGTCGGCCGCGGAAAGCCACGGCGCGGTGGCGGCAGCGCACCCGTTGAAGCGCCGGGCAACCTCCCAGGAGAGCGTCGCTTCGAGGTGCAGGTGGAATTCGGCTTTTGCAAGCCGGGAGACATCGAGCGGTGCATCGGTCGGCGGGCCGGCATCCATGGAAGCTCCTCTGCGAAGGCGCCGATTCCGGCCTCTCCTCATCGAGGGGTGGGCCGCTGGACATTATCCGTGCGGGACAGGTGCGTTGCAAGCCCGAGCGCCTCGCGGCCGGTCGTCGATTTGGCGTGACCGCGCCGGGGCGGGGCACTACAATGGAAAGATTCCGGGTGCCGTAGCCGGAAACGGAGTTGAACGCGGGTGCCACGCCCGAGGCGCCCCTCCCACCGGCTCTCTCCTCTACCCGAGGAGAGTGGGGCCATTCCCCCGCGATCCCTGCTCTGACCGCGCAAGGGTTGCGGGGGAAGCGTCAAGCGAGGATCGAACATGGCCGCAGCGGAGGACCTCCGGCTCGCGCTCGCCGCGCTGCGCAAGAAGCTGCTCACGCGGGAGCAGCTCTCCGCCTACCTCGGAGACCCGGGCGAGGAGGAGTCGCCGACGCCGCTGGCCCGGCGCCTCCAGCAGGACGGCGTCCTCACGGCCGAACAGGTGGAAGCCCTCAGGCGGGATCCCGCGGTCCTCGCCGCGAACGGCGAAGGGGCGACGGTGGTGGCGGAGGGGCTGCCCGTCGGCGGCGGCGGGTCGGTCGAGTACCGGCAGAAAATCGGCGAGTATGCCTTGCTCGGGGTGCTCGGCCGGGGCGGCATGGGCGTGGTCTACGCCGCGCAGCATGACCAGCTCCGCCGGAAGGTCGCGCTCAAGGTCCTCCCGCCCGCGATCGCCCGCGACGACCATTCCCGCGAACGGTTCCTGCGCGAGGTGCGCGCAGCGGCCCGCCTGCACCACCCCGGCATCGTCCCCGTATACGACTTCGGGCGCGACGGCGACACCTACTACTACGCCATGGAATTCATCGAGGGGCCTACGCTGGAGGAGGAGCTGCGAAAGGGCCCGCTCGACCCCATGCGCGCCGCGCGCCTCCTGCGGCAGGCAGCGGACGCGCTCCACTCGGCGCACGCCGAGGGGATCGTCCACCGGGACATCAAGCCCTCGAACCTGATCCTCGGCGCGGACGACCAGGTGCACCTCACGGACTTCGGCATCGCCCGGGAGATCGCGGAGGTCGCGATCACGGCCTCGGGGAGCATGATGGGCACGCCCTACTACATGAGCCCGGAGCAGGCCTCCGGCACGCACGGCCCGCCCGACGCGCGCAGCGACGTGTACGCGCTCGGGGCGACGCTCTACGAGGCGCTGACCGGCCGAAAGCCTTTCGAAGCGCCGTCGTTCGAGTTGATCCTGGCGATGGTCCTCCTGGCCGAGCCGACCCCGCCCCGCCAACATCGCAACGAGATCCCGCGCGACCTGGAGACCGTGACCCTGAAGGCGATGGCGAAGGAGCCGGGCCTGCGCTACGCCACGGCCCAGGCCTTCGCGGAGGAACTGGGACGCGTAACCCGCGGGGAGCCGATCGCCGCGCGGCCGGTCACCCGGTTGGAGCGGCTCGCACGGCGGCTGCGCGCGCACCGAGGCGTGCTGGCCGCGTCCGCGCTGTGCGCCCTGTCAGTGTCCGCGGTGGCCGGAAAGATGACGATCGAGATGTCGATCGAGCGGAAGCAGCTCGAGGAGGAGCGCGAGGTGGCGGCGGCGCGTGCGCGCGCGCGCACCGAGGAGGAGGAGCGGCTGCGCCGCCGCGACGAGTTGCGGAATCGCGCGCGCTCGCTGCTGCGAGAGGCGGGCCTCCTGCGCCCGCAGAGCTTCGCCGAGGCGCTCCGGGTCTACGCGCAGGCCGTGGACCTCGACCCGACCTTTCACGAACCGCTGTTCGAGCGGGCCCAGGCCTTTCGGGATGAAGGCAGGTACGACGAGGCGCTGCGCGATCTCGCCGAGGCCCTGCGGCGCGTGCCCGACTGCGCGGAGGCGTACGCCGAACGGGCGCTCCTCCACCTCTGGCGCCACGACGCCGCGCAGGCCGCGGCGGACGTGGACCGACTGGTCCGCGTGCGGCCGGACCACCCGTTTGCCATTCTGGCACGCGGCGCGCTTCCGTTCCTCGCAGGGCGACTGGACCTCGCCGTGAAGGAGTTCGAGGCGGCGCTGCGCGCGGACCCGGGGAACAGCCTGGGCTGGGCCTGCCTCGGGGGTTGCCTCATGGAGGCTGGGCGCGAGGAGGAGGGCCAGCGCGCGCTGGAGCTGGCGCTGCAGCTCGACGCGCGCAACTTCATGGCCCTTGCGAACCGGGCCGCCTACCACCTCCGGCACCGGAGGTACGAAGAGGCGCTGCGCGACGCGGGGAAAGCGATCGAAATCGCGCCCGGGATGCCGATGAGCTACCTTACGCGCGGAAGCGCGCTGCTCGGGCTCGGCAAACTGGATGCGGCGCGCGAGGATTTGGAGCGCGCGGTGAAGCGCCTGCCGGTCGACGGCGAGGCCTACCTGACGCGGGCGCGGCTGCGGTACAGGGTCGGTGAATTCGCGTCGGCGGCGGCGGACGCGGCGACCTCCGCCCGGCTTCGGTGGTCCGTGCGCGAGGCGCACACCCTGAGAGGCATGGCGCTCGCGTGGGCGGGCGATCCGCTCGGGGCGCTGGAGGCGGCGGAGGCGCTCGCGCAGGAGGAGGCCGGGGGCGCATCCGGCGGCAAGGCGGCGGCGGGGGGAGCGACGGGCGGCGCGCCGGCGGCATGTCCGGACGCGGTGGCCGTGCGTGGCGCGGCGTACTTCGCGAGCGGAGAGATCGACCGCGCAGCGTCGCTGCTGGACGAGTTCCTCGACAAGAGGCCCGACGCGGCCCTCGCCCAGTTCGTGCGGGGCCGCGTGTACCTCGCCGAGAAGAACTGGGGCCGCGCGTTTCGGGCGTTCATGACGGCGATCCGAGTCGATCCCGACTTGGCGAACGAGGCGGCGCCGGAGATTTCGAAGGCGAGGAAAGGGATGGAAGAGGCGGCGTCGGAGGACTAGAGCGGAGACCGGAGGCTGAAGACTGAAGGCTGAAGACCCGAAGCTGGAGGCCAGAGCTCAATTTCAAATTTCAAATTTCAAATTTCAAATTTCAAATTTCAAATCGCAAATCGCAAAATCGCAAAATCGTAGACTGCGACGTAGCAGCGTCGAAGCCGACGGTTAAGGGAACCACCTACCGCGGTCGGTGGCCGCAACCAAAGCTCGCTGACAAATGACCAAGGTCCAACTCGGGCGAAGGCCCGAAACCCAAACGGACGACGAAACCACCAAGCCACCAAGGCACGAAGACCACGAAGGACGCTGTGTGAGGGGGGCGAGTTTGGCTCGGCCAAAAAACGCCTTTGTGGTCTTAGTGACTTCGAGTTTTGCGAACTTGACGGAAGGCGCGGTTCCTTCCTCGCCCATCGCGGGCGGGATTGAATCCGAGGTAAACGTAGGACACGCTGAGACCGCTCCCTCACGGTCGCGGTTCCGTTGGGCGGCGCTTCTCGCTTCGCAGTTTCTTCGCCTTTCGGTGTTTTCGGCGTGTTCGGTGGCTCGTCCCTGTGGTTGCGGCGAGCGGTCGCGCTGGGAATTCCGTGGTTCCCGTAGTGTTCAATTCCGGAACCGAACCCCGCGAGCCAACACGCTTCTCGCGACCAGCGCCACAAATCTCAATTCTGAAATCTCAAATCTCAAATCCTGGCTGGAGTCGCGGATGCCGCTGGAGACGGTCGGTCGCTACCGCGTGACGGGGAGAGGGCGCCCGGATCACGGCGGGATTCGGTACCCGGCGCTCGACACGCTCCTCGGCCGCGAGGTCGTGATCCGCACCCTCTCCAACTCGCTCGCGGCGGACCCCGCAGTGCGCGAACACTTCCTGCGCCAGGCTCGGCACCTCGCGCGGCTGCGTCACCCCGCCATCGCGGCGCTGCTCGACGTCGTCGAGCTCGAGGGCCGCGTCTACCAGGTGTTGCCCCGAGAGCGAGGCCGTTCTCTCACCTCCGACTTTCGCCACGGCCGCGCGCCCAAGGAACCGGACTGGGTCCTCCGGTTGGCCGCGGGGCTCTGCGACGGGCTCTCCTACGTCCATGCGGAACACGTGTTCCACGGGCGTGTCCAGCCGGCGTTCATTTTTTTGGGGGAGGAGGAGGAGCCCATCCTCCACGGCTTCGAGCCCGACCTGGGACCGGGCGGGTTCGCGGACCCGGTCCTCAAAGTGGGCACGGTCGTCGAAAATGCGCGCTTCCTGGCCCCGGAGGCGTTCCGCAAAGAGCCTCTCGATGCGCGCACGGACTTGTGGTCGCTGGGCGCGACGCTCTTCCACCTGCTCACCGGCCGCTACCCCCAGGAGCGCCGCGACGCGCTGGGCGTCATGGAGGAGACCCTCGATGCGCGGCCGTGCCCGCTGCTCTCAGCCCTCCTTCCCGGGGTTCCCGCCGGCGTGGAATCGCTCGTCGCGGCGCTGCTCGAAAAGGCGCGCGACCGGCGCCCCGAAAGCGCGGAGGCCGTTCGCTCCGACCTGGAGCGACTCCTCGCGCCGGCGCGCGCGCCCGGCGGCGAGTCGGCGGCCGCGCGCACCGTGCAGCTTCTCGGGGGCGGCTCGGGCGGGCTGCGTCGCTACGCGATCCTTGAAAAGGCCGGGGCGGGCGGGTTCGGCGTGGTCTTCCGCGCCCGCGAGCGCGCCTCCGGGCGGCCCGTCGCCTTGAAGATCCTGCGCCCGGACCTGCTCGAAGACGAGCGGGCCGTGGCACGGATGCGGCGCGAGGCCGAGGCCGCCCGCGCGCTGGACCACCCGAACATCGTCCGCGTGCTGGACGCGGGCCGCGACGCGGACGCGTTCTACGTGGTCATGGAAATGGTGGAGGGTCCCTCGCTCGCGGAGCGCTTGCGCCGGGAGGGACGCTTCTCCTGGCGGGAGTCGGCGCGCATCACGGCCGGCGTGCTGGATGCGCTCGCGCACGCGCACGGGCGCGGCGTGATCCACCGCGACCTGAAACCCTCGAACGTGCTCCTGCGCGGCGGCGAGACGCCGGTGCTGCTCGACTTCGGCATCGCGCACCTCGCGCCGGCCACGCGCCTCACGCGGACCGGGGAGGTGCTTGGCAGCCCTGCCTACATGTCGCGGGAGCAGCTCGAGGGGGCCCCGGCGGATCCCCGCTCCGACCTGTATGCCGCCGGCGTCCTCCTCTACGAGATGCTGTGCGGCGAGACGCCCTTCAACGCGCCGAACATTCCGGCGCTCTACCGGCTGGTCGCCGAAGGCAACCCGCGCGCGCCGCGCGACCGCGGGCTGGACGTTCCCGAGGCGCTCGAGCGGTTCTTGCTGCGGCTGCTATCGACCGAGCCGGGGACGCGGGGCGAGGGAGCGGCGGCCGTAGCGGAGGAGTTGCGGTTGATCGCGCCGCCACCGGCCCCGCAATTTGGTTGACCGGTCCTCCGGCCGGGAGTAGACTCCCGCCCGCGCCGCATCCCCATTCTCCTTGCTGGAGGTCCCCCATGCCGCGGACGCGCCCCCGGCTTGCCGCCGCCCTCCTCCTCCCCCTGCTGCCCGTGGTCGCCGCCGCCTCCGGCTGCAAGATGAATCGCTTCATCGCGAACCAGATGACGTCGAGCCTCCAGGACCAGACGCTCGCTTTCGAACGGGAGCCGAACGTCCGCCACGCGCGCGAGGCGGGCCCCGCGCTCCTGAAGATGCTCGACGGCTTCCTCGTGTCCTCCCCCGAGAACCCCGAGCTCCTCGTCGCCGCCGCCCGCATGAACACGACCTTCGCCTTCGCCCTCATCGAGGAGGAGGACGAGGCCTGGGCACGCGACCTGTACAAGAAGGGACGGGGCTATGGCGAGAAGCTGCTCCAGCGCTGGCCGGGGATGAAGGAGCGGCTGGGCAAGGGGGGACCGGAGCTGGAGGCCGCGCTGCGGCAGCTCGGCGCCGAAGAGCTGCCCGTCCTCTTCTGGACGGCGTATTCGTGGGGCTCGGCGATCAACCTTCTCCGGAACTCCCCCGAGTCGATCGCCGACCTGCCGAGCGTCCAGGCCTTGATGCACCGCGTCATGGAGCTGGACCCGACGTACTATCACGGCGGCCCCCACCTCTTCCTCGGCGTCACCTACGGCGCGCGGTCGAAGGCCCTCGGCGGGGACCTCGTGAAGTCCAAGGAGCACTTCGAGAAGGCCCTCGCGCTCACGCAGGGGAAGTTCCTCCTCACCTACGTCCTCTACGCGCGCTTCTACTGCGTGCAGGCCCAGGACCGCGCGCTCTTCCTGAAGCTGCTGAACGGCGTCGTGAAGGCCCCGGCGGACCTGGACCCCGAGCAGGCGCTCGCCAACGCGATCGCCAAGCGGCGCGCGGCCAAGCTCCTCACCCAGGTGGACGACCTCATTTTGCCGGACGTGCCGGAAGAGCCGGCGAAGTAAGGGACCGTAAAGAAACAACTCATGCAGTTCGGAAACCGGGGAACTCCTCAGGAAAAGGCTCAAGGCTCGAGGCTCAATTTTCAGGCAAGGCTCAAAGTTCAAGGCTCAGAGTCCGCGATTCCGTGCCCGGGCTACGTTCCGTGGTGGTCATTGAGAATTGAACCTTGAGCCTTATCTGAGTCTTGAAAATTGAGCATGGAGAATTCTTGTCGCCCCTCTGCGCGTCCAACGAGCAAGTCATTTTCTTACGGGACCTAAGTGATAGGAAGAGAGCAGGCCATGAAGCAATCCGCGCTCGTCCTCGCCCTTGCCCTTGCCGTGGTCCCGTTCGCCGCCGTCGCGACGCGCGCGGTCGCGGACGACGCGATTGAGCTGAAGGTCGCGACCCTTGCGCCGGAGGGCTCGACCTGGATGGGGATCCTCAACGAGCTCGACAAGGAACTCCGCGCGAAGACCGGCGGGAAGGTCGGGTTCAAGTACTACCCCGGCGGCGTCACCGGGGACGAGAAGCTCGTGGTCAAGAAGCTCAAGATCGGGCAGCTCCAGGGGGCGGGGCTGACGAACATGGGCGTTTCGGAGCTGGTCCCGCACAGCCGGATCCTGGACGTGCCTTTCCTGTACCGGAATCGCAAGGAGACGGAGGCGGTGCGCGCGACGGTCCTGCCGCGGCTCGAGCAGGCTTTGGAAAAGGCCGGCTACGTCTCGCTCGGGTGGGCGGACGCGGGGCCCGTGCACCTATTCTCGACGCAGCCGATCCGGAGCGCGGCCGATCTTCGGGCGCGCAAGGTGTGGGTCTGGGAGGGGGACGCGGTCGCGGAGACGAGCTTTCGCGCGACCGGGGTCACGCCGATCCCGCTCGCCCTGCCCGACGTCCTCACGAGTCTGCAAACCGGCCTCGTCGACACGGTGTACATCTCGCCCGTGGCCGCCATCGCGCTGCAGTGGTTCACGAAGGTCCACTACATGACGGACTCCCCGATCGTCGACGCGGTGAGCCTGATGGTCGTGCAAAAAAAAGCCTTCGACAAGATCGCGCCGGAAAACCAGCGGATCACGCGCGAGCTCTCGGCGCAGTACTGCAAGCGGCAGGTGGAGGAGTCCCGCAAGGAGAACGAAGACTCGGTCCGCGTCCTCAAGGAGAAGGGGATCGAGCTGGTGCCGCCGGACGAGGCCACAAGGTCGGAGTTCAACGTCATCGCGGACAAGGTGAGCCAGGAACTGGTCGGCAAGATCTACGACCAGGCGCTGCTGGACGACGTGAAGAAGGTCCTGGCCGGGGTTCGCGCCGGGGAGAGCAAGTAGCCGATGGGCGCCGTGCGGTATCTTGCCGCCATCCTCCGCCGCGCGGACCGATGGCTGGAGCTTGCCGAGGAAGCGGTCCTGGTCGTCCTGATGGCCTTCCTCGTGTTCGGCGGCTTTTGGCAAGTCGTCGCGCGCAATTTCAAGCTGCCGACGGCGTCCTGGATGGAGACCCTTCTCCGGCACCTCGTGATGTGGATCGGCCTCATCGGCGCGAGCCTGGCCACGCGCTATCGGAAACACGTCACGATCGAGGCCGTGCTCATCTACCTGCCGAAGCGGCTGCACCGGCCGATTCACGCGCTCCTCGGCCTTTTCGGCGCCGGCCTGGCGGGCCTCCTGACGTGGGCGTCGTGGGCCTTCGTGGCGGACGAACGCACAGGGGGGCAGACCCTCTTCGTGATCGAAGCGCTGGACCTGCACATGCAAGCCTGGGCCATGAAG
>JACPWG010000017.1 GCA_016197205.1 Planctomycetota bacterium
AGTCACTAAGACCACAAAGGCGCATTTCGGCCGAGCCAAACTCGCCCCCCTCACTGACGGTCCTTCGTGGTCTTCGTGCCTTGGTGGCTTGGTGGTTTCGTCGTCCGTTTGGGTTTCGGGCCTTCGCCCGAGTTGGGATTTTACTGTCTTTTTTTTGCGAAATGGCGATCAGGTGGCCTTCGGGACGCACTGGGAATGGCGAGGGTTCGGACGCCTGTCCCCGGCGCTCCGGGCCCGGCTCGGGGCGCTGCCGGCGCTCTTCCCGCCGGCCCCGACGCACGACGAGTACCTCTGGGCGCCCGGCGCCGCGGTCAACGTGAAGCTGCGGTGGGGCGCGCTGAAATTCAAGCGGCTCCTGGCGACCGAGGGCGAGTTCGGGTCGTGGGTGGAGGATCCCGGGGAGTTCCTCCTTTTCCCGCTCGGGGCGGCGACCCTCGCGCAGCTCGGCAAGGACCTGGGCGTGTCGATGCCGGCAGCGCTGCCGCGGCGGGTCGATCGGGAGGCCCTCCTGAACCTGCTCCAGAACGCCGTACCGCCGGTCAGACGAGTCTCCGTGCGAAAGCTCCGCGTACTGCGCGAGTGGGAGGATCGGGGCATGACGACTCCGGTCACGGTCGACACCGCGGAAATTTCGGAGCCGGAGTCGAGCTTCTCGGTCGGGCTCGAACACGCCGATCGCCGGGCCCTCGCGCGCTGCCTCGCCGCGCTCGGCCTGGCGTCGGAACTTCGGCGCATGAACTACCTCGAGGCGATCGCTCTCTGGGCCGAGGGACTGCGAGTGGCGGACGGGAACGCTTGAGTCCGTCCCCGCGGCGCCTGGGGCGCGGGCGCGTAGCCCTCCTGCCGCGTCGCGCGGAAGCAGCGCCCGCCTCCGGCAGGCGGCTTCGCTATTCCCCGCGAAGTTCGCCCCCCTCGGCGGAGAAGTCGAGGTCCTTCCCCTGCAGCCGCAGCCGCACGACCGAGCCGCCGGCGCCCGCGAGCCGCACGATCGCGCCTACGCCGTACAGCTCGTAGCGCTCGTTCCGCGCCATCGACAGCAGCTCCGCGTTCACCTCCTCCTCCGGCCGGCCCGCGCGCCGCAGGTCCCGGATCCGACGCATCCCCTCGACGAAGCGGCCCGCCCGCTCCATCTCCTCGAGCTCGCGCCGCAGCCAGGGATCCTCGTTCCGGTCACGCATCCCCATCTCCGCCCAACGCCGGTCCCGCTCGACGGCCTCGCGCCCCTCGGGCGTCCCCCACCTCGGACGGTCCTCTTCCGCCGCCCGGTACACTTCCGCATACGCCGACCAGACGTCCGCATCCGGACTCGCCAGCGCGCGCCGCACGCCCGCCTCCCCGAACTCCACCTCCCACTCGATTTTCGAATCGCCGTACGCGCTCCGCAGAAAACCGCGGCGCGGCCGGTTCGCCCGGATCCGATCCATCTCCGCACGCGGCGCCGCGTCCCCCAACAGGTGCTCCACGAGCCGGAAGACCCGATTCACCTCGGAGCGTCGGGTGTAGGTGTTGGTCTCGGCCGAACGGTACGTCAACGTCATCGACGACCCCGGCTCTCCCGCGCCGCCCGACCAGTGCGTATCCACTTTTTCCAGAAAGGCGAGCCCCTCGTTGCCGAAGATGTCCCGTCCGCGCCGTTCGAAGCGCGCGGTCCGCGTCTCCAGGACCACGCCGTCGTGCGTCGCGAGCAGCTCCTTCAAGTCGGTCACGGTGGTCGAGGCGTTCGCGCGCAGGAGCGACAGCTTCAGCGAGGCGTAGTTCGAGGTCTGCGCGAGGTCCAGCGTTCGCAGCTTCTCGCGCACCACGCCGCGCGGCAGCTCCCCGGTCCGGGCCGCGTCCGCCGCCGCCCCGGGCGCGCCGTTCGCCGCGAGGGCGACGTCGGCGATTTCCTGCGCCCCCCGCAGATCCCCGCGCACCGCGTTCTCGTAGGCCGCGCGCGCGTCCGCCTCCCTCAGGTCGAACACGTAGACCAACTCAAACTGCCGCTCCTGCAGAATCGAGCCGCCGATCCGGAAGTCGACCTTCAGCAGGTCCTCGATCCGGCCCGCGACCTCGTTCGTCAATTTGCGCGTGAGCTTCTTGTAGATCGTGACGTCCAGCGTCCCGGGCAGGAAATCCGGCGCCGGCGGGAAGAGGTCGCGATTCACGAACGCCCCGACGAGGACGTGCACGCCCGCGTCCGCCTGCCGCGCCCGGACGTTCGTCACGCCGAGCCGGACGTGCGCGGCGTCCAGGCGCTGGACTTCGAACTTGAAATTCCCGCGCAGCGAAACGGTCGCGTGCTCGCCGGCCGACGCTTCGACGCGGACGATCCCCGCGATCCCGCCCAGCCCCTGGCCGACCCCGAGGCTCTCCGAAAGCGTGACGTGCGAATTCCCCTCCAGCACGTACGCCTCCCCCGGCACCAGCTCGTCCGCGCGCGCGGCCGAGAGCGGCAGCTCGAAGGCCTCGGCGGCGCTGTCCAGGATTCCCGATGCGCGGTCCTTTGGAAAGGGCGCGGTGACGGAGTAGCGGAGCTGGCTCCCCGCCGAGAACCCCGTGGAGATCGTGAGGCCGGCGCTCAGCGGGATCGGGACGCCGAAGCTCACGCGCGGCCCGCCTGAAACGTTCAGGATCGCCCACACCGGGTCGCCGCGGCCGGCCGCGCGGAAAGCCTCGCTCCCCGCGCGATGGACCGGGGACAGCTCCTCGGGCTTGAGCAGGCGCCCGCCCGCCCCCGCGCCGAAGTTCAAGTAGTCGAGGACGTGGAAGCTCTTGCTGACGTCTTCAGGTTTGTACGCGAGCCTCTCCAGCTCGCGTCGCGCCACGCGCAGCAGAGTGCCGGAGAGGTCGCGCAGGGCGCGCCGCCGCAACGTCTCCGTTCCCAGCTCGACGACCGCCGCGCCGTCCAGCAGGTCGAGCACGCGTCGGCCCGTGCCCTTGTCGCCGTTCGCTTCCGCGCGATAGTCGACGTAGGTGCGCCCGCGCGCGCCGCCGCCTGCCGCGCCGGCAGCCGCGGCCCCCGCGCCGGTCGCGCCGGCCCGCCCGACCAAGTCGATGCGGTCCAGCGCGCCGGATCGCGCCGCCGGCCAGTCCACCCGCAACCCGCCCCCTTCGACCGCAGTCCCGCGGCCGGACACGCGGTTCACGCTTCCGTCATCGAACCGGACTTCGCCGGTCACTTCCGTCCCGCCCGAGCCCGGGGTGAAGCGCAATTGACCGCGATAAGGGCCGAGCGCGCCCTTTCCCTCCACCTCATACACGCCGTCGAGCACGGGCGCCGGCTCCGCGCGGCACTCGCGCGCGGCAAGCCCCGCTCCCAGAACGAATGCCAAGCAGGCAAGCGTCCGCAACCCGCCGCCGGGGTGAAGCGGCCGGGCCCGGTGATCGCGACACGCTTGCATGGGCATCCTCCTTTAGCTGGACGCTGTCTCCGGGGCTGCCGCGACCGCGGCCACTTCAGGCGCAGGCTTGGCGTACTTTCTGGCCAGCTCCAGCACGTCGATCGGGATCGCCAGGATCACCGTGTTCGACGGTGTGGGTCCGAGACCGTCGATGGTCTGCAGCGTCCGGAGCTGCATGGCCCCCGGGCTCTCGGCCATGGTCTTCGCGGCATGCGCAAGGTTGACCGCGGCGAGCTTGTCCCCTTCCGCCTTGGTGATCGTCGCGCGCTTTTCCCGTTCGGCGGACGCCTGGCGGCTCATCATCTTCTTCAGGTCCTCGGGCATGTCGATGTCCTGCAGCTTGATGTTCGTCACGCGCACGCCCCAGCCGCTCGCAGCCTTCTCCACGATCTTCTCGATCTCTTCGCTGATCCGCGCCCGCTCGGACAGGAGTTGGTCGAGCGACATTCCGCCGACCACGTCCCGGAGCGCCGTCTGCGCGTACTGGCCGATCGCGTAGCCGAAGTTCTGCACCTTCGTGATCGCGACCTCGGGATTCTCCACGTGGAAATACAGCACGCCGTTGATCTCGACGGGCACGTTGTCCTGCGTGATCACCTGCTGCTTCGGGATGTCCGCGGTGATGGTGCGCGTGTCGACCGCGATCACCTCGTCCACGACCGGGATCACGAAGAAGAGGCCCGGCCCTTTCAGGCCGTTGAAATTTCCGAGCCGCAGGATGAGGCAACGCTCCCACTGGCGCGCGATCCGGACCATGGTGCAGGAGACGAGGGCCAGCACGAAGGCGCCGAACTCGCAGAGGACGCCGACCGCCTCGTGCACCGTGAAGCCCGCGAGGGCCATGACGCCGAAGAGGATCCAGAAGACGAAGAAGAAAACGACGTTGATCATGGGGCCTCCCACCTCGCTCCGGGGTTGATTTGTAGGACCTGTGCCGCTACTCTATCGACCGCGTCCGGCGCGTTCAAGCAGAAACGAAAGAATTCGGGAACCCCCGAACGCCGGTCCCATCCAAACGCGCCGGTTTCGCCCGCACAGATTTCGAATTCCCAGCGCACGAGCACCCCACAGCGACTCATCCTTCCACCCATCCACCCAATCCGGTTCATCACGCCAGGAGGAGGCCACCCCGAATGAAGAAGCAGCAACACCTCGCCGCGCCCGCCGCCGCGGCCCGCGGCTGGGCCAACCGGGCCCTGCTTGCCGGCCCGGCCGCGCTCGCCCTCGGGCTCTTCGGCACGCTCACCTTCGCCGGCGACGGGGCCTTCCCCAAGGACTTCGGAGGGGACGACCGCGCCCTCCTCCACCTCGCCTCCGACAAGCCCGTCTACCGGCCCGGTGAAATCGTCTACGCGCGCGGCCTCCTGCTCGACGTCTTCCGCACCACGCTCAAAAAGCAGCCCATCCATTGCCACATGGACGTCAAGTCCCCCAAAGGGGACGTGGTCGCGTCCGGCGACATGAACCTCAACGACGGCGTCGCCCCCTTCTCCTGGCCCATCCCGCGCGAACAGGCGGGCGGCGAGTACACGCTCCTCGCGACCTTCCCCTGGAGCGGCTACCCGTCGGCCGAGATGAAGTTCGACGTCCGCTCCTACCGCGTGCCTCGCCTGCGCACCGATCTTCAGTTCGTGCGCAAGGGCTACGGCCCCGGCGACGAGGTCACGGCGACGCTCTCCGCCAAACGCGCGGAGGGCGGCATCCCGGCGGGCGCGCAGGTGACGGCGATCGCGCGCGTCGACGGCGCGGAGGTCTTCCGCGGCGCCGCGACGCTCGACGCGCTCGGAGGGTGCACGGTCTCCTTCAAGCTGCCGGCCGCGATCGAAGACGGGGACGGCTCCCTCGCCCTCGTCATCCAGGACGGCGGGGTGACCGAGACCGCGGCGAAGACCCTTCCGATCCTGCTCAACAAAGTCGCCATCGGCTTCTACCCCGAGGGCGGCGAGCTCGTCGCAGGGCTGCCGAATCGCGTCTACCTCGAGGCGCGCGACACGCGCAAACTGCCCGCGGACGTCTCCGGACGCGTCCAGGACGGCGACGGGAAAACGGTCGCGGCCTTCGCGACGGAGCACGAAGGACGCGGGAACTGGACCTTCACGCCGGTCGCGGGCGCCAAATACACGGTCGTGCTCGACAAGCCGGCCGGCAACGCGCAGCGCTTCGAGCTGCCGGCGGTGCAAGCCACGGGCTTCGTCCTTGCCGCTGCCACCGACGTCTTTCCGGCGAAGGCGCCGGTCATCTTGCGCGTCGGCGCAACGGCGCCCGCCCGGCTCCGGCTCGCGCTCTTCAAGTACGAGCGCGAGATCGCCTCGATCCCCGTGGACCTCGCGTCGGGCGGCCAGACCGTCCCGGTCACGCTGACCCCGCCGACCGGCGCGGACGGCGTCGTGCGCGCGACCCTCTTCGATGAAGAGGGGAACCCGCGCGCCGAACGGCTTCTCTTCCGCGCGCCGGATCGCGCGACCCGCATCAAGCTCACGGCCGATCGGGAGCGGTCGATCCCGGGCGGGAAGGTCGCGGTGACCGTCGAGACGACCGACGAGACCGGGCGGCCGATCGCCGCGGTCGTCGGGCTCGCGGTCACGGATCAGTCGGTGCTGGAGTCGATCGACAAGCGCGACCGCGCGCCGCGCTTGCCCGTGCAAGTCCTGCTCGGCAGCGACTGCCGCGAACTGGCGGACGCCGAGGTGTACCTCGCGGCCACGCCCGAGGCGCCGCGCGCCGTCGACCTCCTGCTCGGCACGCAAGGGTGGCGGCGCTTCGCCTATCGCGATCCCGAGGCCTTCGTGAAGAATCACGGCGACGCCGCCCGGCGCGGCCTCGCCCTGCACGTGCCGACGCCGCCGACCTTTGGCGCGGGCCGTTTCGGCGGGAGGGGACAGGAGTTGCGCAAGGGTGGCGTCGCGCTCGCAGCGGCGGCGCCGGACGAAGAAGGCAGGCCCGCGCCGCCACAGGCGCCGCCCGCGCCGAGGCCCGACGCCGCGCCGGCGCCGGACCCGGGCAAGGGCGTCCCCCAGGCCAAAGCGCCGGCCGAGCAACCGGTCGCCGGCGACCTCCCCGTCGCCGCCGCCGAGCCGCCCGCGCGGCCCGTGGCCGACAAGAAGGAAATGGCCGAGGCGGACGAGGAATTCGCCGGAGCGGCGGCGGGCGAACGCGCGGACCGGCGCGGTCGCGTCGCCATGAAGAGAATGCGCGAGGCCTTCACGCCGTATGTGCGCCAGTACGCGCACGCCGCGCGGGCGGGCCGCACCCCCGACCAGCGGACCGATTTCGCCGAGACCCTGTACTGGAATGCCGGCCTCGCGACGGACGCGAACGGCAAGGCCACGATCTCCTTCGACCTCTCCGATTCGATCACGACCTTCCAGGTGCGCGCGGACGCGGTCAGCGCGGCGGGCGGCCTCGGCGAGGCGTCGGTCGGCGTGGAGTCGCGCAAGCCCTTCTACCTGGAACCGAAGCTCCCGCTCGAAGTCACCGCGGGCGACCTCATCGAAGTGCCCGTCTCTCTGTCGAATGGCACCGCCGACGCGCTCGACGCGGCGCTCAAGGCCGAAATCGGCGCGGGCATCGTGCGCGAAGGGGCCGAGCCGAGCCTCGCGCTCCGCGCCGACTCCTCCGGCCGGCTGTACCTCACGCTGGTGGCCGGCAAGCACAACGGCGACGTCGCCGTGAAGCTCCTCGGCGCGGCGGGCCCGTTCATCGATCAGGTCACGCGGACGATCCCGGTCGTGCCGTTCGGCTTCCCCATCGAGGAGTCGTTCGGCGGCCGTCTCGCCGGCGACGCGCCGGCGACGCACGTCTTTACGATCCCGGCGGGTATCGAGCCCACCAGCCTGACCGCGCGGGCGATCGTGTACCCGAGCCCGCTCGCGAGCCTCGCCGAGGCCCTCGCCGGGCTGTTGCGCGAGCCGTGCGGCTGCTTCGAGCAGACGAGCTCGACCGCGTACCCGAACCTGATGGTCATGCGCTATTTCAAGTCCCACCATGTGGACGACCCGAAGCTGCTGTCACGCGCCTCGACGCTTCTCGACGCCGGCTACAAGCGGCTCGTCGGCTTCGAATGCAAGGAGAAGGGCTACGAATGGTTCGGCGGCGACCCCGGCCACGAGGCGCTCTCCGCCTACGGAGTGCTTGAGTTCAGCGACATGTCCGAGGTCTATCCGGTCGATCGGACCATGCTGGAGCGGACGCGCCAGTGGCTGCTCGCGCGACGCGACGGCAAGGGCGGCTTTACGCGGAACCCGCGCGCGCTCGACAGCTTCGGCGGGGCGCCCGACGACATCACGAACGCTTACATTGTATGGTCGCTGCTCCAGGCCGGTGAGAAGGGCCTGGAGGCTGAAATCGAAGCGGTGAAACGGCGCACGGCCGAGAGCGGCGACAGCTACTTCCTCGGGCTCGCGGCGAACATCCTGCTCGACGTGCAGTCCGACGCGGCGGCGGCCGTGCTCTCGAAGCTCGCGACGAAGCAGGAAAAGGACGGCTGCGTGCGCGGCGCGGCGACGAGCATCACGCGGTCGGGCGGCGAGTGCCTGGAAATCGAAACCACCAGCCTCGCGATGCTCGCATGGCTGCGCTCGCCGGCGCACGCGGCGAACCTCGAAGCGGCGGCGAAGTGGCTGTTCGAGCGGTGCAAGGGCGGGCGCTTCGGCTCGACCCAGAGCACGATCATGGCGCTCCGCGCGGTCATGGGGTATGATGCGGCGCGCGCGCGGCCGAAGGCGCCGGGCACGGTGCGGCTGCTCGTGGACGGCCAGGAAATCGGGCAAACGGCCTTCACCCCGGACACGACCGGCTCGCTCACCCTGCCCGACTTCGCGTCGCTGCTGACCGCGGGCGAACACCGCGTGGAGCTGCGAATGGACGGCGGCGCGGAGATGCCGTACGCGCTGGACATACGGTACAGCGCCTCGAAGCCCGCGAACTCGGCGGCCTGCAAGGTGCGACTCGCCACGTCCCTTTCCGGGAAAGAAGTGAAGGAAGGGGAGACGATCGACCTGGCCGTGGAGATGGCGAGCCTGTCGAAGGAAGGGCTGCCCATGGCGGTCGCGATCGTGGGCCTGCCGGGCGGACTGGAGGCGCGGCCGGACCAGCTCAAGGAACTGGTGAAGTCGGGCGTCGTGGACTTCTACGAGACGCGCGGTCGCGAGGTGATCCTCTACAAGCGGTGCCTGCGGCCGGAGGAGTCCGTGAAACTGACTCTTTCGCTGGTGGCGGCCGTGCCCGGTCGCTACACGGGTCCGGCGTCGCGCGCGTACCTGTACTACACGGACGGGGACAAGAACTGGAGCGAGGGGCTGTCGGTGAGCGTGCTGCGGCGAGACTGACGACTGACCCGGGAGGGCAGCAGCGCCGGAGGGCAGGAGGAAAGGCCTCCTGCCCTCCGCAGGCTTGCTCAGAGGTGGTCACCCTGAGGCCAGGACGGAACGGTTCATGAACGGGGCGGGGTGAAGTGGGCATCGGTGCTGAGGCGCATTTCAAAATTCAAATTGCAAAATTTCAAATGTCAAATTCCAGCGCAGCCGATGGCCGCAACCAAACTACGACGGAACCACAGATTTCACAGATTACACAGATTACGACGATTCTAATCTGTGCAATCTGTGGTTTCGTCAATCCTGATCGCGCGAGAATCTTGACGAGTTTTCCAGAAGTTGCCCAGTAGGGATCCAGAGCCTTCACGACCACGCGGCCGCCCGGCCTCCGCCCGCGCCCGTCCGGTTCGCACCGCCAAATCCGAACCGCGACCGTGAGGGAGCGGTCTCGGCGCTTCCACTCGTTCCCCCGGATTCGACCTCGCCCATCTCCTTCGCACCGCCAAATTTGAAATTTGACCTTTTGCAATTTGAATTTTGAGATCGTCGTCCTCCCTTGTTCCGCCTCACCCACTCCGCCGAGGCGATTCTCGACCCATCCGCCTCCCCATCCCCCAGGAGGTTTCTCACATGTCCTTCCCCTCTCGCGCTCCTGCTTCATCCTCGCGCCGTTGGTCGTTCCTTTTGCTCCTTGCCCTGGCTGCCATCGCCCTGCCGGTCCCGCGCCGTCCCGCCCTCGCCGGCGACGGCGACCTCCCGAAGGACCTCGGCGGCGCCGACCGCGCCCTCCTCCACCTCTCCACCGACAAGCCGATGTATCGGCCCGGCGAGACGCTCTACGCGCGCGGCGTCCTGCTCGACGCGTTCACCAACGCGCCCGCCGGCGAAGGGACCTACTGTCTCCTGCAAGTGAAGTCCCCCAAAGGCGACGTCGTCGCCACCGGCAATCTCCCCGTGCAGCAGGGCGCAGCGGCCTTTTCCTGGCCGATTCCGCGCGAGCTCTCCGGCGGCGAGTACACGCTCGCCGCGACTCTCCCGTGGAACGGCTACCCGCCCGCCGAGATGAAATTCGATGTGCGCGCGTATCGCGTCCCGCGGCTGCGCACGGACCTTCAATTCCTGCGGAAGGGCTATGGACCCGGAGACGAGGTCGTCGCGACACTCACGGCCAAGCGCGCCGAAGGCGGCCTCCCGGCCGGGGCCGTGGTCACCGCGGTCGCCCGGGTCGACGGGGCGGAGGTCTTCCGCGGCGCGACCACGCTTGACGCGCTCGGCGGCTGCACGGTCTCGTTCAAGCTGCCCGCGTCCATCGAAAACGGCGACGGCTCGCTCGCGCTCGTCATCCAGGACGGCGGCGTGACCGAGACGGCCGCGAAGACCCTCCCCATCCTGCTCAACAAGGTCGCAATCGAATTCTTCCCCGAGGGCGGCGACCTCGTGGCCGGCCTCCCCAATCGCGTCTACCTCGAAGCACGCGATACGCGCAAGCTCCCGGCGGACGTCTCGGGCCGCGTCGTCGACGCCGCGGGCAAGACCGTCGCAGCCTTCGCCACCGCGCATGAAGGTCGCGGGGCGTGGACTTTCACCCCGGCCGCGGGCACACGCTACGCCGTCGTTCTCGACAAGCCGGCCGGAAACGCCCAGCGCTTCGAACTGCCGCAAGCGCAGGCCGCGGGGTTCGTGCTCGCGTCGGGCACGGACGTCGTCTCCGCCGGGGAACCGGTCGCGCTGCGCGTCGGTTCGACGGCCGCCGCGAAGGCACGCGTGGCGCTCTTCCAGCGCGAACGCGAAGTCGCTTCGTTCCCGGTCGAAATTGCGTCCCCGGGCCAAGTCGTCGACGTGAAGCTCACGCCCCCCGCATCGGCCGCCGGCGTGCTGCGCGCGACCCTCTTCGACGAAGCTGGAAATCCGCGGGCCGAGCGACTTCTCTTCCGGCAGCCGGAGCGTCGGACGCGCGTCGCGTTGCGCGCCACGCCGGCTCGGTCGATTCCCGGCGGCAAGGTGACCGTCGAGGTCGAGACGACGGACGAAAAGGGGAAGCCCATCCCGGCGGTCATCGGTGTCGCGGTCACGGACCAAGCGGTCATGGATTCCGTGGACAAGCGCGACCGCGCGCCGCGACTCCCGGTGCAGGTCCTCCTCGGGTCGGACTGTCGCGAGCTGGCGGACGCCGAAGTGTACTTCTCCGACGCACCCGAGGCGCCGCACGACGTGGACCTGCTGCTTGGAACGCAAGGCTGGCGCCGATTCGCCTTCCGCGACCCCGAGGCTTTCGTGAAGACGCACGCGGACGCCGCGCGCCGCGCGCTGGCCCTGCGCATCCCGCCGCCGCCCATGCCGGCGGGCGTGGCCGGTGGCGGCGCCGCGATGGGCGGGGAGGACTTCGGCATGGAGGGCCTTCGGGTCGAGAACGCCGCGGTCCCGGCGGCGGGCGCCCCGCCCGAGGGGGCCGCGTTCGCGGGGATGCCGCCCGTCCCAGAGCCGGGGCCGGCGGCGGCGCACGAACCGCTCGGGGCGCCGGCTGAAGCCCCGGCCGAGGAGAAGCCGGGCGCCGACGCGCCCAAGGACGAAAAAAAGAGGAGGATGGACGCGGCGGACGGCCTGGCGGCGAACGAGGAGATCGGTTTCGCCGCGGCCGAGGTCGCCCCGATGCCCTGGGTGCGCGAATACGCCCACGCCGCCCGACCCGGGCGCGCGCCCGGCCAGCGCTCCGACTTCGCTGAGACCGTGTACTGGAACGCCGGTCTCGCCACGGATGCGGCCGGGAAGGCCAGCTTCAGCTTCGACCTCTCCGACTCGATCTCGACGTTCCAGGTGCGCGCGGACGCGGTGAGCGCGGGCGGCGGACTCGGCGAGGCGTCGCTCGGCGTCGAGTCGCGGAAGCCCTTCTACCTGGAGCCCAAGCTTCCGCTCGAAGTGACCGCCGGCGACCTGATCGAGGTTCCGATCGCGCTTGCCAACGGCACCCCGGAAGCGTTCGTTGCGGCGCTCAAGACCGAAATCGGCGAGGGCATCGTTCGGGAAGGCGCCGAACCGACCCTGGCCCTCAAGCCCGACTCCTCCGGGCGCCTCTACCTCACGCTTGTCGCCGGCAAGCACAACGGCGACGTCGCAGTCCGGCTCGTGGGCACGGCCGGGGCCTTCAGCGACGAGGTCATGCGCCCGTTGCCGGTCGTCCCTTTCGGTTTCCCGATCGCGGAGACCTTCGGCGGGCGGCTCTCGGGCCTCGCGCCGGCGGCGCACGCGCTGACGATCCCGCCTGGAATCGAGCCGACCAGCATGACCGCGCACGCGGTCGTCTACCCGAGCCCGATGGCGAGCCTCACCGAAGCGCTGAAGGGCCTCTTGCAGGAACCGTGCGGCTGCTTCGAGCAGACAAGCTCCACCTGCTACCCGAACATCATGGTCATGCGCTATTTCAAGTCCCACCACGTCGACGACCCGGCCCTTCTCTCGCGCGCCTCAACCCTCCTCGACGCCGGCTACAAGCGGCTCGTCGGCTTCGAGTGCAAGGAGAAAGGCTACGAGTGGTTCGGCGGCGATCCCGGCCACGAGGCCCTTTCCGCATACGGCGTGCTGGAGTTCACCGACATGGCAGAGGTCTACCCCGTCGATCGCACGATGCTCGAGCGCACGCGGCAGTGGCTCTTGGCGCGCCGCGACGGGAAGGGCGGCTTCACGAGAAATCCGCGCGCCCTCGACAGCTTCGGCGGCGCGCCGGAGGACGTCACGAGCGCGTACATTGTTTGGTCGCTGCTCCAGGCCGGCGAGAAGGGGCTGGACGCGGAGATCGCGGCTGTGAAGCAACACGCGACCGAGACCGGCGACACTTACTACTTGGGACTCGCCGCGAACATCCTTCTGGAGTCGAAGTCCGACGGCGCGGCGTCGGTGATTGCGAAGCTGGCCGCGAAGCAGGAGAAGGACGGCTGCGTGCGCGGGGCCGCGACGAGCATCACGGGCTCGGGCGGCGAGTGCCTGGAGATCGAGACCACGGCGCTGGCGATGCTCGCGTGGCTGCGGTCCCCGGAGCAGGCGTCGAATCTCGAAGCGGCGGCGAAGTGGATGTTCGAGCGCTGCCAGGGCGGTCGCTTCGGCTCGACGCAGAGCACGATCATGGCCCTGCGCGCGGTCCTCGGCTACGACGCGGCGCGCGCCCGACCCAAGGCCGCGGGCGCCGTGCGGCTCTTCGTCGACGGGCAGGAGGTGGGGAAGGTCGCCTTCAGCCCGGAGTCGACCGGCCCGCTGGAGCTGCCGGATTTCGCGTCGAAGCTGACCTCAGGCGAGCACCGGATCGAGATGAAGATGGACTGCGGAGCGGAGATGCCGTACGCACTGGACATTCGTTACAGCGCCTCGAAGCCCGCGAATTCGCCGGCTTGCAAGGTGCGGCTGACCACGGCCCTTTCCGGGAAGGAAGTGAAGGAGGGGGAGACCGTGGACCTGGCCGTGGAGTTCTCGAGCCTCTCGAAGGCCGGCCTGCCGATGGCCGTCGCGATCATCGGCCTGCCAGGCGGCCTGGAGTCGCGTCCGGACCAGCTCAAGGAGTTGGTGAAGTCAGGCGTGGTGGACTTCTACGAGACCCGCGGCCGCGAGGTGATCCTGTACAAGCGCTGCCTTCGCCCGGAGGAGCGTGTGAAGGTCACGCTCTCCCTGGTCGCCGCGGTCCCCGGCCGCTACACGGGTCCAGCCTCTCGCGCGTACCTCTACTACACGGACGGGGACAAGCAGTGGACGGACGGCCTCGCGGTGACGGTGCTGCGGCGGGACTGAGGATGGCAGCACCCCCCCCCCTCCCTTGACGAGAAGAGAGGTACCGAACCGCGACCGTGAGGGAGCGGTCTGAGCGTGTCCTTGTTCCCCCTGGGGTTCGATCTCGCCTTCCCGCGCAGCACCGTCCGGAGGTCAATGCGCAGGATTTCCACAAAACGAGACCTCGAGCCTTGCTCGCTTCTGAGCGTGTCCCCCTCGCCAAAAGGCTGGCCGCCTGAAGCGCGGAAATGGGTAGAGGAATTCCCACCTCCTCCATGGCGGACCACCCGCCGGAAAGGAGGAGGTCATGGCTGTGCCCCCTCATCGCGCAGGACATTCGTAGCCCCATGGATGACGGCAAGGACGTCAATCTGATCGGGCTTGATGTGGTACAGGATCCGGTACGGGCCTTCGAGCACCTCCCGGAGCTGGTCCAGGTCGTATTCCGGCCCTCGGCGCCCCGATAGCGGGAACTCGGCGATTTGCTGAGACCGTCGGGTCAGGCGATCGACAACCCGCTTGGCATACTCCGTCGAGTCCCGGGCAATGTAGGCATGAATCGCATCGAGGTGTGCTTCCGCGGTCTCTGTCCAGAACACCTTCATTTGGGCAGACCGTACTTGGCACGAACCTCCGCCACGTCCTTCGTTCGCCCTGCCGCGCTGTCGGCCAACCCCTTCTCGATGGCCTCACGCACATAGATCCGGTGCATCAGGTCATCCCAGGTAGCATTCTCGGGCATCTGCTCGACCAGCCTGTGGGCCTCCTCCTTTTTCATGACGGTTGACATGCACGCACCTCACGACCGCTCGTACACGAGTGCAGGAGTATCCGAACAAGCTGGAATGGAATTCAACAAAGCCGAGTCACCGGTTGGAGCCGCAAGGTGGACGGTTCGGGACCCAGCACCGCCTGCGTGTCGGGTCGGAAGCGGCGTAAACAGTCTTATCCCACGGCGTGGGCCGCAGTCAAGGGGAAACTGGCCAAAGACCACGGCTGGCTTTCTTCTTGGCCCGGTTCTCCGTCCCTATTTTCCTCGACTTCCCCCCAAGGCTGCATGGGCACACAAGCAGGTCCGCGGCGGCCGGGGGTAGCGACGGGCGCTCACACGGCAAAGCGCGAGCAAGCAAAGGTGTGGCGCGGGAGGCTCGGCCCCACCTTAGCGTCCGGGCCGCTCTGACAGGAATTCGTCAAGGCGTGAGGTCAGCCCCAGGCGGGAGGCCCAATGGCGCAAGTAGAGGAGCTCCAGGTCCACCACGACCTTGAGGATCTCCTCCACGTCGAGCTGATCCTTGCGGCGGAAGGCGATCAGCTTCAGGAGGATGAGATCCTCCGGCGACATCACCCACACGGGTTGACCGGCGATCTTGCTGGGACGACGCCGCGCGAGGGCCGAATGGAAAATCGGCGCACGGACCAGAAAGAGGTCGACCGGCCACAGCGTGGTTCCCTCGAAGCGGGAGACCTTCAGCTTGTCGGTACCGGCGAGTCGGTCCAGGAACCCCTTCAGGTACTCCTGGGGGACGTCGTACCCTTGCTCTTCAAGAGTCAGCAGCAGGCGGTGCAGGGCGACATCGTCCACCGAGAGGGCGATATCGGCATCGTACGTGGGCCTCGGTATCCCCCAGGTTCGGACCGCGAAGCCGCCCATGATCATGTACGGCGCGCCCATGCGGTCGATGGCCGCGATCACTTCGAGGAGAAATCGCTGGGCCGGAAAGTCGGTCATGGGCACTCCCGCAGCCTCGCGAGAAGGACCGCGTCGCTTTGGTCATGCTCCGCGCGGACGATGGCCAAGCGGCGGTTCCTCTCCTCCTCGGGCAACGCGAGCAAATCCTGCCAGGCGATTTGCATCAGCTCCTCGACCTCGCGCCAGCGTTGCTCGGGGGTCATCCGCCGGTAGGCGTTCAACTTGACTTCGCTTAGCACGGTCGAGTCCTCATCCCACAGGCCGCCTCGGCGTCCACGCGCCTCTTCGGGCCTTTCGATTTGGGTGCCGTCTCGGCTTGCTCCGAGAGTCCACCACGGTGCGCGCCCCAAGCTCGGCCGGACGGCGCCGGCGAGGACGCGCTTTGGGGGGCTGCGAAAACGTGCAGCGTCGCGCCGGAGCCGGCCGTCGAGTGACCGCCAGGCGGGGCGGTATCCGGCGCATGCCCCAAGTCCGGCCCCGAGCTTTCCCACTGCCGTCCAGGATGTGCGATTCTACACGCATGCACTGGCGCGAGCAAGCCCGAGGTCCTGTTCGAACCGAAGTGACGAACCTGTCCGCAGGGAAGTCCTTCAAGCCGATCGGGCGTTCGAGCCCAGACGTCCCTCACCGAGCCTGCAGAGGCATCCCGCCGCAATCGGCGCACGTGGCGTCCCGCATCGTGTACCCCGCCTGGCAGCGCGGGCAGTAGGCCAGCACCGACGGGTCCGTCGCGCGCTCGGCAGGGCGCGTCAACTCGTCCGGGTCGAGCCCCAAGCGCCGCAAGAGCGCCTCCATTGCCGCGCACGTCCGACGCCGCGCTTCCTCCGAGGCCGCGCGACAAGCCGCATCCTCGCTCGGACACGCCGGCAGGCGCGGGTGGCGCGCGTCCAGGAGCGCTCGGCGCGCGTACTCGCGAAACGTCCCCGCCGAACACAAAACCGAGGCCGCCGCCAGCGGCGCACAGCCGTCCAATACGCCGATCGCCAGGCGGTCGTGGGCCCGGAGCGCCAGCGGCGGATACACGCACATCGCCAGCGAGAGCAGCACGCGCTCCCACTTCGCCGGCGAGCGCAGCTTCGCGTGCGCCCGGTAGAAAAGACCCGCGACCAGCACCTCCAGGACGGCCAGCACCGCCAGCGCCGGCACCGCCGCGCGCTCGAGCCCGCGATGGAACACCAGCCAAGGCGTCGCCAGGAAGAGGTGCACGAAGAGGGCACACGCCGCAATGCGCAGGGGAGCCACGGCCCGCCGCCATGCCTCCACGCGCCCTGACACCCGTGCCGGCTCGAAGGCCGCGGCGGTCGCCTCGTCGAGCACCCGCTCCCGCCCCGCCTCCGGCAGCGACCGAAGGCGCTCAAGCATTTCGGCCACGCCCGCCGCCGCCCCCGGTGTCGCGGTGCGCACGAACACCTCGCCGTTCACGCGCACTTCTCCGCTCCCGGGCGTCGCCAACGACTCGATGCGGTCCAGCAGGACCAAGCGTTCGCTCTGCGGCGGCCGGCCGGCCGGATCGGTGGTCAGGGGCACGTAGGCATAGGCCGCCATCCGGGTAAGCGAAACCGGCGACGCGGGGCACGGGAGCAGCTCCCCCAGCGGGGGCAGGGGACTGCCGATCACCAGCCCGAGCCGGCGATTGCCGAGCACGGCGTGGGGCGCCGCGGGTCGCAAGTCGCCGCCCCAGGCCGCGCCGAAGACCACGCAGTCCCGACCCAGCCAAACGCAGCACTCGAGCGCATACAGCAGCGCGAAGAGCGTCAGCAGGGCCTCGTTGTCGCTCATTTCCCGGCGGCGCCCGCCCGAGGATCCGGGTTCACGACGTTCCGGCCAAACATCGACCCCAGGGCCTTCTTCACGGCGACGGCCAAGGCGACCAGGCCGATCAGGAGCGGCTTGAGCAACTTGCCGAGCAGTCCGGTCTTCGCCGCCGCGGCCACCGCCCCGCCCACGACGAGCGCGGTCAGGCCGTAGGCGGCGATCTTGTCCCCCGAGCGAAACTCGGAGTACTTCGAACCGCTCTTGTACGAATAGGCGGACAGCAGGGTGCGGAACGCCGGCATGCTCTTCTTCACGTCCTCGGGGTTCGCCACCAGCGTGGCCTCCATGACCCCGGTCCGGCCCAGGATGCGCACGTTGTAGTTCACGCTGTCACCGCCCTTGGCGCTCCGAAGGCGGGTGGCCCACTCGAGGTTATTCGTCTCCGCGTTGTACGCGGGCGGGACCTCCCAACCCACCAGCGTCAAATCGCTCATCCCCCGCCGCCGGCGCTCCTCGTTCCCCGCCTGGTTTCCCTTTTTGAGCGAGGCCAGGATCGCGTCCGCGTCCAGCTTGTCCTTCTCGTCGTCCTTGACATAGCCGAGTTCGTTGAACTCGAAGGCGACGAACCAATCGTCGTCCCCCGGCGAGATGAAGGCCAGCTCGTTGCCGGACGTCAGGTTGCCCATCCGCTCCAGCAGCGTTCGAGTGTCCGCCGGGCCGGCCCAGAGGTAGTTCGGGGGCAGCTCCACCTGGGCCATCGTGCCGATGTCCACCGTCGCCGGGCCCTTCGTGAACGCGATCTTCGGCGCCGGGGCTTCGCTCGCCGCGGGGTCCGACTCCTGCGCCGAGACTCTCCCCGCGGCGCCCGCCGCCAGCACGGACAGGACCAACGCCGCGGCCCACGTGCACGAAACCGTACGAGCGGACTTCCGCAAGAGTCGATACATGCTCGAAGCTCCTTCTTTCGCCAAGGAAAAGGTCGACAAGTCGCCGCCGGGACAGACGCGGACGCCGGCCGGCGGGCGGACCGTTGGGTTGAGGGACCCCCGCATGCGGCACAGCGCGGCGGGGCCGCAGCCAAGCGACGACGGAACCACAGATTTCACAGATTAACGACGATTTCACAGATTCGTAATCTGTGTAATCGCGTCGAATCTGTGAAATCTGTGGTTTTCGTGGCGTTCGACACAAGCAAAAATTGTCGCAAGAAAACAAATTTCGAACCAGCATCGCCGTGACATTGTCCCGGCCACCTGCCGCGTTCGCCTTCCGGACGAGCGCACGGCATGCCTCCTCCACGTCCCCCTCCTCGCGCAGCGTCGCCGCGATTTCCGCATCCTCCAGCATCGTCGTGAGCCCATCGGAGCAAAGCAGGAGCCGATCGCCCGGCTCCGCGAGAAGCTGCTCGACATCCGGATTCGCCTCTCCTTCCATGCCCACGAACCTCGACAATTGGGAGCGTGCCGGGTGCACGCGAGCTTCCTCGCGGGTGAGTTTCCCCTGGCGGAGCAGCGAACGGAGCACCGAGTGATCCCGAGTGAGCTGGCGGAGCTTTCCTTGGCGATACAGGTAGGCGCGGCTGTCTCCGAGGTGAGCGAGGTGCACTTCCGTACCGCGAACGAGCGCCGCCACCACCGTCGAGCCCAGCCCCCGCACGCCGGGTTTGCCCGCGCTTTCGTGACGCAGGCGCGCGCTCAGCTCCAGGATGCCGTCGCGCAGTGCCAGGCTCGGTGTCGAGCGACTCGGCGTCCCCGGGGGACCCAGCCGTTTCCCCAGAAGTTGCGGTAACGCCGTGGTAACGGTCTCGGACGCCAAGGCACCGGCCTGCTCCCCTCCCATTCCGTCCGCCACCAGGAAGAGGCCGTACCCCGCGTCCGCGAAACAGGAGTCCTCGTTCGCGGCACGGACCTTCCCCGGATCGCTCGCCCAGGCCGCGAGAAAGCGCTGATCGCGTCGTACAGGAAACACCCTACCGTAGGACATGGCCCTGATCCTGTTCAAACGGACGGGCAGGCCGCGCAAGTCAACCCGCCGGTCGAGTATAGCCGCCCCGGACGGCCCACGCAAGCGGATGCGGGAGCTGTCGACGACGAAGCTGCGCATCGACTTCGGACCCGTCTATTTCCGCACCTCCTGGCGGGGCTCCCCGGAGAGGACGCCGATCGCGTTTCCCTCGGGGTCCGTGAGCCACGCGAGGACCTCGCCGGGGCTGCACGTCCGATCCGGCGGGGTAACTCCCTTCGCGCCGATGGAAATGAGCCTCTTGTACGCGTGGCCCGCGTCGGGAACCTGGAACCACAGCGTCGCACGGCCGGGGGCCCTCGGCGGCCTCTTCACGCGGTCGAAGCCGAGGTAGGTGTTCCCGATCGAGACTCCCAGGTGATCCGGCCCGTGCGAGCGGACGGCGCCGAGCCCGAACGCACGGCGGTAGAAGTCGGCGAGCTTCTCGGGGGTGGGGGACGCCAGCAGGACGGCGCCCAACTGCACGCGGGACGGCATGGAAACGCTCCTCGTTCGAATCAACCGCCTGGGACCTGTCGCACAACTTCCTCTCGGCGCACGAGCGACGGCCTCGTCGGCTCGCAAGCGCCGCAACGGAGAAGCGCCTCACTTCGTCCGCGGCGCCGGCGGCGACGCGCCCGGCGCGTCGAGCCAGAAGAGGTCGCAGAGCCGACCTCTCGCCTCCTCGAACGTCATCCGCCCTTCCCGGCCGCTGCCGGAGTCGCGCGTGAAGAAGGCGCCCCCGCCCGCAAGCGTCGCCTCCTCCTCGAACCCGGCGAAAAGCACGCTGTGATACGAACCGGCGGCCACAGGCCACCCACGCGACAGAACCGCGCGCACCGCGGCGAGCCCCTCGTCGGTCACGCCCGCCTTCCCGTCGTTTTCCTTGAGCCAGTGCAGCTCCAGCCCCAGGGCGCGATTCTCCTCCGCCTCCCCCACCGCCTCCTCGCTCGGCGTCAGGTCAGGTCGAAAACGCCGGCCGTAACGCATCGCCTCTTCCGCGCAAAGGCCGTAGCGCTGAAAGCCCTTCCACAGGTCGGCGAAAAACTGGCCGCGGTCCGCGGTCTGGTTCCCGAGCACCTGGTTGCACGCCCAGTTCAGAAATTCGGGACTCAGGCGAACACCGTAGCCGCGCTTCGCGGCGACCGCGTACTCGATGGCGCCGACGGTCGTGAAGACCGAACACGTATTCCGCGCCCCCTGTCGGCGAATCGGCAGGTCCCAGCGTTCGAAGGTCGGCCGCAGGTCGACGACGCGGCGGTCCGGGGCCGCCGACGAACCGTCTTGCGGCGCGTGCGCGTCGGCCGTGCCCTGCGTGCCCTGCGTGCCCTGCGTGCCCTGCGCGTCCGGATCCTGCGCTCGTGCCCCGTCCCTGTCGAACAGCGCCGTCGCGAACACCGCGCCGACGATCGCCGCGGCGAGCGTCACACTCCTCATGTCGCCTCCTTGCACTCAGTGTCGTTCCTCTGTGGCACGGTCGCGCCTCCGCGTGTTTCTCCGGAGACGGCTGCTCCATGGAACACTCTCGGACCCGGCCCGAGTCGAGGTTCGCGCCTCGCGCTTCGCGCGACGCCGGTCGCGGGCGGGACCGAAAACGAGGGAGCCGTCGGAGGTGCTGAGACCGCTCCCTCACGGTCGCGGTTCCGTTTGGCGGCGCTTCCGGCCTCGCAGGCGGTCGCGATTCGGCGTTTTCGGTGGCCCGTCCGTTTTGTCGTGTCCCGCTCCTCAATGCGGCTGTTTGCCGTGTTCGTCGGCGGCCCGTTCCGCGCCCGCAAGCCAGTCCCGCACCGGGAGCGGCGGCTCCGCCTCCAGCCGCAGCGCGGCGCGGTAAGCCTCCGCCGCCTCCGCCGGCCGACCCAGGGCCTCCAGGACCCGACCCTTCGACGCCCACGATGCCCATTCCCGCGGCGCCCGCTCCAAGGCGCGCTCGTAGGCACCGAGCGCGGCAGTCAGAGTCTTCTTTGCGTCCTCCCCCGCCGCCGACTGCGCCTCGGCCTGTCCGCGCAGGGCCCTGCCCAGGAGCACGAGCGGCTCCGATGCGTGCGCGTCGAGACGCGCCGCCTCGTCGAGGTCCTCGACCGCCGCACGGAAGGACGCACGCGCGTCACCGCCGGCGGCCAGCTCCAGCTCGGCCAAGCGCAGCCGCGCCGCGGCCCGCCCGAACCGGCTCGGGCCATCCCGCGGATTCCGCGCCACGGCCGCGTCGAAATCGACGAGCGCCTTCCGATAACTCGGCCGCGCATCCTCGCCGTGGTCGCCCTCCCACGCGGCGACGAGGAGCCACGCGCTCGCACGCTCGATCCGCGCCTGGAGGAGGACCGCGTTTCGCTCCACGGCGCGGTCGAAGTCCGCAATGGCATTTTTCCAGCCCGCGCCCGGGTCCTTCCCCGCTCTCGCGGTTTGCCGCGCGACCGCCACCCACGACATCCCCCGCCCCACATACGACGCGGCCTCGCCCGGCTTTCGCCGGATCGCCTCGCCGAAGGCCGCTCGCGCCTTCTCGCAGCACTCGCCGGTCTCCTCGTCGCGCGCCTCTCGCGCGTCGGCCGCGGCGAGCCAGCACCGGCCCAGCCCGGTCCACGCCTCGACGTCCGTGTCGTTCCGCGAGAGCGCCGCCTCAAAGTCGCCGAACGCGCTCCTCAGCGCGGCCCCCGGCTCCGAGCCGCGCTCCAACTCCACGTTCGCAAGGTCCGCGGACAAGCACGCGCGGGCCGTATACCCCTCCGACCTCGCCGGCGCCAGCTCGATCGCCCGCCCCGCGGCGTGTACGCCCTTCCGGTAGGTCTCGCGCGGGTCGGCCCCGAGCGCGTCCTCCTGATGACCCAGCGAACGCAGGGCCTGTGCGAGATTCACAAAGTGGCAAGAGGCGGACGGGTCCGCCGCGACCGCTTCTTCGAGGTCGGTCACCGCCTTTCGAAAACCCTCCTCCACCTTCCCGCCGCGCGCAGCCTCCTCCCGGGCGAGATGGAGCCACGCCACGCCGCGGTCTCCTACGAGCCCGGCCGCCTTCGGGTCGCGCACGAGCGCCTCCTGGAGACTCTCGAGCGCCTGCCGATAGGCGTCGCGCGGGTCCCCGCCCCGCGCCTCCTCAGCCTCGCCGAGCGACTGCTCCACGCGGCTCCGCAGGAGATGCGCATGCCCGCTCGAGGAGTCGAGGGCGAGCGCTCGAGCCATGTCCGCGAGCGCACGCCGCAACGCTTCGCGCGGGTCCTGCCCGCGCCAAGCCTCGTCCTCCGCGCGCGCGTAGCCGATCTGTCCGAGCAGCTCGAAGACCGGCGACGCGCCCGGCAAGAGTTTCGCGACCGCGTCCAGGTCCTCGGCCGCCTCCGCGAACCTCTTTTGCAGGTATCGCGCCGTACCGCGGGCGAGGTGCAGGTCGACCGCGAACGGCAGCAGCGCGGGCGCGTCGAGGGCCAGCGAGAAGGCGTTCTCCGCCGCGGCGTACTCGGCGGCCTGCCGCCCCCGCATCCCGGCCAGCACGTTGCGGAAACCCTCCACTTCCCCCTTCCCCCATACCCTCGCCTCCGCCGCGCGCGCGAGGAGGCCGTCGATCCGCCGGCGCGCCTCGACGCGCTTGGGGGTCTCCGGCCCCGGCGGGCCGAAGTCCACCCCCGTCGCCCCCGTCGTCACCGACGGAAGCCTCTGCTCCAACAATTCATCCCGAAGCAGGAGGAGCGCCTCCATGAGCGGGCCATACGGCACGTCCGGGTCGGTCGACGCGGCCTCCCGCATCCAGGCCAGCCCTTCCTCCCGGACGCCGGTGAGACAGCGCGCCCACCCCGCCAACGCCCGGGCCGTCGCGCGCGACGCGCCGTCCTCAGGTGTTTCCCCTAGGAAGGCCGCGAACGCGGGCCACGACTCCTCGATCGCACGAGGGTCCTCCGGCGCCTGCCGGGCGTCGCAGACGTGGCGCTCGATCCGCCGGAGCGGTTCGAGCAGCCGCACCCAGCGGCCGAGGACTCTCGACACGAGGTCCGCCTTCTCGAGCACGCCCCGTGCGTCCGCTGCTTTTTTTTCAGCGGCCTCGGTCCGCTCCTGCGCCTCGCGGTCCAGCCGGCTCGCCGCGGCCTCCGTGCGAGCGAACCCGCGCCCGGCCTCCACGCTGCCTTCGGAAAGCGCACGTGCGCGCGCGTAGGCGTCCCGCGCCTCCCGGATCTTTCCTTCCCGCTCCAGGCGATCCCCCTCCTCCACCGCGGCCCGGACCTCCTCGGCGCGCCGGGCTTGCGCCCACCAGGCCTGTACGCCGAGCGTGACCGCGACCGCGGCGGCCGTGGCGATCGGCAGGCCGGCCTTCCAGCGCCGTGCCGCCCAGCGCCACGCACGATAGGCCGGCGTCCACGGCCGGGCCCGCACCCCTTCCCCCGCGAGCCACCGCCGCAGGTCCGCCGCCAGCTCGCCGGCGGTCGCGTAGCGGCGCGACGGCTCCTTCTCCAGCGCCCGCAGGCAGACCGCCTCGAGCTCGCCCGCGCCGCGCACCAGGTTCGGATTGCGCGCGCCGGGGCGCACCGGGTCCTTCTGCAACACCGCGCCGAGCAGCGCGAGCGCGGTCGCCCCCTCGAACGGCAGCTCGCCGGTGAGCAGCTCGTAGAGCAGCACGCCGAGCGACCAGACGTCGCTCCGCGGATCGCAGCCCGCCTCGCCGCCGTCCGCCTGCTCCGGGCTCATGTACGCGGGCGTCCCCAGGATCTGCCCCGTGCGCGTGAGCGTGCGCAGCCGCTCCGGCACCGCGCCCTCCGCCTCCTCCGAGACTTGTTTGGCCAGGCCGAAGTCCATGACGAACGCCCGCCCTTCGCGGCTCACCAGGACGTTGGCGGGCTTCAGGTCCCGGTGGAGCACTCCCTGGGCGTGGGCGTAGGCGACGGCCGCGGCGACGTCCGCCAGCCATGCGATTTCCGTACGCAGGGCCCCCAGCCCCTCCGGTCCCCCGCGGCGCTTGGCCTCGCGGCTTCGGCTCAGGACGGCGGCGAAGGTCTCC
This sequence comes from Planctomycetota bacterium, assembly GCA_016197205.1. GTDB lineage: Bacteria > Planctomycetota > MHYJ01 > WSZJ01 > JACPWG01 > JACPWG01. The sequence continues at coordinate 23,869 of JACPWG010000017.1, forward strand.
CCGTCCACGAAGTCCATCGTGATGTAGCGGGCGCCCTCCACTTCTCCGACGTCGTGCACGCCGACGATGTTCGGGTGGTGTAGGCGCGCTGCGAGCCGGGCCTCGCGCAGGAACCGGTCGACGATTTCGGCATCGGCGAAGCGTTCGCGCAGAATCAGCTTGAGGGCGACGGTGCGGCCGAGGTCCGTATCCAGCGCCCTCCAGACGACGCCCATGCCCCCTTCGCCGAGCCGGGCGAGGAGGCGGTACCGCCCGAACGGCTTCCCCTCGGCAACCGGCGTCGGCGCGGTCGGTGCGGTCGTCGCATCCGACACTCCCGGCGCAACCGGCGTCGCGAGCAGCGTGGGCGCCGTCGGCGCGTCCGGCGGACGGCGCGTGGAGAGGATCGTGGAGGGAACCGAGGACTCGGGGGCGCCCGCCGGGCCGCTCGAGGCGGGCGCAGCCGGGCCGCAGCTTGGACACCGCGACGAAGAGCCGCCGGCGTTCGCGAGCAGCTCGAGCGCGCCGCCACAGCGCGGGCACGTGGAGGAGGTGGGCATCGTGGAGCTCTCGGCATTCGACCAGCGCCGGCCGCGAGCCGGGCGCAAACTCAAGAGAGCCGTCGGCCGGCGACTCCGCCTGAAGGCGGAACTACGAACGGGTCCGCCCGGGAGACCGCGCCGGCAGCCCCACCCAGACTTGTCGACGAAGGCGGGCGACGACTTCGCCCGCTACGTCCGCACGGGGGACTACGCCAGCAGCCCGACCCAGACCCACGACGCGACGCCGAAGCCCGCGAGAAAGCCGGCGGCGAAGCGTCCGCGCGGGCCGGGGAAGGCCTTCCCGGCGATCGCGGCGGCGCAGAGCGGCCAGAAGAGGAGCACTTCTTTCCAGAAGTCGGGATCGGCGAACATGCGCCCGGAGAAGAACCAGCGCACGCTGATCGGCGCGACGGGGATCGGCCGGAAATCGAAGAAGTAGCGCTCGTTTTCAAAGGGCGCGAAGAAGGCAATACCCCGCCCACCGTCCGTCATCGCATCGAGCAGCCCGTGCGTCGCCACGACCGCGCCGAGGAACACGGCGCAGACCGATCGCCGGCCGCCGAAAATTTCCGACCTGGGTCGCAGCACCAGGGACGCGAGGCCGCCGAGGGCGAACGCGAAAAAAAGAGAATGTGTGAAGCCACGGTGACCGAACGGGGCTTCATAGGGGATCCACCTCATGAAAAGCGAGTCCGCGTCCGGGAGGACGGGGAGCAGAGTGGCGAGGAGGCGCAGGCCCCGGGGCGTCGGCCGGCGGGGCACGGCCAGCTCGGCCGCGGCGTACCCCAGGAGGGCATGGGAGAAGACGGTCGGCATCGCCGCCTCAGCGCCGATGCCGCGCGGCGCGCATCCGGGCGGCCAACGCACGGCGGAACAGGGCGTGGGCCTTCGAGCGCAGGCCGCGGTCAAGGACGGCGACGACGCGCTTGCCGTCGCCGGCGAGAAGGGCGCGCGGCTCGAGCCAGAGGCCCGGGAAGACTTCCGAACGGAAGATGCCGTCCCGACCGCTCGGAAAGTCCTCGAACACCCCCTCTCGGTTGTGAAACCAGCGGACTTCGGGGTCATCGAGGAGGACGACGACATACTCGACGACGCCGTGACGCCGGTAAACCTCCTTTTTCTGATGGAGGTCGTAGGACGCGGACGAGAGCGCAATTTCGACGACGAGCTCCGGGCCGCCGCAGAGATAGCCCTGCGCGTCGACGCGCGACTGCCCGCCGGTCTCCGGGAGGAGCCCGAGCAGATGATCGGGCTGGGGTTCGTTGTCCTCGTCAAGCCGATCGGTGGAATTGGAGGCCGCCATCACCCCGGGAGTGGCGCGGACATACGGCTCGAGCCAGCTCGCCACGCGGACGGCGCACTCGCCGTGATCGATTCGTTGCCGTGAAGGGCCGTACACGATTCCTTCGATCAACTCGGCCTTGTGCACGTCCGGGGATGCCGCGTAGCGTCGTTCGAACTCGACCCGCGTCAACCGGTCGCCATTCACGAGCCGAGGCGTGGGCGGCGGCGCGGGCCGGCGCGTGAGGTGGCGACGGGCGGGGGCGGAAACCGACTCGCGCAGCAGCATGTCCTTCTCCTGATTTCGTCGCGAAATCCCGGCGGTCATTGTACCCCTTTCGGGGGCACCGGGGCAAGCCGCGAGCAGCACGCGCCTTCCTGCCCGCCGTTCCCTTCACGAGTCGTCCGCCCTCGAGCGGCCCACGGTCCCCTAGCACTACAACTCTGGAACAACAAGCCGCAAGGAAGCTAAAATCGATCTCTCAGTGCGTTGCCAGCGATTATCGCCGGTAGAGGAGGGTGGACTCGGCGCCCTGCCTCTGCGTCTCCGCGTCTCTGTGTAAAAGTCCCGCATTCGACCCACACGGCCGGTCCGAATTTCAAATTGCAAAATTTCAAATTTCAAATTTCAAATTTCGCCCGCGGCTAGTTGGGACGCGGAGCCATGATCTAGCCACTTGCCGTCCTCGGTCTCGTTTAGCCTTTGTTCGGGTCGTTGGTCTGGAAGCGTGGGGCCTTCGAGCCGAACGGGTTCGTAGTTCCGCGTTTAGGCGGGGCAGCCAACCAAGTGTCGAATTTCTCCTCGCACGCGCCGCCTGAAGGCGGAACGATGAACAGCGGCGGAGCTTGGCGGAATCTGTTGCAGGTGGCAAAGGATTCTTTCTAGCGTTGTAGCGCTAGGCCAGGTCCACGAGCTCCACGCCCAGGATCTCCTCCTTGCGGCGCAGCAGCTCCGCCGCCGCCGCGTCGCTCGGCCGGTGCTCCAACTCGATCCGCGCGCAGGCGGCCTTCGCCCCCTCGAAGATGATGTTCTCCACGCGCTGGACGTTGATTCCCTCCGCCCGCAGGAGGTCGAGCACGCCGGCAAGGACGCCCACCTTGTCGTAGTGCCGCACGACGAGCTGGCAGCGGGCCGGCGTCTTGCGTGCCAGGTTCACGCAGTTTTCCGCGTGCCCTTCTTCCTTGAACACCTTCACGATCCGCAGCGCCTCGGCGGCGATGGCCTCCTGCGCCTCCTCGGTCGAGGCCCCGATGTGCGGCGTGCCTGCGAAGACCGGCGCCTGCGCTGCAGCGGGGGCAAAGGCCGCGCTCCCCTCCGCGGGCTCGCCGGCGAAGACGTCGAGCCCGACGCGCAGCTTTCGCGCGCGCGCGACCTCGACCAGGGCCGCCTCGTCCACCAACTCCCCACGCGCGGTGTTCACGAAGATTGCACCCTGAGGCAGCGCCGACAGCAGTTCCCGGCCGAGCAGCCCTTTCGTCTCCGGCGCAAGCGCCAGGTGGACCGTGAGCGCGTCCGCTTCGCGGGCGACCTCGAGCGGGGTCGCGCGCCGCTCGACCGCGAGCTCCCGGGCTCCCGCCTCGGTGAGGGACCGCGACCAGGCGACGATCCGCATGCCCAGCGCCCGCGCGCGGCCGATCACCAGCCGGCCGATCTCGCCGGTCCCCAGGACGCCGAGCGTTCGCCCCTTCAAGCCCCTCGCCTTCGAGAACTCCGCCTTGTTCCAGCGGCCCGCCTTCAGTTCCGTCGTGGCGTCCACGATCCGGCGATCGAGCGAGAGCAGGAGCCCGATCGCGAGCTCCGCGACCGCCGCCGCGTTCTTGCCCGGGCAGTTGGTCACGAACACGCCGCGCTCGGACGCGGCGGCAACGTCGATCGTGTTCACGCCGGCGCCTGCTCGCACGACGAGGGACAGGCAGGCGGCGGCCTCGAAAACGTCGCGCGTCACGCGTCGCGAGCGAACGATCACGACGTGGGCGGCGGCCGCTTCCCGGGCGAACTCCTCGGCCCCGGCCTTGGGCGAATAGACGACGTCCACGCCGAGCGCCTTCAGGGCGGCGAGCCCTGCCTCCGGAAAGGCGTCGGCGACGAGCACGCGCATGAACTATCTCCCCAACAGTGCCGGTCCGGCGGCGACCAAGCTGTCGTGCACGCGTTCCAGCAACAAGCCGAAGAGCACCCAGAGAGGGGCGTAGTCCCACCGGATCCGGCCGTGCAAGTGCCAGCGGGCGGACGAGTAGTCCCAGGGCGGTCGCCGGACCAGCTTTTCGATCAGCCACGACGAGGCGTACTCGGCCACCCAGATGGCGGGGACGTAGACGGCCGCGCGCAGCGGCCACGGCCGGCTCCGCAGGACCTCGTGCAAAGGCTCGAAAAGGAACACGCAGGCGCCGTAGATCGGGAACATCCACAGATTCGAGAAACCGCGCAGGCGCCAGTCCATGGGCCGGACGGTCGTTTCCGCGAGCGCGGTCCAGAGCACTTCGGCACCCCAGCCAAGAAGGCCGTAGACCACGAAGCGAAGCAGCGGCTCGCTCATGGCCGGTCATCCTCCGGCGCGCACGCCTCGCAGGTCGCCGGCCCTTCCGCCATGCGCGCTTCCACGCGGGACAGCGCCGACATCGCGGTTCGATCCCCGGGGCAGGAGCGGAGGATTTCCCGCAGCGACGAGGCGGCCTCCGGCAGGCGACCCAGCCGATCGAGCGCGGTCGCACGCCGCAAGAGGAGGAGGGCGTCGAACGAACCGGGCGAGAGCAGGGCCAGGGCCTGGTCGTAGTGGGAAACGGCCGCCTCCGGATCGCCGCCGTAGAGGCCCAGGTCCCCCGCGAGGCTGTGGGCGGGCAGCAGTCGGGGGTCGAGGCGGAGGGCCTCGCGCACGGCCCGACCGGCCTCCTCCGGCCGGTTGTCCTCCAGGAAGGTCGCCGCCAGATTGTACCAGCAGGAGGTGTCGCCCGGCTCGAGTTCGAGCCCTCGTCGAAAGGCGGCAACCGCTTCCTCGTGCCGGCCAAGCTTGCGCAGGGCGATGCCCCGATGGACGTGCGCGGAGAGATACGCGGGGTCGAGGGCGACTGCTTCGTCGAGCACGGCCACGCCCTCCGCGCGCCGGCCCAACTGCACCAGGGCCAGCGCGCGCTCCACGAGGGCGGCGCGACGGTCCGCGCCCTGAGCGAGCGCCTGCTCCAGACAGGGCAGGGCGCGCTCCGGGAAGCCCACGCGCCGCAGCACGCTCGCCTTCGCCTCCCACGCTTCGGCGTGCGACGGGTCCGCAAGGAGAGCGAGGTCGAGCGCCAGGAGGGTCCCACGCACTTCCCCGGCGTCCAGCAGCTCGCGGGCGCGCTCGACCCACGACGCGGCGGCCAGGGCTGCCTGCCCCGCTTCGGGCGGCTGCCCCACGTGCGCGCGGAGCGTCGCGGCGTCCAGTCCGCAAGCTCCGCAGGCCGGGGACTCGCCTCCGGGCCCTTCCCTTTCCGGACGCGCGCCTCCGCTGGACCCCACCGCGGCTCCCTCGCGTCCGCACCCAAGGCAGGCGCCGACCGGGGGTTGCAGACGCGAACTCGGGGCGAAGGCCTCCAGCACGACGGTCCCGCAGGCGACGCAGCGTCGCGCCACGCACAGGACCTCCCCCTCGTCCACGCGCGCCGCCCCCGCATAGCCCAGCTCGCGCTCCTGCCCTCCCCGCGCGCACTCCTCGCAAAGCCGTCTCATTCCTCCTGCGGCTCCTTCCCGTCGAGCCGGTCCGCCTGGTCGCGGTCTTCGCGCGCCCCCTGCGGGTCCCCCTCCATCCCGCGAAGCTGCCCGCGCCTGCGATACAGCGAGGAGTTACGGGGCTCCAGTTCGAGGGCCCGGTCCAGGTCCTTGAGCGCCGCCTCGCCCTCCCCCCGCTCGGCGAGGACGACGGCCCGGTCCCGCAGGGCGTGCGTGTTCCGGGGATTGGTCCGAAGCGCGGCGGCATAGTCCTCGCGAGCGCCCGCTTCGTTCCCGAGCAGGCAGCGGACAGAGGCGCGGAGGCGGTAGGCCTCCGAAAGCTTGGGCTCAAGTTCCAGCGCGCGGTCATAGTCCGCAAGGGCGCCGGGGATGTCCTCGGCAGCCTCCTTGGCTCGCCCGCGCACGAGATAAGCCCCCGCGGAATTCGGGCTCTTCCCGACCGTGCGTTCCGCTTGTTCGAGCGCCCTGCGCGCGGTGGACCCGTCCGACGGGGGGTCGAGCAGATCAGCCGCGGGCTGCTCGACGGCCGCGAGCGCCGCGGGCGCGAGCCTCGCCAGCTCGGTCGAGAGCCGCCGCTCGTCCTGCTCCCGGTAGCCCCGCCAGCGCTCCTCGAAGGCCTGCGCGTAGGCGGGGTCGAGCTCCATGGCCTTCCGGTAGTCCTGGAGCGCGAGCAGGGCCAGGCCCTTCGCCTCCCGATAGCGTGCCCGGTGGAAGTACAGGCGCGCGTCGCCGGGGGCGCGGCGGATGGCCTCCTCAAGAATCTTTTTTTTCAGCAGCGTCGTCCGGGACGACGCGGGCCCCTCCCGCTCGTACCAGAGATCGACATACCCCGCGTCCATCGCCATCGCCCGGATGTAGTCGTCCAGCGCGGCTGCGATCCGGCCGTCCGCCTCCCGCGCGATCCCGCGCAGGTAAGCGGCCTTCGGCTCCTGCGCCCAATGGGTCACGGCCGCATCATAATCCTCGAGCGCCATTTGCAGGTTCCGACGATTCTTGTGGAACGCGGCCCGCGCAAGCCAGGCCTCGAGGCTGTGCATGTTCAGCTCGATCGACCTGTCGTAGTCCGCCCCGGCCAGCCGGCCGGCGGCTTCCCCCTCGCGCAGCACGGCGCGCTGGAGGTAGGCCTCCGCATAGCGGGGATTCAGTTCGATCGCCTTGTCGATGTCCTCACGCGCGCCTTTCGCGTCTCCAAGCTGCTGGCGCACGATCGAGCGCGCCCGGTACGCGCGGATGTCCCCCGGATCGAGTTCGAGCGCGCGATCCAGGTCTTCCTTGGCCTTCTCGACGCGGCCGGTGAATTGGTAGGAGCGGCCACGACGCCGGAAGTAGTCCGCGCCGGGCGCCTCGGGGCGCGCCCGCGGACGCGGGTATGGTCGGCCCGCCACGTCCGCGTAGATCGAGGTGAGCGACTCCCGGACCAGGTCGAAGCTCTCGGGCCTCGCGGCAGGGTCCTTCTGGAGGCAGCCCAGGATCACTTCGGCGAGACGCGCGGGGACTTGAGGATTCAGGCGTCGAGGGTCGATCGGCTTGTCCCGTTCGTGCTGCAGCCGGAAGCTCGTGAACGCGTCGCTGCCGTATTTGTTTCGGTCCACGAACGGCGGTCGCGCGCAGGCCATGGCGTAGAACGTGCACCCGAAGGAGTAGATGTCCGCCCCGGGCCCGACGTCCCGCGACGACTCGAACTGCTCGGGCGCCATGTAGGGCGGAGACCCAACGATCCGCCCGGTCTGGCTCATGTCCACGGGCCGCGCGCTCGCCTCGGCGTCGTCCTCTTCTTCGTCCTCCTCCTCCACGTCGACCACGACTTCCTGCAGCAGGTTGACCTTCACCAGGCCGAAGTCGGTGACCTTCAGGATCCCGTCCTTCGACACCAGCGCGTTGCCGGGCTTGAGGTCCCGATGCACGACCCCGAGCGTGTGGGCGTGGGACATCCCCTCGCAGAACTGGATGCCGAGGTCGATCAGGGTCGCGATGTTCCCGAGCCGCCGCTCGCGAATCACCTGGACGAGGGACGTGCCGTTCACGAACTCCGCGGCGATACAGAGGAGACCGCGGACCTGGTCGGCGTTGCGCGCCGCGACGATGTTCGGGTGTTCCCCCATTTCCATCCAGGTCTCCACTTCCCGCAGGAAGCGCGCGCGCCCTTCGGCGGAGATGCGGCTGCGGGCGAGCGGGACCTTGAGGGCCACGATCGTCTCGAGGCGCCGGTCCTGGACTTCGTAAACGCTCCCCATCCCGCCCTCGCCCAACAGGCCCCGCACCTCGTACTCGCTGACTTCGCCCACCAGGATCTCCCCCATCCGCCACAGGCCCGGCCGGACCGGCTCTCCGGTCTCGGGCGCGGACGACGACGGCGGGGTGGAGGGCGCGGTGGGGAAGGGGGTCGCCGGCACGGCCTCCGGAGCCGCGGGGCGCGGCTGCGCCGCCGCCGGGGACGGCGTGACCGCGGGCGCGGGAGGGCCCAACCGGGGGACCGCTTGCGACGACCGCATCGAGGGCTTCGCAGGTGGTGGAGGCGGCGACGACGACGCGGGACGGGCAGCCGGGGGGGCGGCACCGGCGGACGCACCGGGTCCCGTCCCGGCGCCGGCGGCCCCCGCGATCGACTCGCGCGTCAGCTTCCGCGTGTCCCCGCTTCGAAACGGAAGCGCGTCCATCGGCGTGGTCAAGGGCGCCGGCCTGGGCCCGGCCGTTGAGGCGGCGTGCGTGGGCGGGACCCGCGGCGGGCGGGGCGCCTGGACCGGAGGAGAGGCGGCCGGGGAGGCGCCGCCCCCCGCGGACGTGGGGGGGCCCTCGATCTTGCGCCTGACTCGCGCCAGACCGTCCACCGCCATCTTGAGGCCCGGCGAGAGCACGAGGGCCTGCTCAAAGTCGCGGAGCGCTTCGTCGTAGCGCCTGACGTTGTAGAGGACGACACCCCGATTGCAAAGGGCGCCGATCGACGTCGGGTCGGCCTGGAGCGCACGGCCGAAGAGTTCCAGCGCGACGGTACTGTCCCCCTGGCGGGCGCGCTCGAGACCTTCCTTGACGAGCTCGGTGGCGGTCGACTCGGGATTCATGGGCTGTCCGTGGTAGGGTTGCCCGAGGGAGGGGAACGAGGCACGCCTCCAGGAATCCCCGCCATTATCCCACGCCGGCTCATGACGGTCAACAATCGTAGCCGTTCACGGGGATGTGCGCAGCACCACGGAGGCACGGAGTCCCGGAGGGTGCTCCCGGGGACCGACGCCCCGACTCAAGCTGGCGATTTTTTTTCGACAGGATCACAGCACGGCAGTGCCGCAGCCAAGCGACGACGGAACCACAGATTTCACAGATTTACGACGATTTCACAGATTCGTAATCTGTGTAATCGCGTAGAATCTGTGAAATCTGTGGTTTTCGTGGCGTTCGACCCAAGCAAAAATTGTCGCAAGAAAACAATCTTCGAACGATTAGCACTACAGGATCTTCCGCTCGACAGCGACGGCGGGATCTGGGATAATCCTTCCCTTTCCGGCCCCAGCGGGCAATCCCCAACTCGGGGAGCCGCAGGCAAAAGGAACGAAACGTGAGCGTTGAAAACCGCCCCGGGCCGCTCGACATGGCGGCCGTCTTCGGACATCCGCGCCCCCTTCTCGGCATGATCCACCTCGGCGCGTTGCCCGGGAGCCCCGGCTACGGTGGGGACCTGGCCCCCGTAATCGCGAACGCACTCGCCGACGCGCGCGCCCTGGAACACGGCAAGGCGCACGGTCTCGTCGTCGAGAACTTCGGCGACGCCCCGTTCACGCCCTCCGCGGTCGGACCCGAGACCATCGCCGCCATGACGCGCGTGCTGGTCGAGCTGGCGCGGCGGGTGAAGCTGCCGATGGGCGTAAACTGCCTTCGCAACGACGCGCGAGGCGCGCTCGCGATCGCCGCGGCCACCGGCGCGGCGTTCATTCGCGTCAATGTCCACCTCGGCGTGATGGCGACCGATCAGGGCATCGTGGAGGGCATGGCGCACGAGACGCTCCGCTATCGGCGCGCGCTCGGACTGACGACGAGGATCTTCGCGGACATCCTGGTGAAACATGCCACGCCGCTGTACGAGCGCACGCTGGAGGAGATGACGGAAGAGCTGCTCGGCCGCGGTCGCGTCGACGCGCTGATCGTCACGGGCCGGGAGACGGGGTCCGCGCCGAAGGTCGAGGTCCTGCGCTGCGTCCGCGCGGCCGCCCACGGCGCGCCGGTCCTGGTCGGAAGCGGGCTGACGGCGTCGAACGTGAAGACGCTCCTGGCCGAGTCGAACGGCGCGATCGTCGGCACCTCGATCAAGCAGGGCGGCGTGGTGCACGCCCCGATCGATCCGGGGCGCGTGCGCGAGCTCGTCGCGCGGGCCGCGGCGCTCGACACGCAGCCCGCACCCGAGGAGTGACGCGAGCGGTCTCCGCGCGCCTCTTGCCCCCCCCCGACCTCGGGCGTTCCTTACCTGCCCAACCTCTTGCCGAGGCGAAGCCAGCCGAGCATGGAAAAAGCTCCCGTGCTGCTCCGACTGGACAAAGCGACGAAGCGCTTCGGCGCCCGCGTCGCGGTGGCCGACCTCGACCTCGAGGTTCGGCGCGGAGAGATCTACGGCTTCCTCGGGCTGAACGGCGCGGGGAAGACGACTTCGCTGCGCATGGCCCTCGGACTCATCCGACCGAGCTCCGGCCGGGTGTTCGTGTATGGCCGCGAACTGCTCGCCGGGGACCTGTCCGGCATCGCGCCGATCGGCGCGCTCATCGAGGGGCCGGCGTTCTATCCGTACCTCTCGGGGGCGGACAACCTGCGCGTGCTCGCGCGCATCGCCGGGGCCGTGTCGGAGGAGCGCATCCGCGAAGTGGTGGCGCGGGTGGGGCTTGCGGGTCGCGAAGGGGACAAGGTACGCGGGTATTCGCAGGGGATGCGGCAGCGGCTCGGGATCGCGCAGGCGCTGTTGGCGCGGCCGGAGTTGGTGCTTCTCGACGAGCCGACCAACGGCCTGGATCCGCAGGGCATCGCGGACATCCGGGCGCTGCTGCGGCGACTGCACGACGAGGAGGGGATGACCTTTCTCCTGTCGAGCCACCTGCTCTCCGAAGTGGAGTTGATCGCGACGCGGGTGGCGATCCTCAAGGAGGGCCGACTCGTCGTGGAGGGGACGATCCGGGACCTGCTCGACGCGACGACCTCGGCCGTGCGGCTGCGCGCGACGCCGGCGAAGCGCGCGAGGGAACTGGTCGCCGCGCTCCCGTGGTGCCAGGGGATCGAGCCGGAAGGGTCCGACGGCCTGTTGATCGCGCGGATCCCGCAGGACCGCACGGGGGAAGTGACGGCGTTGCTCGTGCGGAGCGACGTGACCGTCCACGAGATCGCGCCGCGTCGCATGACGCTCGAGGAGTACTTCCTGAGCCGGCAGTGAAAGCGGCGTAACCGTTCACCACGGAGGCACGGAGACTTCACGGAGGACGCTCTTTAGGGCCCGTAGGAAGATAACTCGCTCGTTTGACACGCAGGAGGGCGACATGCATGCTCAATGCTCAATGCTCAAGACTCAGACAAGGCTCAGGGTTCAATTCTCAATGACTACCACGGAACGTAGCCCGGGCACGGGATCGCGGACTCTGAGCCTTGAACTTTGAGCCTTGTCTGAAAATTGAGCCTTGAGCCTTGAGCCTTTTTCCGAGGAACTCCCTGGTTTCCGACCTACAGGAGTTGTTTCTTTACGGGCTCTTGGCTTCCACGTGCTCTCCGTGCCTCCGTGGTGAACCCTAGACGAACCTTCTCTCTGGAAGCCTCCGCATGACACGCCGCGTGCTCAACCTCGTCCGGGTCGAGGTCTTCAAGCTCTCGCGCCAACCCCTCGTGTACGTCGTCCTCGGGCTCGCGATCCTGGTGACCTGCCTGACCGCGCTCCTGGGGGCCCCTTCGTCCCTGAGCGGGTTCCAGGCGCTGGCCCGGTCGTGGCAGTTCGGCACGCAGGCCGCCGCGGTCTCCCTGCTCATTCTCGGGAGCCTCTCCCTCGCCTCCGAGACGAACCAGGGGACCCTCCGCACCGTGCTCACGCGGCCGATCGCGCGCTCGGAACTCTTCGCCGCGAAGGCCGTGGCGCTTCTCCTGCTGTCGCTCGCGACGCTCGCCGTGATCGCGGTCGCGGGGATCGTGCTGGTGGGCGTGCAAAAAGGTTTCGGGGACGTCACCGGGGTCTCGACGATCGACAAGGGCTACGTGTACTATCGCTTCGCCGCCATGGTGGGGTACACGGCCGAAGCGCTCGCGCTCTCGATCCTCCCGCTCCTGGCGATCGGGTTCTTCGGCCTGCTCGTCTCCGCCTTCGTGGAAAACGCCGGCGCGGCGGTCGCCACGGCGGTCCTCTTGTACCTGCCTCTCGGCGTCGTGGCGGAGCTCTCGAAGGTGGCCGCGCAGTGGATCAGCGCAAAGCTCGGGCAGGACCCGGCGGCGGGCCGCGTGGTGGAGCTGGTGCGCACGCTCGCGCGCTGGGTGCTGAACCCTTACCTCGAATACCCGTTTGATATCCTTGCGCAGCTCGGCGACGGGATCACGACCGCGCGGTTTCGCGGAGGCGAGGTCCTCTACTGCCTCCTGGTGCCGGCCACCTACCTGGTCGTGAGCGCGACGGTGGGGCTCTTCCATTTCCGCCGGAAGGACATCCTCGTCTGATGCCGTTCACGTTCCTCGACCACACCGGCGACATCGGTATCCGGGTGACGGCCCCGACGCTGGAAGGGATCTTCGTCGAGGCGGCGGGCGCGTTCCTGTCGATCGTGACCGACCCGGCGGCCGTGACCGCGCGCGAGGCGGAGGCGGTCGAGGTCGAGGGGGACGACCTCGCCGACCTGCTGAACCGCTGGCTCACGTGGCTCTTGCTCCGGCTCGCGATCGAAGGCCGGCTCTACGGCGAGGTGCGCGGAGCGCGCGTCGAGGGCGGGCGCTTCCGCTGCGACGCGGCGTGGGAGGCGTTCGTGCCCGAGCGGCATGAGCTGCGCGTGGAGCTGAAGGCGGTCACCTACCACCAGCTCTTCGTCCGGCCGGTCGAGGGGGGCGGGGGCTGGGAGGCACAAGTCATTTTCGACGTATAGGGGAAACACCCGATGCCCGTGGAAATGCGGAAGGTCAAGGACTACGTCTGGGAGATTCCCGCAACCGGCGGCATGCGCGTCCCGGGGCGGATCTACGCGGACGAAAAGCTCATGCGGATCCTGAAGGACGACGAGGCGCCGCAGCAGGTCGCGAACGTCGCGCACTTGCCGGGGATCGTGGGCTATTCCCTCGCCATGCCGGACATTCACTGGGGCTACGGTTTCCCGATCGGCGGCGTCGCGGCCTTCGATCCTGAGGAGGGGGTCGTGTCGCCCGGCGGCGTCGGTTACGATATCAACTGCCTCGCCGGGGCGAGTCTCGTCCTCCACCCCGATGGCTACACTCGCCCGATTCGAGAGGTCGTCGAGAAACGCTCGCCCACTTCCGTCGCCCTTTTCGACAGACCTTCGAAGCGCATGTCTCGGGCAGAAGCTGTCGCCGGCTTCGGGCAAGCACCGCGTCGCCCGGTCTGGGAACTGGTCACCGACGGCGGACGCCGGCTCGTCGCCACCGAAGACCACCCCGTCCTCACCCCGGAGGGCATGCGCAAGCTCGGCGGGCTCCGGGCCGGCGATCGCCTGGCCGTGGTCCCGTTTGAAGGGGTGCCTTACGAAGCCCCGACCTCGGAGGTCCTCGTGACCGAGCAGGATTTGCGGCGCACGGCCGCGCGGCTCGGTCGCACGGATCGCGGGCTCGGCTTGACCCAGGCCGTCGCGCATTTGCGGCCGCTCCTGCCACTGACCCTGGACCACCCGGCGCTGCCGGCGCTGCTCAAGACGGCCGGCTACCTGTTGGGAGACGGCTCGCTCGGGCTCGACCAGATCAGCATCAACGGACGCCCGCAGGATCTCCGTCGCCTTGCCGCGGACCTCAACCCGTGGGTCACGGTCTCCCGTGTCTACTCGCGCGATCGCAGACACTGCATCCGCACGACTTCCGGCGAAAAGCGCTTCCTCGCGCGTGAGCACGCCGTGCACATCCGCTCGACGGGTTTCTCGCTCCTGCTTGCCGCGCTTGGCATCCCCGTGGGCCTGAAGGCGAGCCAGGCATGGGGCATGCCGTCCTTTCTCTGGCGAGCGCCCCTCTGGCAGCAACGACTCTTCCTCGCCGCGTTCTTTGGCGCCGAGCTGACCGCGCCCGACGCCTTTCGCAGGCGCAATCACAACTTCAAGTGCCCCGTGCTGACGGTGGTGAAGCGGACTGGGCACGTTGAAAGCGGAGAGCGCTTTCTTCGCGAGGTGGCGCGGATGCTCGACGGCTTCGGCGTCCGGTCGCTCACGGTGTCGCGGCGCGACGAGCAGGACAATCCAGACGGCACGCGGTCGGTTCGCCTCCGGCTCATCCTTTCCGATGCGTCGGAGAGCCTGATCAATCTCTGGGCTCGCGTCGGCTATGAGTACAACGCGGAGCGGGCGCGCAAGGCGGCGTGGGCGGTCGGCTACTTGTGCCTGAAGCGAACGCACGTGGAGGCCCGCGCGCTCGTACGCGGCCGGATTTGCGAGCTTCGTGCCGCCGCCGGGTGGGGCGCGAAAAAGCTCCTGGCCGCAGTCAACGCGGAAGGGACGCCGGTGAACCTCCGGTTCGTCGAGCGCACGATCTACGGTGGAGCGGACCGCGGGCCCCGGGTCGCGGAGGACTTCCCGACCTTCGAGACCTGGAAGCGCCGCTCTGTCCGGGCGGGCGCGGTGTGGGAACGCGTGCTGGCGAAGACGCCCCGGCGCGACATCCGCCGGGTGTACGACCTGACCGTGGACCATCCGCAGCACAGCTTCGTGGCGAACGGCTTCGTGGTACACAACTGCGGCGTCCGGCTGATGCGCACCGGCCTCGACCTCGACCAGGTGGCGCCCGTGATGCGCGAGCTGGTGCGGACGCTCTTCCGCGCGATCCCCACGGGGGTCGGCTCGGAGGGCGGCATTCCGAAGCTCTCGCGGCCCGAGACCGTGGCGGTCGCGACCGAGGGCGCGCGCTGGGCGATCGGGCGCGGCTACGGTCGGCCGGAGGACGTGGACTTCATCGAAGAGAACGGGCGGCTCGGCGGGGCGGATCCCGACCGCGTGAGCGACACGGCCTTTCAGCGCGGCGCGCCGCAGGTGGGCACGCTGGGCTCGGGCAACCACTTCCTGGAGGTGGACGTCACCGAGGAGATCTTCGCCCCGGAGCTGGCCGAGCGGTTCGGGCTGCGGAAGGACGGGATCGTCGTCATCGTGCACAGCGGCTCGCGCGGCTTCGGCTACCAGGTCTGCGACGACTACCTGAAGAAGCTGCAAAAGGTGCCGCGGGAGGCGGGGATCGAGCTGCCGGACCGGCAGCTCGTGTGCGCGCCGATCCGGTCGCACGAGGCGCAGCAGTACTTGCGGGCCATGGCCTGCGCGGCCAATTTCGCGTGGGCGAATCGGCAGGTGCTGATGTCGCTCGCGGAGCGGGCGCTCTGCGCCGCGCTCTCGATCCCGGCGTCGCGGCTCGACGCGCGGCTCGTGTACGACGTCTGCCACAACATCGCGAAGTTCGAAGAGCACGCAGTGGAGGGCAAGCCGCGTCAACTCCTGGTCCATCGGAAGGGGGCCACGCGCGCGCTGCCGGCGGGTCACCCGCTCGTGCCCGCGGCGTACCGGGACGTGGGGCAGCCGGTGCTCATCCCGGGGGACATGGGGCGCGCCTCGTACCTGCTCGTGGGGCTCCCGGGCTCGCTCGCGGAGACGTTCGGCAGCACGTGCCACGGCGCGGGCCGCGTCGCGAGCCGCTCCAAGATGCTGAAGGCGACGCAGGGGCGGAACCTGCAGAAGGAGCTGGAGGACCGCGGGGTCTTTGTGCTGTCGAAGACGCGGAACTCGATGGCGGAGGAGATGCCGGAGGCGTACAAAGACGTGGCCGACGTCGTGGGCGTGATGGAGATGGCGGGGGTGAGCCGGCGGGTCGCGCGCTTCCGGCCGCTGGGCGTGATCAAGGGGTAGAAGGGATTGCCGATTTCGGATTGCTGATTGCCGATTGAAGGCGGCAGTGCGCGCGGGGCAGGCGGAGCACGCGCGGCGGATTGCGCGGAGCGCGAGTCGAGAGGCCGCTCGCGCGCGCCGGGGCGCCGGGGTTCCCGCGGCGCCCGCCGCGCAGGGAGCTGGGGGGGGGGGACGGCGTCGCCTTTAGGCCGCGTTGTCGACGTAGCCGCCGGCGGGCTTCACGCCGTAGAAGAACCATTTCTTGAAGCCGTCCCAGCAGCGCTTGCAGACGAACTGGACGCGCTCGTCGAACTTCACGAACTGGTGGGTGGGGATGTACTCTTCGTTCCGGCAGCGGTCGCACTTGTGACTCAACATGGTTCGGCCCTCCAAGGAAAACGCAGGGAACAACGTCCGTAAATGTTTTCGTCTTGGAAATCGCCTTACTTGCGCCCCTTTTTTCTAATTTTATCGGCGGCCGGCGGAACAAAAAAAACAGGCGGGCCGGTCGCCCGGCCCGCCTGGGAAGCGCGAGAATACCTGGGACGACTACCTCTTCCTCGTCTCGATCGTGGCCTTCCGGATGAGCAGCCGCTCGCTCGGGGGGCCGTCCCCGTCGGCGCCGCACGCCTCGATGGCCTTCACCACGTCCTGTCCTTCCACGACTTCGCCGAAGACGGTGTGCTTCCCGTCGAGCCACGGAGTGGCCTTGAACGTGAGGAAGAACTGGCTGCCGTCCGTGCCGGGGCCGGCGTTCGCCATCGAGAGTAGGTACGGCCGATCGTGCCGGGCCTTCTCCACGTCGCACTCGCCGGCGAACCGATAGCCCGGGTCGCCGCGGCCGTTGCCCAGCGGATCGCCACCCTGCGCCATGAAGCCCTTGATGACACGGTGGAAGATGAGGCTCTCGAAGAAGCCGAGTCGCGCGAGATAGATGAAGTTCGAGACGTGCATGGGGGCGACCTCGGGCATGAACCGGATCTTTACCACGCCTTTGTTCGTATCGAAGACGAGGACGTAGGTCGTATTCGGGTCGAAGGTCGCCTTGGGCGGGCACTTGAGGTGGGAGCGCCAGTCGTCCTTGGCCTTGTCGACCTTCGACTCGGCGATGAAGGCGTCGAGCTGGGCGACGGCGGGATCGGCGGCCTGCGGCGCGCCCGGTTTCGCGTCGCCGCCGCCCGCGGCCGGCGGATCTTGCGAGGGGGAGGCGTAGAGGACGCCGGCCACGAGGCCGGCCAGCACGAGGACGGAAACCAGCAACACCTGCTTCATCGACGGCTCTCTCCAAGAGGGGTTCACTCGCGGTCGGCGTGGACTTCACCCGACCGCGCCGGGGCACGCGCGTCCGCGCCCTGGCTAAGGGGGTGGAATTCTAGCCGCCTGCCCGTTCGCAGGCAAGCAGAAGGAGACGAGGCGACCCCCGGGCAGCGGGTGGAGGGGGAGCTGCCCAGGCTGCCGCGCGCGGCGCCGTACACCGTGGACGACCCCGTGCCGATGTGGTATCCTGGCGCCCATGATGAAAACCAGCAAGTCCCCCGCGGAATTCCGGACTTTCCCGTGACCCCGCGGACCCGAAGCGCGGCCCGCATCGCCGCGTGCGCAGCAGTCCTCCTCCTCGCGCTCGCTCTCCGCGTCTACCGCCTGTCCGAACGCGGCATTTTTCTCTTCGATGAGGGATTCGTCCTCTGCGAGGCGCGCTGGTACGCCGGCGCGCTCCGCGCCCTCCCGGACGCCTTCCGCTACGCGTGGCGCGTCCACGCGCGAAGCGAGGACGCGGCCGGCGAGGTGGCCGGGCTCCACGCGCGCATGGAGGCCGCGGTGGCCGCCGGACGCTATCCTCTCGACGCCAAGAACACGCACAACTTCCTGATCGGGCTCGGCAACCTCGTCTTCGGCGACGGTGACGGCATCGGCAATGCGGAAGGGGTGCTCTTCGGGCTGCTGACCGTCGCGCTCGTCCTCCATCTCGGTCAAGCCCTCTATGGCCCGGCAGGGGGACTGGTATCGGCCCTGGTCCTCGCGGTCTGCCCGCTCCACGTGCTCCTCTCGCGCGGCTCACTCGCCGAAGCCGACATGATCTTTTTTTTCGTGGCCGCGGTCGCGCTTCTTCGCCTCGCCGTGACCGGCGGTCGGCGCCCCCTCGCGACGCTGTTCCTGGCCGGACTCGCCACCGGGCTCGCCTTCACCTCCAACAAGCGGCTCGTGGTCGCCGCGCCCGCCGTCTGGTCGCTTTTCGGCGTCCTTCTCCTCGCGCCCGACCGCCCGCTCGCCGGGCTGCGCTTCCGCGGGCTGGTCTGGCTGTCGGTCGGCATGGCGCTCCCGCTGCTCGGCTGGGAGGCCGTGCATCGGCTGGGCGCGTGGGCGCTGGCGCCGCAGCCGTACGCGGAGCCGGAGTCGTATTTCGAACGCCTCCTCCAGGCGTCGAGTCAGCTCGGCGTACCCGCATCCGGCCTCGGCGACCCGGATGCGCTCTTTTTTTTCCTGCGCGAGTACACAGGCTGGCCCGTCCTCCTCCTCGTCGCCGCGGGCGTCCTGCGCGAGGCGGTCGGTCGCCGTTCGGAGGGACTCTACCTCGTCCTCCCTCTCCTCTGGGTGGTCGGTTTTTTCCAGTTCCGCACGCGCGAGCAGGCGATCCGGTACCTGGGGCCCGCGCTCCCGTTTCTCGCGCTCGCGGCCGGGGCCGCGCTGCGCGGCGGGTCGGAACCCTCGCGGGTCCCCGCGCTCGTCCGCCGGAGCCTGCCGTGGGCGACGGCGGCGGCGGTCCTCGCCGCGGCGGCCCTCGGGACCCACGAGTGGACGCTCGACCGTTCGGGCATGGGCCAGGCTTTTCGCTACCTGCGCGAACGCCGGGCAGCCGGCGAGCAGGTGGCGTACTTCTGCGCCGACCCTCCGATCGCCTGGACCTACGACCCGCCGCCGATCTTCTGCGATCCGATCCCGGAGACTCGCAAAGGCCTCCGGCGCCGCTACCGCGAAGGCGTGCGCTACCTCGTGGTCACGCCCGGCCTCCTCGCCCTCTACCCGTCCCCGCGCTACCTCGCCCCTCTCCTCGCCCGCATGGCCGGCGTTTGCCCCCCCGTCACCTTCGAGCACCCGGCCGGCCGCCTCCCCTACCTGGCCTACGAGCACCACCTCTTCGGCGACGTCCAGTCGCTGGCCGACACCCGCGCCATCGCCGACTACCTGGCGAAGGAGGGCGGCGTGGTGCAGGTGTACGACCTCAGCGGCTACTTCCGCTGAGCGTCAGCGGCGCACGGTCGCGGTGGTGGACGATGATCCCTCGCAGTGGTAGAATTCCGCTCGGCGGGCTCGAGGGACGCACACAGTCGGCCTCCCCCGCATGCCGGAACGGCGCCGAAAGGGATTGACGCCATGCGCGATGGGGAAGGTGCTTCGACGGTCGCTCTGCTCGACCGGGTGGACGCAGCCGGGCGGGCCGCATCCAGCATCCTCGATCCCGCGCGTCGCAGGGCGATGGGCCAATTCATGACCCCCGCTCCGGTCGCTCGCTTCATGGCTTCCCTGTTCCGCACTCCCCGGAAGACAGTGCGCCTCCTCGATGCCGGCGCCGGCGTGGGCTCGCTGTCCGCCGCCTTTGTCGAGGAAGTTTGCGCACGCACGCGCCGCCCGTCGAGGCTGGTGATCACCGCGTACGAAATGGACCCGATTCTGCTTCCCCGCCTTCGCTCCACGATGGAGGAGTGCCGCGCCGCGTGCGAGGCGGCGGGCATCGAGTTCCACGGCGAAGTCCAGGCCGAGGACTTTGTCGAAGCCGCCTCCGAGGGTCTCGCGGGGGGTCTCTTTGCCGCGGCGCGACCGCCAGGCTTCGACTGCGCCATCCTCAACCCGCCCTACCGAAAGGTGCACACCGGCTCGCGGGAGCGCGCGGCGTTGCGCCGGATCGGCGTGGAGACGAGCAACCTGTACTCGGCGTTCCTCGCGCTCGCGGTCAAGCTCCTCGCCGACAAGGGCGAGCTGGTGGCGATCACGCCACGCAGCTTTTGCAACGGCCCTTATTTCCAGCCCTTCCGACGGCTACTCCTGGAGACGACCTCGCTGCGGCGTGTCCATATCTTCGAGCGCCGCGACGAGGCCTTTGCCGTAGACGACGTCCTCCAAGAGAACCTCATCATGCACGTCGTGTGCGGTGCGCCCCGGACGCGCGTACTGCTCACCGCCAGTGCGGGCCCGGGGCAGCCGATTTCGACCTCGCGGCAAGTCGAGGCGTGTCGGATCGTCTCGCCGGGCGACCCCGCGCTGGTCATTCACCTCGCGCAGGACGACGAAGACGACGCTATCGCCAGGCGCATCGCGTCCCTGCCCTGCACTCTCCGCGACTTGGGCCTGGACGTCTCCACCGGCCGAGTCGTGGACTTTCGTGCGCGGGAGTATTTGCGGCGCGAGCCCGACCTGGACACTGCTCCGCTGATCTACCCTGCGCACTTCGAGGCCGGCTTCGTGGCGTGGCCGAGACCGGGCGGGCGAAAACCGAATGCGCTTCTCGACGCCCCCTGCACCGCGGACCTCTTGATCCCAAACGCGGCGCACGTCCTCGTGAAGCGCTTCTCTTCGAAGGAGGAACGCCGCCGCATCGTCGCTGCCGTCTACGATCCGGCCCAGGTGGCCGCCCCGAGGGTCGGCTTTGAAAACCATCTGAACTACTTCCATGCGCGCGGCGATGGGCTTGACCTGGGGCTCGCGAAGGGGCTCGCCGTATTTCTGAACACCACGACCATCGACCGCTTCTTCCGTCAGTTCTCGGGGCACACGCAGGTGAATGCAGCCGATCTTCGCTCGCTTCGCTACCCGGCACGGGAAGCCCTGGAAGCGCTCGGCGCCCGGATCGCGGGGCGAATGCCCGACCAGGAGGAGACGGACCGCCTCGCGCACGACGAGGTGTTTTCAGGATGAGCGAAGGAGGGCCGGATCCGTTCATGGTTGCGAAGATCGTGGACCAGGCACGCGCGGCGCTCCGGGCGCTGGGTTTGCCGAAGGAGCAGACGAACGAGCGAGCGGGGCTGACGCTTCTGGCTCTGCTGGGCTTGAAGCCGCGCAAGGGCATGACCGTGCGCGAGGGGGCGTCCGCGCCCACATGGTCGGCGGCCCAGGCCATGCTGCTCGGTATCACCGAGATCATGGACTACATGCGGGACCATTTCGGCAAGCAGTACAAGCCCAACACGCGGGAGACGGTGCGACGCTTCACCATCCACCAGTTCATGCAAGCAGGATTGGTCGTACAGAACCCTGACGACCCGACGCGGCCGACGAACAGCCCTGACAACCGGTATCGGCTCGAACCCAGGGCCCTCGAACTACTCCGGACCTACGGTTCGCCCGAGTGGGAGGCGGGGCTACGCGGCTTCCTCGCGTCTGTGGAGACGCTACGAATGCGCTACGCGGGCGAGCGCGAAATGAAGCGGATCCCGCTCGTCCTGCCGTCAGGCAACCGGATCTCCCTGTCGCCGGGCGGGCAAAACGTCGTCGTGCGGCTGGTACTGACCGAATTCTGCGAGCGTTTCACGCCCGGCGCGCGGCCGGTCTACATCGGCGACACGGACGAGAAGTGGGCCTTCTTCGACGCAGGGCTCCTCGCGGACTTGGGCGTACGGGTGGACCAGCACGGGAAGATGCCGGACGTGGTCGTCTACTTGGAGTCGAAGGGCTGGCTGGTCCTCGTGGAGGCGGTGACCTCGCACGGACCGATGAGCCCGAAGCGCGTAATCGAGCTGCGCGAGCTTTTCAAGGGGTGTACGGCGGGGTTGGTGTTCGTGACCGCCTTCGCGGACCGGAGGACACTGCACCGTTACCTGAGCGACATCGCATGGGAGACGGAAGTGTGGGTCGCGGATGACCCGACGCACATGATTCACTTCAACGGGGAGCGGTTCTTGGGGCCCTATGGGCGCGCTTCCGGAGAGGTGCCACAGGTCAGGTCTCACCAGTGAACTAGGACCTGATCGACCGCACGGACCGTCTCAATGCCACGCCTGCACAAGCCTGCGACCGCTACCTAGTCGAGTCGGCGAAAGGAAGGGCGATCGCGCCGGAGCGGACGCTCGCCCTGGGCGCCGTCGAAGTGCTGCTCGCGGAAGGCGCGGCGATCGACGACGTGCGGGTCGGGCGGATGGTGCCGGTGAGGCTCGACGTGAGGGAGGAGGAGGAAGACCTGTCGCGAGTCGGAGAAGCGCCATGAGAGCAGAGGGAACTCGCGTGCTGCCGTGGGATGATTTCGAGCGAGAAGTTCACGATCTCCTGGTTGAGGAACTTGAATCCGGCCGGTCGCTTCTTCATCCCAAGCGAGCACGAGTGTTCCGGAAGAGAGCGTATCCATCAAAAGATCGCGGCAGCGATATCATCTTCGACGTAGTCGTCGAGGCGTTCCAGCCGAGCGCAGCGGAACCGTCGGCGCGATGGATCTGGGAGTGCAAGGACTATCCGGATCGAAGGGTCAAGGTCGATGAGGTAGAGGAGTTCTACGCGAAGATCGACCAGATCGGCCCGATGAACGTGATCGCGACAATGGTGACAAAGACGGGCTTCCAGGAGGCGGCCTTCAACTATGCCGTCTCACGGCGGATCTCGCTTTACGTCGTCGAAAAAAGACTGGTGCCGGTCACGCAGTATGATGCTCGGGTACGCACGGTGGACCTCATGAAGTTCGTCTGCCTGGAGGGGCTCTTGCCCTCCGGCAGGAGGTTCGCCGAGATGGACCAATGGGGGAGTCTCGACATGATCCTACGGGTGGAGCTTCGATCGGCAGGTCTGCTACCGCCGCTTGACCTAGGCCCCCAATGAGCTGGTCTCGCGATCGGATCGCCGTAGGGCCGACTCCTTGATGAAGCAGACGCAGTCAACCGCCTCATCGGCGCGGCTGTGCGGGTGATCGGCGAAGTGGAATGGGGAGAATCGAGCAGGTAAAGTGGCACGCGGAGGCATTCCCCCAATAGGCGGATCTCTGGTCGCCAACCCGGCCTTGGATGAGGGCCTCACTCGTGCTGCGCTCGCTCTTCCCGGATGGCCTCGATGAGGAAATGGATGTCCTCGCGGTGCTGTCCGATCTGGACGTGGCGCGCGCCCGGCGGCGGCTCGCTCATGCGCATGCGATCGATCCGCACCTGCCGAATCTTGATCTGTACCCTACTTCCGACGATCTGGCCCCGCGCGCAGCGCCCGGACCAGGTCGGCACGCGGCGGCACGCCCGCCGACCGCAGACGGGCGAGCAGCTCCCCGGCCTCGGCGGCTCGCCCGAGCCTCACGAGTGCGATCGCGACGTCCTGGTCGAGGTCGGCGCCCGCCGGCCCCGCCGGCCCCGCGGCGGCCGCGTCAGCCGCGGCTCGCAGGTCCGTCAAGGCCGCTTCGAGGTTCTCGCCGCGCGAGAGACGCGCACGCCCCCGCCCCGCGAGTGCAGACGCGGCGTGCACGCCGGACGTCGCGCCGGATGCCGCGCCCGACGCCGACGACGACGTTCGCAACGCGGCGTCGAAGCACGCCTCGGCCTCCGCGGCGCTGCCGAGCGCGAGCAGGGCCTCGCCTCGGGCGAGCCAATGCGGCGCGTCCCGGTCGCGACCGCCCCCTGTGATCGCGTCCGCCGCCTCCGAGGCCTCCAGCCGCAGCAGGCCGTCCGCCGGACGCTCGACGGACACGAACGCACGGCCCAGCTCGAAGTCGACGCGACTCGCCGAAGCGCGCCGGCCCTCTTCCGCCTCGAAGGCCCTGTAGAGCAGTCGGCCCGCGTCCCGGTCCATTCTCGCACGAGCGAACTCGAGCGCCAATTCCCGCAGGATCGCCGCGTCGTACGGCCTGGTCGAGTACGCCAGCCGAAACGCCTCCCGCGCATCGGCGAAATGTCCGAGGGCGCGCAACGACAAGCCGCGATACATCTGCACGGGGAACCGGTCCGCGATCGGAAGCGCGAGATCGAGATCGGCAAGCGCGAGCGCGTGCTCCCCGCGCGCAGCCCAGGCCAGACCGCGTTGCAGCACCGGCTCGAGCCAGCCCGGCGCGAGCTCCGCCGCGCGCGTGAATTCGCGAATGGCCCCGTCCGTGTCCCCGCGCAGCGCCAGCGCAGTCCCCATCCAATGCGCGACGCGCTGGTTCGTCGGCCGGCGCGCGACGAGCGGGGTGAAGAGCGTCACCTCGTCCGACCACTCGGTGTTGCGGCGCACGGTGAGCGCCGCGAAAAGCACGACCAGCCCCGCCGCCGCGCACTTGACCGCCCGGGGCCGGCCGTCCGTCGGACCGCGCGCGCGCATCCCCGCGGCCAGGACGGTCGCCAGCAGGACGCACGCGCCCGCGGAAGCCAAATACAGCAGCCGCTCCGCCTTCACGACGGCGATCGGCAGGAGCAGGTTGGAAACCGGCAGGAGCGTGATGAAAAACCAGAGGCCGAAAAACGAGAGGTCGGGCCGCCGCCGCAGCGCGAGCAGCGACGAGACCAGAGCCGAAGCGACCACGGCCGCCGAGAGCATGACCTCGGGTGACAGAAGGCCCCGCAACAGGGCCGCCTGTTCCGCGTTTTCCGGGTAGTCGGCGCAGAGGGGGTGCGGCCAGACCAACAGGCGAACGTAGTCGGCGAAGACGCAAAGCATGGTCGCGACGCGCGAGGCGAGAGGAACCGCGCGGTTCTCGAAGATCCCGCCGCCGCTCCCGACGCCGAGGTCGTGGAGCGCCCAGGAGCGTAAGCCGAGATAGAGCGCGGACACGACGGCCACGAATGCCAGCCGCAGGACCGCCCCCCGCACCCGGCGGCCGAACCCGACGGCCTCGACGCACCCGCCGGTCCCGCCCGACCCGCTCGCGCGCAGCAGGCCCGCGACCTCCAGCCCCGCCAGGAGGATCGGCACCGTGATCGCGCTCTCCTTCGAAAGGAGGGCCGCTGCGAGCAGCAGCAGCGCGAGTGCGAACCGCGCCACGCGACTCCAAGTCCCCACCGGCCGCGATGCCGCACCGGGTTCGTCTGGCGACCGCAGCACGCCCCGCGGCAGCGCCGCCGACGCGTACGTCGCGAGCGCGAGCAGGCCGAACATCGTCGCCAGGACCTCCGACCGGTTCGCCAGCCCGGCGACGGCCTCCGTGTGCACCGGGTGGACGGCGAAGAGGGCCGCCGCGAGCCACGCGACGATACCGGCTCCGAGCAGGAACTGGAGCAGGGAGAAAAGCGCGAGCGTCGCCGCGGCGTGAAGGCACGCGTTCGTGAGATGGAAGCCGCTCAGGTGTTCACCTGAGACGGCCCGGTCGAGGGCGAAGGTCAGCGTGGCGAGCGGGCGATAGAGGAGGGGACGGGCCGTCGCCCGGAGCGCGGTCCCCGGTTCGCGCCAGTACGGGGAGGAAAACCACAGGCCGACGTTGCGGAGGCTGCCCAGGCTCGGATCGCGCAGCACGGTCGCATCGTCGATGACGGGCCCGTTTCCGAGGGTGTTCGCGTAGCAGCCGAGGGCGAGCACGGCCGGCAAGAGCCAGGCTCCGACGGCGCGGACGCGGGTTGGCCGGCCGGCGGCGGCGTCGTTCATGGTGCACATCCCGGAGACTCGTCCGTGCGGCGCGGCGGATCGAAAGCACGAGCCGCGAGGCGGATTGTAGCGGGCGGAATCGTCGCCAACAAGCCTAATGCGCGGACCCGCGAACCGAGGCTCCACCCCCCTGCGCAAATCCGTTCGCTTGACACCGCTCCGGAGGCAACGCTATAATCCGCCGCCCTTCGGGACGCCCTCGGCGCCCGGGGTCCCTTCCGCATTCCAGGACCGGTGCATGGCAGCCAAGTCGCTCGTCATCGTCGAATCGCCCGCCAAGGCCAAGACGATCAACAAGATCCTCGGGACCAAGTTCGTCGTCAAGGCGTGCATGGGCCACGTCCGCGACCTCCCGCAAAAAAAGTTCGGCATCGACGTCGAGCACGACTTCGAGCCCGAATATCGCGTCATCCCCACGCGGAAGGAAACCGTCGCGGAGCTCAAGAGCCAGACGAAGAAGTCGGCCGCGGTCTACCTCGCCCCCGACCCTGACCGCGAAGGGGAGGCGATCGCGTGGCATCTCCTGCAGGCCCTCAAGATCCCCGAGGAGAAGGCCTTCCGGGTCGTCTTCAACGAGATCACGCCCAAGGCCGTGCTCGACGCCTTCAAGTCTCCGGGCAAGATCTCGATGGAGCGCGTCAACGCCCAGCAGGCGCGTCGCGTCCTCGACCGCATCGTCGGCTACAAGCTCTCGCCGCTCTTGTGGAAAAAGGTCGCCCGCGGCCTCTCCGCCGGGCGCGTCCAGTCCGTCGCGGCGAAGCTCGTCGTGGACCGCGAACGCGAAATCCTGGCCTTCAAGGCCGACGAGTACTGGACCATCCAGGCGCGTCTCTCGGGCGCCGAGCCGAAGGCGCGGTTCCTCGCGGACCTCCGCAAGTTCGACGGCAAGGAGCCGACTCTCTCGAACGCCGCCGCCTCCCAGGCCGTCCTCGACGCGCTCCGGGGCGTGCCCTACGTCGTCAAGGAAGTCGCGAAAAAAGAAAAGAAGGACGAGCCGTCCAGTCCCTTCACGACCAGCCTCCTCCAGCAGCAGGCCTCGGTCCGCCTCCACTTCGCGACGAAGCGCGCGATGCGGATCGCCCAGCAGCTCTATGAAGGCGTCGAGCTCGGCGCGGAGGGCTCGGTCGGCCTCATCACCTACATGCGCACGGACTCGGTCCGCATCTCGGACGACGCCATGGCCGAGTGCCGGGCCTTCATCCCCGCGCACTTCGGGCCGGACTACCTGAACCCGACGCCGCGGACGTTCAAGTCCCGCAAAGGCGCCCAGGAGGCGCACGAGTCGATCCGCCCCACGTCGGTCGCGCGCGTCCCCGAGCAAATCCAACAGTACCTCACCGAAGAGCAGTTCCGCCTCTACCGCCTCATCTGGCGCCGGTTCGTCGCGACGCAGATGACCCCCGCGCGCTACCTCGTCTCCGAGGCGATGATCGAGGCCGGCCGGGCGCTCTTCCTCGCCCGCGGACGCGAGCTGCTCTTCAACGGGCACACGATCGTCTCCGGGCACACCCTGAAGAAGGACGAGCAGATCCTGCCCACGCTCACCGCCGGCCAGCCGCTGACCTTCCACGAGCTCCTGCCCACCCAGCACTTCACGCAGCCGCCGCCGCGCTTCACGGAGGCCTCGCTCGTAAAGGCCCTCGAGAAGTTCGGCATCGGGCGACCGAGCACGTACGCGCCGATCATCTCCACGATCCAGGAGCGCGGCTACGTACGCCAGGAAGAGCGGCGCCTCTACGCGACCGACCTCGGCATGATCGTGACCGACAAGCTGGTCATTTCCTTCGCCGACATCATGAACACGGAGTTCACGTCCCAGCTCGAGGAGAAGCTCGACCTCATCGAGGAGGCGAAGAGCCCTTGGGTGGACGTGCTCCGCGAATTCTACGTGGTCTTCATGAAGGACCTCGACCGGGCCGTCGTCGAGATGGACTCGGAGAAAGGACAGGCCGACGAGTCGGCTCCCCCGTGTGAGAAGTGCGGCAAGCCGATGCTCAAGCGCTGGAATAAGCGCGGCGCGTTCCTCGGGTGCTCGGGGTATCCCGACTGCAAGAGCACGCGCTCGATGACGCCGCCCCAAGTCACCGATCAGACCTGCGAGAAGTGCAACAAGCCGTTCGTGATCAAGTTCGGCCGGAACGGAAGATTCATGGCCTGCTCCGGCTACCCGGAGTGCAAGAACACGCGGTCGGTGTTCGCGCCCAAGGGCGAGAAGGGCCCGATCATCACGATCGACGAGAAGTGTGACAAGTGCGGCGCGCCGCTGGTCATTCGCAGCGGCCGGCGGGGGAAGTTCCTCGCCTGCTCGGCCTATCCGAACTGCAAGAACACGAAGCCGCTGCCCAAGGTGCCGAAGACGCCCGAGTCGCTCACGGGTGAGGGAGAGGCAGGCGTCACCGCGCGTCCGTCGGGCGAGGCTGCGGCCGTCGGGGTCGCGGTGTCCGTCCCGGACGCGGCGGGCGGCGTCACGGCGGGCGCAGGCGCGGTCGCCGTTGCGGGCGCACCCTCGCCCGCGTCCACGACCGTGTCCGTTCCGCCGGCCGCACCGATTCCCGACGACCTCGAGGAGATCCCGGACGAACCCGAGGTCGAGACCGAGGAGCCGAGCTAGTGGCCCGTTGACGCACTTCGGACACCGTCGTCAACTCGGTCACGGCGGGTCGTGCCCCCTGTGGCCGTCCGCGCGGGCCGGCCTGCGCCCCGAGGCCTCGTGCCTGGACTTCGTCAACGGGCCGCGAGTGCGCCGTACTTGCCGACGGCTCTCCGGCGCGCCACGGCCCCGGGGAGGAACCCCGCCATGCTCGCGTGCGTCTGGAACGGGCTCAACCGGGACGAGGCTCTCCAGGTCTTCCGGCACCTGCTCGGCCTGCAGACCTGGCCGTCGCGCCTTCGCGTGGAGCTGGACGCGAAGGGGGAGGTCGAGCCGGACACGCCGCACCGCCCGCCCAAGACCCTGCAACTCGCCTGTCAGAAGCGCCGGCTCCACACCGTCTCGGCCCCGTCTTGGCGGACGCTTTTCGATGCGCTGCCCGCCGACCTTCGCGGGGAGTTGCTGAACGCGCATGCCGGCGAGCTGACCTTCCTCGCGACCGTGGCCGGGGGACGACTCTCGGTCCGCGCGTCGCTCTTCACGCAGCGCGGCGCCCCGCGGGCGCGCTTCGAGGAGGTCGAACGGCTGGTGCGGGATTGGGGAGAGGGCGCCGCCTGCGCCACGTCCGTGGAGGAATGGTGCCTGGAAGCACGGGGCAGCCATCGGTCGTTGTGGCCGGCAGTCCTGGAGGCCCTGGGCATCCTGCCCGAAGCCGCCGAGGCGACCTTCGCGCTCCCGGGTGGGAGCGTGGCGCAGCCGGGCGCCGACACGCAGATCCTCTGGTCGAACCCCGCGGAGCGGTCGGAGTGGACGGAGGAGTTTCAGAAGCGACGGGCGTCGCTGCTCGACACCCGCTCGGCCTTCGAGGCGGTCTCCGCGCTCCTCCCGTCGCTTGACACGGCCGGCACCCAGGGGGGGATCCGCATCTCCGTCACCGGTTTCGAGGGGGTCGCGTCCCCGTTTCGAGGCCTGCCCCAAACCTTCGGCGAGGGCGCGGGCAGAAACGAAGTGCAACTTTTCCGGAAGGCGGCGCGGGGAGTCTGGGGGGTCCACGTGGAGTACGACCCCGGCGTGGCGCGGAATTTCGGCGCAGCCAGGTTCGAGGCGCCTTTCCTGCAGGGCCTGCAGGCGGAATTCATCTACCCGATGGAGCGGCCCTGAGGCGTGTGCGGGCGGGGGGCAGCCACAGAGACGAGACGAGCCACCGAGACGACGGAGGACACGGCGCAGCCGATGGCCGCACCCAAGGAAACGAGCCACCGAAGACGCCGAAGACACCGAACGACGAAAAAGCAACGAAGGCAGGAGCGTCACCAAACCGAACCGCGACCGTGAGGGAGCGGTCTCGGCGCATCCGACGTTTCCCTGGGATTCAGCCCCGCCGGCGATCTGGGAAGAACGAACCCTGAATTTCGACCCACTCGCGAATTCTCCACCGAGAATTCGTTTTCAGAGACACAACCTCTTCCGCGGCTGTGGCACAGAGACGGAGGGACCCATGGCGACCTCGAAGCCCCGAGCGAAGAGCGCGCGTCCGCGCAAGCCGGCAAGAAAGAAGGTGGAGGCGGGGAGCGTGGGGCTCGCCGCTACAGAGTTGCGGGCGGGCGAGCCGCCCGCGGCGGTGGCCGACCTCGGACGCGCGGTGGAGGCGGACGGCGGCGCGGTCCTCGCGACGTACCGCGAGCCGCTGGGCGGACACTGGGTGCTCTTCGTGTCGCTGCCGATCGAAAAGGTCGCCCCCACGCCCTACCAGCGCGACCTTTCGGACACGCACGTGAAGCGTCTCACCGACGTGATCGCGAAGGTCGGGCGATTCCTGGATCCGATCATCGTGGTCCGCGCGGGCGAAGGACTCTACCACACGCCCAACGGCCACCATCGCTGGTCCGCGTTGAAAAAGAACGGCGCGAAGGCGATCCCGGCGCTGCTCCTGCCCGAGCCCGAGGTCGCGCTGGAGATCCTCGCCCTCAACACGGAGAAGGCGCACAACCTGCGCGAGAAGGCGCTGGAGGTGGTGCGGATGTTCCGGGCACTGGCGGTGCCGGGCGCGAAAGAGGAGACGGCGTACTCGCTTTATTTCGAAGAGCCCGGCTATATCACGCTCGGGCTCTGTTACGAGGCGCGGCCGCGGTTCAGCGGCGGGGCGTATTTTCCGATCGCCCGCCGGGTCGACGTGTTCCAGAACCGGCCGCTCTCCGAGACGCTGCCGCTCCGGGAGAGCTGGGCGAAGCGGCTCCTGGAACTGGACGACCTGGTGGCGGCGGCCGTGGCGAAGCTGAAGGAGCGGGGGCTCACCAGCCCGTACCTCAAGTCCTTCGTGGTGGCTAGGGTGAATCCCCTACGCTGGCTCCAGGGGGAGATGCCGAGTTTCGACGGGGCGCTCGACATGGTCCTCGACAAGGCGCGGAAGTTCGACGTCGGCAAGGTCGGGCCGCAGGACCTCGCGGCCGCCGGCGGGGCGCCGGACGAGGAAGGGGGGTAGCCGGCACCGCGGCCAAGGCTCGGCGCGAGTCGAGCGCACATTTTCAGCACGAGAGGAGGACACGGCGATGTCCGTCCGCATCATTCATTGCCACACCTGACCCTTCAACAAGGCGCGGGCGGCGAGTCTCGCCGCTACGATCCGGAAGCAGCTCGGCGTGGAGGTTGCACTGGAGGCGGGACGACTGGGGCAGCTTGACGTGGTGGTGCGCGACGAAACGGTCGCGTCGTTCGGCGGCCTGGCGGGGCTGAAGGACCGACTTTTCGGTCCGGACGAGGGGCCGCTGCTGGCGGCCGTGCGGGCGCGGCTCGCCGCGGCGCCGTAGGCGAGCGAGGCCGATCTTGCAACTCGGATGAGGCCTCTACCCCGGCGACCGCCATCTGTCGAGCTGCGACTCGAGGGAACATGGAATTCGGCCCCACCGACAGGATGCCCCCCGGCTTCGATGCGAAATTTCTGGCCTGGTTTCGCCACGCCACGGAGCGTCACTGGGCACACGCACGGCCTCGTACCCTTCGCGAGCATGCTGCGGCCGGCGTGGGCGGCTTGGATTTCGTGCGCGGGACCCAGTGGGTAGTGTTGGATGGGGCTGGGGTTGAACGGGCGGAGGAGTCCTGGGGCAGCCGGTTCCCGCCGGACTACCGGCTTTTTTTGCAACACCTCCATTCGACCTCCCCACCGATGCGGGGTGCACTCTTCGGCGGCGCCGGGGGAATATTAACGCCAGCGACCCGGCCAGGATTCTACAACTGGGTCACCGACGGCGCCGCGATGGCCGAAGCGCTCGAGGCCGTGCTCGACGGCCTCGCCTTCGAAGTCGAAAACCAGGTTCTGTGGCCGGACTCCTGGGGCGCGCGTCCGGACACGCCCGACTCGCGACGCCTGCGGCTTGGCGAACTGCTTGCCGGAGCGCCCCGCCTGATTCCGATCTTCGGGCACCGCTTCTTGCTGGGCGAGCCGTGCCGTGCCGGCAACCCGGTGCTTTCCATCCACCAGAGTGACATCATCGTGCACGGCGGAAGGCTGAGAGAATACCTCCTGACCGAATGCGGGCTCCCGGTCGGCGCGCCGGCATCGAGCATCGAAACTGGCTCCATCCCGTTCTGGGGCGAACTGACCTCGTAGGACGCAGGGGGCGCGTGGGAGGAGGGTCGAACCCCAGGGGGACGAAGGACACGCCGAGGCCGCTCCCTCACGGTCGCGGTTCCGAATGGACGTCGGCTTGCGCGGCTCCCCCGCCGACGGAGGACGTGCGGACGCTGGACGCGCTGGCGGAGTACGGGTGGCCGCGGTGAGGGAGGAGTGCGACGGCCGGCTGCGGGAGCAGCGTCGAGACCCAGGGGAGCGGCCGCGGGGCGCGAGCGCTAGACGACCACTTCCCACCACAGGCGCAGGAGTTCCAGCCCCGTGATGAGGACGTTGAGCGGGCGGTCGCCGGTCGAGATGCCCGTGCGGCGCGGGAGGTAGCTGACCTCCAGCTCTCGAAAGACGCAGCCCTGCCGGCTGGCCTTCACGATCACTTCGGCATCCACCCCGATGCCCCGCATGGTGATGTCGATGCCGTCGAGGATCCGGCGGCGGAAGAGCTTCACCCAGTTCACGTCCCGCAGGGTCACGCCGAAGAGCAGCCGCATCACCCAGCGGAGGAGCTGGGTGTTCACGCGCCGGAGAGACCGATCCTGGCGCCGCACGCGCACGCCGATGACCGCGTCCGCGCCCTCGAGGAGGGGCACGTACCGAACGAGGTCCCGCGGGTCGAACTGCCCGTCGCCGGGGACGAGCGTGACGAACTCGTGCCGGGCGTGGAGGAACCCGCTCTTCTGCGCGCCGCCGAAACCGATGTTGAACGGATGGTGGATGGTCCGCACGCAGGTCAGCTCGGCTGCGAGCCGGTCCGCGATCCGGCGCGTGCCGTCCTTGCTGCCGTCGTTGATGATCAAGATCTCGTAGTCGAGCGCGATCGACCGCGCCACGTCGCGGCATTCGCGAACCACCCGCTCGAGCGCCCCTTCTTCGTTGTAAGCGGTCACGATGATCGTGAGTCCGGGGAGCGGGGGCGTCGTCGCGGGGGAGGTCGGCGTCTTGCCGCCCTGCTCCTCCGCCGACTTCGCGTAGTCGGGTAGCATGTGCGGCTCGAGTTCCTCGACAAGCGTGGGCATGAAGACCATCCCCCCGGTGCGGCAAGCGACAAAAAATCGGCCGACAGAAACCGTCCCGTCTCAGCGGTACGGGAAGCCCTAAAGGTTACCGCGCCGGGGGTGAATCGGTCGTGACGCGCAGATTACGCTTTCGTCATGTCGCGGCGGCCGCCACGGACGGGTCGGGTTTCGGGAGCTCCCGGAAGCGGGGCAAGCGGAGCCGGATCCGGGTTCCCCGCCCGACCTCGCTCTCGGCCTCGACGCGGCCGCCGTGCAGTTCGGCGATCCCCTTGACGATCGCAAGGCCGAGCCCGGCGCCGCCTGCCGCGGCCGTCCGCGCGCCGTCGACGCGGTAGAAGCGGTCGAACACGTGCGGCAGGTGGGACGCGGGGATGCCGCAACCGGTGTCCGCCACCTCGACCCGGAGAGGCTCTTCCGGCCCGTCCGCGGTCGCCGCGAGCGAAACCGTGCCCCCCGGCGGCGTGTGCGCCAACGCATTTTCGACGAGGTTGCCGAGGGCCCGCTGGAAAAGCGTCCGGTCGACGTCGGCGACCAGCCCTTCGCGCACGGCGAGGCGCAGCTCGACGCCCCTTTCGCCGGCGGCGGCTTCGTAGAACTCGCGGACCGCAAGCAGTTCGCGCGCGACCTCGATCCGCTCCCGCCGGATCTGCGGGTCGGTCCCCTCGGCGCGCGCCAGGAAGAGAAGGCTGTCGATGATCCGGGAAAGGCGGACCCCCTCCTCGAGCGCGGATTCGAGCGTGCCGCGGTATTCGTCGGGGGAACGGGCCTTGCCGAGGGCGACTTCGATTTCGCCGCGCAGGTTGTTAACCGGGGTGCGCAGCTCGTGGGCGATGTCCGCCGAGAAGCGGGAGAGCCGGTCGAAGGACTCCCGAAGCCGGTCGAGCATCTCGTTCATCGTGCGCGCGAGGTCCGCCAGCTCGGACGGCAGCGGGGCGGGGTCGATCCGCTCGTCCAGGGCCGTGGGGCGGATCCGGCGCGCCGTGCCTGCGATCTGCTCGAGGGGGCGCATGCCGCGTCGGACGATCCGGTGTCCGACGAAGGCGCACAGGACGAGCGTGACGCCGAGGACGGTGAAGAGGCGCTTCCGATAGCGCCGCAGCAGGCGGGAGTCGTGCCCGCGATCGACGGCCACCTGGATCTGGCGCACCTTCCCGCCGGGTCCGCCGAGGGTCGCCTGGATGGCGACGCCCCGGTAGAACGCATCCGGGCTCGGAAGGAGGTCCACGCCGCCGTCGCCCGGAAGCTCGTCGAGCGGGTAGGCACGGGGAAAGGTCCCCGGCGCGAGCACGCCGCCCATCCCCGGCGTCTCGACGAGGACGCGCCCGGCCTCGTCGAGGAGCCGCACGTACACCTTGGCATACTGGCGCGCGCCGGCTTCCCACTCGACCTCCAACTTCAGCTCGTCGGTGTCCTCCGGGCGGTCCCGAAGGAGCGCGACGATGATGCGCGCCTGGTCGACGATGAACCGGTCGTCCTCGCGGTCGAGGACCTTGACCAGCAGCCAGTAGAGCGTGCCGGTCGCGCCGAGGACGAGGGCAAAGGCGGCCGTCGTGGTCCAGAGCGTGAGGCGAAGCGCAAGGGACCAGGGGCGTTGGCGGGACCGCGGGGCTGCTGAACGTCCCGACGGCGCCCCTGCCGCGTGGGGACCCGCCGGCGCGGGGACGGCGGGGGCGGAAACCGGGGCGCCGACCGGCTCAGGGGCGCTCTTCGAGGACATAGCCGACTCCGCGGACGGTGTGGATGAGCTTTTTCTCGAAGGGATCGTCCACTTTCGAACGGAGGCGGCGGACGTGGACGTCCACGACATTCGTCCCGCTGTCGAAGTTCATGTCCCACACCTGTTCGGCGATGACCGTGCGGGAGAGGACCTCGCCGGGCCGGCGCGCGAGGAGGGAGAGCAGGGCGAACTCCTTCGGCGTGAGCTCGAGGCGCGCGCCCGCGCGCGTGGCCCGATGTCGCACGTGGTCGATCTCGAGCTCGGCGACGCGGAGGCATTCGGCGTGGCGGGCCGGTCCGCGCCGGAGAATGGACCGGACGCGCGCGAGCAGCTCCGAGAACGCGTACGGCTTGACCAGGTAGTCGTCCGCGCCCAGCTCCAGCCCCTTCACGCGGTCCTGCACCGCGTCGCGCGCGGTGAGGAAAAGGACCGGCGTCTGCCGCCCCGCGGCGCGGAGCTCCGCGAGCACCGACCAGCCGTCGCGGCCCGGCAGGAGCACGTCCATGATGAGCAGGTCGTAGGCCTCCGTGCGGGCGAGGTGCAGTCCGTCCTCGCCGTCGGCTGCCACGTCCACGACGAAGCCGTTCTCGACCAGCCCCTTGCGGAGGTAGGCCGCGGCCTTGCGTTCGTCCTCGACGACCAGGATCTTCATAGCGCGGGTAGTCGCCACCGAAGGGGAATCGGACGCCCTGGCTCCGACAAAAGGAACGAGCCACCGAAGACACCGAATCTCAAGAAAGGTGATCGGCGGCTTTGGATCCCTACTGCGCAACTTCTGGAAGTCTCTTCGAGACATTCGCGAGGCCGGATTTCCGAAACCACAGATTTCATAGCCCAGCCGATGGCCGCAACCAAAGGGACGAGCCACCGAAGACGCCGAAAACACCGAAAGACGAACCGCGAATTTCGCCGATTTCGCGAATTTTCTGTTGGGAACTCGTTGCCAAAAAAAAACGAGCTTTTGGGCTGTTGTGTCACACATTTTTCGGGATTTCACAGATTACGGATCTGTGAAATCGTCGTTAATCTGTGAAATCTGGGGTTCCCTTTCGGGTTCGGGCTCGAGCCCGATTTGGATTCTTTCGCCGGCTGCCGCACCGACTCAACGGCGCCCGGGACGCAAGGGCTGCTCTTCCGCGGGTGGTTCCGGCGGGGACTCGGGCTCCGGCGGCCCCGGCGGCCGCGGCTTCTTCGGCCCGACCTTCTTCGACGGGTCTTCCTTCACCCAGATCTCGCCCCGGCCCTTCCGATTCGTCGCCACGACGTTGGACCAGTCCTTCTCGACGGTCACGACCTCGCCCCGGAAGACGCTGCCGCCGCGAACGACAAGGGCCGCGGGCAGCCGCCGCAGGACCACCTCCTGCGTGTCCAGGCTCCAATCGAGCAGGTCGCCCGCCCCGAGCCCGCCGCGGTCGCGCACGACCAGGTTCCCGAGCGCGCGAACGCGATTCACCTGTCCCTTTTCGTCGAGGAAGGCGATCAGCCGATCGCAAAGGATCCGCGAGTCGGCGCGCACGACGACGACCTCGCGAAAGAAGTCCATGCGGCGCCCCCCTTCGCTCAGCACCGCGTCGCCGACCGAGGCGATGAGCACTCGCTCCTGCTGCGGCGGGGCGTCCGGCCGATCGGGGTCCCTCACGGCGTGCGGGAGCGACAGCTCCTTGCGACCCTGCAGCACGAAGCGTTTCTCGCCCGGGAACATGAGGATCCGCGTGGCGCGCACGCGATTGTCCCCGTCCAGGAAGCGCGCCCAGGGGAGACCGACCAGCACCATGCGCGCGTCCGGCTTGTTCCACGTGAAGGTGTCCCCTTCGGCCTCCTGGGTCGGACCGAAGATCTTCACGTCCTCGGTGGCCGTGAGCCGCGTGAACTCCTTCATGCCTTCCGCAAAGCGGATCTCCTGGCGTCTCGCCTTGACCGTCCACTCCTCTTCCGAGGCGCGCCTTCCCTTCTTCGCGGACGCGGCGGGGAGCGGCGCCGTTTCCTCCGCGCCACGCAGAAAGAAGCGCGAACGCGTCGCCCCTTCGCACACGAGGAGGTTCTTGGCCTGCGCGAGGGTGATCGTGCGCCCTTCGAGGCGGTTCCTCTCCTGGATCACGGTCGCGCCCGGGGCGCCGGTGAGCGTGGCCAGGCCCTCGGCCTTCACCCAGACCAGCCGGTCGGAACGGGCGGCGACCTGGTCCTCGACGAAGAGCACGTTGCCGTCCGCCTGGAGGCGCTCGAGACCCGACGGGCCGGCGGCGGGCGCGGCCGCGGGTTCTCCGGGCTTCGGGGCCGGCGGCGCCGACAAGAGTTGCACCTCGAGCTCGTCCGACTGGAGGTTCACGGACTCGGTATGGGACACCACATGACCGGCGAAGCGGGCGACGGTTCGCGGGAGGTCCTTCGAGCCCTTTGCCGGCCGGGTGCGCAGGAAACTGGCGGCCCGCACGCAGGTGACCTCCAGCGGCGCCGGCGGCGGAAGGCCCGGCGAGGAAGGGCCTGCGCCCGCGCCGGGGGCCGAGGCCGGGGAGGCTGTGGAGGCGCCGGCCGCGCCGAAGAGGCTGAGGGACTCGCCGGATTTGAACGAGAACCATTTGTGGCGGCCCTCGAACGTGATGAGCTGGGCCCCATCGGGCCGGAGCTCGAAGCGGACCTCGTCCGCCTGGGCCGTCCCCTGCGCGTCGACCATCCGGGCGTGACCGGTCGCGAGCAGGCTCTCGACCTCCATGCGCCCTTTCTCCCCGGGCGCCTCCGCGAGGACGACTTCCAGGACGTCCGACTCGAGCGTGGCGGTGACCGACGAGAGTTCCTGGCGGGTGAGCAGCGCCCGGTCGCGGAAGGTCAGCTTCTCGCGGCGGACGTGCGCTCCCTCGGGAGGGTCGGGCAGGCGCTCGACGTGGAGTTCGCCGTCGCAGGTCACGTACAGCGCCTCGAGCCGCGCATCGGTCCGCGCCTCGGGCGCAGCCGCGTCCGGCGCGGGGGTCTTCGTCACGCCGCGGAGAAAGGAGGTGTCGGTCCCCTGGAGGAGGACACGGACGGAGCGGTGGAGGAGGAAGTCCTCGAGGTCGATGCGGCCGGTGAGCTCCGTCCCGCTCATGCGGAGGGTCGAGCGGGTCACGACCACGTCGCCGGGACACGCGACGGTCTTCTCGTGAAAGCGAGCCGTGGCCTCCTCGGTGGCGAGGGTCGTTCCGTCGTTCACCTTCGACAGGACGTTGCCCTGCATGACCGCCGCGTGTTCCCTGCGATCCAGGCGGCCGGTTCGGGCGGTCAGCGTGACGGAGGTCCGCTCCTTCTCCGGCTTCTCGTCTTTTTTTGCACGTCCGTAGTAGGTGACCTCGGGGCCCTCGAGGTCGGCCCGCTCCTCGCCGTACACGTCCGCGGTCCGCCCTCGGGCCTCGTAGATCAGCTCCTCGGCCTCGTAGCGGGGGAGATAGTACTTCTCGATCCGGGCGTGGCTCACGCGCTGGCTTGGGTCGAGGGAGGAGGGCGCGGTCGGCGGCCGGTCGGGGCGACGGCCTCCGAGGGTGGGACGGACGGTCGTGGGCGCGCGACCGACATAAAACCAGAGGGCCGCGCCTCCGAGGAGAAACACGAGGAGGGCGCTCTTCTTCATCGGCGGGCCTCGGACGCGTCGTCCCGTCCGGCATAGTGTTCGAGGACCGCGGCCCAGAGCCCCTGCGCCTTCAGCACCTGTTCGATCACCTCGCGCGCGGCGCCCTGCCCCCCCTGGGCGCGGGTGACGTAGCGGGCGCACTGCTTGACCTCGGGCCGCGCGTTGGCGACCGCGATCGGGAGGGCGACCCTGCGGAAGACGACGAGGTCGGTCAGGTCGTCGCCGACGAAGCAGAGCTGGTCTTCGCGAAAACCGGTGCGCGCGAGAAGCCGGTCGAGCCCCGCGGATTTCTCGAAGGAGTTCTGGATGACGGTGGCGATCCCGAGCTCGCGTGCGCGCCGTGTGACGGCCCCCGAGCGGCGGCCGGTGATGAGGCCGCTGGCCAGGCCCGCCTGGTGGAGGAATTTGAAGCCCGCGCCGTCGTGGGCGCTGAAGGCCTTGATATCGACGCCGCGTTCGTCCAGGCAGATCCGGCCGTCCGTAAGGACGCCGTCCACGTCGAAGACGAGGCAGCGGATCGCGGCCCAGTCGGCGCGGGAAGGCGGGCGTTTCGAGGAACGGGTCTGGGACACGGGCGGGCTCCTGGGTTCGACGCTCTGTTGGGCACCGGCAAGTTGAAATTTGACCTTTTGCAATTTGAAATTCGGCCCGGCCGTGTGGGTCGAATACGAGACTCTTACACAGAGACGCGGAGACGCAGAGGCCGGGCGCTGAGTCCGCCGTCCTCTACCGGCGATGAGCTTTGGCAAGGCACGGAGAGATCCATTTTAGCTTCACTTCGGCTTGTTGCTTGGGATCGAATGCAGGTTTGGCATCCGGCAGAGCCTGCGCCGGGATCCGGCATCGTCATTCAGGAAGGGCGCATTAGACGAGCCCCACGCCCAGGAGGTCCTGGACGTCCAGCATACCGACGGGCCTGCCGGCGTCGTCGACGACGGGCAGCTCGTCGATCCGGCGTTCCTTGAGGAGCAGGACGGCCTCGGAGGCGAGCCGTTCCGGGCCGATGGTCACGGGCGTCCGGGTCATAACCGTGCGGACGGGGACGTGCAAGAGATCGGGCCGGTCCTCCACGTGGCGGCGCAGGTCGCCGTCGGTGAAGATCCCGGCGAGGCGGCCGTCGCGACCGACCACGCTGACCGCGCCGGCGCGGGCCCCCGTGATGGCGAGGAGGACGCGCTGCACGGGCTCCTCCTCTCCGACGACGGGGTTCTTTTCCCCGGTGCGCATCAGCTCGCGCACTTTGAGGAGCTTGCGTCCCAGGTCGCCGCCCGGGTGGAAGAAGGCGTATTGTTCCTGATTGAAGCCGCGCTCTTTGAGCACGCAGAGGGCCAGAGCGTCCCCCAAGGCAAGGAGGGCCGTGGTGCTCGCGGTCGGCGCAAGGCCGAGGGGGCAGGCTTCGGGGATCTGGCCGAGGTCGAGGAGCACGTCGCAGTTTCGCCCCAGCGTGGAGCGCG
This sequence comes from Planctomycetota bacterium, assembly GCA_016197205.1. Classification (GTDB taxonomy): domain Bacteria; phylum Planctomycetota; class MHYJ01; order WSZJ01; family JACPWG01; genus JACPWG01. Next base: position 62,903 of record JACPWG010000017.1, read on the forward strand.
CGTTCCCGGTCATGGCCACGATGCGCGCCCCGATGCGGCGAAGGAGGGGGAGAAGGCGCACGATCTCGTCGGTCTCGCCGCTGTTGGAAAGGACCAGGACGACGTCTTCACGCACCACGCGGCCGAGGTCCCCGTGGTACGCCTCGGCCGGATGGAGAAACAGGGAAGGCGCGCCGGTGGAGGAGAGCGTCGCGGAGATTTTTCGTCCGACGATGCCCGTCTTGCCCATCCCCATGACCACGATCCGGCCGCGGCACTCCAGGAGGAGGCCGACGGCCCGCGGGAAGTTGTCGTCGACCCGGTCCAGGAGAGAAAGGATCGCGGCGGCTTCCGCACGGAGGATCGTGCGCGCGTACTCCAGATCCATCGACCGGCCTACTGCGTGCGCTTGATGACGTGGAATCCGAAGGGGGTTTCGACGATGCCCGAGACCCCGCCCACGGCAAGGGCGAAGGCGGCCCTTTCGAAGTCCGGGTGCATCGTGCCTTCGCCGAACGTGCCCAGGTCGCCCCCCTGCTTTTTGGAAGGGCAGTCGGAGATTTCGTGCGCGATCGCGGCGATGTCCTCGCCGGCCTGGAGGCGCTTGAGGATCGACTCGGCCGCGGCGCGGGCCTCTTCCTTGGTGCGTGTGACGGTCTCCGGCGCCCGCATGGAACCCTTGTACATGAGAAGGATGTGGCTGGCCCGGATCTGGACAGGCGGGGCGCGCCGCAGGATGAGGTGATAGCCGAACGGCGTCTCGACGATGTCGGAGGTTTGACCCGGTTTGAGCGCGAAGGCGGCCTTTTCGAAGTTGGGGGTCATCTGGCCGCGGGCGAAGGGGGGGAGCGCGCCGCCCTGCTTCGAGGAGGGGCAGTCCGAGAACTGGCGGGCGAGTTCGGCGAACGCGAGGCCGGCCTGGAGTTTGGCCTGCACGTCCTGGAGGAGTTTGAGGGCCTCCTCCTTGGTGCGGGTCACCGACTCGGGGGCGCGCTCCGAGCCTTTCCACATGATCAGGATGTGGGAGGCGGTCACGTCCTCCTGCACGGGGATCCGGGTGACGATGTGGAAGCCGACCGGGGTTTCGAGGACGTCGGAGACCTGGCCTTCCTCCATACCGAAAAGCGCCTGTTCGAGGTGCTGATATTTCAGGCGTCCGCGCTCGAGATTGCCGAAGACGCCGCCGCGTTCGCGGCTGCCCGGGTCATCGGAGTATTGGAGCGCGAGGGCGGCGAAGTCGGCGCCGCGGGCGCGGGCGAGGGCCAGGACCTTTTGGGCGAGTTCCTTCGCCTCGTCGCGCGTGCGCGTGACGCCCGGCAGCGGGGGGACGGGCTTCTCTCCCGGGGCGGGCACGGGGACGAAGGCGATCACGATATGGGCGGCGCCGATGCGGTCGGGGGCGTTCGCCGGCGCGGTCGGGACCTTGGCCGGGTCCGGCGCGCCCGGGGGCGCTGTGTCCTGCGCGGGTAGCGCCGCGGCCGAGAGGAGGACCAGGGAGAGCGCGAGGCCGCGGAAGAGCGTCGTCAAGAGGCCTCCTCGTGGGGCGCGGGGCCCGGGTGGTGGAGAAAGGGGAGCCGGGATGGACCTGCCGGAGAGGGTCGAGACAAAGGGGGGTAGGATAACAGGCGGGGGGCGGCGAGGCAATGGAAATGACGGGGCGGGTGCGGGAGCGCGGGGACGAGACCGCGAGGGACGCCGCTGCCGAGAAGCGGAACCGCGAAGTACGCTACCACTACAACGCTAAGCCTACAGCTTCGGCACCTGCGACGGATGCTGCCAAGCTCCGCCCCTGTTCGTAGTTCCGCCTTCAGGCGGCGCGTGCGGCGGGAACCGCGACATTTGGTTGGCAGCCCCGCCTAAAGGCGGAACTACGAACCAGTTGGGCTCGAAGGCTCCACTTCTCCAGCGTTGTAGTGCTACTCTCGCGAATTCGAGGGGGCGACGGGGTCGGGGGGAGCGTTGGGCGGGGAGGTCTGGGACGCGGCGGCCTTTCGGCTGGCCGCCTGGAGGTACTCGACGACCTTCCGCTTTCCCTCCGGCGTCAGGCCGGCGCGCGGGCCGAACTCATCGACCTTTTCCGGCCAAGCTTCAGGGGCGAATTTCCGGACGGGCCACGGGAGGTGGCAGCGGGCGCACTTTGACTCGTAGATGCGCTGACCCGGCATCGCGGAGTCGGGCGCGGCCTGGGGCGGCTGGCAACCGGCGGCCGCGAGCCAGAGCGGCAGGATGGGGACCAGCACGAGGGAACGGGGCGTGCGCATGAGAGCCTCTCTTCGACGGGCCGACTAGAACCCGACGGACGCGCCGAGGAAGACGCCGTCGCCGTCGAAGTACTGCATGTCTCCCGCATTCCACATGTAGCCGAAGGAGAAGATGACCGCGGGGCTGGGACGATAGCCGAGGCCGAGGGTCAGGCGGTATTGGTCGGCGTCCTCGAGGCGACCGGCGCGGACATCTTCGAAGCTGCCGTCGGCGAGCGGGACGACGTCGTCGACCATGGCGTAGTCGTAGCGCACCACGGCCTCGAGCGTCGGCGCATCGAGCCCTTTGGCGAGGAAAGTGTCTTTGAGGAACTCCGGGAAGAAGCGGTAGACCAATTCGGAATAGAGGCCCCACGTGTGGCCCGGGAAGCCCGCGGCAAGCTCGCCGGCCGCCTCGCGCTCGGCGAAGAGCTGGGCGAGAAACCGGTCGCTGGGCTTCTCGACGTCGAAGTACGCGGCCTCTCCCTGGAGCGTGAACTGCGAGAGGAAGTCCCAGCGGTAGTCGAGGGCGACGCCGTTCACGCGCTCGTTGCCGCGATCGCGATAAACGCCGGTGTAGCCGGAAACGCCGAGCTCCAGGTTGCCGAGCGGGTGGACGCCGACGCGCCCGACGACCGCTTTGTCGCCGTTGTTGTCGGCGCCGATGTCGCCGCGCGCCTTGTTGAGGCCGTGGTGTTCTTCGAACGGGTTCTGCTCCTGGAGGCCTTCGTTCAGGCCGTTGACGACGGCCAGGTCGTAGGTGAGGAAGGACTCCTCGGAGAAGGCGAACGAACCGAAGAGGGAGACGCCGGTTTCGCCCCAGGCGGTGGGGATGACGAAGGTGTCGACGAGCGGGCGATCGGGGAGCTCGTGGAGGTTGTCGTCATGAATCTGGTTGTACTTGCCGAAGGGGACGAGGACCTGGCCGAGCCGGAGATTGAGGGCGTCGGAGAAGTGCCAGTCGATGTGGAGGCGCTCGAGCTCGATTTCGTCGACGTCGATGCCCCGGCGTTTTTCGAGGAAGGACTCGAGGACCTCCTGTTCGAATTCGATTTCCGCGCCGACCTTGAGGCGCTCGGTGACGTCGGCGGAGACGGAGAGGACGACGCGCTTGAGGGAGAAGACGTCGAAGTGCTTGTCGAGGGGGGCGTCGCCGGAGAGGTCGCCGAGATTGTGGTACAGCAGGGTCGCGTAGCCGCCGAGCTTGACGCGGTCGCGGGCGGCCTGGAGGACGCCGCCGGCGGGGCGCGCCTCCGCGAGGTACCGGTCGACGCGTGCCTTGAGCTCGCCCTCCTCGGAGGCCTTGCGCTCCCGGACGAGGCTCTTGAGCTCCTCGACCTCCTTTTCGAGCCGCTGGACCTTTTCCTCCAGCTCGCGGCTCGACTGGGCCGTCGCGGAGGGCGCGTGCGCGGCGAGGACGAAAGCGAGGGGCAGGGCCAGGGCGAGGAGCCGGGCCGGCGGGGTCGCGTGAGGCATGGGGTCGGGCGCTCCAAATGAAACTGAGTTTCAATTCCAGTTTCGATTGTAGCGACGGGAGGGGCGGACGTCAAGAAGATCCGTAACCGTTCCCGGGGAAGGGCGCATCCCCCCGGAGGCACGGAGTCCCGGAGGCTGCAGGGAGAGACCGACACCCCGAGGCAAGAAGCTTGCGATACTTTTGTTTGACAGGATGACAGGATCAACAGGAGGTTCCGATACCGTATCCCGTTGATCCTGTGATCCTGCACAAACAAAAGCAATGACCCTAACTGAGGCTAAACTCGACCGAGGGCTGCAAATGGCTGGAGCCTGGCGCCGCGTCCCGCTAGAGGCGGGCGGAATCTGAAATTCGGCTTTTTGCAATTTGAAATTCGGCCAGGCCGTGTGGGTCGAATGCGGGACTCTTACACAGAGACGCGGAGACGCAGAGGCCGGGCGCCGAGTCCACCGTCCTCAACCGGCGACGATCTCCGGCCAGGCACGGCGAGATTGATCCTAGCTTCACTTCGGCTTGTTGAAAAAAAGCGCCGACACCTAGGCTCTCGGAAGAGCGTGTGCTCGTGACGCCGGCGAAGGGCATGCGCGAGGCCTCCGTTTCTCCGTGCCTTCCCGGTGAACGGTTACGAAGATCCAAGGGGAGCGTTCGGCGGGGAAGGAGCGCTTCGAACGGCGGGAGCGTCCACACGAGGCGCCCGTGCGTCCAGCCCGGCGTCCCTGTCGGCGAGGGGGCCGCTCCACCTCCGCAGCGCGAGCCGGAAACGATCGGGGCCGGCCCCCCCCGGAGGGAGAGGCCGGCCCCGTGTGGGCGCGTCGTTTCGGTGGGAGAGGGCTAGCGGCGGCCGAGGCCGAACCGGAAGTTGCCGGCCGAGTCGAAGCCGAACGAGAACCCGTCACTGCGGCAGCCGGACCGGGAGGACCGGATCGTCCAGCGGGGGTAGGACGGGGCGACCGGATAGACCGGGGCCGGGGCGAAGACCCGCACCGGCGGGTTGCCGGCCGGCACGAAGCCGCTGTCGTGGGGGTGGACGGCCTCAGCCTCGCATCTGTTCAGAATGGTGAGGTTGATCCGGCAGTTCAGCGCCTGGTTCTCGGTCACCTGGACGAAGACCGCGACGCTTTCGACCGGGACGGATCCCGCCCAGAAGCGGAAGTGGTTGTTTCCAAGGGATTCCATCCAGCCGAACTGACCGCCGGCCGGGAAGATCAGGACCGGGTGGAGGGAGCAACTCGACATCGGCCGGCCCCACTGGTCGTAGCCGCGGATCTCGAAGGTCATGTGGTCTTCGCTTCCGGTGCCGGCCGTGTTCAGGGAGATCGGGGCAGTGCCGACCAGGTGGTGCCCGCCCAGGTGTTCGTGATAGATGCGGATGCTGGTCAATCGGGGCACGGGGGGGGGATTGTGGTCCGCGAAGGCCGTCGAGCCACCGGTCGCCAGTGCGCCCGCCAGGATCAGACCGCTCATCGTCTTCGTCATCGCGTTCATCTTGTCCTCCTCTCCCCGTGGGGAGCGTTCGGGTCCAGCGTGCCGATTCTTGCTAGTTTCGCCCGTACTCAACGCACCTTGCATGCCGCATTCGCCTGCGCTCGCAGCAAACACTCATCCCATTACCGCAAATGGAATTGCGTTCGCGAGGACCGAGCGAAAAACACATCGAAGCGAATCCAGGTGCTTTCGGCCGAGGACGCAGGTGTCCTGCGGGAGGGACGCCAGCCTGAGTACCGCTCCACGGAATTGGGTGACCGATTTGCTCGGCGATTGCGGGAGCCCGCCTCCCCCCTTCGCGCCACGGCGCGTCGGGGCGCGGGCCGTTGCGCTCGCTCGCCGTGGTTCTCCGCTACTACGCCTCGCTCGCGCGCCTCGCGGGCGGCCACACTTGTCTTGGCCTCTCGGCCGCGGACTTCCGTGGAGCGGTACCGTGTGGCGGGATGCGAGACCGGAACGGTGGCGCGTGAAGTTCCTTGCCCCGCCCGGCGACCCCGGCTAGAATCCGCTGCATGCCGTATCGTTTCGCCTACAGCTCGAACGCGTTCACGCGCACGGACCTCGCGAGCGCGATCGAGGCGGTCGCGCGGCTCGGGTTCGAGGGGATCGAGATCCTCGCGGACCGACCGCACCTGGACCCGAACCTCGTGACCCCGCGAGACGCGCAGGCGATCGCCCGACGGATCCGCGACGCCGGCCTCGCCGTTTCGAACGTGAACATCAACACCTCGCGCGCGCTGGAACCGGAGTCGGCGGGCGAGGGACCGGGGCCGACGCTCGTGGAGGAGGATGCGCGGCGCCGCCACCTCCGGCTGGAGTACGTCCTCGAGGCGATGGAGCGCGCTTCGGCGATCGGGGCGGAAGCGGTCAGCATCACCACCGGCCCCCTGGCGGCCGGCGCGGAGCCGGTCACGGCGCGGCGGCGCTTCCTCGACGCGCTCACGGCGATCCTGAACCGCGCCCACGCCGTCAACCTCCGGGTCGGCATCGAGTTCGAACCCGGGTTCGTCGTCGGCGACACCGCCTCCCTCCTCGCGGTGCTGGACGAGGCGCGATCGCCGCTGCTCGGCGCGAACCTGGATCTCGGCCACGCGGAAGTGGTAGGGGATGCACCGGAGGAAGCGGTCCGGGCCTTCGCGGGCCGGACCTGGAACCTGCACGTGGAGGACATTCGGAGGCGGGTCCACCACCACCTGGTTCCCGGCGACGGGGACATGGACTTCGCGCGGATCCGTCGTGCGCTCGACGAGACCGGCTACGACCGCTTCCTCACGCTCGAACTGTACACGTGCGCCGACGCGCCGATCGAGGCGGGACGGCGAGGGCTCGCTTCCCTTCGCACGCTGTTCGGAGACGGCGTCCGGACCTGCAGCCGCTAGTGGCCCGTTGACGAAATCCAGGCACGAGGCCTGGGGGCGCCGGCCTCCCTCCTTCGCTCGCTCGACGCGAGCTACGGAGCGCGGGCCGACCCGCGCGAACGGCCACAGGGGCGGTGACCCGCCGTGACGGAATGGACGACGGTGTTCGAAGTTTGTCAACGGGCCACGAGAGACGATTCATGTCGATCGAAGAGCCGGGGTTCGTCGCGGACGTCAAGCCGGGGAAGGTGCACCAAACGATCCGCGGGCACGTGGACGCCCTGCTGCGCGACCTGGCGTACGAGGAGTACCGGGTCCGCTCCGGACAGAAAGACGAGTCGGAGCTGGGGGCGGTTTTCGGGCTCCACCCCGCGGCGTCGGAGCTGGACTCGGAGCGGGAGCTCCGACACTTGCTGGACCGGGAGGAGGACGTGGAGCGGGGGAGCCGACTGCGCCTCCTGCTCGAGTCCGTCACGCTCCACCGCCTGGATGCGGGGGTCGCCGAGCTGTCGGACGCGCTGGCGAACGACGAAGCGCGGCAGCGGATCGACCTGCCCGGCGGCGGGACGGCGGCCTACCGGCACGGCTGGATGCTGCTTGCCAACGAGCCGGACCGCGGGCGGCGCGGCGCGCTCGAAGCGGCGCTGCTGCGCGCCGTCGCGGAACTGAACCCGCGGCGGGCGGCGATCCACCTGCGGACGCACGAACTCGCGGCGGGCTCGGGACGCGGGCTCTACGCGCGACTCGTGGAGGAAGTCTCGGGGCTGGAGGCGGCGCCGCTGGCCGCCGGGGCCGCGGCCTTCGAGCGCGAAACCGAGGACGCCTACCGCGAACACCTCGATTGGAGCCTGCGCCGGGAGTTGGAACTTCCGCTAGGGCGGGCCGCACGGCACGACCTCGCGCGGCTCTTCCGGGGCTGTGGGCACGACGCGAGCTTTCCGGCGAACCGGATGCTGGCGACCGTTTCCGGGTTTCTGGAGAGGCTAGGGATCGAGCCGCGGGCGGCGGGACGGATTCGACTGGACGCGGAGACCCGCCCACGGAAGAACCCGTGCGCCTTCTGCGTGGCGCCCGAGATCCCCGGCGAGGTGTACCTTGCCGTGAGGCCGTCGGACGGGGCGGAAGCGTACGCCGCGTTCCTCCATGAGCTGGGTCGCGCGCTCCACCTGGCCCACGCGCGGGCCGACCTGCCGATGGAGCGCCGGCGGCTCGGCGACGCCTCGGTGCCGGAGGCCATCGCGCTGACCTTCGACCACCTGCTCCTCAGCGAGGCCTGGCTGCGCCGGGTGGCGGGCATGTCCCGCCCGGAGGAATTCCTGAGGCACGCATGGCTCCGCGAGCTTTTCCTCGTGCGCAGGCACGGGGCGAAATTGCGGTACGAAATGGAGCTGCACCGGGACGAGCGAACGGAGGGGAAGGCCGAGCTGTACGTCCACGCCCTGACCACGGCGACGCGCGTCCCGTATCCCGCGGAGGCGTTCCTCGAGGACGTCGACCGGCACTTTTTCCGCGCGCGACGCATGCGTGCCCGCCTCCTGGAGGCCCAGCTCTCGGACTACCTGGTGCGAAACCACGGCGAGGACTGGTTCGTGAACCCCGCCGCGGGACGCTTCCTGAAGGACCTTTGGGCGGGCGGGCAGCGGTGGACGGCCGCGGAGCTGAGCGCGCTCGTCGGCGGCCCGGGGCTGGAGTTCGGCGCCCTCCGCGACCGGATCTTGCGAAAGCTAGCTTGAGGCGGGCAGCCGCAACCCAAGGCGAAGGTGGGCGCCGCCGTTGCGGGCCGCCCTCACCCCGGGCCCTCTCCCGCTCCCCGGGAGAGGAGGCGCCCCGCGCGCCCCCTGCGCAAGCGCCCCGGAGAAGCGGCCCAACGTGGAGCGAAGGAGCCGGACTCGGGCATGGCTCAAACCGGCCGCAAAACGGGGGACACGATCCTGAATTCCAGAAAAGCCCTCGATGGCTCGCAAGCCCTTTCCGGAATTCAGGTCCTGTCCCCGTCTTGCTCCCGTTGAGCGGGCGAAGGTTGTTACCCCGTTTTGAACCATGCCCGGATTCGACCGCGCACTCGCGGCCCAGGGCGGCCAGCGGCTCGTTGACGAACTTCGAACGCCGTCGTCAAGTCCGTCACGGCGGGTCGTGGCTCATGCGGCCGTTCGCGCGGGCCGGCCTGCGCTCCGTAGCTCGCGTCGAGCGAGCGAAGGACGGAGGGCCGAGCCCCCAGGCATTGTGCCTGGACTTCGGTAACGGACGACGAGCAGCCCGAGCCTGCCCTCTACGACGGGAGAGCGTGGCGATCGACCTGGATCTGGAATGGTCGTGCCGCAGAGGAAGAGGTGATCCGCATGAATTCGTTCGGCGCGGTCTGTCTCGGCGCGCAGGTCGCGTTGATCCCGGGGCTCTATGCCGTCGGGCGGGCGCTGGGCGTGCGGCTGTCGCGGACCGCGCTGAACGGGCTCTGCGTGGCGGCGCTCGCGTGCATCCTCGCGTACCCGCTGGTCCATCTGCGGCCGGACCTCGAAGACGCGTGGTTCCCGCAGGCCTACGTCTACTTCGAGGGGACGTGGCTTGCGCTGCCGGTGGCGCTCCTGCTCTCGATCGCCTCGCGGGTGGTGAAGAGCCGGATCGTGGAGCGTGGGTGCCTCGCGCTGACGTGCCTGCTCTCGATCCAGACGGTCGTCGCGGGCTCCTGGGTCTTTCGGGAGCCCGCGGACCTCAAGCCCTCCTACTGGATCCGTGACGTGTATCGCCAGAGCACGGACTACACGTGCGGCGCGGCGGCGCTGATGACGGCTCTTCGCATCCAGGGGATCGATTCGACCGAGGAGGAGATGGCCCGGCTTTCGATGACCGGGAAGGACCAGGGGACGACGATGCTCCGGCTCGCGTACGCGCTGCGAAGGAAACTGGAGGGCAGCGATTGGAAGGTCGCGATTCTCCGGCTGAACGAGTCGGAGCTGCGGCGCGTACGGAAGCCGCTCATCATCGACACGAAATACGAGTACCTGGTCGACCACATCGTGGTCTTGTTGAAGCTGGAGGAGGAGGCGAGAGGGACCCTCGCGTGGGTCGGAGACCCGCTCATGGGCCACACGCCGATGCCTTTTCCGGAGGTGGTGAAATTGTGGAGAGGCTACGGCATTTGCATGTTCAAGGTGTCTCCCTTCGAATCCCCCTGAGGAGGGCGCGCGCGTGATTTGGGTAACTCGAGCGGGCGGGAACGTGGACCGCGTGGCCTGCCCGTGGCTGATCCGGCGGTTCATCGATCCGGCGGCGCAGTTCCTGTACGTCCCCGCGGACAAGGTGCTGGAGACGGCGCGGCTGGTCGGGGGGAAGTCGTACGACGCGAAGGGGTCGGACCACACGCACCGGCCGGGGGCGGACGGAGGAGAGGAGTGCTCGTTCGTCACGCTGATGCGCGACCACGGGCTCTGGGGGAAGGACCCGGCGCTGGACCTGCTGGCGAAGAGCGTGAACCACGCGGACGTGGATCCGGACCGAACCGCCTGGAAGACGGCGGAGGGGGACGGGCTCGGCGCGATCGCACACGGGTTCGCGCTCCTGACGAAGGACGACCACCAGAAGCTGGCGTGGGAATTTCCGATGTACGACGCGCTCTATGCGTGGTGCAAGGACCGAGTGGCGGCGGGGGGGAAGGGCTAGTGTCCCGTCTACGCTGATTCCAAGGATCCGCCGCTGTAGCGGAGTACGCGTTCGGTGAGCCCGTCATCTTGGCATGTCATCCTGAGCGGAGCGCCGCAGCGCGAAGCGAAGGATCCAAGCAAGGACGGCCGGCCAACCTTCTCAACCGGCCCTCGGACCGTGTCGTGGGCGAGCCATTGCCCTGTCGAGAAAAGCGGTCGCTACGCTTAGTTTGGATCTTTCACTTCGCTCCGCGCTGCGGCGCTTCGCTTCGCTCAGAGCCTGCCCTGAGCCGGGCCGAAGGGATGACAAGCGCATCGAACGGGTTCTCTGAAAGCTCTACCTGACGGGAGCCAGCCGACATCCACGGAGCGCCCGGCGAACTAGCAGAATATGCGTAGACGGGACACTAGTGGGGCTTCAATCTAGGTTCTGTGGGTTCTTGGTGGCTCTCGCGGCCCCGACCCGCCTCGAAAGCCTGCGGGGGGGGGGAACGAAGGCTCAATTCTCAAGGATCAAGGTTCAAGCAATGCTCAAGACTCAATGCTCAACGCCTCCTTCGCGTGCGTGGCCGAATCTCCGGAAATCCGCTGACGAACCAGGTCTGAGAAGATCGGCGTTGGGGGCTCCGGCCTCCCCGAGCCTTGAACATTGAGTCTTGATTGAGCCTTGTTCATTGAGCCTTGAACATTTGAATCCGCGACGCACCCACAGGATCGATGTTGAAGCTCCACGAGTGGGCCTCCAGCCACGACCTGGGTGGGCATCTCGGAGTCAAGGGTTCCAGGCCCGATGAGCAAGGCTTCATCCAGCCGAAGGCGAAACTACGAACGGCGGCGTCGGCAAGGCCAGGACTGTGGCCCCATGCGGTCAACGGGCCGCGGGCGCGAGGCGGGGAATCAGGGCGGCGTGCGGCTGCGAACACGACGCCCGAGGCCCCGCCGGAGCGTCGGAACGAACGGATGACCCAGGGAAGGGGAAGAGCTCTTCGAGGAAAGGGAAGCGACCGTGTCGGACGGCGAAGCGGGAGAGACGATCCTCATCACCGGCGTGCCGGGCTTCATCGGCAAGCGCGTCGCGTCGCTGGCGCTGGCGCTGACGCGCGCGGAGGAGGTCGTCTTCCTCGTCCAGCCGCGCTTCCGGGAGGCAGCCGAGGCGTTCGCGGCGAGGGAGCGCGCGGCGGGCGCGAAGGCGCGGGCGACGATCCTGGAGGGGGACATCGGGACGGGGGGGCTCGGGCTGGGACCGGCGGCGCTGGCGTCGCTCCGCGGACGGGTGACGCTCGCCCTGCACCTGGCCGCCGCGTATGACCTGCGGCTGACGCGGGAGGTGGGGGAACGAGTGAACGTCGGGGGGACGCGAAACGTGCTCGACGCGCTCGAAGGGGCGCCACGGTTCAAGCGGTTGGGCTACGCGAGCACGACCGCGATTTCGGGGGACCGCGTGGGCCGCTTCGGGGAGGAGGATTTCGACGTCGGGCAGACGCCGAAGAACGAGTACGAAGCGACGAAGCTCCGCGCGGAAGCGGTCGTACGGGAACGGTGGTCTCGAGTACCGACGGTGATCTACCGGCCGACGGTGGTCGTCGGTGACAGCCGCACGGGCGAGGCGGAAAAGATCGACGGGCCGTACTACGCCATGGTGATGATCGATCGGGGGCTGCATCTGGTCACGGCCCGCAGCTCGGCCCGTTTCCACCTGGCCCCCGTGGACTTCGTCGCGCGGGCGATGGTCGCGCTCCTCGAACGGGACGACGCGGCCGGAAGGGTGTTTCACCTCGCGGATCCGGCGCCGGTCACGTTCGATGAGTTCTTCGACCTGGTGTGCGACGCCTTCGGGAAGCGGCGACCTCTGTTGCGGGTGCCCGCGGGTCTTTTGCGCCCGTTGTTTCGGATGCCGGGGGTGGGGTGGACCACGGGCGTGCCTCGACAGAGCTTCGCGTACACGAAGATCGCGGTCGACTATCCCTGCGAGAACACGCTCCGCGCGCTCGCGGGGACGGGGATCGCGTGCCCGCCGTTTTCGAGCTACGTGGCGAACCTCGTCCGCTACTACCGGGAACACTTATCCCACGAAGCGTCGCGGGGGCCACGATGGTAGGAGGGAGCACGGGCGCCGCGGAGGCGGGCCTGACCGCCGCGCTGCCGGAGGGCGCTCCGAGCCCGCGCCTCGGCGCGGTCGCTGGGAGGATCGTGTCCTGCCGCCGCTGCCCGCGGCTCGTGGCCTACCTGGCGACGGCCCACCGTCGCTTTCCCGGCTTCTGGTGCCGACCGGTGCCGGGTTTCGGCGATCCGAACGCGCGGCTCGTGATCGTGGGGCTGGCCCCGGGACTGCGGGGCGCGAATCGGACCGGGCGCATGTTCACCGGTGACGCGTCCGGTGCGTGGCTCTTTCGGGTACTCGCGGAGACGGGCTTCAGCCCGCGCGCGCGCAGCGAGGCCGCGGGGGACGGCCTGGCGCTCGCAGACTGCTACATCACGGCGGCGGCCCGGTGCGCCCCCCCGGCAAACAAGCCCAACCGGGAGGAGTTGGACGCCTGCCGGCCGTTCCTGACGGAGGAGCTTGGGCTCTTGCCACGGAGGCGGCTACTGCTCGCGCTCGGGCGGATCGGGCACGACGCGGTCCTGAAGACGATGAACCTGCCGCTCGCACGGTACGCCTTCGCCCACGGGGCGCGCCATGCGCTCCCCGATGGCCGGGTGCTGCTGGACTGCTACCATTGCAGCCGACAGAACACGAACACGGGCAGACTGACGTGGTCGATGTTTCTGGAAGTCTTTCGCGGGGCGCGGGCCCTGGTGTCCTGACGAAGGGAAGGGGGGACAGGTGCAGCTCTCGTTTTCGGTCGGGCCGGGGCCGAGATTGCGACCGGAGGCCGCGCTTGGGGTCTCGAGGCAAAAGGGGTCCCGGTGACCGCCTAGGAAAGTAACGGAGAGACCGCGCATGGGCGAATTCCTGTACGGGACCTCCAGCTGGTCGGAGAAGAGCTGGGAAGGGGTCTTTTACCCCGAGCGTCTTCCGCCGGGCGAGTACCTGACCCACTATGCGGGGGCCTTTCGCACGGTGGAAGCGGACGTGACCTACTATCGCACGCCCGCGCGCCGGATGGTCGAGGGCTGGGAACGGAAGACCCCCGAGGGCTTCGTCCTCTCGGCGAAGTTCCCCCGCGCGATCGTACACGGAGGGGAAGAGGCGACGCCGGACCCCACGAAAGTCCTGGTGCCGGACGCCGTGTGGCCCGAGACCGAGGCCTTTCTTGAGGCGATGCGCGGGCTGGGCGGCAAGCGCGGGCCGCTCGTGCTCCAATTCCCGTACTTCAACAAGACCGTTTTCCCCGGGCCGGGTCCCTTCGTGGAAAGACTGGCGGGGTTCCTGGAACGCCTCCCCAAGGACTTTCGCTACGGGGTCGAGGTGCGCAACCGCACCTGGATCGCCGCTCCACTCCTGGAGGTGCTCCGGGCGCATCGGGCAGCGCTGGTCCTGGTGGACATCGCGTACATGCCGCACCCCGCCGAACTCGCCGAGAAGGTGGAGGTCGTGACCACGGACTTCGTCTACGCCCGGCTGATCGGCGACCGGAAGGCGATCGACGCCAAGACGAAGACGTTCGACAAGATCGTGATCGACCAGCGCCCTCGCATCGAACGGTGGGCGGAGCTGGTACGCGCACTCCTCCCGCGCGTCACCAGCCTTTTCGCCTACGCGAACAACCATTACGCCGGTCATGCCCCGAGCACGATTCGAGAACTTGCGTCACTCGTGAACACGCCGCAGTAGCGTCGGGTCGCAGGCTCGGGAGTTCGCCCCCTCGCGCCTCGCCTCACGCGGGTAGCCGCAACCCAGGACGAACACGGGTACTCCGCTTGCGACATCGCTCACCACTCCTTCGCTCGCTGCGGCGAGCTTCGGAGCGCAGGCCCGACCCTCTCCGCTACGCGGGGAGAGGCCGGCCAGGCCTCCGCCGGATTTGCGCTGCGTACCGCCCCACGAAATTGGGTGACCAGTTTTCTCGGCGATTTTTGCCGCCCGCGTTCCCCCTTCGCGCTGCTGCGCTTCGAGGCGCAGGCCGTCGCGCTCGCTCGCCGTAGTTTTCCCTTGCTACGCCTCGCTCGCGCGCCTCCCGGGCGGCCAAACTTGCCTTCACCTATTGGCCACCGACTTCCGTGGAGCGGTACTCAGGCGGCGTGTCCTGACTTCGTCAACGGTCCACTGGACTGAGCGGCGCCCGCGCGGTAGAATCGCACGCAGGGGAGAATCGCGGCGGTCCTCCCCACGCCGCGAAACGTAGGCTGGGGTGCCTGGATGCAGATCGAGCAAACCCGGTGGATCACGGGCCCGCTGGCCGCATTCGACCTTGGCCTGGGCACGGTCGCGGTGGCCGCTCCGTCCTTGTACATGCAACTTTTGCATTCGCCCGAGGCTCCGGCTCCGGGGTTCATGCTGCAGCGGACCGGCGTCCTCTGGCTCTTCTTCGCCGCCGCGGAGGCGGGGGCCTGCCTCTGGCCGCGGAGACGACCCGTCCTCGTGTTCCTGGTCGCCGCGCTCCGGTGGATGGACGTCCCGGCTGACCTCACCTACCTGCTGACCACCGACCCGGTGACCCCCTTCGGCCGGTTCTCGTTGCTCGTCTCTCCCCTCTTCAACGCCCTCGCCGGAGGCCTGCTTTTCCATGCCTGGAGACGCTTCTCTTCCGCCTCCGCCCACGTTTCCTGACGGTCGCGCCCACGTGGTCATCGTGGGGGGCGGCTTCGGCGGCCTCTACGCCGCGCGGGCCCTCGGTCGCGCGCCGGTGCGGGTCACGGTCATCGATCGCAAGAACCACCACGTCTTTCAGCCCCTCCTGTACCAGGTCGCCACGGCGGCCCTGAACCCGAGCGACATCGCCTCCCCCATCCGCCGGATCCTCCGCCGGCAGCAAAACACGACGGTGCTCCTCGCGGAAGCGACCGGGGTCGACGTCCCGGGCAAGCGACTGCTCCTTGCCGACGGCGGAGTGCCGTACGACTACCTCCTGTTGGCCACGGGCGTTACACACTCCTATTTCGGTCACGACGATTGGGCACGCCACGCGCCCGGGCTCAAGAACCTCGAGGACGCCCTCGAAATCCGGCGCCGCGTCCTCGTCGCCTACGAGGCCGCGGAACGCGAGCCTGACCGCGATCGCCGGCGCGAATGGCTGACCTTCGTCGTGGTCGGCGCCGGCCCGACGGGCGTCGAGCTGGCGGGCGCCCTCGCGGAGATCTCGCGGCACGCGCTTGCCCGAGACTTCCGGAACATCGACCCGACCCAGGCCCGCATCCTGCTGCTGGAGGGGACCGCCCGCGTTCTCCCGTCCTATCCGCCCGCATTGTCGGAGAAGGCAGCCGGGCAACTCGCGAGGCTCGGCGTCGAGGTCCGCACGGCGGCCCAGGTGACCGGCATCGACAACCGGACCGTTGCGCTGGGGAAGGAACGGCTCTTCGCCCGCACCGTTCTCTGGGCGGCCGGTGTCACCGCCTCGCCCCTGGCTCGAACGCTCGGCGTTCCGCTCGACCGGGCCGGCCGTGTCCACGTCCGTCCCGACCTCACCATTCCCGGACGAGACGACGTGTTCGTCGTGGGTGACCTCGCGAGCTTCGAGCAAGACGGCAGGCCGCTCCCCGGCATGGCACCGCCGGCAATCCAGGAGGCTCAGCACGCGGCCCGGAACATCTTGCGTGCGCTCGATTCAAAGCCCTACCTCCCCTTCCAGTACGTCCATCGCGGATCCATGGCCACCATCGGCCGCGCGGCCGCCGTCGCGGATCTGGGGTTCCTCACGCTCTCCGGGCTCACAGCCTGGCTCGTCTGGCTGCTCATCCATATCCTTTGGTTGATCGGCTTCCGAAATCGCCTGGTCGTCCTGATCGGTTGGGCCTGGGCCTACATCAAGTGGGAGCGCGGAGCGCGACTCATCACCGGGATCGCCGCCCCCCTCGTCTCGTCCTTCTCCCCGTCGCCGCAATCGCCCCCCACCGACGCAGCCGACACGTCCCCCGGCGCCTCCGCCGCCGTGCCTGCCCCGCCACCGACGGTCCTGCCTGCTGTTCAAGCGGAGGCTCCGCCGCCCGCGAGCGGGGCCAGGCATCCCGAGTCGGCGCCGAGCGTTCCCCCTCCCCGGTCAACGGCCGGGTTCCCCGAGGAGCCCCCGTCCCGACGGACGGTGGATCCCCCATCGCCCATGGGCGGCGACCCCACGGCCGCTCCCGTGTAACCCTCCCAGCAAGCCGGACGCAGGTGGTCGGCCAAAACCCGGACCGCCTCCCACTCGGCGCGAGGCCGACTACGAGCGCACAAGGTGTGCGCTCGAACTTGGGCCGCAGCGATCGGGGTTCAGACTCACATCCAACCCAACGTCCGGACTATCGTTTCGGGTGAGAACGCTGCGCGACGCGTCGCGCAAGAACGCCGTCGGCACGGAAGCTCGTTGGCCTCCCTCCTCTTCCCCCTCCGGATCGGGGGCGTAGCGGAGAGTCTCGAATCGATTCGGCGGATTTTCCACCGCCCCCCTGCCGCGAAGCGGGTCAAACGGCGACGCGGGCATTTCGGCGTGCCCCGGGATCTTCACCCGGTCCGAGTCCCCCACGCGAAGCGGGTCAAACGACGACGCGGGCATTTCGGCTCCCCCAAGGGACGTGCGGGTTCGGTGAGCGAACCAGCCAACCGCGGCGCACACGGAGCAGACTTCGCTCGCGCACTCCGCGGTCTGACCGCATGGCGACAAGCATGCGGCCCACAAAGGGCCTTCACACGGCCTGCGCGCCTTCCCGCCTTTCCGCTCCAGGCGGCGGCCGCCACGAGGGGGAGAGGATCGACCCCACCCGTTCCAACCCTCGCGGCGTCTCCGCATCCAGGGAAGCTCCAGCCGCCCCCCACCGCACGGTGAACTCTCCGAACCGGTCGTTTACGTCGTCCATCGCCCGGATCAGAGCCCTTCGCTTCCGCCATGGAGCGAAGAGATCCCCCTGGATCCCGGACTTCTCCAGATTGGTCAGGCGCACACCGAACAGCCTCACCGGGGCACGCAGCCGCAGCCCACGCAGGATCGATCGAGCCACATCGAAGATCACCTGCGAGTCGTCGATCGCTTCCGCGACAGTGCGGTGCCGCGTGAAGGTCTCGAAGTCCGGATACCGAATGGTCACCGCAATCGTTCGCCCCCCCAGGCCCGCACGTCGCGCACGACGACCCACCATCTCGGAGAGATGCAGGAGGACCCTCTCCTGGGCCACCGGCTCGGCAACATCCTCGTCGAGCGTAGTCGAGTGGCCGATGGAGGAGGGGGCCCCCTCGTCCCCCTGCGGCACCACCGGTCGGTTGTCCTCCCCCCATGCCCACCTCCGCAAATCCGCACCCACGACGCCCAGCCGCGCCCTCAAAACGTCTTCCGGGAACGCCGCCAGTTGTCCGATGCGTTCGAGCCCCAGGACCCGAAGCACCGCGGCGGTCCGCGGCCCCACGCCACAGATCGCTTGAACCGGCAAGGGCCAGATCACCTGGGGCACGTCCGCCATCCGCACCCGCACCAGGCCGTCCGGCTTCTGGAGATCGCTCGCCAGCTTCGCGAGCACCTTGTTCGGCGCGATCCCAATCGAGCAGGTCAGGCCGACCTCGACTCGAATCCGCTCCTTGATCGCGCGGGCGATCGACTCAGGGGTCCCCCATCGCCGAAGGCTCCCGGTGACGTCCAGAAAGGCCTCGTCGATCGAAAAAACCTCCACGCACGGGGTGAACTCCTGGTAGATGCTCACCAGGCGGGCCGCCGTGTCCGCGTACTTCTCAGCATCGACCGGGACCACGACCAGCCCCGGGCAAACTCGGAGCGCCTGCCCCACGGTCATGCCGGTCCGCACCCCCCAAGGCCGGGCCTCATAGGATGCGGTCGTCACCACCGACCGCAAACCCGACCCCGCCACGGCCACGGGCTTGCCACGCAGGCGCGGGTCCGCCCGCTGCTCCACGGAGGCGAAGAAGGCATTCATGTCCGAGTGGAGGATCACCCGATCCTTGTCCATACGTCACCCTTTCCAGGCGGAGGCCGACCCCCATTTCAGGCGAGACGCCGGTCACGAGCGCGTCCGCGCCCAGCTCTCCGCACTCGCCTCTCCCCCGCCGCCCGGGCTAAGCCCTGCCGATGCGCCGGCGAAGTCCAGACTTTGGGCATGGTTCAGTTCGGGTGGCGTGCGGGTGACACGGAACCTCGTTCGGACGCAGGGGCGTGCTTTGCGCCCGCCCTCTCGGCGGCACGACATCCTCCAACCACTTGCGCCGATCAAGGGCGCGCACAAGGGGCGCACCTACGACAGGCGGCCGACTGCGAGCCGTGACTCGGATTTGAACCCTGCCAAGCTTTGACCATGTGCAGGAGAGCCCTTCACACCATCAAGCCTCCCCCACCTCACTCCTGCACCGCAGCCACGCGCCATACCAGCGTCCCCGCATGATAGGTGAGCTCGTAGACGCTCCCCTTTTCGTCCACAATCGAGAAATGGTGCACCCGCGCGTCCCCGTCCCTCCCGGTCCACGTGTAGGTCGATTGGGCCACCTGACGTCGCTGACCACTCCAGACGAACCACGCCGGCTGGATCTTCTTGCCCGCCCTGCCGAACACCGCACCGACCTGCACCACCTCGTTGATTTCGGTCATCGCGTCACTCTGAAGCGGATAGATGAACTACAGTTCACTACATATTATACGCTGCCACCTGTGATTGTCAAGGCGATTTCCGATGAAAATCGCCTGGCGATCCCCGCACTTTCATCGTCGCCGGGAGGCCCCTGTGGCTCGGGTGCCTTCGCGCGTCCACCCCGGGAGGTTCTGCTCGGGGATCGGAGAGGAAAGCCGGGGAGAAAGACCGGGCCGCTCTCGCTCTTGGCGCTCGGCGCGCTTCGTACCGCCACCCGGCTCTGAAGAAGTCCTATCCGACCGCTTTTTGACGTCGCTGCGACACGCGGTTGAAGGTCCACTAGTGGGGCTTCAACATCGATCCTGTGGGTGCGTCGCGGATTCAAATGTTCAAGGCTCAATGAACAAGGCTCAATCAAGACTCAATGTTCAAGGCTCGGGGAGGCCGGAGCCCCCAACGCCGATCTTCCCAGACCTGGTTCGTCAGCGGATTTCCGGAGATTCGGTCACGCACGCGAAGGAGGCGTTGAGCATTGAGTCTTGAGCATTGCTTGAACCTTGATCATCGAGAATCGAGCCTTCGTTCTCCCCCCCAGGCTTTCGAGGCGGGTCGGGGCCGCGAGAGCCACCAAGAACCCACAGAACCTAGCTTGAAGCCCCACGAGTGTCCCGTCCACGCTCATTCTGCGGGTTCGGCGGGTGCCGCGTGAAGGTTGGCGAGCCTCCGCCAGCTTCGTCGACCCTTGGAAATGGCGTAGACAGGACACTCGTGCTCAGTACCGACCCACGGAATTGGGTGACCAATTTGCTCGGCGACTTTGGCCGCCCGCTTGGTTGCGCTCGCTCGCCGTAGTTCTCCACTACTACGCCTCGCTCGCGCGTCTCGCGGGCGGGCAATCTTGCCATCGCCTATTGGCCAGCGACTTCCGTGGCGCGGTACTCAGTAGGCGAATTTCGGACACAGATCGTGGTCCAGACCACCTGCCAACATGGCGGGCCAAGCCAGCGATAACTGTGTTCTGACTTCGGCTACGCGCCAGTAGGGGCCGGTTGACCAACTTCGGACACAGTCGTCAACTCTGTCACGGCGGGTCGTAACCCATGCGGCCGTTCGCGCGGGCCGGAGGGCCGCGCCCCCAGGCAGCGCGTCTGCACTTGGTGAACGGTCCACTAATCGATCCACCGTAGCCGTTCTCGGTCGGCAGCGGCGGGGAGGACGGCTCGGTTGCGCACGACCCGGCGCCACGTCTCGAAGCGCACCTCCCGATGGTCGGGATGCCGCACGAAACCGCGCACCAGGACCTCCAGGCGTCGCACTTCCCTGCCACGCCGCCGTCGCGACTGTCGAGGCGGATCACTTCGTCCGCGACGTGCGGCTGTCCGCCTGGACCGACCGACTCATCCCTCCGAGCGGATCGCGGGTGGGTACGGGCGTACTCCTGGATCCGGCTGAAGTCGCTCGGCTCGACGGGAACGAAGAACCACTCCCCTTGGCGCGCGACCCTGCCGGGCCAGCGGTGCTCGGCCTCGCGAACCTCCTCGGGCAGCAAGGACCGGTGCGCGTCCGAAACGGTCTCGCCGTCCGGCACCTGCACAATGAAGAGCGTGCGCTCGTCGAACCCGCACAGATAGTGGCGCGCCTCTTCGGGTGTCCACCGCTCGATTACCCAGTGACCGCCCCGTTGTTGAAGAACGCGCCCGCCCACCGACCGAGCGTGGCGATCCGCTTCCTCACGAGTTCGCCGAAACGTCTTCGAGACGAGCGTTTCGAAGCGCCGCCGCGGCTCTCGGACGCGGAGCACGACCTGTCGGAAGTCAGGGTGGGAGTCGAGCACGGCGAATTCCGCATCACCGGCGCCCGGCCAGCATCGGACGTATTCGCCAAGTCGCGACCGGTAAATGTCGAGTTGGAAGATGTCCGGGCTGCGGGGATCGATGGGGCCATCCAACTCCTTGAGTCACAACCCGGCCCGGCGGAAGGCGTGCGGAGTCTGGGCGAGCATGGGATTTCCTTTCGATGGATCCGGTAGGGGCTGGAAGCGGCTGCCTTCTACAGGAACGCCGAGGGTCGGCCTGGGTGCGCGGGCCCGCCGCCCGCCGATCGCAGCCTGGGCGTTCGCATCACGGCTCCCGATTCGCCCGAGAGACGCGTGCGACCGGCTTCTCGAAGCACGCACGCTGATGCAGGCGGGAAGCCCGTCTTCGATGGATGCGGCAGGGTTCATCCGGGAGGCGCCGTCGGTCACTCTCGGTCGCGCTCACCCTCGGTCGCGCTCACTTTCGGTCGCGGTCGCGGTCGCGCTCGCCTCGGCGAGCGAGCCCGGGGCCTCCGTACGGCGAGAATAAAACCGCTCCGACCCTGCGGGGTTCGAGGGATCTTCGAGCGCGGGACCGGCGTCGACGGCTGATCGGACCATCCGACCACCCGCCGCGCGCGCTGTGCTCCCCGCCGCACGGCTCCTCCGCGGCCTCACGTTGGGGCATGGCCTCCAAAGCTCCCGCACCCAAATCCGTTGCAAAGGCCCGATGCGGATGCTATCTTCCGGACTCTTCACCTGAGGTCGCCATGCCCGCTCCCGACCCCCGCAAGGCCGGCACCCGAAGGCTCGGCCCGCCCGCCGCGCCCGCGGGAAAAACCGCACGCCCTCCGGCCACGCCGGCCGGCACACCCGGCTCCGCCGGCCCCGCCGCTCCCTCTTCGGTCCCGCCTGCCCGGCCCTCGCCGACGTCCCCTCCGGGACGACCGCCCGCCACGGCCGCGCTCCGACTTTCGGATCCGTCCCCACGCGCCGGCCCCTCCGCCGTCGCCGCGGCGCGACGCGCGGCCGCGGCTTCGCCCGTCCCCGCCCCTCCCGCCGCCCGCACGAACACGACCCCGCGCTCCGGCTCCCCGGGCGCCCGAGCCGCCGCCTCGCCGCCGCCCCCCCGGGCCGACCGGGGCCCCATGATCCTCGCGGCCTGCGCCGGCGCGCTCCTCCTGGTCTCCATCGTGGTCTTCCTGCTCAAGGCCTCCCAGCGCCAGGGAACGGAGGGTTCCGGCGGCGGAGACCCCTCGAGCGTCGGCTCCGGTTCCTCCTCCCACGACGGAGCTCCCTCCGGGTCGGGAGCCACGGGCGGATCGAGCGCAGCCGCAGGCCCCGGCGCCGACGCCGCCGCGACGACCCGCCGCCGCGAAGAGGCCCGCGCCCTGCTCGAAGCCCCCAACGGCCCGACCGACCCGGCCGCCCGCAAAGCGAACTGCACCCGCGCGATCGAGCTCGATCCGAGCTACGCGCCGGCCTACTTCGAACGCGCCCGCGCCCTCCTGCGCACGCGCGAATACGCCAAAGCGGACGCGGACTTGGCCGAGGCGATCGCGCGCGACGATCGACTCGCCGGCGCCTACGAACTCCGCGCCATCCTCGCGCTCGACCTCCTCGGCGACCCCGCGTCCGCTGAAAGGGACTTCCGGAAGGTCGCAAGCCTGGATCCGAACGGCCCGCGCGGCCGTTTCGCCGATATCCTGGTCGCCTTCGCCCACGGGGACGACCTCGACGCCGTGGAGCGCCTGGGGGAGTTCCTCAAAAAAAACTCCCGGCATGCCGACGCGCACTTGCGCCGCGCGCAGAGTCTCCTCCGGTACGGGAACGCCGCGGAGGCCCTGCCGGAATGCGACGCGGCGATCGTCCAGGACGGGAACGACCTTCGCAACCTCATCGCCCACGTCACCCGCGCGGAGGCCCGGCGCGCGAAAGGGGAAGCGGGGGAGGCGAAGAAGGACCTCGAGAGCGCGCTGGCGCTGGATCCGCATTTCGGGCCCGCCCTGCTCCTCCGCGCCGAACTGCACGCCGCCGCCGGCGAGGACGCCGAGGTGCTCGCGGACCTGGACGCCGCGCTCGCCTCGGGCCTGGACCCCGCCCGCATACACTTGGCGCGCGGCCGGCACCACGTCGCGAAGGGGGAGCTGGAGGCGGCGGCCGCGGACTTCCACGCGGCGGCCCAGCTCACGCCGAACGGCTACGAGCCCTACGCCGCGCTGGGGCACTTGCTCCTCAAGCAGGGAAACATGGAGCACGCCGTGGTCAACCTCGAGCGCGCGCTCAAACTCGCGCCCAAAGGCCCGAAGGCCGACGAGCTGCGGAAACGGCTCGAGATCGCGAGGAAACGGCGCGCGGTCGAGGAAATCCCGCTCAAGCTGGGCAAGGAATACGCCGCCCGCGGAGACGAGTACATCAACCTCAAGGAATACGAAATGGCCGAGCGGGACTACCTGAAGGCGGTCGAGCTGGACCCGACGATCTCGAGCGCCTGGTACAATCTCGCGTGCATCGATTCGCTCGCAGCCCGGATCGACCAGTCCGTGGAGCACCTGCGCAAGGCGTTCGAGAACGGGTTCAAGGACTTCAAGTGGGCGGGCGAGGACTCCGACCTGGAGAACCTCCGCAAGGACCCGCGGTTCGCCGCGCTCTTGCAGGAGTTCAAGAAGCAAAAGGGCTAGTGGGGCTTCAGTTTTGTTTCAACAAGCCAAAGTGAAGCCAAAGTCGATCTCTCCGTCCGTTGCCAGAGATGATCGCCGGTAGAGGACGATGGACTCAGCGCCCGGCCTCTGCGTCTCCGCGTCTCTGTGTAAAAGTCTCGCGTTCGAGCCACACGGCCGGGCCGAGTTTCAAATTGCAAAAAGTCAAATCTCAAATCTCAAATTTCGCCCGCGTCTAGCTGGGACGCAGAGCCAGGATCCAGGCATTTGCCGACGTCGGTCGAGTTTAGCCTCAGTTCGGGTTGTTGATCCTGAATGCCAGAAACGTCCTCGATGGCTCGCAAGCCCTTTCCGGAGTTCAGGTCATGTCCCCGTCTTGCTCCCCTTGAGCGGGCGAAGGTTGTTACCCCGGTTTGAACCATGCCCGGAATGGACTGTCGAACACGGGTGTCGGGGGGATCGAACCCGGAGTCGCGCCCGGACGCGCCGAGGCCGCTCCCTCACGGTCGCGGTTCCGTGACGGCGTAGGGGCCTTGCGAGCACCGATCCGCCAGAGTTCAGCGAGGAGGTCGGGCATGGGTCGCGAGCGAGAATCGGATCCCCCGCCGGCCCCCCGTCAGCCGTCGGCGGGACGTAGAGAGGAGGACACGGTCCTCGCCACGGCCGGCGCCGCGGAAACAAGGACCGAGACGGCAAGAGGGAACGCAGGGCCGGCCACCCCCGCGCTGCCGGCGCCCGGGTGTCCCGTGCTCGTGCCCGTCCCCGCGGCAGCCGGGCAGTCCTTTGGCCGCTATCGGCTGCTCGACCACCTCGGCCAGGGGGGCATGGGCACCGTTTGGAAGGCGTGGGACGGCGCGCTCGGTCGCACGGTCGCGCTGAAGCAGCTCCTCTACGAGGGGCCGGGGACCGGCCGCGCGGTGGAGCGCTTCCTGCGCGAGGCCCGGCTGGCCGCGCGCCTCAGCCATCCCCACATTGTTCCGATCTTCGACGTGGGCGCGATCGACGGCCGCCACTATCTCACGATGGCGTACGTCGAGGGGAGGACCTTCGCCGCCGCGCTCACGGAGTCGTCGAGCGCCAAACGCGGGTCGGCAGCCGCGCGCGCCGAGTCGCTCGCCGGGCTCCGCGCCGAAATCGGAGTCCTTGCTGATGTCACGGAGGCCGTCGCCTTTGCGCACGCGGCCGGCGTGGTCCACCGCGACCTCAAGCCCGCCAACATTCTTCTCGACCTGACGGGCCGGCCGTTCGTCACCGACTTCGGCCTGGCCCAGGAAGTCGCGCCGCCCGC
Organism: Planctomycetota bacterium; assembly: GCA_016197205.1. Taxonomy (GTDB): domain Bacteria; phylum Planctomycetota; class MHYJ01; order WSZJ01; family JACPWG01; genus JACPWG01. The sequence continues at coordinate 87,466 of JACPWG010000017.1, forward strand.
GGGACCGACCCCGCCCGGGACGCCCGCGCCCCGCCTCACCGGCAGCGGCCAAGCGCTCGGCACTCCGGCCTACATGAGCCCGGAACAGGCCCACGGCGACCTCGCGCGCATCGGCCCGCGGAGCGACGTCTGGTCGCTCGGGGTCATCCTGTACGAGCTGCTCACCGGCGCCGTGCCCTTCTCCGGGTCGTCCCCCTGGGACGTGCTGGCCGAGGTCGTCGGCGCGGAGCCGCAGCGGCCCCGCGCGCGCAACCCGCACGCGCCCGCGGAGCTGGAGGCGGTGTGCCTCCTGGCGCTGGAAAAGGACCCGGCGCGGCGCTACGCCGGCGCGGACGATTTTGCCGCGGAACTCCGGCGCTGGCTGCACGGCGAACCCGTTCGCGCGCGACGACACACGCTCGCCTACCGGGTCGCGCGCTGGAGCGTCCGCCGGCGCGCACCCCTGCTCGCCGCCGCGGCCGCAGCCCTCTGCCTCCTGGCGATGGCCGACCGGCAATGGCGCCAGGCGCGCGCCCACGCCGATGCCACCCGCGACCTCCTCGGGGAGGTCGAGCGAGGGGTGAGCGATTTCGAACGCACCGTCATGCGCTCGAGTTCCGCGCCGGAGATCCGGCGCGCGTTCGCACGACATACCCTCGGCCTCCTGGACCGGCTCGTGGCCGACGCCCCGGCGCTCGGGCCGGCGTACGCGTGGCGCGGCCGCCTCCTCGAGACGATCGGAGAGCGCGCGCGTGCGGACGAGGACTACGACCGCGGCTGCGCCCAAGCGCCCGCCTCAGCCATGGTCTGGCTCCTGCGGGGTCAGTCGCGCGTCGCCCGCGTCCTGGCGACGCGACGCGCGCCGTTCGCGTTCAGCGATTCCGGCCGCGTTTTCCTCCGCCTGCCGAAGGAGGAGGACCCGGCGGAAGCCGCCCGCTGCGCGGCGGGCCTGGCGGACCTGGAACAGATGGTTCGACTCGCCTCGGCGGATCCCGACCTGGGGGAGCGCAGGCTGCGCATCGGGCGCGCCATGGCCGCGGCAGCCCGCGGCCGACCGGAGGACTGGCCGGTCGTCCTTTCCCTGCTCTCGGGACTCGAGGAGCCCCAGGCGCAATGGCTTCGGGGCCTGGCCTTGTGCTACCTCGGGAGGCTGGACGAAGCCGGGCCGCCGCTCGACGCCTCTCTCCAGGAATGGTCGTGCTATCCGCAGGCATTGGAGACACGCGCGCTGGTCCGGGTCGTCCAGGCCGCCCGTGGGGCCGCGCCGGGCTCCGACCCCTCGGCGCTCCTCGCGGGCGCCTTGACGGACCTGGACCTGGCCGTCGCCGTGACGCCGAGCTCCGACCTCCGCCGCTGTCTGCGCGCCGCCGTGCTGGTGAAGCAGGCGGAGCTGGGGCTGTCGCGCGACGCGGACCCGCGGCCGTGCATCGACCGCGCCGTCGACGAGTGCGCGGACGTCCTCCGGCGAAGTGCGCTCTTCGTCCAGGCCTACGAGGTCCGTGCGAACGGCCTGCGCGTACGCGCGGAGCAGGAGGCGCGTCACGACGTGGATGCGCGCCCGACGTTCCTGCGGGCCGAAGCGGACCTGTCGGAGGTCGTGCGTCTCTCTCCCGGAGACGGCCTGGCGTATTACAACCGGGGCGTCCTGCGCGCGCGCGGGGCGCGGGAGGAGAGACGGCACGGCGGGGACGAGCGCCCGGCTCTTCGCGCCGCGGCCGAGGACTTCGAGGAGGCGCTCCTGCGCGGAGGGGAGCCGAGCCGCGCGCTCTGCGGGTTGGGCACGGCGCGGGTCGACCTGGGGGAGGCGGAGGCGCGGCACGGCGGCGACGTCGTGCCGCTCGCCCGGGCCGCGGTGAGCGACCTCACGCGCGCGCTCGAGCGCGACCCGGGGCTGACCGCTGCTTTCTTCGCCCGCGGAGCGGCCTGGCACGACCTCGCGCTCGTGGAGCAACGCGCCCGCCGCGACCCAGGCCCGGCGTACGCGCAGGCCGAGTCCGACCTGCGCGCCGCCGTCGCCCGCGGCTCTCCAGCGGCGAACCTGCGCTTGGGGATGGTCCTGTGCGGGCAAGGCCGCCTGCCCGAGGCGATGGAGGCGTTCGAGGCGGCGGGACGCGACGCGCCCGAGACGGCCGCGGAAGCCCGGGAGCGCTGGGCACAGGTCCGCGCGCAACTGGATCGGGCGGTGCCCCGTTGGTTCGCGCTCCTTTCGGCGGCCGAGGACGCACGCGAACGGCGGGACGATGCCGCCGCCGCCCCGCGCTACGACGAAGGCCTGGCCCTGCTCGACGAGGCGCTACGGAAATCGCCGCAAGAGAAGGCGAGCCTTGCCTCCGACCCCGACATGCGGGCCTTTCTGGCCCGGGTGCGGTATCACTGCGCCGCGCTCGAGGCCCGGCGCTCGCTCGGAGGCGCCGCGCCGACGGGCATGTCGGCGACCATCGAGCCGGAGGCGGACGCGGCCCAGGCCGCCACCCATCGCGAACGCGCCCTGGAGCACCTGCGTGCCGCGCGCGAGTGGGGTTTCGACGACCCGGAGCGCGCGCGCCGCGACCCGGACCTCGCCCCCTTGCGCGCAGACCCCCGCTTCGAAGAATCCCTGCGACCCCGGTAGAGACCCCTTCGACAGAGCGGCTGCCATGCCGAACACCCACGCCCCTCGCGCCCGTCGCGTCGTCGTGGTCGGGACCACGGGCTCCGGCAAAAGCAGCCTCGCGCGCGCGGTGGCCGGCCGGCTCGGCGTGCCGCACGTCGAGCTGGACGCCCTCCACAACGGGCCGAACTGGTCGACTCCGCCTGACGAGGTCTTCCGCGAGCGCGTGGACCTCGCGTTGCGCGGCGGGGCGTGGGTGGCGGATGGGAATTACAGCCGCGTGCGCGACCTCGTCTGGGGACGGGCGGAGACGATCGTGTGGCTCGATTACCCTTTGCGCCTTGTGCTCGCCCGGCTGGTCGCCCGCACGCTGCGCCGGGTGGTAACGGGCGAGCGGCTCTGGAACGGCAATCGGGAAACCTGGGGGACGCTCTTCAGTCGCGAGTCCATTCTCCTCTGGGCGCTCGAGACGCACGGTCGCAACCGGCGCGCGTACGCGCGGCTGTTCCGCAGCCCCGACCACATGCGGCTCGACCGCGTGCGGCTTCGGTCGCCGGCCGAGGCAAGGAGGTGGTTGGCGACGCTGAGGTGAAGGCCGTGTCGCCCCGTCCCCCCGTCGCCCCGCCCTTGCGCCCACGGGCAGCCGCTTCCCGCCCGAGCTTTACTCCCGCAGTCCGCGCAGGAGCCGCAGATTCACCAGGTCCATCCCGCCCTCCTTCGGCGTTTCCAGGATCATCGGGACCTTGCGAAAGCGGGACGCGTTGAGGAGCGAGCGGAACGCCTCGAGTCCGAGCTTGCCGCGGCCGATGTGCTCGTGCCGGTCGAGGCGGCTGCCGAGCTCCCCTTTCGAGTCGTTCAGGTGAAAAGCGCGGATCTGGTCCAGCCCGACCATTCGATCGAACTCGCGCATGACCTTCTTGTAGCCTGACGGGGTCCGGAAATCGTAACCGGCCGCGAAGACGTGGCACGTGTCGAAGCAGACGCCCAGCCGGTCCGGGTCCTTCACCCTAGCCAGGAGCGCGGCGAGCTGCTCGAAGCGCCGGCCCAGGGTGGAGCCCTGACCCGCGGTGGTCTCGAGGAGGACGCGCAGGCGATACCCGCGCGTGTCCGCGTGGAGGAGGTCGAAGGCCTGCGCGACGCGCGCCAGCCCGGTCTCCTCGCCGGAGCCCACGTGCGCACCGGGATGCATGATGAGCGACTCCAGCCCGAGTCGCTCCGCGCGCTCCATCTCGTGCCGGAAGGCCGCGAGCGATTTTCGCCAGAGCGCCTCGTCCGGGCTCGCGAGGTTGATCAGGTAGCAGTCGTGGGCGACGACGTTGCGGACGCCCGTGCGGGTCCAGGTCGCGCGCCAGGTCTCGACGTCCGCGTCGGTGAGCGGCTTGGCCCGCCATTGCGAGTTGGACTTCGTGAAGATCTGGAGCGTGGCGCAACCGACCTCGACGGCCTCCTCGAGGGCGTGGTGCAGGCCGCCGGCGATGGAGAGGTGCGAGCCGAGGTTCATTCCGGCAAGCCCCCGCCTTCGGGGGTGGTCGGCGGGGTCGGTATTTCCGGATAGCGCAGCGCAAAGCCGCGCAGGCTCGCCTCGAGGTCGATCGGCGCGCGCTGGAGACTCGAGAGGTTGAAGTGACTCTCGCGCGCGATCGAAAGATTCAGGGCCTGGATCTGCTCGTTCATTTCGCCGAGGAGCTTGCGATACCGCCAGAGCGTGTCCGCGACGACGGCATTTCGGCGGCGGATGTCGCGGACGATCCTTTCGAGAATGAGGCGCACGCGCGCGTCGACCGGGCCGGCGAGCTGATGGGCGACCTGCACGTGGAGCCCGGCAAAATGCGGGGCGGGGAAATTCCCGCGGAGATGGTTCCGGGGCTGATCGATGAGCTTCCCATCCTTTCGGTGTTCGGCACCCAAACGGAGC
>JACPWG010000057.1 GCA_016197205.1 Planctomycetota bacterium
TCGGAGGACTTCGCGAGCCCGGATTTTCGAAACCCCCGCGGTCCCAGGGCAGCCTACGGCCGCAACCAACCTCCGACGAACCACAGATGTCCCAGAGCAGCCGCTGGCCGCAACCAACGGGACGAGCGTACGAAGACGCCGAAGACACCGAAAGACGAACCGCGAATTTCGCCCATTTCGCGAATTTTCTATTGGGAATTCGTTGCAAAAAAAACAAGCTTTTGGGCTGTTGTGTCACAGATTGCGACGATCCGAATCGGTGCAAGCTGTGGTTTCGTCGACCCCGGGATCACCGAGAAACCTTGCCCCAAAAACAAGCTTCTCGGCTGTTGTGTCCCAGAGCAGCCGATGGCCGCAACCAAAGGGACGAGCCACCGAAGACGCCGAAAACACCGAACGACGAAGCGCGAATTTCGCCAATTTCGCGAGTTTTCTACCGAGAATCCGTTTCCTGAAAAACAGGCTTTTGCGCGATTGTTTCACGGATTTTTCGGGATCTCACGGATTGCGAGGCCGTGAAATCTGTGGCTCCCTTTCGGGTTCGGGCGAGAGCTTGAATTGGAACTTTCTTCGGGCCGAGCTTGAATACGACGCCGAGGGCGTGGTAGGATCCCGCTCATGAACCAACGCCCGAAGTTCCTGCCCCGCTGCGTCGATGCTCGCCAGCCGGCGATTCGTGCGGCGGGGGCGACCGCGGCCTGCCTCGCCCTGCTGGCCTGGGCGGGCTTTGCCTGGGCCGCCACCGACCCAGGGGTGGGGGCTTACGCGTTGACAGGCAGCGGGCAGGCGCAGCGCGCCTACGCCGGCCGCGCGCGCATCGAGCGAACACCCGAAGGGCAGTTCCGGCTCACGCTCGAGCGCGGTGATGGCGCTTCGCTCGAGGGCGCGCTCGAGCGGCGCGCCGCAGGGTGGCGCTTCGCCGTGGACCTGCCCGGCCGTGGGATCACCGAGGCCCTCGACGGCCGAGCGGAGGCCCGGCGCACGTTGCGGGCAACCTACGTCGTCGCGGCGGACGGCTCGCTCACGGGGAAGTGGCGGGTGCTGGAAGGCCGGCGCCCCGTCGACTGGGGGACGGAAAAACTCGTACCGGCCGTCGCGGCGCCGGTCTCAGGTGAATGCCCTACCCGCGTGCACGTGGCCGTCAGCGTCGACTGGGAGGGGCGGGAGCTTGCGGAGTCGAACCTGCGCGCGATGCGGGCGTTGCGCGACGCCCTGCCGGACGTCCCGCTCACGCATTTCCTGAACGCCGCCTATTTCACGAAGGCCGGCGCCGACCCCGCCCGCGTCGCCGCCTCCATTCGCAGCGTGCTGCGGCCGGGGGACGAGACCGGGCTCCACGTCCATGCCTGGAAGTCCCTGATCGACGCGGCGGGCGTCCCGTTCCGCAGCGAACCGACCTTCTGGGGCTACCCGGTCACGCCACCGGCCGGGGGCGGCGATTACGGGCATGACGTCGAAATCGCGGCGTACCCGGTGCCCGACTTCCGCGCCATCGTACGCCGGTCCCGCGAGCTTCTCTCCGGGGCGGGCTTCTCGCTCTCGCCGTCTTTCCGCGCGGGCGGGTGGATCGCGGACACGAAGGTCTTGGAGGCCATCCGCGGTGAAGGTTTCGAGATCGACTCCTCCGCGACCGACACCACCTGGCACGACGAGCTGGCGTCCTATCCGCTCCGTGGCCGGATCGCCGCGCTTTGGCCCGGCGTGACAAAGGAGAGCGCGCCCTTCTGGATCCGTACGCCGGCCGGTCAGGTCCTGGAGATGCCGGACACCGGCGCGCTGGCCGACTACATCACGGCCCCGGAGATGGAAGGCTACCTGCGGGCCGCGCTCGATCGCTGCGCCGCCGAGCGGAAGCACGACCTCTTCGTGCACGTCGGGTTCCACCAGGAGACGGCCGAGCGCTACGCTTCGCGCGTGACGGAGGCCCTGCGCGCCGTGCGTGCGCTCCACCCGCCGTGCCTGGTATTCGAGACGCTCTCGGTCTGCGCGGAAAAGGCGAAAGAAACGCTTGCGACGGGTAGCGCCGGCTCGACGGGCGGCGCGGGGCGGTGAGGGCCGCAGGTACTATTCTCAAATCTCAAATCTGAATTCTCAATTCTCCGCATCCGCCTCCGGCCAGCGCGGGCCGATGACGTAGGCTTCGAAGGCCGCCGCGTCCGAGAAGCCCATTGCCCGATTGCGCTGCCGGATGACGCCGAGCGGCGCGGTCGGCACCTCGTCATAGTCGTGACCGGGGTGGACGATCGTCTCGTCGGGGAGCGATCCGAGCACGTTCCTCAGGCTGGCATGCATCGCAGGCGGGCTGGAGTCGTCCAGGTCGCAGCGGCCGCAGGCCCCGACGAAGAGCGTGTCTCCGGAAAAGAGGTTGCCTTCAACGAGGTAGCAGCGCGAGCCCGCGGTGTGTCCCGGCGTGTCGAGCACGCGGACGTCGCGAGCGCCGAGTCGCAGCGGCGGCCCTTCTCCGACGGACGAGCTCACTTGACGACCGAGCCGGAGACGGGAGGCGTCGGCGGGGTGGACGCGGACGCGCGCGCCGGTCTCGCGCACGAGCGGCTCCAGGCCGTTCGAATGGTCGTGGTGGTGGTGCGTGAGCAGGGCCTCGACGATCCGCAAGCCTGCGCGCTTCGCCTCCGCGAGAATCGCCGGCACGTCCCACGCAGGGTCCACCACCGCGGCCTCGCGCGAGTCCGGGTCTCCGACCACGTACACGAAGTTGTCCATCGGCCCCAGCTTCAGCCGGAGCACGACCAGCGGAGCGTCGGGCATGACGGCTTCTCCTTCCCGAGCCTTGCTCTGTCGCGGACGCCTCCCGCGAGGCGCCCCTTCCAACCTGCGCGGGAGCATACCTCGCCGAACGCACCGAAAGCAACACCGGTCCCGTACGCTCGCCCCGGCTTCCCTCCTGCCCTTCCGTTGTGGTACATTGCGCGTCGTCGTCGGCAAGTCCCGGGAGATTGCACGTGAGGGCGTTCGAACCCGTATTTCGCCTGGACCTCGCGCACGGGCTGTGCATCGGGGTCCGCCTGCCCCCGCCGGACGCGGACACGCCGCCGGAGGTGCTCGGACGAATCCCCGAGGCGGAGCGCGCCTTCGCCTCGACGCTTTCGTCGCGTCGCCGGATCACCTGGGTCGGCGGCCGCCTCGCGCTCCGGGAGGCCCTCCGGCAACTGGGCGCGCCTTGCGGGCCCGTTCTCGCGACGCCGCGCGGGGCCCCGGCGCTGCCAGTGGGCCTTGCGGGCTCCATCAGCCACAAGGACGCCCTCGCGGTCGCTCTCGTCGCGCGCAACAGCGACGCCCGCACCCTGGGCATCGACATCGAGGAGCCGGAGCCGCCCCGCCAACACATTGCCCCTCGCGTGCTCACCGCCGACGAGCTGGCGGAAGTGGAGGCCCTGCCTGCGGGGGCGGAGCGCTGGCGCTCAACCCTCGTCCGCTTCTCCATCAAGGAAGCGATCTACAAGGCGATCGATCCGTTCCTGCACCGTTACGTCGCCTTCGAAGAGGTCGGCGTGCACCCCGCGCCGGACGGCGGGGCCGCCGTCCGCTGGCGACTGGCGGGCGGCGAGTCCCCGCCGGTCGTCGAGACGCGCTGGCTGCTGCACGACGGCCTCGTCCTCACCACCGCGAGCGCACACGCGCCTCGAGCGTCGGGGCCGTCGGAGTGAGGACCCCATGAAGGTGCTTGTGCTTTCCGACTTGGAGGACGCCGGGCTGGATTTCGGCCGGCTTGCCGACCCGGCTTTGCGCCTGATCGTCTCCTGCGGCGACGTCTACAACGACACGTACGAACGCGTGCGCCGGGCGAGCCGGCTGCCGATCTTCGCGGTCCACGGCAACCACGACGACCCCGTCTGGCCCCCGATCGGCATCACCGACCTGCACCTGAAGACCGCGACCTTCGAGGGCCTGACGTTCGGCGGCTTCGAAGGTTGCTGGCGGTACAAATCGCGGGGCCGGTTCCAGTACGACGATGCCGAGGTCGCCTCGCTCCTGGCCATCGAAGAAATGCCCCATGTGGACGTCTTCGTCGCCCACAACCCGCTGGCGGGCCTGCACGACCTCCCCGACGACGTGCACAACGGCTTCCCCGCATTTCGCGCGTACGTCGAGCGGCACCAGCCCCGGTACTTCCTGCACGGCCACTCCGCCCGCCCCGGCGAGGCGCGCCTCGGCGCGACGCGGGTGATCTGCGTGTACCGGTGGCTCACGCTGGAGCTGTAGTGGGTCCGCGTCGGTCGACTTCCCGGCGGGCATCCGTTTCCAGGCTCAAAAAAAGGCTCGAGCCCGACCCCGAATCGGAACTGCGGATTTTGCAGCTTCACTGAACTCCTGCGTCTTAGGAGGAAAGAAGCGGGTGCTTTCTGCCGGCCGGGTAGGCTTGGCCGCTGGGCGGCCGGCTCGCCCGCATCGCCCGAGCTTCTCCGCGATGGAGGATAGGGCGTCGCCTGCGGACCTTCTCCGCGAAATACGAGAGCTGGATTTGGAGCGCGACAACAAGGACCCGCCATTCAGGTTCATCCGGAAAGTGCGTGCCTGAAATCGCACGGCCATTTTGCTCAGGATCGTCTCGCCGCAATCGCCGGGAAGAGAGTCGAAACCTGAAGGACCGGAATCACCCGCCGTCCTCCCCCGCTCTCATACGTAATCTCATGGGTGTCCATCCGCGAAGCGAGCAGGCTCTTGGCCCGCCGGCTCAGCGTGCCGATGGTTTCACCCGACGAGCTCTCTTCGTAAACTTGGCCGACCTTTTCGACCCGCCAGCAAATGATCACGTCAATGGCGTCGAAATAATGGTCGATGGGATTGTTGGCCGAAACGACATGCTTGAATTCGACGCGGCCGTGGACGGCCGGCGGCATGGCCAGCTTCGGATCGCTGAGGCGGCCGATCGCGTCCACGCCCTGGGTCGCGTCGTACTCCAGCACCTGAACGGGCATCTCGTAGCGCGCGGAAAGCAGGCCGTAAACATGGAACAGCTCCTGCTCGGAGGTCGGCGCACGCAGGAGCAAGGAGGACTCCTCGTCCAGCTTCGCAAGCCCCTGAACCGTCATCGGATCGATGGCGTCCTTCTTCGTCTTCGAGTTGATCCAGTCCTCGACCCCTGACCGCCTTTCATTCATCTGCTCGACCTCGCGTCCCCTGTTCCGCTCGTGCCTGGCACGCCGTAGGCGGTCGACCCAGCTCAAGAAGCCGGGTTGCTTCATCGCGCGCGCCAGGACCCCGACGAGCGCCTTCAGGAAGCGCGGCTCTCTCTCGCTCTGGTTCGAGACGTCGTCCCGATTCGCCGTGGGGAGGAACTGCTGGTCGTTGAGGAACACCTGCCAATTCCGCAGGCTGCTGAAATCGAAGTGCCGACTGCCTCGCGAGGCCTCGTCGAGGGCCTTGCGGAGCAGGTCATTCCGCTGGACGACGGGAACGAAATCGCGGCAGAGCCAGAGCCCAAAACGATCTTCGAACGTGTAGAGGCCGGGCTTGTTCTGCCAACCGGCCTCCACGTAGGTCTCCTGTTGGCGTCGATGGCCCTCGACGCGCGCGACGATCGCGATGCCGTCTTCGGTCACCCAGTCCGCGGGCGAAGTGAGCGGAATCGCCGACAGCTCATCGCGGACCCGGCTTGCCTGGGAGCCGCGGGTCTCGTGCTTGTCGGCGAACCTGTGTCCAAAGGCCACAAGACCCGGCAGGGCTTTGTGCGCACTCACGTCCTCGTTCCACTTGGCAAGAAACTCCTTGTCACTAGCGGTTCTACCGAAGCCCAGGGGATGGAAGTCCGATTCACCGTTCGCCTGGACATGGACGGTCATCGGTCGGAGCTCGCCCTCATGGGGGCGCAGCGCCTCGAGCTCCGCTCCGCCGGCCTTCACGGCGGCATGAAAGGCCTTGCGGGAATCGAAGAGGCCCGAGCGAATGTCGCCGATCACGGTGAACCAGTCGCAGTAGGACTCCAAGGCGCGTCTGCCCAGCAGCTCCGCCGCGTCCGTGAACAGCAGGTGCTCGATCAGGATCGCCGTTCCCCTCCGCTCGGCGAGCCCACAATTCTGGATGTCCTTCCACAACGGCGCCGCTGCCGTCATGTCCCGGACCTCGACCGCATCCGTGGGCCGCTCGGAGGGCTTCTCCTTACTCATCACTCGCCAGCGCGTGTCCGCGGTTCGGGTGGCCACGGAGAGTCGCCGGCTCCCGAAGTACAACTTGGTTCCGTGGCCCTTGTACCCGATCGTCTTCACGCCGGCGGGCTTCTCGATCGCCCCGATCCCCCAGAAGGCCGCCAGGCCGCGGTCCGTCATGCCCTCGCCGTCATCCACAAGCAGCACGGATACTTCATTCCGTTGGGCCTGGGAGATCCTCACGTGGATGTTCCGCGCGCCGTGATCCTTCGCGTTCGACAACGCCTCCCGGATCAATTCGAAGGCTCTTATTTTATTTTCGGAAAGCTCGCGGACCAGGCTCTGGACGTTCACCTCGGGCCCGATCTTCATCGCCATCCTCACTGGGCCGTCCGCCCGGTCGGAGACGCGGGCGAATGTGCGCCGCCATCGCGCCCCACACCAGAAACTCGGCCGAATCATAGCATCCGCGATTCGGCGGACACAACGGGAATTCACACTCGGCGCGGCTCTCCAGCCTGATGACGGAAGAGGATGGGCCCACGACGCCGGCCGGCGATGCCGCTGCCCCCTACCGCATCCCCGCCACCCCAAAAAAAGATCGAGGCCCCGAGCCGGTCGCCCGGCTCGGGGCCTCGCATTCATCTTCATCGCGGCTTCGTTCGGGACCTGACCAGCCGTTGTCTCCGATGCTCGCGGTTCGTGCGTCGGTCTACCGCCCGCGGCCGCCGCGTCGTCCGCCCGCGCGGTCGCCGCGTCGATCCTTGCGGTCGCCGCCGCGGTCACGCCGGTCCTGGCGGTTGTCCTTGCGGTCGCCCATTTTGTCGTGCCGGTCGCCCGCCTTGTCCCGCGCGTCGCGCGCCGCGTCCCGCGGATCGTTCGGGTGACGCACGTCCTGGCGCCGGTCCCGCTTGTCCTGGCCCAGCTCGCGCCGGTCGTTGCGCAGCTCGCGCCGGTCACCGCGCAGGTCCTTCTCGTCCTTCTTCAGGTCCTTCTTGTCCTGCATCTTCTCCTGGTGGTCCTCCTTCAGCGCGGCCTTCTCGTCGGAAGTGTCGCCGCCCGCGTTCTTCTCGTCCCGAAGGGCCTCGCGATCTTCCTTGATCTCCGCGTTGTCCGCCTTCAGCTCCTTCACGTCGTTCGCGACCTCGCGCTGGTCCTGCCGGACCTCGCGCGCATCCTGGCCGACCTCGCGCCGGTCCTGCCGCACCTCGTGGGTATCCTGCGCAACCTCGCCCGGGTTCGGGGCCGGCGCCGGGGTCGGGGGCTCGGCGAAGAGCACCGCCGTGCCCATCAGGCTCGCCGCCATCGTCATCCACAGGCCCTTCCCCGTCACGATGTTCGTCGCTTCCATCTCTGTTCTCCTCATCTGCTCAACCATCAAACCCAGCGTTCGCCTCGTCAGGTCCTCTGTTCCAACCGGGTCTATCACAAGTCCCGTTCCCTCCGCTGCGAACCCCGGAAAGTCTCAGCGTAGATCGCTCGCAAACATCGAACGAAAAAGCACTTGCACGAATGCTCGCGACGAAGAAGTCGACTCTCGACCTCACCGGGCCGGTGGCGCAAGGATGCCATCCGCCCTTGGCGGCACTCGCCCGCCCCCGCCCGAGCCGCCGCTCCGCCAACGAGTTGCGCTCCGCCAATTTCGCCTGGCAGGAAGCGCCGTTCACTCGGCCGGCGCCGGCCGCTCCACGCCCCGCCGGCCCGTCATTCCTCTTGAATTCTCTTCGTCGCCGGTTACAATGGCGCACCCTCCCGGTCCGGGCGGCTTCCCCTCTTCACACTCCGGAGACCGACGATGCGTTGGAGCCACACTTGGATCCCCACGCTCCGCGAGGATCCCCAGGACGCGGACGTTCCCAGCCAGAAGCTCATGATCCGCGCGGGCCTCATCCGTAAGCTCGCCGCGGGGACCTTCACCTACCTCCCGCTCGGGCTCCGCGCGCTCCGCAACGCCGAACGCATCGTGCGCGAGGAAATGGACCGCGCCGGCGCGCTCGAGATGCTCATGCCCGTCCTCCAGCCCGCCGACCTCTGGAAAGAGTCCGGCCGGTTCGACGGCTTCGGCGACCTCATGTGCAAGTTCACCGATCGCAACGGACACGTCAACGTCCTCGGACCCACCCACGAAGAGGTCGTCACGCACCACGTCCGCAGCGAGATCACCTCCTACCGCCAGCTTCCGGTCACGCTCTACCAGATCCAGACGAAGTTCCGCGACGAGATCCGGCCGCGGTTCGGCGTCATCCGGTCGCGCGAGTTTCTGATGAAGGACGGCTACTCCTTCGACGTGAGCTGGGAGGGCTTGAACAAGAGCTACCAGGCGATGTACGACGCCTACCAGCGGATCTTCAGCCGCGCCGGCCTCAAGTTCTGCATCGTCGAGGCGGACTCGGGGCTCATGGGCGGCGACGTCTCGCACGAGTTCATGGCCCTCGCCGAGATCGGCGAGGATGTGCTCGTCCGCTGCGACAAGTGCGGCTACGGCGCCAATCGCGAGAAGGCCGAGTCCCGCACGCCCGAGAAGCGCTGGGACATCGTCCACGCCCCGACCTTCGTCCCGCTCCAGGAGGTCGAGACGCCGAACGTCACCACCGTGGACGCGGTCGCGAAATTCCTCGGCATCCCGCCGCTGCGGCTGGTGAAGACCCTCATCTACAAGGTGAAGGGGGAGCCGGTCGCCGTGCTGGTTCGCGGGGACCACGAGGCCAACCCGACCAAGCTCGCGCACCACTTCGGGACCACGGAGATCGCGCTCGCGGACGCCGCGACGATCGAAAAGGTCACCGGCGGGGCGATGGGCTTCTCCGGCCCTGTGGGACTCAAGATCAAGAAAATCGCGGACCACGCGCTCACGAGCGCGACGAACTGCGTCACGGGCGCCAACAAGAAGGACACGCACCTGATCAACGTGAATCTCGACCGGGATTTCACCGTGGACGGTTTCGCGGACCTGCGGTTCGCGATGACCGGCGACTCCTGCCCCAAGTGCGAAGGGACGCTCAGCCTCTCCCACGGCATCGAGGTCGGGCACACGTTCAAGCTCGGCACGAAGTACTCCGAGGGGATGGGCGCGAAGTTCCTGAACGAAAAAGGCGAGCTGCACCCCTCGATCATGGGCTGCTACGGGATCGGGGTCAACCGGATCGTGGCGGCGGCAATCGAGAACTCGCACGACAAGGACGGCATCCTGTGGCCGCCGGCGCTCGCGCCGTACCCGGTACACCTGGTGAGCGTCAACCCGAAGGACGCGAAGGTGGCGGAGGCGTCGCAGCGGCTGCTGGACCAACTGGCGGCGGCCGGGCTCGAGGCGCTCTGGGACGACCGGGACGCGCAGGCCGGCGTCAAATTCAAGGACGCGGACCTGCTCGGCCTGCCGGTGCGGCTCACGCTGGGCGGACGCGGCGTGGAGGCCGGGACGGTGGACCTGAAGCCCCGGAACCAGCCGGCCCAGCGCGCGGTCCGGATGGACGACGCGGTCGGCGAGGTCAAGAAGGCGCTCGCGGAATACGCGGCGGCCTTCGCACGATGAACCTTCCAGCAGCGAGCGCATCCCCCATGAAACGCCTCCGAAGCGCGGTCTTCTCCGTCGCGGTCGCCTTTGCGGTCGCGGCGGTGCTGACCTCCTGCACGTCCACCTCGGAGCCGGACGGGGGCGCGGGGGCGGCCGCCGGCGACGGCGCGCGCGGACGGGACGGCGCGAAGGCCGACGCGTCCTACGCGTCGAGCAAGGTCGGCGAGGTCAAGGTGGTGCTCTTCTCGATCTCGCAGAGCGCGAACTACAACTACGTGGGGGCGTACATCGTCCTGTTGTCGGAGGCCTGGGCGGGCCGAAAGCGCCCCCTGCAAGACCCGTTCACGGCGATCAGCATCCCCTCGGTGAAGACCGTGGGCGAGAAAGAGATGGCGGCGCTGCTTGACTACCTCGAGCAAAGAGGTTTCTACGGCCTGCCGCAGGTCACGACGGCGCCGGTGGCTCGCTTCAAGAACCCCACGACCAAGGGCGCGGTCCTCTCGGTCACGCGCGGCAATCGCACGTGGATGGTCGACCGGGATGCGCTCAACTGGGTCACCGGGGATCCGCTCTCGAGCGCGCGACTCAAGGCCTTCGTCGAGATCAAGGAGGCTATCGCCGGCGTCTTCGCGAGCGTCCACGACGTGCGGTGGAAGGCGACGCAGGACCCGTGGCAGGACGCCTTCAAACAGTACCTGAAGAGGAAGCCGACCGAAGGGCAGCGCTAGCGCGCCGGGCCGGCCTGCCCAATTCTCCGAGACGCACCCACCGCCCCGCGGGTCGCTCCCCCTCCTCAACCTCCGCCTGCCAGCCCATTCCCCCACCTCGCCCGGCTGCCATTTTGACAGCCTGCCATCCCCAGTGTTCGCAGGGAAGCAATACTTCGCAAATCATTAATATACAATGTATTACGAATAGCTTTTTAACACAAGCAACGGCGGCACGACGCTTGCTCTACTCGGATTCGAGCGCTCGAAGAAACGAGAGAAGACCGGCGAACTGGGTTGCTCGAACCGAGACGTCCCAGGAAGGCAATCAAGAGAAACCACGAAAGGAGGCGCCATGTCGCTGCTCAGAAGGAACGACCCGATGCACTCCGTCCGGCAGACCCTGGAGCAGTTCTTCAACGAGGTGTCGGACCGCTGCGAGACCCCGCAGGCCAACTGGATCCCGGCGCTGGACGTGTTCGAGGGGAAGGACGCCCTGCACGTGCAGATCGAGCTCCCGGGCATGGACCAGAAGGACCTGGCGCTGACCTTCCACGATGGCGTCCTGACGATCCGCGGCGAGAAGAAGCAGGAGTGGCAGACGGAAGGGCACGAGGTGCATCGCGTCGAGCGCCGCTACGGCAGCTTCGCCCGGAGCCTTTCGCTCCCCGCCACGGTTGACCCGGCCCAGGCCGCGGCCAGCTTCAAGAACGGCGTCCTGACGATCCTGCTTCCGAAGCGCGAGGAAGCCAAGCCCCGGGAGATCCAGATCAAGGTCGACTAGGACCTGGACAAGCCGGGAACCGCAATCGCGATCCGCAGGGGGACGCCGGGCCGAAAAGCCGGGCGTCCCCCTTTTTCATTGCTGACTGCTTGGCGTGGCGAAAGCACCGAACCGCGACCGTGAGGGAGCGGCCTGGGGGTGTCCTACCCTGATCTGGGGTTCAAGCTCGCCACGAATGATCGGCACAGCGGCCCCCAAATCTCCATTCTCAACTCTCCATTCTCAAATCCTCCGTGAGGTGTGCGCATGCGCTTCGATCGCTTCACGATCAAGGCCCAGGAGGCGCTGCAAAGCGCCGCCAAGCTCGCCGAGAAGCACACCCACCAGGAGGTCCAGCCCGAACACCTCTTCCTCGCCCTCGTCGAGCCCGCCGACGGCGTCGTGCGCGCCCTCTTGCAAAAGATCGGCGCCGACGTCGAGGCCGTCCGCCGCGAGGTGCAGCGCCAGCTCCTCCGCTTCCCGCAGGTCGAGGGCGCCCACGAGCAGTACCTCTCCGGCGCGCTCAAATCCCTGCTCGACCGCGCGCAAAAGGAGGCGGAGCGGCTCAAGGACGAGTACGTTTCCTCGGAGCACCTCCTCCTGGCCTGCGCGGACGGAGCCGGCGCGCTCACCGACGCCCTCACGCGCCAGGGGATCGACGGGGAGCGGCTGGAAAAGGCCCTCGACGAGGTCCGCGGCAGCGCCCGCGTCACCGACCAGAATCCCGAGGCGAAGTACCAGGCCCTGGCCCGGTACACGCGCGACCTGACCGAAACCGCCCGGAAAGGCAAGCTCGACCCCGTCATCGGCCGCGACGACGAGATCCGCCGGGTGATGCAGGTCCTGACGCGGCGCACGAAGAACAATCCCGTGCTCATCGGCGAGCCGGGCGTGGGCAAGACCGCGATCGTCGAGGGGCTCGCGCGGCGCGTCGTCGCCGGCGACGTTCCCGAAGGGCTCAAAGACAAGCGCGTCCTCTCGCTCGACATGGGCGCCCTCGTCGCCGGGACGAAGTTCCGCGGCGAGTTCGAGGACCGCATGAAAGCCGTTCTCCGCGAGATCGGCGATGCGGGCGGGAGCGTCGTTCTCTTCATCGACGAGCTGCACACCATCGTGCGCGCGGGCGCCGCGGAGGGCGGGGCCCAGGACGCGGCGAACCTCCTCAAGCCCGCGCTCGCGCGCGGCGAGCTGCGGTGCATCGGCGCGACCACGCTGGACGAATTCCGCAAGCACGTCGAGAAGGACGCGGCCCTGGAGCGGCGCTTCCAGCCGGTCCTGGTCGGCGAGCCGACCGTCGAAGACACGATCGCGATCCTGCGCGGGCTGAAGGAGCGCTACGAGGTCCACCACGGCGTGCGGATCCTCGATGCCGCCCTCGTGGCGGCCGCGACCCTTTCGCAACGCTACATCGCGGACCGGTTCCTGCCGGACAAGGCGATCGACCTCGTCGACGAGTCGGCGAGCGGCCTGCGGCTGGAGATCGACGGCCGCGCGGGGTCAAGAGGAGCAGCTCCAGCGGAAGGGGGACTTGGCGAAGGTCGCCGAGCTGCGCTACGGGATCATCCCGGGCTATCAGCGGGAAATGGAGGCGGAGAACGGGCGGCTGCGGGAGCTGCAGAAGAACGGGCGGATCCTGAAGGAGGAAGTGACCGAGGAGGACATCGCCGCGGTCGTGTCGCGGTGGACGGGGATCCCGGTCACGCGGATGCTGGAGAGCGAGAAGGAGAAGCTGCTGAAGATGGAGGAGCGGATCCGGCGGCGCGTGGTCGGCCAGGACGCGGCGGTCGGCGCGGTGGCGAACGCCGTGCGGCGCGCGCGGGCGGAGCTTTCCGACCCCAACCGCCCGATCGGCTCGTTTCTTTTTTTGGGGCCGACGGGCGTCGGGAAGACGGAGCTGGCGCGCGCGCTGGCCGAGTTTTTATTTGACTCGGACCAGGCGATGGTCCGGATCGACATGAGCGAGTACATGGAGAAGCACGCCGTGTCGCGGCTCCTGGGCGCGCCGCCGGGGTACGTCGGCTACGAGGAGGGCGGCTACCTGACGGAGGCCGTGCGGCGGCGGCCCTACTCGGTGTTGCTCTTCGACGAGATCGAAAAGGCGCACGGCGACGTGTTCAACGTGCTCTTGCAGATCCTGGACGAGGGGCGGGTGACCGACACGCAGGGTCGGACCGTGAATTTCAAGAACACGCTGATCCTGATGACCTCGAACATCGGGAGCCAGCAGATCCAGGACCACGCGGAGCGCCGTGCGGAGCGCGAGGCGCGAGCGGGGAAGAGCGCCCCGGCCGGCGGCGGCGGGGATGCGGGCGCGAGCCCCGCGGACCCGGAGGCCGAGGGCCTGCGGCGGCAGGTCTTCGGCATGTTGCGCGAACACTTCCGCCCGGAGTTCCTGAACCGGATCGACGAGACGATCCTCTTCCGGTCGCTGTCCCGGTCGGACATCGAGCGGATCGTGGACATCCAGGTCGGCATGTTGCAGCGGCGGCTGGAAGGCCGGAAGATCCGGCTGGAGCTGTCGCCCGAGGCGCGCGCCCACCTCGCGCACGAGGGCTACGACCCGGTCTTCGGCGCGCGTCCGCTGAAGCGGCTGCTCCAGCGCACGATCCAGGACCCGCTCTCCTTGCGACTCTTGGCGGGCGATTTCAAGGACGGCGACGCGATCCGCGTGCGCCCGCCGGGCGTGCGGGGGGGCGAGGAAATGGACCTGGCGCGGGGGTAGGGGCAAACACCACGGCGGGGCGCCGTGGCTGCACCCACGGCACCTGCGCAGGTACGGAACCGCGAGCGTGAGCGAGCGGCC
>JACPWG010000058.1 GCA_016197205.1 Planctomycetota bacterium
GCTGGTCGACTACATCTCGAAGCACTGCACGCGCAAGGACCGGCTCGTGCTGCTCCTCTATTACTATGAAGAGCTGACGATGAAGGAGATCGGCGAGATCCTGGGGCTGTCGGAATCGCGCGTGTGCCAGATCCACTCGAAATTGATGGTGCGCCTGCGCGGCCAGCTCCAGACCCACCGGATCGACGACTTCTAGCGTCTGCTCGCGGCGGCGGCGGCACGCGCGGTCGGCCCCCCTTCGCGCCCTCACCGGGCGCTTCGGGGGGCGGGCCGCGCGCCCCCGTGCGCGGCCGAGCCGGGTGCCCGCGGGGCAGGGAGGGCGAACTCGGCTGCCGACATGGATCAGGTCGGGCTCACCCTCCGCGGTGGAGCACGTCTCGTAGGGCCACGGCGCCCCCGTGCCCGCGAAGCGAGGCTCCGCTTTCGGCCTCGCGCGACGGCAGCGGCGGCATGCGTCCACGCGACGCTGGTCGTAGTACACCCCGGGCGGCGATGGGTCACAGTTGACTCCACCCGTGCCATGCCGGATCATCTAGTCGTGACGTTTCCGTGCTGGACGGAGTAGCTGTCTTCGGAAGAGGGTGTGCTTTTACGCCGGGCTCCCCTCGGAGCGTCGAAACGACAGGGGACGCCTGCAACGGCGAACCCGACCGGGAACGAATGGAAGCTGGGCGTCATGGGTGATCCGAAGTCGGTACGCGAAGAACGGGAGCGGGAGTGGCTCGTCGGCGAGGTCGCGGAGGCCGCGGCGCTCACGGACGCCGAGCGCGTGGCCATTCTCCGGGATCTCTTGCGTACGACCGATGCCATTCGCCGGTCGAAATCCGAAGCGGAATTGCGCCGTGACGAGGACGTGCGCGTGGCGCTGGACGAAGCCCCCGGTAGAGCCCGCTACCGAGCCGTGGTGGGGAGGCTGTCGTGAGCCTGAGCGGACTCGTCGACGTCATCCACTGGCTCGAGGGGTGTTCGATCGCCTGGCGATTCGAGGCATGGTTCAAACGTGGGTTACAGCCTGCCGCCGGCCACCCGCCGTAGGGGCGCCCCTTGTGGGCGCCCACGACTGGCCGCAAGCCGTTGGACTGCGCGGTGTCGCCAACAGGGCGGGCACAAGGCCCGCCCCTACGTCCTCCCGATTCGGGCGGTCCTCGACGACCTGCGTGGTAAGTCTCACATGCCGGTCTTTCAGTGCCGTGGCGTGCGAGTCGAAGTGTTCGTTCCCTGGCATCCCTGCCGAACACGGCGAAGGGCCTGCACCCGCGTGAAGCGTGCGGCGCGTTCCCTTACTACCGCCCCACGGATTTGGGTGACCCATTTGCTCGGCGATTTTGGCCGCCCGCCTTGTTGCGCTCGCTCGCCGTAGTGCTCCGTTACTACGCCTCGCTCGCGCGCCTCGCGGGCGGCCAAACTTGCCTTCGCCTATTGGTCACCGACTTCCGTGGAGCGGTACTTAGCTCCCCCTTGGTGCGTGTGCTCTACGCGCGCAGGCCGATGGTCGGCTGCCCGAAGAGCAACCCGTTGCCGCCTGGGAAGCGACAGCGGCCCGTCAGAGAACGACGAACCGCTTGGGGTCGTCCACGGCTACGACGCGAACGCATCGCCGACGCGGCTCGTGGCGTAGCCGAATGCGCAAAACCTCCGCCGTCAGCCAGCCCTCTTTCGATGGGACGACCGCGACATAGCGTCCGCGGGAAAGGCGATAGACCTCGGGCCGACGGTTCTCCGAGTCGATGACGACGACTTGTCGCACGCCCAGGCGGGCGAAGAACGGGAACTTCTCGTAGGTCTCGTCGTCGGGCGATCTCAGCTCGATGACGGCGTCGGCGGCGCCGACGATCCCGCGGCGACTGATCACCTTTTCATTGCCGGCAGCCACGAAGGTCAGGTCCGGCGCGCGGTAGTTCTTTTCCGGGTTTTGCGGATCGTGCAGGCCGGCGCCGGCCACGACGCGTCCATGCTCCAGCCGGCGACACTCCAGCCTGAAGAAATACGAGAGCTCGGTCGCCATGTCCTGATGCTCGAACGACGGCGGCGGGACCATGTGCAGCTCCCCCTCCCACATCTCGTCAAATCTGTCCAGCCCACGGGCGTGGCGCTCCCGAAGCTCCGCCTCCGAGACGCACAACTGCACGGCGCGCATGAAGTGTCCTCCGACAAGTGAAGTCCACAGTATAGCAGCCGGCCGACACGCCGACAACCGCGGGCAGGGGCGGCCGACTCCTCTCTCCCGGCGCGAGCGGATCACTCCCCCCGCCCGGTCACGAACATCGCGTCGCCGTAGCTGAAGAAGCGGTAGCGCTCCGCGACGGCGACGCGATAGGCGGCCAACAGGCGCTCCCGCCCCGCGAAGGCGGCGGCGAGGAGGAGCGGCGTGCCGTCCGGAAGGTGGAAGTTCGTGACGAGCCCGCCCAGCACCCTGAAGTCGAACGGCGCGTGCACGAAGAGCGTCGACCGGCCGGTCAGGAGGTCCCCATGCTGGCGGACGAAGGTATCGGACGCCGACGCCGACCCGGCGCCGCTCTCGCCCGTCGTCCAGGGCATTCGCGCGACGGTCTCCAGGACCCGCGTTACGGTCGTGCCTACGGCGATCACCCTACGCCCAGCGGCCCGCGCACCTTCGACCCGCCGCCAGGTCTCCAGCGTCAGCTCGAACGGCTCGGACTCCAGTCGGTGGTCCTCCACGCGCTCGGCCGTGATCGGGCGAAAGGTCCCCGGCCCGACGTGGAGCGTGACGTGCGCCAGCCCGACGCTTTGGCCCCGCAAACGCTCCAACAGTTCGGGCGTGAAGTGCAGCCCCGCGGTCGGCGCCGCGATCGCCCCCTCGCTCCGCGCGTACACTGTCTGGTAGCGCGCAAGGTCCGCCTCCCGGTCGGGATCCGTCCCGCCCCGCGGACGGCGGATGTAGGGCGGAAGGGGCGCCCGGCCGGCGTGCGCGAGGAGCGCGCGCACGTCGCGCTCGCCGAAATCCACCGACCATCGGCCCGGCGCCCGGCACTCCACCAGTCGCACCCCTTCAGCGCCCTCCGCGCCTTCGAGCGCGAGGCGGTCGCCGGGCTTCAGCTTCCGGCCGCCGCCGACCACGCAGTCCCACACCCCCGCGCGCTCCTCCCGCACCAGGAGCAGCTCCACGCGTCCGCCGGTCGCACGTAGGGCGAACACCCTAGCCGGGACGACCTTGGTGTCGTTCAGCACGAGGAGGTCGCCAGGCCGCAGAAACGCCGGCAGCTCGTGGAAGCGCCGGTGCTCGGCCGTACCGGTCCCCGGGTCCAGCACCAGCAGCCGCGCATGGTCCCGGGGCTCCGCCGCGTGTTGGGCGATCAACTCGGGCGGCAGGTCGAAGTGGTAGTCCGAGAGGAGGATGAGGCACCTCGGTCGTTTGCAGGATCGATGCACCGGTGCGGGTCTGGGAAAAATGCGTGGAGTGTCAGCCTCTTTTTACACAGAGACGCAGAGACGCAGAGGATCTGGCCCCGATTGAACATCCTGTGCGCCGATTGACGCCGATGGCCCGTCCTCCCGGTCCTGGCCTGCTTCATCGCAATTTGAAATTTGACCTTTGAAATTTGCAATTTGAAATTCCCATGTCTGTCTCCTGGATTCAGCGTCTTGAGGATTGAGCCTTGATCATGTTACCAAGCGACTTAACTTCACCCCCCCCTCCCCGCGTTCCCCGCCTCCCCCCTGCCCACCATCATCGCTCTCTTCGCTTTGCCTCCTCCACCCGCAGCCCGATCTGCGTCAGCAAGTCATTCGACCACTCCGCGAACGGCCCGCGGGCCGCCATCCGCTGATAACGCTCGACCGCCTCGCGCGCCTCGCGGTACTGGCACCGGTCGTAGTGGAGCTGCGCAAGGTCGGCGAATAGCACCGGCGCCTGGCTGCACACCTCCGCCGCGCGCAGGTACTCGGTCCGCGCGTCCGTGAGGTCCCCTTTCCGGTGAAGCAGCACCGCCCGCGCCCACCACGGCCACGCGCAGCGCGAGTTGGCGCGGGTGAGCGTCAGCAGGTCGCGGAGCAACGCCAGCCGCGCGCCGGGGTCCATGCCCAGGAACGCGCCCTGCACGTAGCCCCAGCCCCACGTGCGGTCGAGCTTCTCCGCGCGCGAGAGGTCCTCCGCGGCCTTCACGCTGTCCGTCTGGCGCGCGTAGGCGGCGGCCCGCAGCAGCAGCGCGGGCACGAATTTCGGAGAGACGGCCAGCGCGCGCGTGTAGTGTTCGAGCGCGTTGGCGATTTCCCCCTGGTAGTGCGCCGCCATGCCCCGCCAGAACCAAAGCTCCGGGGACCGCGCCTCCGGCTTTGTGAAGTGCAGCGCCAGGTCGAGCGCGTGCCCGGCCTCCTTCGGGTCCCCGTGCGCGAGCAGGGCCTGGCCGCGCAGCGCAAGCGCCTCCGGCACGTGCGCTTCGTCCGTGACGAGCGGGGCGAGGATCGGCAGCGCCTCCTCCGCCCGCCCTTGCGCAGCCAGAAGCCGCGCGAGCGCAAGCCTCGCCTCCGCGTCCGCCGGCGCGATGCGCGTCGCAAGCCACAGGTCGGACAGCGCCGTCGCCACCTGCCCCTCGCCCGCGGCCACGCCCGCGCGCAGTCGCAGTGCCTCCGCGTTCGAAGGGTCCAGGCCGAGGGCCATGTCCAGGTCGCTTCGCGCGCCCGCCGCGTTGCCGAGAGCCAGGAGCGCCCGCGCGCGCAGCCCGAAGGCCGCCCCCACGTTCGGTTGCCGGTCGACCAGCCGGCTGGCCACGTCCTCCGCCTCCCCCGCCTTGCCCACCGCCAGGTGCGCCTCCGCGAGCATGCGCAGCGCGTCCGTTGACTCCGGGTGCGCCTCAAGCACGCCGCGCAGCAGCAAGACTTCGCGCGCGAATTCCCGGCGGCCGTGGAAGAGTTCCGCGATTTCCAAAAGCGCCAGGTCGGCCTCCGGCGCGCGCTTCACCACCTCCGCGAGGTCTTCCAGCGCGCGCGCCTCCTGCCCGGATGCCCGCCACGCCTGCGCGCGCAGGTAGTAGGCGAAGAGCGCGTTCGGGCCGCCGACGGAAAGCGCCTGATCCAGGTCCTTGATCGCCGCCTCGGCCTTCCCCACCGCCAGGTAACAGGCCGCGCTCGCCGTCCACGTCTCGCACGAGAGGGGATCCTCCTTCAAGGCCTTCGCGAACTCCGCCAGCGCGCGCTCCGGATTCTTCGTCAGGAGCCCGCGGTGATAGGCCTCGAGCGAGCGTTGGCGCGCGTCCCGCTCGGTCGACCTCGAGGCGTTCGCTTTGCGCGAGTCGCCGAGCGCCCTCTGCGCGGAGGCCAGCTCGCCGCGCAGCTTGTCCGCTTCGGCCTCGACCGCGGCCCGCGCCGCCCGCGTCGTCTCGAGGTCCGCCTCCGCCGCCGCCAGCCGCCGCTCGGTCGCGGTCCGCGCGACCGCCGCGTCCTCGGCGGCGTGCCGGAGCCGCTCGCCCTCTTCGCGGGCGCGCCGGCGCGCGAGGTCGGTCTCCGTGAGGCTGGCGAGGAGCCGGCCCGTCGCGTCGAGGAAGTACCCGCCGAGACCGGCCAGCAGGATCGCGGCGACGCCGACGGTGATCGCGAGGACGCGCTGCTTTCGAAGGAGGCGCACCACCCGTTCGACCCGGCCCGGCGGGCGGGCGAGAATCGGTTCGCCGGCGAGGAAGCGGTCGAGGTCGTCCGCGAAGAGGTCCGCGCCCGCGTAGCGCCGTGCGCGGTCCTTCTCCAGGGACTTGAGGATGATCGTCTCCACGTCCCTGTGGAGGTTGGGCGCGAGGGCGCGCGGGGAACGCGGGCTTTCGTTCAGCACCTGGAAGAGGATGCGGTAGGCGTTTTCCCCTTCGAAGGGCGGCTTCCCTGTGACCGCGTCGTAGAGCGTGGCCCCGAGGCAGTAGACGTCGCTCGTGCCGTCGATCTCGCTCGGGTCGCCGCGCGCCTGCTCGGGCGACATGTAGGAAGGGGAGCCGAGGATCTGGCCGGACAGCGTGAGCTGGTCGCGCGAATGGATCTCCTTCGCGAGGCCGAAGTCCGCGATCTTGGCCGTGAGGTGGACGGGCGCGGCGCCGGGGCGCGCGCCGGGCGCGAACGGGTCCTCGCCGCCGGGCGGCTGCTGGATGAGGATGTTGTGGGGCTTGACGTCACGGTGGACGATGCCGTTTTGGTGGGCGTAGTGGATGCCGCGCGCGATGTCGCGGAGAACGGTGAGGACGACGCGCACGGGGACTTTGCCCCCCTTGGTGAGTTTGCGCAGCGTCGGTCCCTCGACGTACTCCATCGCGATGTAGTACTTGCCGTCCACGCTGCCGACGTCGTAGACGGAGACGATGCTCGGGTGATTGAGGCGGGCCGCGGCCTGTGCCTCGCGGAAGAAGCGGCGGATCCCTTCCTGCGAGGTCTCGCCGTCGGAGAGGACCTTGAGCGCGACGTCCCGGTCGAGGTCGGGCTGGCGCGCGCG
Organism: Planctomycetota bacterium; assembly: GCA_016197205.1. GTDB lineage: Bacteria > Planctomycetota > MHYJ01 > WSZJ01 > JACPWG01 > JACPWG01. Next base: position 6,425 of record JACPWG010000058.1, read on the forward strand.
GTAAACCGTCCCCATGCCGCCGCGTCCCAGCTCGTTGAGGACGACGTACCGTCCGAACGACCGGCCCTGGAGGCCGCCGGTCGGGGGCGTGCCGGCCGCCGTGGACAGGCCGGTGGCGCTCGACGCGCTGCCGCCGCTGCCGGCGGCGCCGCCGCCCGCGCCCGATGCGTCACCGGTCGACGCGCCGAACTCGGTCGCGCCGGTGGCCGTGCCGACCGCGGTGGCGGACGTGGCGCAGGCTGCATCCCGCTCCGGCAAGGCCATGAGCGTGCCGGCCTCGTCCACGTCTTGCTCTTTTTTTGGCATGCTTGAAATCCGGGTGGACCTTGCCGATCGGCTGCTTTCCCTAGGGGCACGGCATTGCCGTGCCCACGAAGCGACGCATCGCAGTCGGCCGCGCGCGACACCTGCGGCAGTTTGAACCGAGCTCTATTTCCGTAACCGTTCGCCACGGAGGCGCGGAGCAACGGAGCCTTCACGCAGGTCTGTCGCCGATGTCAGCAGCCTCCCCGTGCGTCCTCCGTGACTCCGTGTCTCCGTGGCGAAACGACCCTCCCACTGAACGGTTGCCTTTTGTTTTCTTCCCCGGCATCGGGCGCCCGCCTTACTTCGCGTCCTTCCAGAGCTTTTCGAAACGGTCCGCGTACGTCTTGGCGACGTCCTTGTCGTCGATCACGAGCAGGTTCTCGTGGTTCTCCTCGTCCGCGAGCACCGTCCAGTTGTAGCTCCCCGTGAGCACCGTCTGCCCGTCGATCACGCAGAACTTGTGGTGGAACTTCGGCGCCTCCACGCCCTCGCCGGGGAGATCGACGCGCCGGACCTCGAGGCCCGCCGCGCGCAGCGTCTTCTCCTGGGAAAAGGAGGTCTTCGCCTGGTGGGCGTCCAGAAGGACCCTGACCTTCGCCTTGTTCTGCGCGGCGGCGAGGGCCTGGGCGAGGGCGGGGTAGGTGAACTGGTACATGGCGACCATGACGTCCTTGCGCGCCTTGCGGAGCTCCTCCTGGATGGCTTTGCCGATGAGACGGTCCTTCCCTGTCGGTGAGAAGTGCACCTTGACGGAGGTGGGCATCTCCTTGCTTTCGAGGCGGGAGGCGAGAAGGGCCACGACGAGCGCCGAGCAGACGGAGGGCCAGAAGAGGCGCTGGAACATGCAGCATCTCCAAATGCGGCAGAGCCGCAACCAAGGAAAGGAACCCCGCGGAGGCGCACGCGGCTCCGCTGTCCCAACCCTCTCCCCTACGGAGAGAGGGCCGGCTTCTCAAGTCGCTTCTCTTCCTCGACGGAAAGGATTGCCTCGAGCGGAGACGGAGGGGGTGCGCGCCATTCTAGCCCGAGTCGGGCATGGAGTGCAAGGCGCGCGTGGGATGTGTCGCGGTTGAAACCAGGCGGGAACAGCGCGAGAACCTGGTGGGACGCGCGCTTCGCCGGCGCCAGGCTCCCGGGCGGCGCACGGTCAACTCAACCTGCGACGGTCGCAGGAGCGAGGGGCCACACGAACTCGACCGTCCGAGGTGTCCTGCTCCGGCAGGTCCAGCAAGGACAGGCTTACGGGGAGCGCACTCCAACTCCCGCACTTCTGGAGAACCCCGTCGTGGAATTCCGCGCCCTTGCGCGGAGTATTCCGCGCTTCCCCCCCCAAGAGGATCGGGAACGGGCGAGTGGCGCCTGCCTTCTCCCAGGGTGCGGCGGCTTCCGGCCGCACCCGCGCCCGAGTCGAGGGGGGCACAGGAAGTGCGTTACGCTCCGAAGAAGTGAGCTTCGGAGTTTCGCCGATGAGCCGACTCTCGGTGGCGTGCGTATTGGTGCTCTTCTGCGCCTCCAGCTTCGCGAGGGTGGGTTCGTGCACGTGCCGGCACGGCTCGGGAGCGGCGGCACCGGCAACCGGATGCGACACGCTCGGTGCGGCTGGGGCGGACCCCCAGCAGCACCCCTGCTGCCCAAAGCACAGCCCGGCGCGTGCGCGGCCGCGGTTGCCTGCGTCCGACCGCCAGGGGGGGCCTCCGTGCCCCGAGGGCGGGCCGACGCCCGGATGCTGCCACGCGTCGGAGCGCACGGCGGAGCGCATCGCCCCCGCGGCGCCTGCGCAGGCCCCGGTCGTGTTCCCCTTCGGTGACGGGCTTGCAAGGGTCGTCGCGGTCCCGCGGCCCGACGCCGCGCGCCCCGCCACGGCGTCTAGGGTGTTCACCCTAGACTCCAATTCCGGACGCAATCCCACGCTCCGCTTGTAATCCCACCTCCCCACTCCCCGGTCCGTCCCTCCCTCCGGCCGCTCCGCCCGACGTCCAACCCGGTCTTCTTTGCGAACGCGCCGTGGCCGGCCGGGGCGACGCTTCCCTCGACGGCGCCGGCCCCGCCTGCCTTCCGTTCCGTTGAAAGGGGTTCGAGTCATGGCTCTCACACGCTGGGACAAATTCAAGCTGGCCTTCGAAATCGTGGAGGTCCGGCTGCGCTTCGTCTCCCTCCTCGTCGGGTCCGCGCTCGTCGTCGGCTACTGGGACACGATCCTGAACTACTACGACAAGTGGACGCGTCCCCCGGCCTCGGCGGCGACCGCGACGGCAGTCGTGAGCGACCTGGAATTCTACTGCCCCATGCACACCAACGTCGTGCGCGCCGAACCGGGCAATTGCCCGATCTGCGGGATGAACCTCTCCAAGCGCAAGAAGGGCGTCCCCGAGCCGCCGCCGGAGGGCGTGGAGCGCCGCGTGCAGCTCTCACCGTATCGCGTGAGCCTCGCCGGCGTGCAGACCTCGGTCGTCGGTTACGAGGTCCTCTTCAAGGACGTGCGCACGGTCGGCATGATCGACTTCGACGAGCGCCGGCTCGCGCGCCTCAGCGCACGCATCGCGGGACGCGCGGACGAGCTTTTCGTGAACTTCACGGGCGTCGAAGTCAACACGGGCGATCCGATCTACAAGCTCTACAGCCCCGACCTCGTCTCCGCGCAGGAGGAGTACCTGCTTGCGGTGAAGACGCTTGACGCCAGGAAGGCGAAGGAAGCGTCCGATGCGAGGGCGGGTGTGGCGGCCGCAGCGGTGGGGGCGGCGGTGGAGGGGGCGGTGGAGGGGGCGGTGGCGAACGCCCAGCGGCTGGTCGATTCGTCACGCGAGCGGCTGCTACTCTGGGGCATCACGGAGGCGCAGCTCCAGGAGCTCGACAGGACGCGTCAGACCCAGACGCACCTGACGATCTTCTCGCCGCTTTCCGGGATCGTCATCGAGAAGGAGATCCGCGCCGGGCAGTACCTGATGGCAGGAGACTCGCCGTACACGATCGCGGACTACTCGGTGGTTTGGATGAAGGCGAAGGTCTACGAGGCGGAGCTCGGCGCGCTGTCGCCGGGCCAGCCGGCGGAGATCCGCGCCGAGGCGTACCCGGACGCGGTGTTCCTGGGCGCCGTCGCGTTCATTTCGCCCATCCTGGACGCCGCCACGCGCACGGTCGACATCCGCGTGGACATTCCGAACAGGAACCTGCGGCTGAAGCCCGGGATGTTCGTGACGGCGACGTTCCGGATTCCGCTCGGGCGCGTGGACAAGGCCGTCGAGGGGCCGGGAACCGGGGGTACCGCCGAACCGCGGCCGACCCGCGCGGCAGCCGCGGAAGTCTGGACGTGCCCGATGCACCCGGAAGTCGTTTCCGACCATGCGGGCGACTGCCCGAAGTGCGGCATGCACCTGCTCAAGAAGGAGGCGGCCTCGACAACCCTCGCGACCGCCGCCCCCGCCTCCTCCCGCCTCGTCTGGTTCTGTCCGATGCACCCCGGCGTCTACACCGACAAGCCCGGCGCCTGCACGACCTGCGGCCATGCGGAGCTGGGCATCCGCCCGGCGAAGCCCGGCAAACCCGCCCTGGCCGGCGACACGTGCCCCGTCCACCTCGGCGAAAAGCTCCAGCCCGACGACCTCTGCCCGATCTGCCACTCCCCCGGCTGTTACATGCGGATCGAGAAGCAGCTCGCCGTGCCGGACTCGGCGGTCATCGACACCGGCCTGCACAAAGTGGTCTACGTGGAGCACGCGCCGGGCACGTACGACGCGGTCGAGGTCCTCCTCGGCCCGCACGTCGGGTCGTTCTACCCGGTCACGCAGGGCCTCAAGGAGGGGGACCGGGTCGTCACCCGGGGTTCCTTCCTGATCGACGCGGAAAGCCGGCTCAACCCTGCCGCGGGCGCGGGGTTCTTCGGCGCGAGCGGACGACCCGAGGCGACCAACAAAATGGACACGGAAAGCAGGTAGGCATCGGAGGCCACACCCATGATCGAAGCCATCATCGAATACTCCATGCGCCACCGGTTTCTGGTCCTCGCGCTGACCCTCCTGCTCATCGCCGGCGGCGTCTACTGCGTCTACCGTACGCCCGTCGACGCGATCCCCGACCTCTCCGAAAACCAGGTGATCGTTTTCACCGATTGGATGGGCCGGTCCCCGCGGGAGATCGAAGACCAGATCACCTACCCGCTCTCCGTGAATCTTCAGGGCCTCGCGGGCGTGAAGGCCGTGCGGTCGACCTCGGAATTCAACTTCTCGATGATCAACATCATCTTCGAGGACAGCGTCGACTTTTATTTCGCCCGGACTCGCGTGCTGGAGCGACTCTCGATCGCGGGCACCTTCCTGCCGGCCGGCGTCGTACCCTACCTCGCGCCGGACGCGACCGCGCTCGGCCAGATCTACTGGTACACCGTGGAAGGGGAAGGCTACGACCTGGGCGAGCTGCGCGCGATCCAGGACTGGTACGTCCGCTACCAGCTCAACTCCGTCCCCGGCGTCGCGCAGGTCTCCTCCGTAGGCGGCTTCGTGCGCGAGTACCAGCTCGACGTGGACCCGAACAAGCTCCGCGCCTACGACCTCTCGCTCGGGGAGGTCTTCTCGGCCGTCGCGCGCGCGAATTCGAGCGTCGGCGGCAAGCTCTTCCAGAAGAACGGGGCCGAGTATCTGATCCGGGGCAACGGCTGGATCCGAGGCGTGGCGGACCTCGAGTCGATCGTCGTCGGCGCGCGCGGCGGGGTCCCGATCTACGTGAAAAACCTGAGCACCGTCCAACTGGGCCCGGAGTTTCGCCGCAGCGTGCTGGAGAAGGAAGGGAACGAGGTCACGGGCGGCGTCGTCATGATGCGGTACGGCGAGAACCCGCTCGAGGTCACCGGACGCGTCAAGGAGAAGATCCAGAAGCTCCAGGCCGGCCTGCCCAAGGGCGTCCGCATCGTGCCGTTCTACGAGCGGACCCGCCTCATCGAGGACGCGATCCACACGCTGACCGGCACGCTGCGCGAGGAAATCCTCGTCGCTTCGCTCGCGGTCGTCCTCATCCTCTACCACGTCCGCTCCGCGCTGCTCATCTGCCTCACCATCCCGCTCGCCGTTCTCTTTTCGTTCGTCTGCATGCGCATCGTCGGTATCCCGTCGAACATTATGTCCCTGAGCGGCATGGCGATTTCCATCGGCGTGCTCGTCGACGCCTCCGTGGTCATGGTGGAGAACGCCATCCACACCCTCCACCGCAAATTCGGCTCGCAGGCCGTTAAGGGGAACAACCTGGAGCTCCTCGTGCCGGCGTGCCAGTTGGTCGGCCGCCCGATCTTTTTTTCGGTGATGATCATGCTCCTCTCCTTCATCCCGATCTTCGCGCTCTCCGGGATGGAGGGGAAGATGTTCCATCCCCTGGCCTTCACGAAGTCCTTCGCCCTGGTCGGCGTCGCCCTCCTCGCGATCACGACCGTGCCCGCGCTCATCCCGTGGTTCGTCCGCGGGCGGCTCCGGGCGGAGGAGGAAAACTGGCTGGTCCGGAGCTTCATCCACATCTACAAGCCGGTCATGACCTGGCTCATGCCGTACCCGCGCGCGGTGCTCTGGAGCTTCTGCCTCCTGCTCGGCCTCGGCCTCAACCTCTGGCCGCGGTTGGGACGGGAGTTCATGCCGCCCCTGGACGAGGGCAGCATCCTGGACATGCCGATCACCGTGCCGCGCGCCTCGATCACGCAGACCGGGGACGATCTCAAGGAGCGGGACCGCCTGCTCGGGCGGTTCCCGGAGGTGGAGTCGGTTGTCGGCAAGTCGGGTCGCGCGGACACGGCGACGGACCCCTCGCCGATCGACATGGTGGAGACGGTCCTGAACCTCCGGCCCAAGGCATGGTGGCCGAAGCGGAAGATGGAGTACGCCGACGTGACGGCCCTCGCGGGAGAGACCGTCACCCTGCTCCGTGCGCGCGGTCGCGTGGCCGGCGCCGGGACGCCGGAGGAAATCGACACCCTCACGAACGGCGCGGCGATGGCCGGCTCGGCCGCGGTCGATGAGACGCTGCGCGAGCTCGCCGCGCGCCGGATCGCGGAGTTCGAGCCGGAGCTGGGACGAAAGCTCGTGGGCGGGCTCGTGGACCGCGTGCTGGCGCAGGCGCGGCCGAAGGGCGCCGTGCTCAAGGCGCCGGGCGCGGCGGAGCGCGAGGCGATCGTGGGTGCGGTTAACCCGGCTGTCGCGCTGCGGCTCGCGCGCCTGCCCCGGCAGGAGGAGGTCGGCGCGACCGTGGAGCAAATCGCTAAGCGGCTGGACGCGGCCGGCTGTGTTCGGCGTTCACCCGACCTGCTGGCCATCGTCGAGACGCCGGCCGAGGCGGTGCTTGCCGACGTCGGCGAGGTCCTCGGGCGGAGGCGCACGACCTTCCAGGAACGGCAGCTCGACGCGCTCGAGGCGGAGCGGGGCGGGCTCTGGGCGGAACGCGTGCGAACGCTCAACTGGGAGCTCTTCGACCGGGCAGGGCCGGCGGTGAGCGGTGCGCTCGTGGACTCCATTCGGGCGCAGGGCAAGCTGAAGGAGGCGTCCGAGGCCGAGCTGGCGGACGTGCGCGCGGCGGTGGCGGCGAGCTTCGCAAAGCGCTTCTTCCTGTGGCGGAAGACGAAACCGGACCTTCTGAAGGAGATGGACTCCGAGTTGCAATTCCCGGGCTGGGGAAACATCTGGACGCAGCCGATCAT
>JACPWG010000103.1 GCA_016197205.1 Planctomycetota bacterium
CGAGCAGGCGAAGGGGAAGGGGACCGCCGAGCTCGGAGACGCGGTGGAGGGCTTCCTGCGCGCGCTGACCTATAAAGACCTGCGCGGCGTCCTTCGCTTCGCCGGTGAGGCCTCGGCGACGGAGGCCTCCCGCGGCCAGGACGCGTTCCTGAAGGCGCTCGCGCTCGGACCCTCCGACGGGGAAGTCGAGATCCTGTCCGCGCGCGTCGAGGATACCAAGGTCGACGGCGACGAGGGCACCGCGTACGTGGAGCTCGACTTGCGCCTCCGCCCCCGCCAAGGTCCCACCGCGAAACCCGAGGGCGGGCTCGAGGAGTTGGCGAAGCGCATCGAGAAGGTCACCTCCGGCGGCGACTCGGGAAAGCGGCATCTCACCTGGTACTGGCGCCGGCAAGAGGGCCGCTGGGTGATCGACCTGCGCTGACCGCGGCCCCGGGCAACGGGCCGTCAACCCGACTGCCCGGGCCGCCCCGTGTCCTTGGCGCCCGCGCAAGAATTACTTTACATTTCCGTGGATCGACCGATGCCTGGGGGCGCGGCCCAGAGGGCCGCGCCCCCAGGAGCCTCGAGGGCCGAATCGGCGCAGTTATTTTTGCGCGGGCGCTTGGCGCCGAACGAACTTCGAAGATCGAAAACCCTCTGCGTCTCCGCGCCTCTGTGGTTTCGTCCCTCGTCCTCAGTCGAAAGCGTGTCGTATGGGCTCCCTCGCCGTCAATTGCACCCTCCGCGCCTCTCCGCCCCTCGCCCTCCTCCTCACCCTCTGCCTCGCCCCCGCAGCCCCCTGCCTCCCCGTCGATGACCCTCGGCCCCCCGTCCGCCCCCGCCCCCGCATCCTCTTCCTCACCCACTCCGCGGGCTTCCGCCACTCGGTCGTCACCCGACCGTCCGACGGCGCCCTCTCCCTCGCCGAAACCCAATTCGCCACAGCTTGCGCACCTGACCTCGAAGTCGTCTGCTCGCAGGACGCGGCCGTCCTGACCGCCGACAACCTCGCCTCCTACCGCGCGGTCGCGTTCTTCACGACCGGGGACCTGCCCGTTCCAGAGTCCGCACGCGAGGCACTCCTCGCCTACGTCCGCGGCGGCGGCGGTTTCGTGGGCATCCACTCCGCCACCGACACCTATCCCGGCTTTCCCGCCTACCTCGCAATGCTGGGCGGAAAATTCGACGGCCACCCGTGGCACCAACGCGTGCGCGTCCGCTGCGAAGATCGCTCCCACCCCTCCACCGCCCATCTTGGCGAAGCCTTCGAGGTCGAGGAGGAGATCTATCAGTTCAAGGATTGGCAGCGCACCGGCGTGCACGTCCTCCTCTCGCTCGACCCTGCAAGCGTCGACGCGCACGCGAAGGGCGTCCATCGCGCGGACTCCGACTTCGCGCTGGCCTGGTGCAAAGACTACGGCCGCGGCCGCGTCTTCTACACCGCGCTCGGCCACCGCGAGGAGGTCTGGAGGAACGAGCGCTTCTTGCGCCATGTCGCCGGCGGCGCCTCCTGGGCCGTCGGCTCCGCTGCGAGCCCGCCCGCGAGCGCACTCGCGGCGGCCCCTCCCGACCCGGAGGACGCGGGCTTCGTCCCACTGCTCGATGCCACCCACGCCGACGGGTGGCTCCAGGCGGGCCCGGGCGGCTTCGAGGTCCGCGACGGCGTCGCGACGCCGCACGGGGGCATGGGCCTCTTCTACTATGCGAAGCGGTCGTTCGCCTCGTATCACCTGAAGCTCGAGTTCCAGCAACAGAAAGTGGAATCGAACTCGGGCGTCTTCGTGCGTTTCCCGCGCGTGGAGGGCGACCCCTGGAAGCCGGTCAAGGAGGGGTACGAGGTCCAGATCGCGGGGGACAGCCCGTCGAAACACTCCACGGGGGCCGTGTACGATTTCCAGGCGGCGACCGCGGTGCCGCTCCGGCCGCCGGGGGAGTGGAACCGCTTCGAAATCGCCTGCGTCGGGCGCGCGATCCACGTGCGCCTGAATTCGCAACTTGTGAATTCGTTCGAGGGGGAGCGAAGCACGGCCGGCATGATCGGGCTGCAGAACCACTCCGACGGCGACGTCGTCCGCTTCCGCAACGTGCGCGTGAAGGAGCTGCCCACGAACGCGGAGGCGAACCTGTTGCTCCGCGGCTGGGGCCTCCCCGTCCTGCCCGAGGTCGAGGAGCCGCAGGCCGCGGGTCCTCTGGCGCCGGGCCTATCGGCCGTGTACGCGGACGCCGATCGGCGCGTGACCTGCGTGGCTCGGTCGCCGAATTTCGAGCTGGGTCCGGGGGAGTCGATCCACCCCGCGCTCTCGCCGGCTTTCTCCGCCGAGTGGACCGGCGTCCTCCGGGTGCCCGCGACGGGCAGCTACACGCTCTACGCCGAGGCGTCCGTGCTGCTCGACGGCCGTGAGGCGCAGGGTCGGCCGCTCGAGTTGACCGCGGGCGATCACGCGCTGCGCATCGCCTTCCGGAGGGGAGACGCGGCTGCACGCCTCCGGCTCCTGTGGCAGTCGCCCGCTCTCCGCGACTCGCGGGCTCAGCCCATCCCCGCCCGTGCCTTCCTGCACGGCGAAAACCCGGGCGAGGAAGCACGGGCCGCGCTGGCAGCCGAGGCGAAAGTCGAGCGCGGGCGCGCGCTGGTCGAGGACCTGAACTGCGTCGGCTGTCATCGGACCGTGCTGTGCGGCGACCGGCTGGTGCGCGGCCGCGCGGCGCCGGATCTGACCGGCGCGGGCTCGCGGCTGCGGGCTCGCTGGCTCGCCGCATGGCTCGCGGACCCGAAACGACTGCGTCCGGAGAGCGCGATGCCGGCGCTCCTGGCGGGACAGGAGGTCGCCGACGTCACCGCTTACCTTTCCGGCCTGGTCGCGCCCGGCGCGCAGCCGGAGGAGCCGCCCACGGATCGGTTTCGCCGGCGGCAGGGCCAGGAACTCTTCGACCGCATCGGGTGCGCGGCGTGCCACGGCGCCGGGGCGTCGGGCCTCGAGGGGCTGGGTTCAAAGACGAACGCCGGTGCGCTGGCCCGCTACCTCCTGGACCCGACGGCGATCGACACGAGCGGCCGCATGCCCTCCCTCGCACTCACCTCCGACGAGGCGTCCCTGCTCGCCGAGTTCCTCACGCAGTCGAAGAACCCCGCGCTCACCGGAGACCCGCCTCCTGGGGACGCCGGCCGCGGCCGCGCCCTGGTCCGCTCGCGGGGCTGTCTCGGCTGTCACCGCCTGCGCGAGGCGTCGCGCCTTGCATCGACCCTCGCCGCTCCCGCCTTCGACGCGCTCGGCGCACGGCGCGGCTGCCTCGCGGACGCGCCGGCCGCGCCGCTCCCGAGGTTCGGGCTCGCCGTCGCGGACCGGGACGCGATCCTGGCATTTCTCGCGCGCCCGGACCGGAGCCTCGCGCCCGTGCACGAACTGGCGCATCGGGTGAATACCCTACTCTGCGCCGCGTGCCACGAGCTGGAGGGCGCCCCGCCGCCGGGTGTCGTGGACACGCCTCCGCCTCTCACCGGGGCCGGCGAACGCCTGCGCGCGGTCTGGATGGACGACGTCCTCTCGCGGGGAAAGCGCGTGCGTCCCTGGATGGGTCTCCGGATGCCGCAGTTCGGCAAGGAGGCCGTCGAAGGCATGGCGAGCGCCTTCGCCGCCTCGGCCGGCCTCGGACCCGGCGACGAGCGGTCCTCCACCCGCGCGCCGCGACCGGAGCTCGTCCGGGCCGGCGTGGTGCTTCTCGGCAAGGGGGAGGGCGGCCTCGGTTGCGTGTCCTGCCACGACTTTCGCGGACGCGCGTCGATCGGAACGCGCGGTCCCGACCTGGTGGAAATGGCCGCGCGCCTGCGACCCGAGTGGTTCCGCCGCTGGATGAAGAACCCCTCCGTTCTTCGCCCGGGCACGGCCATGCCGACCTTCTTCGCGGACACGCCCGACGCCGAGGCGGAGGAGAAGATCGCCTCGCTCTGGGAGTGCCTGCGCGCGGGTACGGGCATGCCGCTGCCTGCCGGCCTCGGTGAGTCAAGGCCGGACCTGCTGCTCGTCAAGGACGAGCCCGTCGTGTTGCGGACGTTCATGCCCGACGCGTCCCCGCGTTCGATCGCCGTCGGCTTCCCCGGCCTGGTCTCGATCTGCTTCGATGCCGGCGAGTGCCGATTGCGGTACGCGTGGTTCGGCGACTTTCTCGACGTCACGCCGGTCTGGGGCGGGCGGGGCGGGGAGCCGGCGCGCCCCCTCGGCGAACGGTTCTTCAACGCGCCGGACGCCTTCCCGCTGCGCATCGGGGACCCGGACCGCGAACCCGTCCGGCGGTTTCACGGTTACCGGCTCGTGGAAAAAACCCCGGAATTTCGATATGCGGTGGACGGCGTGGAGATCGCGGAGCGGATCACGCCGCTCGCCGGCACGGCGGCCCTCGGCCTCGTGCGGCGGTTCGACGTCGGGCCGACCGCGGCCGACGTCTGGTTTCTCGCGGGGGGCGCCAAGGCGCTCGCGCTCTCCTCGACCCAGGGGGAGTGGGCGGGCGGCGGACGACTGCGGATCCCCGCGAGCGGCGCGTCGCCGGCACAGCCGCTGCGGTTCGAGGTGACGGTCTCGGTGAAGAGCGGGAGGGACGGGCGATGAAGCTTCGAATTCGCCGGGGCGCGAACGGTGAGCGCGCGTTGCTTTCGCTCGGGCTTTGCCTCGTCGCGCTATTGCTCCCTTCACGCTCGGCGGCTAGCGAACCGATCGGGTACGTCTACCTGCAGCGCGCGACGCGTGAGGAGTCGCGCACCGCCTCCGTGGAGGCCACGCTGCGCGCGCTCCCGGCGCTGCGCCAGGGCCCGTGGCGCTACATCGGCCCCTTCGACAACGCGGGGGGACGCGGGGTCGCCGCCGTGTACGCGCCGGAGCGGGAGCTGGACTTCGCGGCGAGCTACGTCGGCGCGGACGGACGCGAAGTTCGGTGGCGCGACGGGCCGGCGTTTGTCGACGGCCGCGTGCACGACCTCGATCTCTTCGGCCGCCTCCAGTACTCCCTTTGTTATTTGCACCGCACCCTCGAGGCGGACGGCGACCGGGACGTCACCCTCCTTCTCGGGAGCGACGACAGCCTCGACGTGTGGCTCGACGGCCGGCGCCTCCACCAGTTCTCGTCGCCGCGCGGCATGCCGGCGCGCAAGGACGAGGTCGGCGTGAAGCTCGTTCGAGGGAAGCACGACCTGCTCTTGAAAGTGGCCAACTGGGAGGGGCCGACGCAGTTCTACTACGAGCTGGTTCCGCTGGGTCGTGAGGTGCTCGCGAAGCTGGAGGCGCGCCTGGACGCGGACTTTCCGCCGGCGGGCGAGGCCCGCTATTATCGGAAGGAGCCGGTGACGGGCCCGGACGGGGTCGCCTTCGAGATCGGCGGCCTCGGCTTCGCCGCGGACGGGACGCTCTTCGCCTGCACGCGGCGCGGCGAGGTCTGGGCGCGCGCCGGCAACGGCGCCTGGCGGCGCTTCGCCTCGGGCCTGCACGAGCCGCTGGGCCTTTGCCCGGGGGAGGCGGGGGAGGTCTACGTGGTGCAGCGCCCGGAGCTGACGAGGCTCCGGGACACGGACGGGGACGGCGCGGCGGACCTGTACGAAACGGTTTCCGACGGCTGGGGCCTCTCAGGTCAGTACCACGAATTCGCGTTCGGGCCGGTGCGAGACCGCGAGGGAAATCTCTGGGGAACGCTGAACGTCGCGTTCCATGATGGGGCCGTCGGGGACGCGCAGGCGGCGTACCGCGGGTGGTGTTTCCGGGTTTCGCCTTCCGGGGAATTCACGCCTTGGTCGACCGGGCTGCGGTCGCCGGATGGGATCGGCCTGAGCCCGGAGGGGGAGCTCTTCGTCACCGACAATCAGGGGGACTACGTCGGGACCTCCCCGCTCCATCACGTCGTGCGCGGCGACTTTCACGGGCACCCCGCGGGCCTCGCGTGGGAGCCGACGTTCAAGCGAAAGCCCTTCGCCGTGCCGATCGCGGAGCTGGACCGGCGGCGGAAACGGCCGGCGGTGCTCTTCCCGCACGGGCCGTTGGCGCACTCGCCGACGCAGCCGCTCTGGGACACGACCGGCGGGCGCTTCGGTCCGTTCGCGGGACAGATGTTCGTCGGGGACCAGACGCAGAGCACCCTGCTGCGCGTCGCGCTCGAAAAGGTTGGCGGCGAATGGCAGGGGGCGTGCTTCCCCTTCCTGTCGGGCTTCCAGTCGGGGAACCACCGCCTTGCGTTCGCCCCGGGCGGGAGTCTGTACGTAGGGCAGACGGACCGTGGGTGGGAATCGGTAGGGCCGCGGCGGTTCGGGATCGAACGCGTCACCTGGACGGGGGAGCTGCCGCTGGAGATGCTCACCATGAGCGCGACGGCCATGGGCTTCGACCTCGCCTTCACCAAGCCCCTGGACGGCGCGACCGCGGCGTCCCCCGGCGCGTACGCGATCCGCAGGTTCCGGTACCTCTACCACGCGGCGTACGGTTCCCCGGAGGTGGATTCGGCGCCGGTCGCGGTGGTGGCGGCGCGGGTCTCCGGCGATCGGCGCGGCGTGGCCCTGGACCTCGGCCGCCTGGAGGCGGGCTTCCTGTACGAACTGCGCGCCTCGGGCCTGCGCGCGGAGGACGGGACGCCGCTGCTGCACGAGCTGGCGTACTACACGCTGAACCGTGTACAGTAGGGACAGTTGCTCTTGATCCGGCCGGATCAAGAATAACGGTCCCTATTTCTGCAGCCGGTCGAGGTCCTTGCGCAGTTTCGCGTAGCTGGCGTGGCGGGAGCGGGGATCCCGGGCCATCATCTTGCCGAGGACGACGTCCAGTTCTTCGGGGAGGTCGGGCAGGAGGTCGCGCACGCGCGGCGGGGGAGTCTGGCGGACCTTCTGCAGGTAGTCGAGGGAGCTGTCGGTCTCGATGGGCCGCTCGCCGGTGAGCGCAAAAAAGAGCACGGCGCCGAGGGAGAAGAGGTCGGAGCGGAAGTCTGCCTTCGAAGGGTCTTCCATCTGTTCCGCCGCGATGTAGCCAGGGGGCCCAAGCGCGGACTTCGGCTGGGTGATCTTGGGCGCGCCCATGAGCTTCGCGAGCCCGAAATTGATGAGCTTCACGCCGCCGCTCCGCGGCAACAGGAAATTGGCGGGCCGGAGGTCGCGGTGCACGACCCCCTTGGAGGCCGCGTGCTCGAGGGCCTCCGCGGCCAGCGAGGCGAGGCGGACCGCCTCCGCGGCGGGCAACGGGCCGCGCCCGTTCACGGTGCGCAGGAGGTTCTCGCCGTCGATGTATTCCATCGCGAACCACGGGGTCTGGACCCAGGTGGGAGGGGACAGCTCCTCGAATTGATGCTGCCAGATCCCGCCTTCGTGGACGCGGACGATGCCTGGGTGGTCGAGCAGCTCGAGGCAGACGGCCTCCCGCAGGAAGCGGGTGCGCGCGATCGCCTCTTCCGTGGGGATCGGCTGCGGAGACTGGGGCGCCCCATCCAGGAGCAGCTTCACGGCCCGGGGCTCGCCGGTCTTCGCGTGCAGCCCGCGGAAGACCAGGACCGGGCCGATCGGGTCGAGAACGTCGTCGAGCCGGTGGCCGGCGACCTCTTTGCCCAGGAGCGGGTGGCGGCATTGCGGGCAGAAGGCCGACTCTCCGAGCCGCAGGGCCTGGCCCGTTGCGAAGAGATCCTCGAAAATGGGCAGCCGGCACTTGCAGCAGAGCACGTGCGGCCTTTCCAGGAACGTCGTGCTCGCCCCAGGGTCGGTCTCCGTGTCTCCACCGCCCGAACTCTCGAAGCGAAACGACACGCGACCCAGCCGGCCGCCGTCCCCGCTGCGGAGCGCGCACAGGTGTTTCCGCGTGCCGTTGACGTAAATGCCGTTCCGGCTGTTCAGGTCGCGCAGCGCCCAGTAGCCGTCATGCAGGCTCACGTCGGCGTGGCGGCCGGAAATGCTTGGGTCCACAAGGCAGATTTCGTTCGAGCGGCTGCGACCGATTCTCAAGGCAGGACGGTCGAGCACGAACTGAAGGATCTCGCCGGTAGGCAGGCGAAAGCTCAAGCGCGTGATTTCCGCCCGGGGGGCGGGGTTCGGGGGCTGATCCGGCATGCGCCAAGTCCTCGTGCTGGCAAAAGTACTCGATCGGCTCGTCGACGAGGGTCGGTCGCCGCGTGGACGGCTTGCGCCGCGGTCCACAACCGTGCCGGCCGACGGTCCGCCTGAAGGCGGAACTACGAACGGCCGCTCGGCCTTCCAGGACGGTGTCCGCACGCGGTCAATGGGCCGCTAGTGGCCCGTTGACGAACTTCGGACACAGTCGTCAGCTCTGTCACCGCGGGGCGTAACCCATGCGGCCGTTCGCGCGGGCCGGCCTGCGCTCCCAGGCATCGTGCCTGGAATTGGTCAGCGGGCAGCTAGCGGTAGAACTTCAGGAATAGCGCGACCCCTGCGGCGCCGGCGACAGCGGCCACCGCGAGGAGGACGCCGAGCCATGCGCGGCTGCCGCGCCGTGCGCCGTCCTTCGCCTCCGCGTCGGAGCGGGTCGCTCGCCCGCGGCCGCCGCGACGGCTCTTCCGCTCGGAGCGCCGTGCACGTGACCCCGGGTCGGACGCGGGGCGTGCGCCGGGCCTGGCCGCCGGCGGGGCCGCCGGTTCGTCGACGCTCGAGGGATCGGTTTCGAACTCGCCCTCCGCGTCGGACTCGGGCGGCGCAGGCGGAGGAGGCGCCGGCGACGTGCGCGTACGCCCGAGCAAGGGCTTGCGCCCGGCGAGCACCCGCTCAAGGTCCTCGGCGAATTCGCCCGCGACTCGGTAGCGCGCCTCCCGTTCGAAGGCCATCGCCTTGCCGAGCACGGCGTCCAGCTCGCCGGAGAGCTCCGGGCGCACCGCACGGATCCGCTGCGCGGGCTCCTGTCCGACCTTCATCAGGATTTCGACCGCGGTCGTTCCCTCGTGGGGGCGGCGGCCCGCGAGCAGCGTCCAGAGGGTCGCCCCCAGCGAATACACGTCGCTCCGCGCGTCCACTTCCGAGGTGATGCCCCGTGCCTGCTCCGGGGACATGTACGCGGGCGAACCCAGGATCGCCTTGTCGGCGGTGAGCACCATGCCGTCTCCCTCGAGCGATTTCGCGAGCCCGAAATCGAGGACGACCACTCGTCCCTCCACGTTGACCATGATGTTCTTCGGCTTCAGGTCCCGGTGGATGATCCCCAGGTCGTGCGCATGGGCGACGCCGAGCGCCGCGTCGCGCACGGCCCGGACCGCCCCCTCGACGCCGTCCAGGTTCGCCTGGTCCAGCGTCACTCCCTCCACGTAGCTCATCACGATGTAGCGGCTCCCGCCGGTCATGCCCGTTTCATAGACGCGGGCGAGATTGGGATGGTCGAGTCGCGCCGCCAGCTTCGCCTCGCGCTCGAAACGCGCATTGTCGATCCCCGGCGCGAAGGCGGAGTGCAGCAGCTTGACGGCAACCCACCGCCCCAGCTCCTCGTCCCAGGCCTTGTAGACGACGCCTTTCCCGCCCTGGCCCAGCGTGCTCGTCAGGAGGAAGCGTCCCAGCCGCCTCTTGGGGTCGCGCGCTGCCTGCGCAACCTCGGGAGGCAGCGAGCCCGCGCCGCGGTCCGACGCCGCCGCCGCCGGCGGCGGCGGCTCGAGCATCGCCTGACAGGCGCGGCAGCGATACCGCTTGCCGGGGACGAACCGCGCGCTCGAATACACCTTCTGGCACTGCGAGCAAATCAGGACGCCGCGCTCTTCCACCGGCTGCCTTCCCCAACGCCTCAGGGGTTGATGGATTGCTGAATGCCGATTGCTGATGGGTGTGGCTACTTTTCGTAGGCCCCCTGAAGGGGGTACTACAAACAGTGGGTGCTGCTCTCGGAACCTACTGTTCGTAGTACCGCCTTCAGGCGGTCTGGGCGCCGTCGTCGAAAAGTAGCCACACCCATTGCTGATTGCTGATTACCAACGTCCCCGGCGAGGCGCTCACCCGGGGATTGCGGATCTCTCCCGGGACGCCGGCGCCGCTGGGGGGGATGTCGAACCCCGGGAAGGCCCTGCGAGTGTCAGGGGCGCCGGCTCGGCTGAGATCGACTTTGCAGACGCGCCGCTCCGGCAATCAGCAATCAGCAATCCGAAATCAGCAATCCTTCGGTCGACGCGTTCGCCCGGGCGCAGCCCTCTTCGATCCTCCCGACGCGTCACACGAGCACCCTCGAGACTTCCTCCATGCTCAGGACCCCTTGCTCCACTTTCTTCATTGCATCGTGCACGAGCCTGGGGTACGGGCCCGAGGCCTGGAGCGCCTGCAGCTCGGACTCGGGCGCCTTGCGCAGGATCGCGTCCCGCAGCGGGTCGTTCATCTGCAGGAGCTCGAACACGCCTACGCGTCCCCGGTAGCCGGTGTCGTCGCATTCCGGGCAGCCGCCGGCCCGGTAGACGGTGTCCGTCGCCGGCGCGGGAAAGCCGAGCGTCGCGAAGTACTTTTTTTTCACCGGCAGCGGTTTCTTGCAGCGCTCGCACAGCTTCCGGGCCAGCCGTTGCGCCAGGATCAGGTTCACGGTCGTCACGAGCTGATAGGGCGGGATGTTCAGCTCGGACAACCGGAAAATCGCCCCGATCGCGTCCTTCGCGTGGGTCGTCGTCAGGATCAGGTGACCGGTCAAGGCCGACTGCAGGGCGATCTCCGCCGTCTCGGCGTCCCGGATCTCCCCGATCATGAGGATGTTCGGATCCTGGCGCAGGACCGACCGGAGCGCCGCCGCGAAGCTCATCCCGACCTTCGGATTCACATGGATCTGCGTCATGAGCGGCAGATGGTACTCGACCGGATCCTCGATGGACACGACGTTGCGCCGGGTCCGATCGACCTCCTGCAGGAGCGCGTACAGCGTCGTGGTCTTGCCGACGCCCGTGGGTCCGGCGACGATCAGGGTGCCTTGCGAGCGCCTCGTGAAGCCCCGCATCGTCGCGATGAGATCGTCGTTCAGCCCCAGCGATTCGATCACGCCCTCGTGCATCTTTCGCTGGAGGATGCGGACCACCATCTTGTCGCCGCCGACCTCCTGGATCACCGAAACGCGGAAGTCCACTTCCTCGTCCCCGCGCTTCCCCAGGAAGGACCCGTCCTGGAACCGCGACTTCTTGGTGATGTCCATGTCGCAGATCACCTTCACGCAGGAGATGAGCCGCCGGCCCAGCTCCAGGTCGTAGTCGGCTACCGGCCGCAGGAAGCCGTCCACGCGGTAGCGCACCTTGACGCCGGGGCCTTCGGATTCCACGTGAATGTCGGTCGCGGCGCGGTCGAGCGCGTCCGAGAGCAGCCGCAGGAGTACGAAGCTCGCCCTCGAGCCTTCCGAAGGTGAAACCGCATCCAGCCCCGGCTCGCCGTTCGACTTGAAGAGGGTCAGCTCTTCCATTCCAAGCCCTTCCCATCCTGGTGCCGATCGTTCGACGGCGAGACCGCCGCGCAGGCATCACTATGGCATGCCGGCCTTCGGAAGTCAACGACCCGGCGAGGCCACAAACAGTTTACTTTTGCGAGCCCGGACGCTATAGATTGGGGCAGCCGATCGGTGTTACCTTCCCAACAAGGCGCGCGCCAGGGCCCGGGGCCGGGGCCGGGGCCGCAGCCGAACCCGGAGTGGTCTGCAACATGAGGCGCCCCGACGATCGGACGGGAACACGAATTTCACGAAGCCGTCGGATTCCACGAAGCGCGGACGATGCGGCGGTTGTACATGCCCCCTTCGTGACATTCGCGTAGTTCGTGGAATTCGTGTTCTCTACGTCGCGCCTCGCGGAAATTGAGCGCAAGAAAACAATCTTCCAAGGGTTAGCGGAGCAGAGCGAGGTGTGGGCATGGTCACCCCCAACGACATGAAACATGGGCGGCTCCTCGTCCAGCGCAACCTCATGACGCAGGAGGACGTCGCGCGCTGTCTGAACGAGCTGAAGCAGCATGGCGGGTCGAAATCGCTCCTCGACCTGGTGGTCGAGAAGGGCGTACTCCCCGCGGACATGGCCGAGGTGCTGCAGGCCGCCCCTTCCCCGGTCGACCCCATCCAGGAGGACCGCGACCTCGCGCAGCGCGTGGTCCAGTGCGGCCTCGCGACGCAGTCGCAGGTCTCGGAGTGCTTCGCGATCATCGAGGACCTCCAACGCAAGGGCGTCACGAACGTCCTGCGGCTGGGGCAGCTCCTCCTGTCCAAGGGGTACGTGACCGAGGATGAGCTGAACCAGATTCTGGTGGCCTCGACCATCAGCCCCGTCCTGTCCGCCCCGGCCCCGCCGCCCGCTTTCGCGCCGTCCCCCGCCGCCGCCGTGAGCGCCCCCTCGATCGACTTCGGCTCGCTCGACGTGGACGCGGACCAGGACCTGCTGCCGCGGGTGAGCCGGCCCCCCACGCCGCGACTCGCGCCCTCTCCCTCGCCGGCGGGCGCGCTCGCGCCCCCGCCCGCCCGCAACACCCCGGTGCAGGGGACCCCCAAACTCGCGGGCGGACCCCGCGGGACGCCCGCGCTGGGAAGCCCGGGCCTCGCCCCGGCGGGAGGCGGTATCGGCCTCGGCCTCCCGCGCGGGACTCCGGCCCTCGGCAGCCCCGGCCTCGCCGCGGCCCCGCGCGGTTCCACGCCGCCGCAGGGGGTGCTCCGCCCGGCCCCGCCGCGCACAACCCCGCCGCAGGGTTCGCCGGGCGTGGCGCCCGCCTCCCGCAAAACCCCCGCGCAGGGCACGCCCGGGCTCGGCGGCGCGGGCGCCGGCGCGCCGCTCCTCGCCCCCACGCGCGGAGGCCTGTACGGCTCGGCCCGCTGCGCGTTTTGCGCCCTCGACATTCGCGAGGGCATCCCGCGGCAGATGTGCGGCCACTGCGCCGATTGCTACCACGTCGAGTGCTGGAAGAAGTCCGACGGCTGCGTCAAGGAGGCCTGCCGTCAAATGCTGTACGTGACCTCCGGACAGGCCCATCGCATCCTCGGCAACGCCGGGGCGGGCTCGCCGTCGGACCTGATCGGCCGCTTCGCTCCCGCGGCTATCAAGCTCGGCGGCCTCGCGGTCCTGGTCGTCCTCCTCGTGTTCGGCTACCTCGCCTTCGCCCGCGACGCGCAATATTACTACGACGCCGGCCGGGAAAAACGGAAGGAGATGGCGACGACCGGGGGAGAAGAGAAGCGCGTCTTGCGCCCCTGGGATCTTGACCGCGGGATGCAGGCGGCCAAGGGCATTTCCAACGTCGAGAGGCAGATCAACCTCGACGAGCAGATCGCCTGTTTCAAGATGGCCGTGCAGAAAAAGCCCGGCTTCATCGAGGCGTGGTTCGAGCTGGGGCGGGCCTACCTCGAGTCGGACAAGAACAAGGAGTCGTTCGAGGCGCTGCAGAAGGTGCTCGAACTGCAGCCGACCAACGTCGAGGCCATGCTCACGATCGGCGTCTCCGCGGAGCGTCTGGAAGACCTCGAGGGCGCCGAGAAGTACTACAAGCGCGCGCTCGAAACCAGACCGGACCTGGAGGACGCGAATCGCAAGCTCGCGGACCTCTACGACCTGAAGTGCCCGGACCGGCAGGAGGACGCCGCCGCGCAGTTCCGCATCATCCTCGCCAAGAAGCCGGAGGACGCGGAGATCGCCGGCCGCCTGGCGCGCATCCTCATCGGACAAAAAAAATACGACGAGGCCATGCTGGTCCTGGAGAAGGCCGAGAAGCTGGCGCCGGATTCCCCGCAGCTCAAGCAGAAGCGGGCGCAGATCTACTTCGCCCGCGGGGAATGGGACAAGGCGCTCGGCTACGCGGAGCAGGTCTTCGCCGCGGACCCGGCGGCCTGGGACGCGCTGAAGATCAAGGCCACCTGCCTCTTCAAGCTGAATCGGCTCGAGGAGGCGCTGCACGACGCGAAGGAGGTGGTCGGGGGCAGGCCGGACGTCGAGATCTACTCCCTCGCCGGCTACCTCTCGCTCCTGCGGGGCGATCCCACGACGGGCGTCTCGTACCTGCAACAGGCCTTCGCGCTGGGCCGGCAGCAGAGCCTGGACACCGGCAAGCTCTCCGCCCTGCTCAACGACGTCGGGGACGCGCTGTTCAAGCTCGGCCGCGCGGAGGAGGCGAAGACCGCCTTCGAGCAGCTCCGCAGCATGAATTCCGGCTTCCCCCGCATCAACTTCAAGGTGGGGCTCGCGGCCGTCGCCGTGAAGGACCGCGGCGCGGCGATGTCGGCGGTGAAAGACCTTCTGCAACGGGCGCCGAAGGACCCCGACGTCCGGGCCCTTGAGGGGCGCCTCCTCCGCGAGGGAGGGGACGTCGAGGCGGCCCTCACGGCCCTGAAGGGCATCTTCGCCGAGGGAGCGAAAAGCTCCTACGCCTACGTCGAGCTGGGGCTCACCCACCTGAAAAAGCAGAACACGGCGGAGGCCCTCGGCGCCTTCCGCGCCGCCCTCGCGCTCGACCAGAATCCCGAGGCCCTCTTCGAACTGGCCATGGCCTACAGCCGGCTGAAGAAGGATGACGTGGCGCAGGAGTTCCTGCGGCAATACGTGGAAAAGGTCACGTTCGGGACGCGCTTCGAACTCGCGCGCTCTTTCCTCGAGAAGGGCGGCGTCCCTCGGGCCAAGGACGAGTTCACGTACGTGTTCGACCTGTGCCGGGAGCCCGCGCGTCGCCTGGCCGCGGGGTCCGCGGCGACCCCGCGCCACCTCGAGGCCGTCTATGCGGGCCTGCAGGGCCTCGTCACCTTCAGCGCGGTGCTCGCCGGCGACGTGACGGCCGCGCAGGCGGGGGCCGCCGGCTTCGCGAGCGCCATCGCGACCCTCGACCAGCCGCCCCAGGCCTTCAGCAACCCCGACCCGGCGACCGCGAAGGCCCAGCTCGAGGCGGAGTACATGCGCTTCGCCGAGCTGTGGTACGGCTCGTTGACGTCGGCCACGAACCTGCTCGCGGACTTCATTCGCAAGATGGATCGGGACCGCCGCTGCTCCGACGCCGTCGAAAAGCTCTTGGCGGACTTCAAGCAGGCGACGGACAACACTTCGACCGTGGAGGGCCGCTTCGCCAACAGCGCCCAGACCTTCGCGTCGACGCTCTCCCTCGTCCTGCGCCTCCTCGCGGACAGCGAGGTGACCCGCCAGCAGCGGGAGCAGCTCGACGAAGCGCGCCGGTTCCAGCGCGAATCGTGCACGAACTCCCTGCAGATCGCCTGCGGCGAGCTGTACTCCAGCGTCCGTTTCGCCGCGCTTCTCGTCACCGCCCTCGACCGGAAAAAGGTCTATCGCGACCAGGTCTTCTCCATCGACCGCCGGTTCGAACAGCGGGAGATGAAGGCGAAGACCGTGCTCGAGCAGCTCAAGAACGCGAGCTCGACGCTCTCGGAGTTGCTGTACATCGTCGTTTCCGATCCTTCGTTGAAACCCTAGCGGGAGTCGGGCCATGACTCGCGGGACTCCGTCGACGGCGCGCGCTCTCCTTCTCGCCGCGCTTCTTTTTTTCGCAAGCGCGGGGGACGCGCTCGCCGACAAGGTGCGCCTGGTGGACGGCCGGGAGTTCGAGGGGAAGATCCTCCGGGACGACGCCGAGGGCGTCAAGATCATGACCGCCCGGGCCGCGTTCACCTTCAAGCGGGCGGAGATCGCCGAGATCGTCCGGGGGAAGAGCAGCGTCGAGGAGTTTGAAGAGCGGCTGACGGCGCTTACGCCGGCCGAGCCCCGCAAGTACCTGGAGGCGGGGATCTGGTGCCTGGACACGCTCAAGCGCGAGGATCTGGGGCTGCGCCTCCTCCAACTGGCGATGGTCTACTCGCCGGAGTGCTTCGTCCAGGGGCAACTCTACCTGGGCAAGTACTACCAAGCGAAGAGAAACGTCCAGCTCGCGGCCCAGGCCTTCCTCCGCGCGCGTCTGGCCGACCCGAAGAACCAGGAGGCGGAGAAGGGCTTCAACGCCGTGAAGGACGAGTTCCGCAAGGTGGGCCGGCAGTCGGACGAGAGCCTGCTGGCGGGGCTGCAGGCCGCGCAGGGAGCCCGCCATGAGCAGGCGAGGGAAGCCTTGGCGAACGGGATGGCCAGCATGCTGCTGAAGCGCGCCGAGGAGCTGCTGGGCGTGCCCGTGAGGGACGTGATCGGTTACTGTTCGTCCCAGATCATCTGCAAGGTGTGCGGCGGCTCGCGCCAGGTCCAGTGCAGCATCTGCAAGGGCCAGGCCGCGATGACCTGCGTGCCCTGCGGCGGGTCCGGCGTCGTGACCCGGAAGAACTTCCAGAAAGTCACCAATGCGTACTGTTCGAGCTGCGGCGGGTACGGGGATCTCCTGTGCGACAAGTGCGACGCGAAGCGCATCGAGCTCCCTTCTTCGCCGCCCACCACCACCGGGTTCCTGTCGCGGAAGCTGTCCCGCGTGGAGGGCGGGAAGCTGACGTGCCGCATGTGCAAACCGCCGGACAAGAATGCGGTCGTTACGCCGCCGCCGGCCATCGGCCTGGGCAACGCCATCGAGTACATGGAGCGGCACGTGAAGGGGCAGTTGACGCTCACGGAACAGGGGGAGTCCCGGCTCCAGCGCGTGGGCGGCATGGGGCAGGTGGAGGGCGCGGACGAACTTCGCGCCACGCCGGTGTGGTTGAACGGCAAGTGGGTTTCCCTGAACGAGCGGCGCGCCGCGGACTCGGGCTTCAACTACCAGCCGGAGGGGCTGTCCGAGGACCACGCGACGCTTCGAAAGGGCGCGCTCCCGTTCCAAATCGAGGGCGCGGAGCCTGAGGCTTTTCTGGAGCGGATCCGGAAGACCTTCGGTCTGGAGGGCAACGCCTCGGTCGGTTCGCCGCAAGTGTTCTTCACGGACTTCGTCACGCGGCAGCCGGAGGGGGACCTGGTGGGCGCGGGACCGTTTGTGGAGGTGGACGATCTGGGCGGACGCCTTCTGCCGTGCCTGGTCCAGGCCGCGCAGCCCTACATGACCACCCGGATCACGCTGGACAGCCCGGACGGCCGCGGCCTGGTGCCGGCGGGGAAGTCGGGCGCCTCGGGCCTGGGGAGCATCGGCACGAACACGGTGCGGGTGTACTACTCGGTCGTGGATGCGAACGAGGACGTGTCCCCCTCCGGGAACCGCGACGTCACGTCGCTGCGGCTGATCGTGAAGCTGGTGCTGGTCGACGTGCTCGACCCCGCGGGCGGCCCGCCGATCTTCAGTCTGCGGTAGGCGGGGGCGCGGGGGCCCACGTTGATAGCGATCGCGCCGTTCCACGCCCCCGCCCCATTCCCTCGAGCCACGAGCCGATGCACGTCGGCCCCACGCCGCGCGTGTCGCGAGCGGCGTCGCCGGCCGCGGGTCCGAGATCGACGGCGTCTGCCTCGACGAGCTGAGCTTCGCGCGCTTCGACCATCCGCGACGCATCGTGCCCCTCATGGGCGTGCCCTGCGAGCCTGCGTGCGCGCGAGTTGGACGCGATGGATGTGCGAAATCTCGCCGACCTCCGGCGGTACGTCGAGGGCCGGCTCGGGACCCCAAACCTGGCCGGTGAGCTGGCGGAGGCGCGGGTGGAGGCGGCCGCCGCGGCTCGGACGCTGGAGGCGAAGAGCACGGGGAATTCTCTCTGCGCCCTCGGCGAGTGCCTCAAGATCGTCAGAGGATCGCCGGATGATGAATCCGTCGCCCTTGGCCTTCGGCAGGCGCCTTGGCGCTGGGCTGAGACAAGGGGCGCCGTCGGCTTCACACTCGTACACGCGGACACGGGCGAGGCTCTAGCTTGGTTCCCGCGATTCAACTCTCCCCTCGTCGCCGCACCCTCAGGCCGCCGCTGGGCCGGCGCCACCGGGTCCGAGTTGGTCCTGCTCGCCCTCGGAGGCGGCCACGACCTGGAGCGACGCGTTCGAGAGGCGCCCGTCCCCGTTCACTCGGCATGACGCCACGGACCAGGGTGTCGCCGCGTCCATCACGTCGCTCGGGCGCCGTGGCGGTCTCGCGCACAAGCCCCGTCTCCACGTGCGAGCACCCCGTCGCGCAGCCGTACCCGCGCTTTCCCTTGCAGGGGGGGAGCGCTCCTCCTAGAATTGGAACAATGAAGTACGACCTTGCCGCGCTCATGCACTTGCTTCGACAGATTCAGCCGCCCGAGAGGCGCGAGAGTAGGTGGGCGCCGAGCGTGGACACCCTACTTGCGGCAGGCTACGCCCTCCGAATGTCGCGGTCCCTCCACGCCGAATCTGTAGTCAGTTTCCGCCGCGTCGCCGACCACGCCCACCTGCTGGCATGGTTGTGCCGGCCGGCGACCCCCGGCGAGTTCATGGAAGCAATGAGTCGCAGAGGGATGCAGAACAGTCGCGCCGAGGACCTCGTCAAGGCCGGCGTGGAGCAAGGCGCACGGATGTGGCTTGAAAGCGTCTATCTGAGAATGGCGCTCGAGAGGATCGCGGACGCTCCGGAGACACTCTTTCTGGCGCTGGGAGAGGCAGAGCCGTCGCTTGGACCCTACCTGCGCCATCAGGGTGCCGATGAAGAGCACTGGCGATCCCTCACGGGGTCTGTCGAGCGTTTCGCGCAAATCAACCGGCTTCAGCAAACCGCTCAGATCGCGAGTCATTCTCCTACCTGCCCTTACTTCGCCAGCCCTCGGATGGAGTTGACCGGGATTCCTGAAAATTCCGAAACATGCCATGACGTCTGCTTCGTCCATTGGTTTCGGGCGGCCCGCCTCCGGCTCACGGACCGCGTAGATCCCATTCCCTCCGAGTCGGTGGCTCAGATCGCGTTCCCGGCATTCGAGAGGCTCATTTCCTCGTGCAATGAACTGATGGCTAGATACCCGGGTTAGGCTCTGGCCTACCGGTTTGGGAGATCCTTCGTGCTGCGGCTATCCTCTCTGCAAGCGACCAACGCGAAGTGCCTCGGCGAGGTCCGCCTGGACCTCGACCCGCGCTGGAATGTCATTCTGGGTGACAATGCATGCGGAAAGAGCACCTTGCTCAAGGCCATGGCCGTGGCATGCCTCGGGCGGTTTGCAACGGAAGTCGAACAGTCGGAATGGCTGCGTCAGGGGGCAACGTCCCTTGGATTGGAGATAGCGCTTGAGGGCACGCTGGAGGAAGCTCCCGAGCTCGAGGGGGGAGTTCCGGCACTAGCCCTGGCTACGGACCGATTGCTCTTCAAGAGCCTCGAAGCCCAGGGTGCCAAGGGAGAGAGCGCTTCGTACGATCGTCGCTGGGAGGTGTCCGCGTCCGGCGAACAGAATTACGGGAGTGCTCTTGGCTTTGCTGGAGGCGACCTGACGCCGGTGGTCTACGGGAAGGCCTCCAGTCTCTCTCTCGGCGGAGTGACGCCGGTGGTCTTCATCCCGGCGCTTCGACTCACCGGCACCAGTCCGGACTCTATCAAAGTCACTCTCGAGCGAGCACCCTCTCCATCCTCCATCCGAGCCGAAGTGATAAGCCGGGCAGTGCGGGGAACGGACTCGGTCGGTGACATCTTCACAAGACTGGGACAGGCGTACCTACGCGAGTCGGTCTCGCGGCTACAGAAGGATCCAACTCACCAATGCGAATACGCCAGCTACCAGGAGGCCGTCCGCAGGTTCATGCCGTCCTACGACCTGCAGCCCTTCAGCATTGCTCAGGGACGAATCGATATCACGAACAAACGATGCAAGGTTCCCTTCGGTAGGCTCTCAGACGGTGAAAAGAGTTCTCTCGGAATCGTGCTGCGCGTGGTGGAGGGGGTCTTGTACTCCCGCGCGGCCTTCACACTTGACCAGCTCGACCAGCCGGCGATCATCCTCATCGACGAGTTGGACGCGCACCTGCATCCCTCCTGGCAGAGGACGATCATCCGACGGCTGAACAGCCTCTGCCCCAAGGCGCAGTTCATCGTCGCAACTCACTCCCCCCTGGTGCTGAGCGGCCTCGTGGGGCTCAAGACCAGTTTCGCCATACATCGGCTCATTCCCTCGGAGCAGGGGGTCCGCAGCGAATCCGTGACCTCACGGGGCGGAGCGCTTCTCGGGGAAGATCTCCCGGCCCTGCTCGGGAAGCTGTTCGGGACAACGGATCTGCCGGAGCGTGTGCAAGAACTTCAGCACGACATCGCTCAGCTCCTGCAGAAGGCCGATGAGGCAGGTTTGTCTCCGGACGAAGAGGCGAGACTCGACAAGGCCCAGTCCGAGTTGGATTGGCTGTCCGGTCTCGGTTCCGAGCCGGGACAGGTCGCGGGCGGAAAGACACCCTCCCCGTGCCCCAGGTAGGATGTCCCTCGCATGCGGCCTGTGGCGCTGGCATTGTGTCCACCCCCGGAGGAGGTGCAGAAGCTCCTGGCCGGCGCTTCGAGGAATGCCTGGAAGGACCCGAGGGTACTGGAGTGGCTGCGCGACGTCTTCTTGAAGAAGTGCGCGTACTGCGAAAAGGCGGTGACCGGGGGAGTCCGGGAGCACTTCCAGCCCCAGAGAGACCCGGCCGTGAATCCGAACGCATGGGACAACCTTCGCTTGGGCTGTTACGAATGCAACGGAAACAAGGAGCGGATGAGGGGCGGCAGCCGGCACGATCCGAGTTGCAACTACTTCCTCCTGGACCCATGCGCGCCGGACTTCCGCACGGCGGAGCACTTCAAGGCGGTCCCGGTGCCGGAACGAGGGAGCTGTTGGCAATCGCTCCAGCTCCAGGGATTGACTCCTGAAGGGAAAGCGGTGATCGAGTTCTTGAAACTCGGCCCCGGCAGCGACTACCCGCGCCTCCGCGGAGCGGTGCTCGACAGGTATCGAAAAACAAAGTCCGCGCTGGCCACCCTCGAAGCGAAAGGCCCGAATTTCACCAGGAGCGAGAGCCACAGGGTAGGGACACTCCGGAGGCAGATCGCTTCCATTTTCGGCGACGCCACCGAGTACATCGGAGCGCTCCGGCTACATCTGGGCGTTCACGGTCCTCCCGCAGGCGCCGGTCACTTCGGCAATGCTTGAACTGCCGAGACCGGTTGCCGGGGTCGGCTGCGTGTCCTCGCATCGAGGGCACGGCAGCGCCGTGCCCCTACCGTCGACTTGCCAGTGGTCGCGCCCTTTGACATTCAGCCCCTCGCGCCCCCCACACCGACCCGCCCCGCTGCTACCGCGTTTCCCCTACCACCTGCCCCGCCGCGACCAGCCGCCGCAACCCCGCCACCGCCGCGCGCCATGCCCTCGTCAGCGCGCGGCTCGGCCGCCCTACCGCGCTCGCCTCCTCCAGCAGCGGGAACGTCGCGGCCGGGTTCGTCTTCGTCCAGACTCCCGCCGCATCCCTGCGCAGCGTCCGCGCGCCCTCGTACGCCCGACGACCGGGAGCGAGGCGCCCCTCGCCGTCGACCCGCGCCGCCAGCACCTCCACCGCCTCGACGACCGCCGTCGCCGGCAACGCGCGCCGCCGGTCCTCCGCCCACGCCACGAGAAACGACAGCCCGCGCAGAAGGTCATAGTCGTAGAAGCGGGGGAAGCAGGGCGCGAGCCAAGACTCCTTCATCACGATGCCACCCTTGCTGATCGAACGGCAGAGCCGGCGGCGAATCAGATACTCTGCGCCACGGTCGAGGGTCGCTTCCTCCTCGGCGCGCAGCGGGCGTCGCGTCCAGCGCAGCAGCGCCTCGAGCGGCGGAAGCGTCGAAAGCACGGAGCTGTGCGGCTCCGGCCGCACGTAGACCGCCTCATCGCAATTCAGGCCGCCGTCCGGGAGCGCGTACCGGGGGAACCACGGGCGGATCCACGGCAGCGGCTCGTCCGGGTCGACGCCGCACGAACGGAGGACGCCGACCAGCGTCCCCACCGCGCAATGACACGCGACCTCGCGATGGGTGTCGACCCCCGGCGGCACCTCCTCCGCGCGCACGGGAAAAATCGGCAGGTACGTCCGCCGGCAGGACTCGGCGAGGGCGCGCGCGCTTGCGGCCGGGATCCGGTCCGCAAGCCCCAGTTCCACGAGCAGCGTCATTCGCCACCACGGGGAGTCCCATTTCGGCCAGTAGGGATCGGCGGCCAAGCTGTCGTGGGCCGCCCGCGAACCCAGATAGGCAACGGTCTCGTCCACGGCACTTTCGAACGCCGGCGGCAGGGCGACATCCTCCGCCCCCGCCGGCATCGCCGCCGTTGTCGGCAGACTGTCGAGGCTTCGCCGAACCCGGTCGTATGCGTCCATGCAGCACTCCCACGAAATCGTTCGATGGCCGCCCCAAGCACCACCTCCTGCGCCCCCCGCCACCTCACCCTTGCG
The DNA here is from genome assembly GCA_016197205.1 of Planctomycetota bacterium. Classification (GTDB taxonomy): domain Bacteria; phylum Planctomycetota; class MHYJ01; order WSZJ01; family JACPWG01; genus JACPWG01. The sequence continues at coordinate 22,129 of JACPWG010000103.1, forward strand.
CAGCGGCGGGCCCTTTCCCCGCGCGATCGGCCGCCGCGGGCGAGGCGACCGGCCGGTAGTAGTCGCCGCACGAGAGCCATTTCTCGAGCAGCAGGTAGAGCACGATGAAGAGATACCGGCTGCCCATCTCCTGCAGCTTGAGCTTCGACACGCCCGACTTCCGATTTCGCCACGAGATCGGAATGACCTCGTAACTGTAGCCGCGGACGATCGCCTTCAGCGGCATCTCCACGGTCAGGTTGAAGTGCTTCGAGATCAGCGGGGCCATGGCCTCGACGACCTCGCGCCGATAGGCCTTGAACGCGTTCGTCGTGTCGTTCAGCCGCAGGCCGAAGAGCACCATCACCAGCCAGTTGGCGAGGCGGTTCAGCACGAGCTTGTGCGGCGGGTAGTCGATGAGCCGCCCGCCCGGCACGAAGCGCGACCCGAACACGCAATCCACGCCGGTCTGCAGCCTCCGATAGTACGCGACGAGGTCTTCCGGGTCGTCGGAACCGTCGGCCATCAGCACCGCGACGAACGCCCCCTGCGAGGCGCGCAGCCCGCAGCGCACGGCAAGGCCGAAACCGTTATGCGGCGGCGGCTGCGTCACGGCGCGGACCGTGTCGAACTCCGCGCTCAGCTTGCGGAGCACCTCGGGCGTGCCGTCCGTGCTGGCGTCGTTCACCACCACGATTTCGTGCGGGATCCCCTCCCTCCGCAGCGCCGCCTCGACCGCCGAAACGGTCGCGGGCAGGGCGGCCTCTTCGTTTCGGGCCGGGATCACGACCGAGAGCAGCATGCCCTGACTCCGAAGCTGACGACCCGGGCTCCCGGGGCGCGAGTCCTCAGGTGGCGCCCGTTCCTCGCGGCGGCCCCGCGGCTCCGCCCGAAATCCACGAGCGGCGGGATTATAGGGGAGCGAACTCGGACCGGCAAATACAATCGCCGCCCGAACTCCGCGCACGCGGCCCTTGCCGGGCGGACGGCGCGGCGATAGAATCCCGCCCCTTCGGCGCCGGCGCGCCGCCGGCAGTCGGCAGTCGCTCTCTTCACCCACCGCGCACGCGTTCCACTTCCCTCCCAGGGGCTACGCCCGTGTTCAAGGCCGCGCTCGACCGCCTCGACTACCGCGTCTATGTCGCGGTCTCCGCCCTCCTCGCGTGCGGGCTGGTGTTTTGCCTTTTCACGCCGAGACTGGTCGCGTGGAAGGGACTCGGCATCCCGACGGCGAACCACACGCCCGAAGTCAACCGCGCGGGCGCGGTGCTGAAACAAATCGGAGATCCGTTCGGCCCCATCGAGGAGACCAGCAACCGGGTGATCCGCTGGCGGCTGCTCTTCCCGCTCCTGGCCCGGCTCACCCACATGCCGACCCTCGTGTTCCTCGCGCTACCGCACCTGGGGTGCCTGGTGCTCGTGGGTTTGTTGGTCCATGTGTTTCACCGCGAGGCCGGCGACCGCATCTCGGCCGTCCTCGCGTCGGCGCTCCTCGCGACCACGTCGTGGTTCTTCGTCTCCACCGGGTGGCTCACCTACGCGGACTCCTGGTACCTCCTCGGCCTGCTCGTCGTGAGCTTCGTGCCCTCCCGCGCCGCGCTGCTCATCGCCTGCATGTTGGCGCCGTGGGTCGACGAACGGTTCATCCTCTCGCTGCCCTTGGCGCTCCTCGCCCGGGCTGCCTGGCTGCGAGGCCGCGGGGAGTGGGACGCTCGACGCGTGTTGCGGGACGGGCTGGTGTGCGTGGGTGTGGTCGCGCCGTACGTCCTCTTCCGGCTCAGCCTGCTCCTCTTCGGAACGGATGCCGGTTCGCGCGCACACCTCGAAAAGCACTTCGCGACCGCGGTCCCCGCGTGGACGGTCGCTCAAGGAGTTTGGCACGGGCTGCGTATGGCCTGGGTGACCGTGCTCGCGTTCGTGCTGCTGCCGGAGCATCCCCGCCGACGGCTCGCGGGCGCGGTGCATCTCGCGGCCGTCATCGTCACCGCGGCGGTCCCGCTCGTCATCGCGGGGGACATCAGCCGTTGCATGTCGGGGCTTCTCCCGGCGGCGGCCATGGGAGCCATCAGCCTCCTCCGGTGGGCGAAAACAGGCCCGGTGCGACTCGTCTTCCCCGCCCTCCTCGCGCTGAATGTCGTCCTGCCTGCAAGCAACGTCGTGGCCTCGTTCACGATCCCGATCCAAGGCATCGTCGCGGAGCTGCGGTCGTTCCGGGAGCTGCCGCTCAACCTCGATCCAAAATTTCACAACGACCAGGGGGTCCTGCTCGCCCAGCGCGGCGACGCGGCGAATGCGTATCGCGCTTTCGACGTCGCGCTGCGCCTGGATCCCGACTTCGCGAACGCCTGGTATAACCGCGCGCTCCTGGAAGAGTCGGAGGCGAAAGCGGCCGATGCAGCGCGCGACTTCGCTCAGGCACTCGAGGTGTGCCCCCCGGACTGGCCCTTCCGGAAGGAGGCCGAGAACCGGCTGGCGCGGCAGACGCGGCTGCTGGAGAAAAAGTAGGGGAGGGGGCCGGGATTCGCACTCCGCGTGCACTCCGCCTTCCTGGCCGTGGCCACCACCCACGCGGGGAGCAGGTGAGGGACCGTAAAGGAACAAGTCAGACACTCACACCTGGCTGTGCAGGCCGGAGGGCCTGTCCGTGGGGCCTTCGAGTCTCCGTGGTGAAGCACTCTTGGCCATGAACGGCTACTCGGATGCTAGCCTATCTTCGGTCCGCGGATTCCTTTACGGGCCCTGAGCCACCCTTTCCTGTCTCTAGCTCGGTGCGCTCCCTCAAATCGTCCTTCCCTCCGCGCCGCCCCTCCGCTAAAATCCACGCATCCGGCAACGAGTTCCGTGGTGAATCGCCGCCCACTGAGGAGGGTAGTCCTAATGTCCCAGTGCCCGTCACTCCACCGGTCGCATTCCGGGCCCACTGCCGCCGCGGTGCTCGTATCGCTGCTCTGCCTGACGGCGGGCGGAGCGCAGGCCTCCGCCCAGTCCCCGGACCTCGCCGGCGCATGGGCCGTGAGCGGCCGGCACCCGACCTCCGGCCCCTACTCCGGCACCGCCACCCTCCAACCCCTCACGCCCGCGCCCGGCCGCTTCGCCATCGAGTGGGCCGTCACGTTCGAGCGCACGGGCGCGTCCGCATCGTGGAGCGGTGACGGCGCCTTCGCCGGCAACACCCTCACCACGACCACCGCCTCGGGCGGACCCGGCGCCGTGGATCGGCTCTCGGGCGCCTTCGGTTCCGCCGCGACGGTGAAAGGGAAGTACGAGTTGCGCGCCGGCGGCCGGCTCTGGGGCGCTTGGTGGACCGAAGGCGGCGGCGCGTCCGCGCGCGGCACGGAAACGCTCACGCGGATGACGACCCAGGAATTCCTCGTCTCCGCGCCCGACCTCGCGGGTCGCGCGACGGTGCGACTGCTTGGGCCGTCCCCGTCCACGCCGGGCGCGAGCCGCGCCGAAGTCTCCCTCGAAGCGCGCGCGTTCGGTAGGGGAGGCGGCACGCGATCGCTCTCCGGCAGCGGCACGTTCGATCCCGAGCGCGGCCGGCTCGAGTGGCGCCCTGCGTCCGCCCCCGGCGGCGGCGCGGCAGCGGCTGCCTGCGTGCTCACTCGCGCCGCCGACGGGCGCTACTCGGGCACGGTGGACGGCCTCGCCCAGACCTGGGTCGCGGACCGCGGCACGCAGGCCTTCACGGTCCTCGTCGTGCCGGGTCTCTCCACCAACTCCTGGAACCGCATCGGCATCCCGTACCTCGATGAGAACATCGCGGCGCTCGAGGCGCTGGGCCTCTCCGCGCGTCGCCTCACGATCCAGACCGAGGCGTCCATCGCCCGCAACGCGGCCTTCATCCAGCGGGAGATCCGCGCCGAGGCCGCCGCGGGCCGGCGCGTCCTCCTCTTCGCGCACAGCAAGGGGGGGAGCGACTCGACCGCAGCGTGCGCGCTCGACCCCGGCGTCGCCGCCGCCGTGTCCGGGATGGTCGCGATCCAGCCCGTGTACGGCGGCTCCCCGGTCGCGGACTTCGCACGTTCGCAGCCCCTGCTCCTGGGTCCCATCCGACTGGTCTTCGAACGTATCTTCAAGGGCCAGAAGGAGGCCGTGTTCGACCTTGCGAGCGCGTCCCGGCGGGCGTTCGTGGCGGCCCATCCGTATCCGTCGAACCGGATCCCCACGGTGGTCATCCGCTCCTCGTTCGACCGGCGCATTTCGCGCTCGGTGCTGTGGCCGTCTCAGAAGTTGATCAAACGCTACCTCGGCGAGGCCAGCGACGGACTGGTGATCCCGAAGGACCAGTCCATTCCTGGAGCGGCCGTGACGTTCGACTACGCCGACCTCGACCACTTCGAGCCCGGCCTCCGTGGGGAGAGCCCGCACCGGCCGGTGGATCTGACGACCCGGTCCATCCTGGCGCTCCTCGAAAAGGTCTGGGCGAGCGGGAACTAGCGGTCCGCTAAGTACCGCTCCACGGAAGTCGGTGACCCATAGGCGAAGCCAAGTTTGGCCGCCCGCTAGGCGCGCGAGCGAGGCGTAGTAACGGAGAACTACGGCGAGCGAGCGCAACAAAGCGGGCGGCCAAAATCGCCGAGCCAAGTGGTCACCCAGTTCCGTGGGGCGGTACTAAGCGCCCGCGCAAGAATTACTTTACATTTCCGTGGATCGACCGATGCCTGGGGGCGCGGGCCTCCGGCCCGCGCAGCGCGGCCCAGAGGGCCGCGCCCCCAGGAGCCTCGAGGTCCGAATCTGCGCAGTTATTTTTGCGCGACCCACAGGGGTCCCGCGTCCGGTCGTTCGCCGTTCTCGCCCATGAGGTTGGCCATGCGCACACTTCGAAACCGGGTGGTGGCGGCCGCCCTCCTCGCCGCGCTGCTCGTGGGCCCGCCCCTCCGCGGCGAAGACCCGCCGCCGGGCGACCTCGCCGCCCGAACGCGACGCGGGCTCGAGCGCGGCCGCATGTGGGTCCTCGGGCGGCAACGCCCCGACGGCACGTTTCCGAATGCCTACGACGGCACGCCCGGCAGCCACGCCCTCGTGCTCTGGACGCTCCTCGCCGGCGGCATCTCCACGGAGGATCCGTCGGTCAAGCGCGGCCTTGCCTACCTCCGCGAGAACGCCGATCCAGAGCTGCGGCCCACGCCCTACGGCAACTACACCGCCGCCCTCGCGCTCGCCGCCCTGTACGCCTATTACGATCGGCGCGTCGAGCACGGGGCCTCGCTCGCGCCCGCCGCGGCGCCCAGCGCCGGCCCCTCCCACGCACTTTCACCCTCCCCGCCCCCGACCGTCCCGATCGCCGCAGCCGAGACCCGGCGCGCAGCGCTTCTCGCGCTCGTCTCGCCGGAGGACCGCGAGCTGGTCCGCCGCCTCGTCCGCTACGTCCGCTGCTGCGCCACGCCCGAACGCTGGAAATATGCCGCGCTCGGAACGCTCTCCGCCCGGCTCCGCGAGGCCCCGCTCCCCTTCGCCGCCGTGCCCATCCCGGTTCGCCTCGAAGCAACCGCCCTGCCGGCGCGCAATCGGCCCCAGGCCTGGCTCGGCGACAACTCCAACGCCCAGTATGGCTGGATGGGGCTTCGCGCCGGCAGCCTGCTCGGCGTCTCCGTCGAGGACGACGCGTTCGTGCGCGCCGAGGTCGAACGACTCGCGCGCACGCGCCGCTCCGGGTCCGGCGGCGTTCTCCGCCTCGAACGCGCGGGCGAAGACGGCTTCCCGGGCCTCTGGCCCGGCCCGGAGATCCGGGAGAATGTCCTCGAGGGCGGCTGGGCGTACGCAGACGGGGAACAGCTCCCCACCATGACCACGGGCGGCGTAGCCTCGCTGCTCTACGCGTGGCAGGAGGCCGAGGAGCGGGGACTCATGACGCCTGCCCTTCGCCTCGAGGCGCGCGCGGCGGCGCTGGGCGGAATCGCCTGGCTCTTCGGGGCGACCAAGCCCAAAATCGACGAAGGCTGACTTCCCACGTGCCGCGGCGGCGTGGCCGCCCCCGCCCGGGCCCGCGACTTCGGACTCGGTCCGGTCCCGTATCACAACTTCGGCGCCGCGCGCATGCTCGTCCTCGCGGGCGTGCGTCGGGCCTACGGCTCGGACTGGTTTCGCGAAGGCGCCGCCGCCGTGCTTGCCGCGCAGCAGGAGGACGGCTCCTGGTATGCCGGCGCCGCCGCGGAGGCCGACGTCCTCGAAACCTGCTGGCAGCTCCTCTTCCTCGCCCGCTCCGTCGTCCCCCTCCTCCCCACGACCTCCGGCGAGCCGCCCGCCCCCGCCCCTTTTCGCTGAGCCCGCTACGCCCGCCTTTCCCTCCCGCCCAGCCGCCGCTAGCCGCGCTTTCGCTCTCCGGTGCTTCGACGCACCGCGGCGTCAAACTGCTCGCCGCCGGACTCGATGTCGAGGAGGAGCGTGACGGACAGGATGTCGAACCCGTGGCTCCCGAAGAACGTGGTCGCGTCAGGGTTGGTACCCGAGGTCACGGCCTCGACCGCGCGCACCTTGCGCGAACGGAACCACGCGACCGCATGTTGCAGCAGGTCCGTGCCGATCCGCGCCCGTCGGAGCCCGGGCTCCACGAACATGTTCTCGATCAGGCCGACCTCTTCCTTCGGGAACATCGGGTTCCGCCCCAGGATGCTGGCCTGCAGGAAGCCGACGCGCTTCGTGCCGCGCTGGGCGAGCAGGATGCGGGCATCGGGGTCGTCGAGCTGCGTGAGCAGCCGCTGGCGGGCTAGCTCGGGCGCGTGGCGCGACAGTCGAAAGTGCACGTGGTTGGACATGAGGTCGCCGACGAGGAGTTTCCAACGCTGCTGGATGTAGTCGAGGTCCCGCAGCGTGGCCCTGCGGATCCGGGTCGAAGGGGATGCGGCCATGACGGAAGGGTCCTTTCGCTTTGCACGGTCCACCGCGCCGGGTAACGGCACGCCGGTGGCGCGGCGCTGCTCCGCGGTCTGCGCCGCCGCTACGACGGGGGGATCGCCGCCGCACGCACGCAAGACGCCGAAAGCGCTCGAACGGTCTGCGGCCAACCCGGTGTCTTCGGCGCGTTCGGTGACTCGTGCCTCTTGTTTGCGGCCATGGGCCCCACTCGGGGAACCGTCCCGCCTCCGCCCCGCCCCGCCCCGCCCTGGGTTGACGGCTCTCGCCGGGTGGGCTCGACTCGGGGACCGGCCTCTTGGGCGCGCGGATTCTATCGCGCCTCACGCGCAAGGGGCAAGGACAATCGACACGCTTCATCGGCGATGGGCGGAGCGCCCACGATCACGGGCCTCAGGGACTCGGGTGCGTGACCGTAACGACCGTGTGGATCCCGCCGCGGACGTTGAAATCCGCCTCGATCTTCATCCGTCGGGGCCGGATGGCGGCCACAAGGTCGTCCAGGATGCGATTGGTCACCGCTTCATGAAAGGCGCCGTCGTTTCGATAGGACCAGAGGTAGAGCTTGAGCGATTTCAACTCCACGCACAGACGATCCGGGACGTACTCCACCCGGAAGGTCGCGAAGTCCGGCTGCCCGGTCATGGGGCACAGACAGGTGAATTCCGGGCACTCCATCTGAATGGTGTAGTCCCGCCCTGGCTGCGGGTTCGGGAAGGTTTCGAGCTCGCGCTTCGGTTCGCTGGGCATGAACGATCCTCAAGGGCCTGGTGAGACGCGGAACCGGGGAGGGGGGGCCGGGAACGGTCGGCGAAGGAACGGGACGCGGGTCACGTCTGGCCACCCGCCCCGCCCGCCACCGTGCTCTTGAGTCGCTCGATCTCGGCGCGCCTCTGCTCGATGCGCGCCTGGAAGCGCCGGTCGACCATGGCTTTTCTCATTTCGTGCCGTGTCCGCTCCCGCTCCCGGTGGCGCGCGAGGTCGAGTCGGAGCTTCGCGCGCAGCTCCCTGCGCTGGTGGAGCGACCAAACCGTCCCGATGAGGAGCAGCGAACCGAGGATGGTCATGATGAAGGGGTAGCGCGTGAGGGGGCTGTGGAAGACCTTGTCGAGTTCGAAGGGATAGGCGTCGTAGAGCGCGAGGCTGCCGCCGGCGAAACAGAAGAGGGTAAGTCCCAGCGCGATCAGGTCAGCCGGCCGGGTCAGCTCCTCGACGCCTGCTCCCTCAAGGCTGCTGATCTGGTCGAAGAGCGTCCCCTCCTCCTCCAGGTCCAGCCGGATGTCCTCCAGCGCGTCGCGGTACTGGTCCTCCATCTCCTTGCACTCCTGCTCCGCGCGCTGGAGCGCCTTTTCCGGCCGATCGTCCAGCCGCCCACCGGTGGTCTTGAGCAGCGGACCCGACTCCCGTTTCGGCAGCGGGGTCTGCCCCTGCCATTCCAACTTGTATTGAGAGCCGCAGTACACGCAGAAGAACTTGTCGAGATCGCGGGGTACTTCGACAAGACCGGAGCAGGCGTTGCAGTTGAAGAAGAGCGTCTTGGACATGCCGCCTCCCGAGGAGTCGAAGGGTTGCCAGCCTCTCCGGAGGATTCTAGCCGACCGAACCGTCCCGGGTCAACCCCAAAGCCATGGTTCGTGTCCTCGAAGCGGTCTTCGTGAGCTTTCCTCCGGAACTTTTGTGAATCCGACGGGTTGGATAGTTGTGCCGCTGAACGGGGGCACCCACGCGAATGCGTAAGGCCTCCGGCTCCACGGCCACCCTCCCCTTCGGAGCGGAGAGCGTTGGGGTGAGGGGCGCCACGGGCGTCGCGCCCGTGTCAGACTCTCGTCGTGGCCACCCGCGGTAGACTCTTATCGCGAGGTTCTGTTCAGTTGCGGAAAGGAAATTTCGGGGCCAGTCCGGAAAGCCTTGTGGCACAAGGGTTGGAGGCATGACGCGGTGTGACGTCGGTTTTCTTGGTGGCAAATCTGCAGCGTTGGGTCGCTATCGTTCGACTTCTTGAAAGCTGGTCGCGATTTCGGAAGCCGTGCACTCCGCCCACGGAGGGACGAGCCACCAAACTCGCCGAAGACACCGAACGGCCCGTCGAAAACTTCGGTGTCTTCAGCGTCTTCGGTGGCTAAACCTTCGCTTTAGGGTTTCGGGCGCGAGCCTGATTTGGGATTTGGGATTTGGGATTTTCCAGCGCGGCGCTGTCGACGTCGCCGCGTCTGGTTGCGGCTCCGCCGCCTTAGGGCGAGCGCGCGCAACAGCCTGCCCGCCGGAGCGCCGAGGCGCGAAGGGGTGCGGCGGTCGGGCGCAATTGCCGGGCAAATCGGCTGCCCAATGCAGCCGGGCGGTACTGTGGCGTGGCATCCGTGCCTGACATTTTTTGCGGGTAGGCGCGCAAGGCGTCCGGGCAGTCCGGCGGCGGTCGGCGGCTCCGGGCGGTTTGCGGGCCCATCGAGGAGAAGCACCGTGGAACGATCCAAGGGACGGCTGGGAGTCGTGCTGGGGCTATTCGCATCGGTAGCGTTCTCCGCGGGCGTGTCGTTCGCGCAGGACGACGGGGCAGGCGGTGCGCCGGCTCAGCCCCCAAAGGGGGAGCCGCCGAAGGCCGGGAAGCCTCCGGCCCCGCCGGACCTGGACGGCTACCCAGAGGGGCTGGTGCGGGAAATCGCGGAGCTGCTGCGCAGCCTGCGAGGGGAAGGGCGGCCGGGCGGGCAGGGGGGTGGCCCCGGCGGCGGCATGGACCCCGGTCGGAAGGAGGAGCTGCTCAAGCGTTTCGACAAGAACGGCGACGGCCAGCTTGATGATGAAGAGCGCGCGGAAGCGCGGAAGGCCCAAGCCGGCGAGCGCGGTAAGAAGGGTGGCGGTGGGGGGGCAGGCGGTCGCGGTCGCGGGCCTGAAGACGGTGGCGACGGCGGGGGTGCGGTCGGCGGAGCGGGCGCACAGGGACCCGACGACGGCCAGGGCGGCAAGGATGCCGGCGCGGCTGCGGGAGGCGGCGGGGGAGGTGCGGGCGCGGGCGGCAGCGGCGATGCCGGGATGGACCCGGGGCGCCGGGCGGAAATGGTGAAGAAGTTCGACAAGGACGGCGATGGGAAGTTGAACGACGAGGAACGCGCCGAGGCGATGAAGGCCATGCGCGCGCAGCGCGAGAAGACGGGGAAGGGCGGGGAGAATCGAGGCCGGATGGAGGGCCTTCTCCGAAAGGCCCTCGAATTGATCAAGAAGCATGACGTGGATGGCGACAAGCAACTGAGCGCGGAGGAGAAGGCTGCCCTCGTGGCGGACGTGAAGGCTCACCCTGCGGGCGGCAAGGGGCCCCGGGAGGGGAAGGGCAAGGGGCCCGGGGACGCCAAGCCCCCGGCCGGCGGCGGCGGGGACGCCGGGGCCGGCGGTGATGCCGGTGGGGGAGGAGAGGGCGGAAAGTAGCGTCCCCCCCCGAACAGCGGAAGGTTGCGGGCGCCCTGGAGAGGAGCGCCCGGCGCGGGCGACCCGCGCTTGACGGCAGCGAAGCAGCGGCTGGGGCTACGCGCGGGGGTCGCGCACGCCTAAGCGCCCGCGCAAGAATTACTCTACATTTCCGTGGATCGACCGATGCCTGGGGGCGCGGGCCTCGGGCCCGCGCAGCGCGGCCCAGAGGGCCGCGCCCCCAGGAGCCTCGAGGTCCGAATCTGCGCAGTTATTTTTGCGCGGGCGCTAAGTACCGCTCCACGGAAGTCGGTGACCAATAGCCGAAGGCAAGTTTGGGCATGGTTCAAACCGGGTGTACAAACTTCGCCCGCCCAAGGGGAGCAAACGGGGACAGGACCTGAATTCCGGAAAGGGCTTACGAGCAATCGAGGACGCTTCTGAAATTCAGGATCGTATCCCCCGTTTTGCGGCCGGTTTGAACCATCCATACCCATTTTTGGCCTGGTTCAAATCGGGCAGCGTGAGGGTAACACGGTTTCGTGTCTGGACGTAGGGGCGGGCCTTGTGCCCGCCCTGTTGGCGACACCGCGCAGTCCAACGGCTTGCGGCCAGTCGTGGGCGCCGACAAGGGGCGCCCCGACGGCGGGTGGCCGGCGGCAGGCTGTACCCCACGTTTGAGCCATGCCCATTTTTTGACAGGATGACAAGATCAACAGGCTGTTCCGATGCCGTACCCCGTTGATCCCGTTATCCTGTCAGGAAGAGGGCGGTCGCAGTTGCTCTAGGAGAGTCGCCTGCGGGTAGGGCCGGCGAAGGTCCTCCGTGAGGGCTCCGTTTCTCCGGAAATGCGTGGTGGACGGCTACGGAGGGGCTGCCGCTCCCACCGCCGCCGGGCCCTGTCGGACGCGCACGCTCGGTCCGCGTTTCACTTGGTGCGTTTCAGTGCGAACACCACAAGCAGCTTGGAATCCGCGGTACGCGCGACGAGATACTTGCAGTCGGTCGTGAGATCGAGAGCGGCGTAACCCTTCGCAGTCCCACGGAGGGCCTCGAGTTCCTTGCGCTGGTCGATCGACCAGACGCGCAGGGTCGAGTCCTCGCCCGTGGAGATCAGGCGGTCCTTCTCCGCGAACAGGACGGCGTTGACCCTCCCTTGGTGACCGACGAGGTGGGAGGGAGGCAGGGCGGACTCCAGGTCCCATACGCGGATGGAACGGTCCCAGCCCCCGGCGGCGACGAATTGGCCGTCGCGGCTGAAGGCCGCGGCGAGAACGCCGCTTTGGAACACGGCGAATTCCTTGGTAACGCTGCGCTCTTTGCGGTCCCAGAGGACCAGCGTGCGATCCCAGCTCGCGACGGCGAGTCTCCGGCTCTGGGGGCCGAAGGTGAGCGCGGAGACGCGGTCTTTGCGCGCGGGCAGCACGCCCAAGAGCTTGCCGTTCGTGCGGTCCCATACGCGCACGACATGGTCCTCTCCCGCGACGGCGATCGCGACGCCGTCGGGCGAGAGTCGCGCCGCCTCGAGCGCGCCCTTGTGCAACTTCGCGGCAGCCAACGCCTCCTTGGGTTTCGCGATCCACCAGGAGCGGGCGAACGCATCCTCCCCGACCGTTACGAGAGCGGACCCGTCCGGCGAAAAGGCGACAAAGCGGACCGGACCGACGTGGGCGTCGATCCGGGCCACGCGTTCCCACGTGGCGGTTTCCCAGACCCAGACGAAACCGTCTTCGCCCCCCGCGGCGAGCTGCTTGCCGTCCTGCGAGAAGACCACGCACCCGAGCGGCTGCGTGACCTTGAGGGTCGCCGTGAGCGTCCCGCCCGGCACCGCGTACACCTCGACCTCCGGTCGGTCCGCAATGACGGCGGCGGCCGGCGCCTCTCGATTCAGTGCGAACGTCGAGATGGGGGAGGAGAAGCGCAGCTCCTTGCACAGGAGGGAAGAGCGCATCACTCCCGAGTCATTGGGCCGGTCCCGCTGCGAGGTGGACGACTCGGATCCGGGCCCGCTGTCGGTGGGAGTGGGGGGATTCGAGCCGCCGGGGGATGGCTGCTTGGGCGCGCGGGTGGAATCCAGCAGCTTTTTTCTGCGGCAGAAGGCGACCTTTTCTTCCAGTCCTTTGCGCTCCTCCGGAGGAGCGATCGCGAGGCAGGCGGCGTAGATCTCCACGGCCTTCCCCCAGTCGCGCGACTCCTCGAAGGCTCGGGCCTTCGCAAGCGAGACCTGGATCTTCGCCCTTGCCTGGATGCCGTCGATCCTGGCGTCCGGCCCCGGCGCCTGGGTCTGGACCTTTTCGGCCGCCGCCAGCAACTCTTCCCACCGCCCCGCGGCCTCCAGCGTCGCGGCCTGGCGCAGAAACGACTCGCGGATCAAGGCGGGCCCGCTCGTCGGCGCGGCGACCACGAGCGGCGGCTCGACGCGCATCACCGTGAGCGCGGGCTGCGTCGCGATTTGCCGGAGAATCGTCGCCAGCTCGCCCGGATTCGCATAGCGAAGGTCCGGGTCGGTCCTGAGCGCCCGCTCGATCACGGCGTCCACGCGGGAGTCAAGGCCCGGGACCTTGCTGCTCGCCGGATCGAAGCTCCCCAATGGAAGTTGCCCCGTGAGCATCTCGTACAGCATCACGCCCAGCGCGTAGATGTCCGCGCGGCCGTCGACGCTCCGGGCGTCGAACTGCTGCTCGGGCGCCATGTAGTGGTGCGTGCCCAGGCGCACGTGGGTCATGGTCAGCTCCGTCACCGGCGCGCCCTCCTTGCGCGCGAGGTGGGCGATCCCGAAGTCCGCCACCTTGACGTGCCCATCCTGGTCCACGAGCACGTTCGACGGCTTCATGTCCCGATGAATGACGCCCCGCCGGTGCGCGTAGTGCAAGGCCCCGCAGATGTCTCCCAGCAGGCGGAAGGTCTCCGCCGGCGAGAGCACCTTCTTGGCGATCATGCTCCGGAGCGTGCAGCCCTCCACCAGCTCCATGGCGAAGTAGTAGCAGCCCTGGTCGAAACCCTTGTCGTGGATCGTGATGATGTTGGGATGGCTCAGGCCCGCGAGGATGTCGGACTCCCTGGCGAACCGCTGCACGAACAGGGGCTCCTGCGCAAGCGAGCGGGCGAGGACCTTCAGCGCAACCTTGCGATTGAGGGAGAGCTGGGTCGCGTGGTAGACGTAGGCCATGCCCCCCGCGCTGAGCGGCGCGTCGATGCGGAAGCCGCCGAGGGATGTCCCGGGCTCCAGATGGAAGTGATTCGGGGAGGCCGGCTCCTCCTTGGGCAGGGAAGCGAAGGGGATGGGCACCGGGTCGCCGCAGGCCGGGCACGGAATGGAGTCGGACCCCGAGTCCGGAGGCGGTGTTACGGTAGTGTTGCAGCGCGGGCAGGCGAGATCCATGTAGACGGCCCTGCTCCGGTGGGTCCCCGCAGGCGGCCATCAGCGGTCGAAACGACGCATGCCCTTTTCGATACGCTGAACAGGCCGCATTATAGGACCCGATCACGCGCCGGGCAAGCGGAATCAGCGGGCCTGGCGGGGAGTCCTGCGTGGGGTCTGGGCCTGGCGCCCCCCCTGGCAATGGGAGCGGCGCTCGTGGACGGACCTCACCCACCGCGTCATCGCGGCCCCGACGCCTGGATGCGGGCACGGACCTGCGGAGGCAGAGGATCGTCCGAGGGGACTCACTCCACCCACCGGCCCAGTTCCTCGTCCCATGCCTTGTGGACCTCGCCGCACCCCCCTTTCCCGAGCGGCGCGACCAGGAGGAAGCGTCCCACGCGGTTCTTCGCCTCCGCCTTCGCCCGGACGACTTCCTCCGGAACGCCCTCCACCTTCGAGGTCAAGAGCGTAGGGACTTCGCCGAGCGTCGGCGGGGAAGGACGCGAGGAGCACTCGCGACACCCAATGGGGTGCGGGGAGTCGCGCTCCTCGACGGGCAGCTCCTTGCCGCACGCAACGCAGCGGGGCCGCGACGACCGCTCGCTGGACATGACGCCGATTCCTTCGCGACCGTATCCGCACACGTCGTGACGCCGTTGCCGCGGACCTGGGCCGACAGGTCAGCCGCTTCCCTGTGGGAGGAACGACCCTCCACGCGCCCACGCTCCGGCTCGCGGGGCCCCTCCGCCGGGGTCCCACGTCCGCCCTACTTCGAGAGGTCGCGGATCCGGTTCCGGATCTGCTGGGCGAGCGAGTCCTCCGCCGAAAGCCACTCGACCACTTCCTTGAGCCGCTTCACCGCGTCCGCGGGCGCCATCGCCCGATCGTTGTTGATCCGGTTGACTTCCTTGAGCGCGAGATCGTGCAGCTTCTTCATCGCGTCCAGCGCGCGCTGCGTGCCGGGCATCAGCCGCAGCACCTCCTCGTAGTGCTCCCGCGCCTCGGCGAACTTGTTCTGCCGGAAGAAATCGTCCGCCGCCCGCAGCTCCTTGCCGGCGGCCTCTTCCGCGGTCTCCTTCGTGAGCGACACGCCTTCCTGGTGATAGAAGTTTTGCGTGTCGGGCTCCATGTCCTGCAGCTCCAGCCCGCACATCCGCGCCGTCTTGAAGTCCTTGTCCTCGCGGGCCTTGATCCCGGCCTCCCAGCGGCGAAGGACCATCTCGATCTTCTTCGCCAGCGCGTCCAGCTCCGAGTTCTTCTCCGGCGACTCGCTGATCCGGGCGACCGCGCCCTTGCCGTCCCCGGAACGATACAGCTCCTTCACTTCCGCCGTCAACGTCTCGACCGCGATCTGCCGCTTCAGCGTCTGCGCCTCGCCGAAGCAGAAGCTGTCCTTCCGGATCGACTCCAGGAGCTTGCCCGCCTCCAACGCCTTCCCCCCTTCGAGCAGCTTCTGCGCCTTGAGCAGATTCGCGGAGTCCTCGATGTTCTGATCGCAGAGCATCTTCTTGTTGATCAGCTCGCGGTCCAGGATGTCCGAAAGCAGGTTGGCCTGCTTGATCGCCTCGAGCGCGTCCTCGAGCCTGCGCTCCGTGATCAGCTTGTCCACCTGCGCGACGCACGCCGCTCTCCACGCGTCCCGAAGGTCCTTCACCTTCGGCTGGAACGCGGCCTTGAAGAGGCTCCGCGCGTCGATCTTGGCGAATTCGTCCAGGGCCTCGCGGTACTTCTTGCCGTCCGCGAGGACCAGGAGGTCCGCGTAGAGGCGCATGTTTTCTTTTTCAAGCGAGGCGCGCGCAAGCTCCTTCGCCAGGATCGAGGCCGTCTTCGGGGGCGGGTCCTTGAGCTGCCCCGCCTTCTTCAGCAGGTCCTCGAGCTCGGCCCACGGCATGGCGGTCAAGTCGCGGGCATGCTTCGCGTACAGCTTCACCAGGTCCAGAAAGACCGCGGCCTCGCGCGTCAGTTTCGCCGCCCGCTCGTAGTTCCGCTCCGCGGCCTCGTAGCGGCCGTCGGCCAGGGCGTCCTCGAGCCGCGCGGAACCGGTCTCCAGGAACTCGAGGAACTGGTCGTGCTCGCTCTTCTCCGGGGAGGAGACCGTGACGCCGCCCGTGCTCGACTCTTTGAAGAGGTAGGGGGCCGCGAAGAACCCGACCGCGCCGAGGCACGCGAGGCCGCTGACGGCCAGTACGGCGATCTTCACGAGGCGGGCCTTGTCCGTGACGCCGCCTCCGATCCGGAAGGTGAGCGTGGTGAGGCCGACCGTGAGCCGGTCCCCGTCCTTCAGCACGCGCTCCTCCACGCGCTCGTCGTTCACGAGCGTGCCGTTGCGGCTCCCGAGGTCCCGCAGGATCCAGACGTCGTCCAGCTCGCGGATCTCCGCGTGATAACGGGAAATCTTCGGATCCTGCACCGGCAGGTCGTTGTCCGGGCTGGAGCCGATGGCGATCCGCTGACGGTTCAGCGTGAAGGTCTCCGGCCCGACGCCGGGCGGGAGCAGGAGGACCGCCGGTGGGGCGGTGATCGCCGCGGGCGCGGACGGGAGCGGGCTCGGCGGGGGCGAAGCCGGGGCAGCGGACGCGGGCGCCGCCTGGGAGGACGACGAGGACGAGGCGTGCGACGTGGCGGGGGCGGCCTGGGACGAACTCGACGAACCCTTCGCCGGCGACCCGGACGGCAGCGGGGTCGGGTGCGTCGACTTGGACGGCGTGTTCCGTGTCGGGGACGCGACGGTGCGCGCTTCCGCGTCGCCGCCCGAGGCGCCGCTCGAACCGTCCTTCTTCGAGCGCTTCATCGAGGAGATCGTGTCGTCGAAGTCGTCCTCGGACTCGTCCCCCATGTCCGGGATCGGACCGGTCGTGCTCGTGCCCTGCGCGAGCGCGAGCTCGAACTCCCCCAGCTTGAAACTCGAGCCGAGGGGGACCGAGGCCTCGGAGACGCGCAGGCCGTTCACGAAGACGCCGTTGCGGCTCCCCTCGTCGGAAACGGTCAGCACCTCGTCCCGGAGCGAGAACTTGGCGTGGACGCGGGAGATGTTGTGGTCGCGGATCCGAAGGCTGCACGATCGGCTGCGGCCGATCGTCCCGGTCGGCCGATCGTCGAGATCGTACTCGTGCGTCTGGCCGGCCAGCTTGAAGACGAGTTTCATGGCGTCACTTCCTCAAGCGGTCGAGGTAGACCCGCGCGATGCTGTTGCGCTGGGTGTTGCGCTCCGGGAAGAGCTGCAGGAGGATGCGCGCCTCCTCCTGCGCTTTGATCCGGTCGCCGATCCGGGCGGACTGGACCATCTGGAAGTAGTGCTCTTCCCAGCGCGCGTCGAGATCTTTTTTTACGGCGTCGAATTTCGTGCGCGCCGTATCGAGCAGGCTGGGCTTGTGCTCCAGGGACTCGAGGACCAGGATGGCCTTGCGATAGGCCTCGAGGGCCTGCCAGCGGCCGGCGAGGACCTCCTCGCGACCCGCATCGTGGCGTTCCCCCAGCTCCAGGCAGGTCTTCGCCAGCTCCACGCGCGCCGCGGGTCCGAGGGCCGGGACCCCTCTCAGGTCCGGGTACGCCGCGAAGGGGTCCGGGGGCGCGGAGACGGTGACGCTCAGCATGCGGGGACCCAGGTCCGGGACGCGCACGTCCACCTTCGTCTCGCCGGGGTTGATCGCCTCGACGACGACGCCGTCCGGCACGGCCTGGACGGAGGCGATGACCGGGTCTCCGACGGAGACCTTGCGGTCCTCCTCGGGGCCCTTGTACTCCGGGAGGAGGATCTCGACGAAGAGGGACTCGCCGGCGACGAGCTTCACGGGGGGGAGCGTGACCGGGGCGATCTTCGCGGCCCGCGCCGCCTCGCGCTTCGCGTGGACCCAGGCGCCGAACGAGAGGAGGAGGATGGAGCCGGCGGCGGCGGCGTACGTCCACCAGGGCACGGCGAGGAGCACGGAAGGACGCTTGCCCGCGGCGTGAGCGCGCACCGCGGCCGACAGCTCGGGGGAGAGCGCCTGCGACCCCGCGGCCCCGGCCCGCGGCGCCGGTTGCACAAGCCGGAACGACAGCTTCTTCGGCCCGATCCGGATCAGGTCCCCGTCCTTCAGCGGCACCTCCAGGATCGGCTCGCCGTTCACATACGTCCCCTGGTAGGTGGCGAGGTCCGAGATCCAGTACTTCCCCTCTCCCCAGCGGACCTTCGCGTGCTTGGAGAGGATGCCTTCCCCGCGGAGGACGAGGTTGCAGTCGCCGGCGCGGCCCAGGAAGAACGGCAGGTCCTTCACCGGCACGGGCGAGGCGGCCGGATCGTCCACCGGGAGCAACTCGCAGCCGGGCGGCGCGGCGACCTGGGGCTCGGAGGAGTCGGGGCGAACGGCGCTCATCAACCGAAGTACCGAATGATGATCGGTCCGAAGATCACGACGAACACGGTCGGGAAAATAAAGGCGATGAGGGGGAAGAGCATTTTCACCGGGGCTTCCATCGCGGCCTTCTCGGCGCGGCGGAAACGACGCTGGCGCAGCTCCTCGGCCTGGACCCGGAGGATGTGGCCGAGGCTCGCGCCGATTTCCTCGACCTGGATGAGGGCCGCGCACAGGTTCGTCACCTCGTCCAGGGCGATGCGATTCGCCAGGTCGCGAAAGGCCTCCTTGCGCGTCTTGCCCATGCGCAGTTCGCGGAGCGTAAGCCCCACCTCGTCGGCGAGGGGCCCGGCGGGGAGCTTCGTGATGATGCGGGAGAGCGCGGCCGCGAAGTCGAGCCCAGCCTCGACGGACAGGGTGAGGAGGTCCATGCAGAAAGGCAGGACCCGTCGGATTTTGTTGTGGCGGCGCAGGACCTGGTCGCGCAGCCAGATCATCGGGTAGAAGACGCCGAGGAACGGGAACGGAAAGAGGAGAAAGCGCCGGTCGGTCATGAGGTACAGGCAGAAGCCGACGCAGAAGCCGAAGGCGAAGCCCACGGGAATCCCCCCGAGGATGTCGTTCGCGCTGAGGGCGTAGGGCTTGCCGGCCGCCACGAGCGACCGGTCGATCCGTGCGCGGAAGCCGTGAAAGGTCCGCAGGAGGAAGCCGGGGTCCTGGGTCGCGGCGGTGATCGGCGGGACGAGGGAGAAGACGCGTCCTGCCCAGCGGACGTGCACGACCAGCATCCGGCCGAGACCGGACAGCCGCTGGGCGCCGGCCTGTTCGCCCTCGAGCCCGCGCTCCTGGATCTCCCGCTCGAACCCCCACATCGCCTGCACGAGCAGGAAGACGGTGGTGCCAAGCAGGCCGTAGGCGACGTAGAGAACCCGATCGTCCATGAAGGCTACTCTGCCACGATGGCCCTACGGAACCGCGAGCGTGAGCGAGCGGTCTCGCGGCCTCCTCAGGCCACGCCCGCTTCGACCCCCGCTCCAAAGGGTCCGAGGGGTCCAGGAGTTCAGTGCTACACTTCGATGTTCACGATCTTCCGGATGAAGACGAACCCGAGCAGCTCGAGGATCACGATCAGGCAGATGAAGATCCACCCGAGCGTGGTCTGGTACATCGGCTCCATGAGCTGAGGGCTGACGAGGTGAAGCATGTAGCCCACGAAGATGGGCATGAGCCCCACGACGATGCCCTGGAGTTTTCCTTGCGAGGTGAGGGAGCGGATCTTCCCCTCGATGGCGAAGCGCGCGCGCATGGTCACGGCGATCTTGTCGAAGACCTCGGAGAGGTTGCCGCCCACGTCCTTCGAGACGGAGACCACCGTGCCGACGAGGATCATGTCTTCCGTATTGATGCGGGTGGCGAGGCCGTCGAGGGCCTTGTCCACGGGCATGCCGAGCTGGATCTGCTGGCGGAGCACCTTGAACTCCTGGCCGATGGGAGGGGGCATCTCCCGCGCGATCATCTCGATCGCCTGCTGGATGCTGAAGCCGACCTTCAGGGCCTGGCTCATGTTGTCGAGGGCATCGACGAGCTGGGTGCCGAAGAGCTGCTGGCGGCGCCGCTGGGCCAGCCACTGGACGAGTCGAGGGAAAAAGAAAAACGGGATCGCCAGGACGAAGGCGAGAATCGCGTTCTGGAACGCGGCGAACGCAAGCCCCCCCGCGAGCAGAAACGAGGCGATCGACAAGTAGAGCAGCACGAAGGGCGGAATGGAAACGCCCATCTGTTCCAGGCTGTGGGCCGCGCCGTAGAGGTAGTCGTCCTCGTAGCGGCTCCAGCCTTTGGAAAGGACGCGATAGCCCGTCGCGGCGAAAATGACGACCGCCGCGAAGACCATGGAGTAGGCGGCCATCTGGAGGTCCATACCGGGGCGCTCGATGCAGGGGAGGGGCGAGGCGAGGGAAGAAGCAGGAATCGGGTCATTATAGTGCGGTCATCGGGCACACGCAAGCCGGGGGCGTGTGAGGGGCCGCGGCCAAGTCGAACGCGCTGGAGCCGATGAACGGGCGACGGAACCGCAGAGACGCAGAGACGCAGAGGACTGTCAGTAGAGTGAATACCCTCAGCACCACTGCGTCTACGCGGTAAAACGAAAGTAACCGTTCACCGGGGAGGCAGGGACAAACGGAGGCCTCGCGGATGACCTTCGCCAGCTTTGCGAGCCCACGATCCTCCGAGAGTAATGGTGTCGGCCTCTTTTCTGACAGGATCACAGGATCAACGGGATACGGCATCGAAAGATCCTGTTGATCCTGTGATCCTGTCAAAAAAGAGTCGCAAGCTTCTTGAATCGGGGTGTCAGTCTCTCCGTGCATCCTCCAACACTCCGTACCTCCGTGGCGATGCGCACCTCCCCGTGAGTGGTTACAAACAAAATATCGGAAGAAACAAGCCCCCGGAGGCTTGTGCTCGTGTCCTCGCTTGGCCATCAAGATGTTCGGTGCTGGAGAGCCGAACCTGTCCCCACGCACGACCTCAGTGCACGCCCTCGTCCCCGAAGGAGATCCCCAGCGCGCGCGCGGAGAGCACGGTGTCCCCGTCGAGCGGGACCCGGCGCAGCGACTCGGCGGCGCGCGCGAGCGGCACCGAGACGACCTGGGGCGGACGGAGGGCGACCATGTGCCCCAGAACGCCCGCGGCCAGAAGGCGGACGGCGGCCGCTCCGAGGCGCGTGCCGAGCAGGCGGTCGAAGGTCGTGGGCGAGCCGCCGCGCAGCAGGTGGCCCAGGGCGAGCGAGCGGGCCTCCCGGCCGGTGCGACGCTCGAGCTGCTCCGCCAGCCACGCGCCGATGCCCCCGAGGCGCAGGTCCCGGCCCGCCTCGGGCGGGCCCACGGAGAGCAGCTTGCCGCTCTTCGGCGTCGCTCCTTCCGCCGCGACGATGATCGCGAAGTTGCGCCGCTCGCGGTAGCGCGCGTCGACCTTGCGGCAGATCGTCTCCAGGTCGAAGGGGACCTCCGGGATGAGGATGGCGTCCGCGCCCCCCGCGATGCCCGCATGGAGAGCGATCCAGCCCGTCTCCCGGCCGGTCACCTCCACCACCATGACGCGTTCGTGGCTCTTCGCCGTCGTGTGGAGCCGATCGAGGGCATCGGTCGCGGTCGCGACCGCCGTGTCGAAGCCGAAGGTGATCACGGTCTCCTCGACGTCGTTCGAGATCGTCTTGGGGACGCCCACGAGGGGCAGCCCTTTTTCCGCGAGCCGGTGGGCGATCCGGAAGGTGCGCTGCCCGCCGAGGACGACCAGGGCGTCGAGCCCGAGCTCCCGGACTCTGGCGAGCACGCGCTCGGAGGCGTCGCGGGTCCCGGTCTTCCCGCGCTCGGTCTCGGGAAGTTCGAACGGGTTCGCGCGGCCGGAAGCGCCGAGAATGGAGCCGCCTTGCGGGAGGATGCCGCGGATGGACTCCACTTCCAGAGGCTGGACCCCGTCAGGGCTCAAGAGCCCCTCGAAGCCGTTGCGAATGCCGTGGACCTTCCACCCGAGGCCGAGCGCGGTCCGGACCACCGCGCGGATGACGGCGTTCATGCCGGGCGCATCCCCACCCCCTGCGAGCACGCCCACCGACGTGATGGCGGCCGCCCGCGCTCGCTCGGCGGTCCGGTTCCTGCGTGTGGCCATGTCAGGTAGCCCTCCCTTGGATCGCGAAACCAAAGCTCAATTCTCAAGGATCAGGGTTGAAGCTAAGGGCCTGTAAAGAAACAACTCATGCAGCTCGGAAACCGGGGAGATCCTCAGGAAAAGGCTCAAGGCTCAAGGCTCAATTTTCAGGCAAGGCTCAAAGTTCAAGGCTCAGAGTCCGCGATTCCGTGCCCGGGCTACGTTCCGTGGTGGTCATTGAGAATTGAATCTTGAGCCTTGTCTGAGTCTTGAAAATTGAGCATTGAGAATTCTGGTCGCCCCCCTGCGCGTCAAACGAGCAAGTTATTTTCTTACGGGACCTACCCTCAAGACTCAAGGCGCAACGCGTCGCCGGCAAGCGTGACCACGGCTCCGAATGCCCGCTGACGATGCGGCTCGGCGCAGACTCGCGTTCACCTCGAGGGTCCGCTTGAGCATTGAGCCTTCGGCCTTGCTGGAGCATGGATCATTGAGCCTTGATCCTTTGCCTCCAGGTCGCGCCCCCCCCCGGACCGATGTCGAGGGTCCTCTAGCCGGTCGGCTGGCCCGCCATCATCGCCTTGAAGGAGGCGCCGCGGTCGCGCAGGTTGTCGAAGAACTTGGGCACGACGCCCGTATAGACGTAATCGCCGATGATCTTGTAGTCCTTGGTGAGCTCCCGCTCCTTGAAGGCGAAGATGTCCTGCAGCGTGATGATGTCCCCCTCCATGCCCGTGATCTCGGAGATGTGGGTGATGCGGCGGCTGCCGTCGGGCAGTCGCTGCAGGTGCACGATCACGTGCAAGGCGGAGGCGATCTGCTGTCGGATCGCGCGCGAGGGCAGGTTCACCTCGGCCATGAGGACCATGTTCTCGATGCGGGCGAGCGCGTCGCGCGGCGCATTGCCGTGGACGGTCGTCAGCGACCCCTCGTGGCCGGTGTTCATGGCCTGCAGCATGTCGAAGGCCTCGCCGCCGCGGCACTCGCCGACGATGATCCGGTCGGGCCGCATGCGGAGGGAGTTGATCACGAGCTTCCGGATCGGGACGGCCCCGGTCCCCTCGACGCTGGGCGGCCGCGCCTCGAGCGTGATCACGTGCCGCTGGTGCAGCCGCAGCTCCGCGGCGTCCTCGATCGTGATAATCCGTTCCTTCGGCCCAATGAAGCCCGAGACCGCGTTCAAGAGCGTGGTCTTCCCGGTCGCGGTACCGCCGGAGATCAAGAGGTTCTTCCGCTTCTCGACGCAAAGCTTGAGGAACTGCGCCATGTGTTCGGACAGCGTGCCGAAGACGACGAGGTCGGAGAGCGAGTACGGGTCCTTCGAGAATTTCCGAATCGTGAGCGTGGGGCCGTTGAGCGCCAGCGGGGGGATGATGGCGTTCACGCGCGAGCCGTCGCGGAGCCGGGCATCGACCATCGGGCTCGACTCGTCCACGCGGCGGCCGAGGGGCGCGACGATCCGGCGGATCACGTGCAGGACCTGTTCGTTGTCGGTGAAGCGCGCGGGCGTGTCCTCGATGAGGCCGCTGCGTTCGACGAAGACCTGGTCCCAGTTGTTGACCATGATTTCGTTCACGGTCGCGTCGCGGAGCAGCTCCTCGAGCGGGCCGAGGCCGAGCACTTCGTCGAGGACGTCGGCGAGGAGGCGGGCCCGGTCGATCCAGGCCGGGATCTCATTGGACATCTCGCGGATGGCCTCGTCGGCGACGCCTCGGGCCTTGTCCCGGACCTTTTCCTCGGCCGCGGTGAGATCGAGCTGCTGGAGGGCCCGGTCCCGGAGCAGTCGGGCATGGAGGCGCTTCCGGATCGCGGTAAGCGTCGCGAGCTTTTCCTCCTCGCTCAGGACGCGGGCGGGATCGACCCGGGTCCCGGCGCCGCGCGCGCCGGCCGACGCGCCCACGACGGCCCCGCCCTCCTCGTCCTCGAGAATGAGCACCAGCTCGCCGAGTCGGATCTCGCAGCCCGGGTCCAGAGGGACGGGCGAAGTGACGGGGACGCCGTTGACGATCGTGCCGAGGCCGCCGGAGACGTCGCGGAGCATCAGGCGATTGTTGTAGCGGAAGACTTCGCAGTGGATTTTGGCCACGCCCGACCGGTCAAGGCAGCAGTCGCACTTCCGGTCGCGGCCGATGGTCGTTCGCTCCCGGGAGATCTTGACCTTGCCCAGGTAGTTGCCGTTTTCCTGGATGACGAGCGAGGGCATGCGGCGTCCGCGAAAAATGAAACGGGCGGGCCCGACACGTCGGCCCCGCCCGGGATTTTACCAGCGCACGCGGCCCCGCGCAACGATTGGGGGTGAGTGAGCCGAGGGCACGGCGGCGCCGTGCCCCTACGCTCGTGCGGGCGAGGCGGCGGGATGCCCAGGCGCCGCCGGACCCGCGCGGGCACGGCCGCGCCGGGCCGTATGCTTTCAGTAAACCCGTTCTCCCAGCTTGTCATCCTGAGCGGAGCGCCGCAGCGCGAAGCGAAGGATCCGAGCAAGGACGGACGCCCATGCTTGTCGACGGCCGTCACCGTCTCATGCACGGAGCGGCCGAGTGTCGACTGGGGCTTGGCGTGCTTCTCCTTCACGTGCTCGATCATCTCCTTGTAGATGTTGAGATCGAGCGGCGCGATGCGGATCGGGTGCCCCTGGTCGGACGGGTTGCGGAGCGTGCAGCACAGCTCGGCGAAGGCCTGCGTGAAGATCACCACCTCGGCCTCCTCGGGCGTGGCCTCGATCGTGAGCGAGCCGAACGAGAGCAACTCGCTCTCCTGGTAGCCGGACAGGACCTTGCGGTTGGTGCGGAAGTCCACCGACAACACCTTGACCTTCGTGAGGATGAGCCGCGTCTCGACCGTGGTGGGGCTCCGGGCCGTGTCGGGGTTCCAGACCACCTGGCCCTGCACCTTGATCGCCTCGGGGTAGAGCTTGACCGTGGCATAGAGGTCGACGTAGTCGCCGGGGCGAATCTGCTGCGCGACGCTCGTGATCGGGTTCACCCGCAGCGTGACGGCCCGCTTCTCGTTGGAGATCAGGTTCGTGATCCGCTCCTCCGTGGCCTTGAAAAGGCTGAACAGGACCGGGTCGCCGGCCTTCAGCGGGAAGAGGATTTCCTTGTCGAGGACGAGGGCTTTCTGGTCGGTCGGAACGTAGTGCGGGGGGACGGACCCGACCGGGAATTGCTTCTCTCCCAAGAGGTCGGAGCTGATCGTCATGCCGGCCTTGATGTCCTTGACCGCGACCACGATGGGGACCGTGGACACCTTCTTCCCGACCCGGCTCTCGATGTAGGAATGGACGAGGAAGACGGAGATGAGGCCCAGGACGATCGCCACGACGGTGGCCACCACGTTCTTCATGCGGTCGCTCCACTCTTCTCTTCGCGGGAGGGAAATAAGGCAGGCGGCGCCGGCGCCGAATTCACGGGATCGGCTGGGGCTCCGGGGGATCGGGATTCGACCTGCGCGGCGGGCTTGAATTCCCGCCGCCGCCGCTGCTGGGCGGCCGCGGGGGCAGCGGGACGATCCGCTCGTTCTTCGGCGGCAGCATCGGGATGGTGGAGCGAGTGGTCACTTGATGGTGTCTTGCGACTTCCCAGATGGAGTCCTGCGAGGACTGCAGATCGTCCGAAACGAGCTTCCAGGGGGGGCGATATTCGAAGGCGACTGTGCCCTCCATGCGTCGCAGACAATTTCGGATCACCAGCCCCGCCGGTTCGGAGCCGTCGTCGACGTCCTTCACCGACTCCGGCGTGATCGCCGGCTCCTCGGCCTTCACCTGCGTCACTTCGCCGGGATGCCAGCCCTCCAGCCGGAACTTCACCCCGACGACGTCCACGTCGTCCGTGCAGAGGGAATTCCAGGCCACCACCCGAGACTCCGTCTGGACCCGCTTCGCCACGATCCCCAGCTCGGAGACCACGAGGAGACCGAACGTGATCGCCACGTACACGGTCAGCATCATGGCGAACTCCACGGTCCCCTGGCCGCGGCAATCCTGGAGCAAGCGTCGCATGCTGTGTCCTCCCAAGCTGGATCGCGGAGCCGTGTCGAGAAGCGCCCAGCGCGGCGGGGTAGGGCAGCGCTGGCCCGACGGCCCAACCGGATTAATGTTCCACCGCGGCCCAGGGTGTGCTGGCCTCGAGCTGCGGATCTTCGGTCTTCAACCAGTCGCGGAAGCCCGTGAGCTCGAGGCTGAGGAGCTGTCCGCGGAAGTCCGTCGTGTAGAGGTTCGGTCCGGCGTCGATGTCCTTCATCGTCGGGCTGAAGCAACCGGCCGCGGCGGTGCAGGTGATGTTCGGGTTCAGGTT
Source organism: Planctomycetota bacterium (assembly GCA_016197205.1). GTDB lineage: Bacteria > Planctomycetota > MHYJ01 > WSZJ01 > JACPWG01 > JACPWG01. The sequence continues at coordinate 47,997 of JACPWG010000103.1, forward strand.
CACAAGCACGCCCGGCAGCACCAACGGCTCCGGCGCCGGCGCACGCACGACGGCCTTGATCGAATTCTGCTCGAACTGGAAGGCGTGGCCGATCACCTGGGGAACGAACACCTCGGGGGGCCGCAGGAGGGGAAACCAGGGGTTGTCGGGATCCAGGTCCAATTGAGGCGAGGAGGCGATGTTGCCTTCCACGTAGCCGTCCACGTACCGGATGGGCTGGGTGATGTTGCAGTCCCAGAAGCCCCAGCCCTCCACACCAGGCGGCTTTTCCCACAAGTCCATGTCGATCAGGTGACCCCAGAAGCGGAAGGAGTTCCACTCCCGAATGAACTGCGGGGAGCGACCCGTCGCGGACTCCACCAGCTCGCAGTTGTTCGCAGTCGCGATCCACTTCGTCTCGCTGCCGATGAGGTCCGTGAACCGGTCGGCAATGTAGAACTGCATGTCATCGGCCAGCTTGGCATACATGTACGCGCTGCGCGAGGCGTCGGGCGTGAGGGCCGGGCTCGACGGGTCGTAGACGTTCGGGTCCACGGCAACCCCGGTCACCCGGTACAGCTCGCCAAGGAGTCGGGCCTGCCCGTCCGTGAGGTGATAGCCGACGGAGCGGCGATACAGCGCGGCCTTCCCCATGTTGAGGAAGCCCATCATGGAATACAGGTTTCCACGCACCCGGCCGCCGGAATACGCGGCCGCGTCCGCCGCGTCCTGCGTTCGCATCTTCGCGTGCGTCGCATCCGCGAGGTTGATGCAATAGCCGACGCACAGGACCACGGCGAGGAGGCTTAGCGACGAAAAGGCCGCCGCCGCGCCGCGCGTGTCGCGCGCGAGCCTCCAGGCGCCTGTCAGCTTCGCTTCCATTACGTTGCCTCCTGGTACACGATCACGCAATTTGAATGACGGACGTCCTCTTTTTGACAGGATCACAGGATCAACGGGATGCGGATAGCATCGTCCTGTCCATCCTGTTCTCCTGTCCAACTACGTAACCGAACTCATGGGTCAGCGTACTGGTGGACCTTCAACTTCGATTCGAGGGGTTCTCGTAGGGGCGCCCCTTGTGGGCGCCCTGCGGCGGACCTCCCATCCGAGATTCGGGCGGGCACAAGGCCCGCCCCTACGCCTCGATGCTGACCCACAGAATCATCCTTGAAGCTCCACTAGAACCTGTCCCACGGCACCGGGAGCGTCGATTCCTGCCGGAGGGGGAGGTGGCTCGAGTCGATCCCGCACCCGGTGGACGTGGTCGAACCGCCGACGGCGGTGGGCGTTGACCCTCAGGTCGGGGCGCTGGAGCCGCCCTCCGTGGCGCTGACCGTGGGATCGGTCCAGGGCAGCAGGGCCGAGGACTCGTTGCCGGTCAGAAAGAGGTCCACGAGGGGAATCTTCAAGAGCAGGTGATGCTCCGAACGCGAAGACCAGAGCATGGAGGCCTTGGCGGAGACGGAACTCGTTTGCGAACTCGCCGCGCTCCATTGATCCCCGGCCTTTCCGGCCACCTCCGTCGCCAGGGACTGGGCATCCTGCGCGTTGAGCAGCGGAGCCCAGGTCACCGGCAAGAGGGCGAGCTGGCTCGCCTTGTCCGCAGCCTGCTGGGCGACGTTGCCGTCCGGGCCGTTCACGATCGCGGCGCGGGCCGCACAGTACGACGAGTACTGCACGACCTGCTGCGCGCCGAAGGCGAGGGCGAGCTGGAGGATGCCGAGCACGACAAAGAGCTGCACGGGAAAGACCACCGCGAACTCCACCAGCGCGGCGCCGTGTTCCGCCCTGCGGGGCATGAGGCGGGTCCTTCGAGTCATGGGCGATCCTCCGACGAGCCGGTCGCTAGCGGGAGAGGGTGGCCGCTGCTCCAGGCGCATAAATGATCCAGGTCCAGAGCGTGCCGCCCGCGATTGCGACGGCGAAGGGGATGGTGGGTTTGTTGGGGGGCGGGGGCGGGGCGAGCGAGGGTGGAGGGGGTGGGGGTGGAGTGGCCCTCACCCCTGCCCTCTCCAGCTCCAGAGGAGAGGGTTGCGGTGGGGGTGACGCCGCTCCCGGCCCTGTAGCCTCCGGCGCACCCGCAGTCCCCGCAGCCCCGGCGGTGGCCGCTGCGAGAGTGCCGCCTCGCAGCAGGAAGGCCCCGGGTAGGCCGCGCAGGCTGGCGAGCAGTCGGCCCTCGCGGATCGAGATGGCAAACGCCAGCAAGGCGCCGACGATCGAGATGTACACCATCCCCGTCACTACCAGGGGGAAGCCGAGGAACGATCCCACCGCGGCCATCAGTTTCACGTCGCCGCCGCCAACTTGATTCCGAAGGTAGAACAGCGAGAGGATGCCGAACCCGAGACCCGCGCCGACCGCGCTCTGAACCACGCGCGGACCTGCCTCGCTCGGGTCGCCATTCCAGAAGCTCGTCAGAAGACCGATTGCCACCGCCGGGAGGGTCAGCCAGTTGGGAATGTGCCCATGCGCCACGTCCGCGTAGGCGGCCGCGACGATGAGCGCGAACAGGCTCACCACGCGGAACAGCCCTACATAGAAGAGCACCAGCTCGGGATTGGGTGCCTCGTCCATCGCGCTCACCGAGGGATTTATGGGGGTCCGCGTGTCGTGCGTCCGGAAGGCGGATCGCTGTCCATCGGAGCCGAATGCCTAGGGGAAGTCCATGGTCACGAGCGACGACGACGTCTTGCAAAGCTGTATGATCGCGTCCTCGAAGGCCGCCAGCACACCCACAAGTCCGATGATGGCGAACGCGGTCACGATCGCATACTCCGTCATCTCCTGCCCTCGGCAGCCGGCGTACTTCGGTCGCCGATCCGCTCTTGTCCGTCGCATGCGTGCCTCCTTCAAGTCCTTGAAGGGTCAAAGAAGCAATTGTCGCGCCAGAGCGAGCGCCCAACAGTTCCTTCTCATTGTCGCGCAAGTCGCTCAGAAACAATGTATTACGCGATACCGTTGCAGGGCAAGTCCTGCCGAGCCCCGTTTCGTAAAGGCAGTTGACACGCGCACCTTGACGACGGGAGGGGCTGCCGTCTCGCGACAGACGACAGTCTACAGGCCCCCTCGGTAGGGGATCAAGATAATTCGTAAACCCGTGCCCCTGGACACACTACTTCACCGGATGGGGCATCGATGCATAGATCGCCTGCAGGTCGGACGCGATGAGTTGCACATCCGACGAGTCCACGTTGGACGCTTTCAGGATCGCCTGCGCGTCCGCGATCGCGGCCTGGACCTCCGCCGGCGGGATGTGGGCGCTGTTCAACACCGTCTGCAGGTCGAAGACGAGCTGCGCCTGCTCCTTGGTCGAGAGACTCCCGTCGTCCAGTGCGGCGGAGAGATCCGTGGCCAGCTTGTTCACGCTCTCCTGGCTCGGCTTGGTCGCGCCATCGGCCATCGCGCGCAGGCTGGACTTCAACGCCTGCACCTGCGCGTCGGTCACTTCGCTGTCCCCCTGGAGCGCCTGCAGGTCCGACCCCAGCTTTTTCAAGTTCGCCTGCTGCTGGTCGCTCACGACCTGGTCGAAAGCCGCGGTCACCTTGGCGACCGCCTCCTCGCTCGCGCCGGCCTGCTTGAGCGTCGCGGAGAGCTGACTTTTTTTTGCGGACAGCTCCTCCTTCGACAGCCCGTCGGGATTCGCGGCCGCGGCCAGCGCCTCGGACACGGCCGCGGCCTGCGCGCTCGTGAGCTTCTTGCCGGCAAGCGTCTGGGAGAGCTGCGCGGAGAGGCCCGAACGGCTCGAGGAGCGCGACGGGAAGCCGCCGGTGCTGCCCTCGCCGAGGAGTTGCGAGAGGTCCTGTGCCGACGGCGAGCCGCCCTGCAAGAGCTGCGACACGCGCTCGGAGGTCGAGCGCCGGCTGTCCGAGGGATTCGGCAGCGAGGGCTGCGGGCGACCCGGCTTCGTACCGCCGCCGGGCCTGCCGCCCGGCCTGCCGCCGCCGCCGGGCCGCGGTCCCGCGGAGGCGGTCAGCGCGAAGAGCAGCAGGGCCGAGACGCTGAGGCTGAAGACGCGGGCAAGCGGGGGCAGCGGGTTCGCGCTCATGGTTTCGCTTCCTTACTGAATTCTGTCCTGCGAGTCGTCCCCCCAGCAACGGCGTGCGGCCCGGCGACTCGCGTCCCACGCCTGGGAAAATCGGAACCGCGACCGTGAGGGAGCGGCCTCGGCATATCCGCGGCAGCCCCCGGCTCCGATCCCGCCGACGGGACTCCGAGCGCCCGGGGCCCGACGGGTATCGGCAAGGGTACGGAACTCCTGCGAGTATGCTTGGAGGAGGGGCTTGAAAACAACAAGCCGAAGTGAAGCCAAAACCGATCTCTCCGTGGCTTGCCGGAAATCATCGCCGGTAGAGGACGGTGGACTCCGCACCCGGCCTCTGCGTCTCCGCGTCTCTGTGTAAAAGTCTCACCTTCGACCCACGCGGTCGGCCCGAATTTCAAACTGCAAAAAGTCAAATTTCAAATTTCAAATCCCGCTCGCGTCTAGCGGGGACGCGGAGCCATGATCTAGCCACTTGCCGCCCACGGCCTAGTTTAGCCTCAGTTCGGGTCATTGCTCGAACTCGCGGGGCGAGCTGCAACCCGGCGTTGCGTGTGCACGCCGCGGGACCGCTCGCTCACGCTCGCGGTTCGGTTTTGCCTTGCCGCCCGACGCGCAAATCTCAAATCTCAAATCTCCATTCTCCCTTCACTCGGCCGCCGGCCCCTTTTCCCCACTCAAGATCTTGTCGAGGCAGGCGATGAGCGAGGGAAAGTCGAACGGCTTGACGACGTAGGCGCGTGCGCCCTGCGCCAGGCCCTCCTCGAGGTCGCGCTCCTGCCCCTTGGCGGTCGCCAGGACGACGGGGATGTGCGCGAAGCGCGGGTCGGCGCGGAGCCGCTGGAGCGTCCCGATGCCGTCGAGGCCGGGCATCATCCAGTCGAGGAGGACCAGGTCCGGCCTGGCGCCCTGTTCGAGCCGGGCAAGTACGTCGAGACCCGAGCCCACGGCGGTCACCTGATGCCCGAGCTTCCGGAGCTTGAATTCGAGCAGCCGCGCGATCGGGGGTTCGTCGTCAGCGAGCAGGATCTGGGCCATGGAGGTCGGTCATCCGCGACGATTCGAGGTAGGGGACGGTGCGGGCTTCCTTGATGTCCTCGAGACGCTGGACGATGGTCTTGATCCGCATCGCCATGTCGTGGATCGTCTGGACGCGGCGTTTCGCGTCCTCGGTCAGGGGGGCCCGCCCCGCCAGGAGCATTTCGGCCTGGCCGAGGAGCGAGGTGAGCGGGTTGTTGATTTCGTGCCGGACCGCGAGGCCGATCTCGCCGATCGCCGCGAGCCGCTCGGAGCGCACGACGCGCTGATGGACTTGCACGAGCTCGATGGCCTTTTCGCGGAACTGCAAATCGACGTTTCTCACGCTGGCCTTGCGGAGGGCCACCTCGACGATGGGGCCGATGGCGGCGGGTTCGAAGGGCTTCTGTACGAAGTCATCGACCCCCGCGCGCAGCAATTCGACGAAGAAGTCCTCGGACCTGTGGGCGGTCATCATGATGATGGCCATCTGCGGGCGGTTCTGGCGCGCCCACCGCACGACCTCGAGGCCGTCCTTCTTGGGCATGTGGTAGTCGACGAGGAGGAGATCCGGCGTGGCTTCCTTGATGCGCGCCTCCGCCTCCTCGCCATCCAGCGCGGCAACGACTTCGTATCCCTGGCGGCCGAGGTAGAAGGAGAGCATCTTCTGGATGGAGGGGCTGTCCTCGGCCAGGACGAGGCGGGCGCGGCGACGGCCCGCGTCGGCGACCGGAGTCGCGACGGGGTGGGGGGAAAGCGCGCCGGCCGCGAGGTCCGCGAAATTCACGGCCTCGAGCGGCCCTTGCACGCACTGCCAGGCGCCGACCGCGCGCGCGATCTGCGCGACCATGTCATCGTGGTAGGCGGGGGACACGAGAATGACCGGCAGCTTCGGGAGGCCGGGGCCGGCCTCGCCCCCGAGGAGGCGGCAGAGTTGGAAACCGTCGAGCCCCGGGGTGTGGATGTCCGCGATGAGCAGGTCGGCGCCGTGTTCCTTGACCTCCCGCCAGACCTCCAGGCCGTCGACGATGTGGCGGTTGCCGAACTGCTTCGACTCGAGGTCGCGCTGGATACGCGCAACGAGCATCGTGTCGCTGCCGGAGACGAGGATCAGGGGAGCGGGCATGGCGTGGGGGTGATCCTTCCATGCTGCCGTGGGGGGGCGGGGGGCTCTGTCGCCGACGGATCCGGTTCTCGATTAGACCGCTTCGCCGGGGGGCGCGTCAATGAAAACCCATTTCCGCAACGCCGTGGCGACAGGCCACCGGACCGCGAGCGTGAGGGAGCGGTCTCGAGGCGTTCTTCCACCCACTCGCCACCGACGGGTCGACCTGACGTGCGCGGGTTGCTGGCGCGGGCCGGGAGTCAAGGCCCCCACCCCCTGGAACTTTCGCCGCTGGCCGCTCCTCCGGCGTCCTACCCCTGGGCGACCGCCCGCGTCGGCAGGCGCGCAACCGCGAGGCGCTGGCGCGCGCGGGTCCGCTCATATTGCCGAAGGAAGAGGGCGAGACTCACGGCGGCGATTCCCAACGCAAGCACCGTGTGCTCCTTCTTGAGCAGCGTGTCATACAACCCATGCATGCCCGCGCTGGGAACGAGCGCCCAGAGGATCGCGGGGATCCACTCGTACCACGCGCTGACACCCAGAATCGTGCCGGGACTTCTGTACAATCTCAGCGCTGCGATTCCGGTCCACACCCCATGCAAGAACACGAGGGACACGAACCGCACGGCATAGACCCCGGCGACCTCGACTCCGTTGTAGTGGTCGGACGAGTAGAGCAGGCCCTCCGTAATGCCAAGGCCAAGTCCGCAGGCCAGCCCCCAAGCGGCCGTGCCTCTCCAATCCAGGGGTCTTTCCGCGCTCCTCAAGTGGACGACGACCGGCAGGAGCTTGCAGACCTCTTCGCACAGACCGGCCCCGATGGTGAAACCGGCGAAGCTCTCCAAGAAACCTGCGTCCGGATCGAGTGCTCGCTCGTACCCAAGCCCGATGAACTTGAGGAGGGCGAGGATGAGGGTCAGGAGTCCACCCCCGACCACGTTCATGTGTCGCATGACCTCTGCGACAAACTGAATCGCGAACACCAGCATGCAGCCGGCGGTTGCAGTAAGGGCGGAGACTCCCACAAGGTGGCGAAGCGGGGCCCGCCCCCGAGGCCACGCCATACCCAGGTAGAGAAGAGCCAGCACGGCGGCGGCTGCCGCCAGCGCGAAGTGCGCCCAGGAGTCGTACGCCAGGAAGGCCCCGGGGACCCGCCGGTCGGGCAGGAGCGGGAAAAACGCCTCCCGGGGAGGGTTCTGGACCAGCAACTCCGCTATGTCCGGGTGCTGGAGCAGCAAAGGCCTCAGCCGATCGCCGGCGGACTCCGGCGGAGAGACTACAACCCACGCGAGCGGCAGGAGGAGCAGGGGAGCCGCCCAGCGGAGTCGCCATAGGGGCGAGTCCCGTCCCGTGATGGACAGGCCGGAAGCGCTGAGCGCGTAGCTCGCGGCTGCACCGTCGGGCAACTCCGTGGCGGATAGGCGCGGCACCGGAAGCGACTCAGGCGGGGGCGCACCGGCCAATCCGGCACCGGTGGAGGCCTCGCCGGCAGGCACGTCGCCCGCGTCCTCCAGTGACGGCTCCGGCAGCTTCTCCGTCTGAACGGGCGCAGCGGGAAAGAACACGCGACATTGGGCGCATCGGATGTTCTCGCCCTGCCGGTAGACAGGTACGCCCCTTTCGAGTCCGCACGCCGGGCATCGCACGCGGATCTTCGATGGCCCAAAGTCCGCTCCCGCGGCTGGTGCCGAGGTCCCGGCGCACGCTGGACAGAGTTCCCCCTTCTCCTCCGAGTCGTCGCTCCCCTCGAAGAGCCCCTCGCACGCGAGGCATCGGACGATCATCGTCCCTCCATGAGTTTCTCCAGCTCGGCGAGCCCGCTCCGCGCCCCCGCCCAGTCGATCATCGTGTCGTGCGTGCGGTACTTCGCCTGCACCGGGCCCGCGTTGTTCGTCTTCAACATCGCGTCATAGTCCGCCAGCACCTCCCGCAACCGCGGGATCGCGGTCGCCGCGCACTCCAGGGCCGCCTGGGCGCTCCCCGACGCTGCGAGGGCGCGCGCCTTGCGCAGCTCCCACGGCAGCCACTTCCGCTCCTTGCGCTGCACGGAGAAAGGAACGACCGGCGCCTTCAGCGCCTGCTCGCGAGCCAGGAACCAGTCGCACTGCGCCACCACCACCTCGTGGTCGTTACACAGCCGCGCGCACTCGTCCAACTCGCAGCGCAGCTCCACCTCCTCGGCGTCGTTCTTGACTTCGCGGACCTGGCGCGAGAGCACGGCGAGCAGTTCCCCGGCGTCCCGCGTGACGAAGCGCACCTGCACGTCCTCGGCCGGCTCGAGGTCGGTCCACTCCCATAGATAGCCGTCGTCCGTTTCGCGCGCGCCCGCCGGCGTGAGCCCACGCAGGTGCGAGCGCGTGAGGCCGTCCTCAAGTCGAAGCGCCACGCGCGCGCGGCCGATCGTCCCCTTCCACGCGGCGCCCGTGCGCAGGACGTAGAGCACGGCACAGGTCGGGAGCAGCGCGAGCCGTTCCACCGGCTGGGGCGGAGTCCAGTACGCGACCGAAATCGCGGTCCGCGCCCCCTGCGCGAACCGGACCGGGAACACGCTCCAGCCTCGGAACGAGACCTGGCCGTCCTGGCTCGGCGGATCCGGCCGGTAGGCGGGGACCACGGCCTTGCCGTCGACCTTCACCTGGAGGTCGCGGAGGAGCGTTTGGCTGTCCCTGGGGCCGTCGACCGTGCCCGCGTCCGGGAAGCCGACCTCGATTTCCTTCGTGGCGCCTTCATTCTCGAGCGAGAACTCGGCCGTCACTTCGCAGCGATCGCGCCGCAAACGGAGCGTGACCTCCTCCGCGGCGAGCCGCACGTCGCTCTCCGTGCGCGGCCCGAGCATCACGCCGCGCACGGGCGTGGGTCCGACGTCCGCGTCGGCGGGCAGGCCGCAGGCGACGAAGAACAAGAGGGTGAGGAACGGAATCGAGTCCTCCATGTGCGCGAACATCCTCATCGGGGGATCCTCTCTTCAGCGGCGAGAGAAAACCACTTCTCGGGTCAGGGCCCACTTGGTTATGTCATGGGGCTAGTTGGGCTTCAGTTTCGTTTCAGTAGGTTTTTTGTAACCGCTCAGCGGTATGCGCGTTTCACCACGGAGGCACGGAGGATACACGGAGAGAACGTGGAATCAAAAGAAAGTCCTCCGTGAACTCTCCGTGCCTCCGTGTCTCGGTGGTGAACGGTTAGGATCACTTCACTCCGAGACGCACGCCCAGGATCGATGTTGAAGCCTCCTAGACATTTGCACGCACTCCTCAAGCAAGACACAAGACAGGATTCAGGTCAGGTTCCACGGGCCTCAGGGTCAGAACGATTGTCGCTACCGCCGTGGCCTCCACTTCCACAACAGCCACGTCATCAATAGTACACTTGCGCCGAGTGCGCCGCAGGCAGTGAGCTGGGCTGAAGCCGAATCCTGGAAGCGCCAGGGAGACCTAGAGACCTCATGTAAGCCTCCACCAGCCACCATGGCTAGCCACACCAGAAAGACCAAAGTGAGGCCGCGGACAAACTTTTTCAACTTGCCAACCGTACGCCTTGGCTCACTGCGAACCCCTTCCTGGCCCGTTGAAGACTCGGCCGCCTCATCAGGTTCTTCTCGGATTTTCCGCCCCAGCTCAATCGGAGGGCCCCCCCGATTTTCACGCGGTTCGACTTGAGTCGCAATTGCATCCAGCAGCCGGCGTACGTCTTCGGGCCAATCTTCGTCGCCGACGTCAATGGCATTCCGCAATGCCAAGGGCGCCAGAGGTGCTGGAAGGTCCGGCATACTCGGCATCCTGGCACCCTGCAGAAGGACCGGAATCACCCGCTTCCCTTGAATCAACGCGGCGGCAAGCTCCAACCGCACGTAGTCGTGAGGGTCGTCGAGTCGACGACGGCCGGATGGGTCCGCACAAGCGAGCCAGTCGTTCGCGATGATTGCAAGGACGACCTCGCAGGCGCTCATCTCTCTCTCAATCGCACCGACGAAGTCGTCGCCGGCACGGATTGAGTCCACATCCATGAACACCTGAGCTTGCCCAAAACGGGCGACCAAGGCATCCCCGAGACGCGCGGTGCGAAATGATGAGTCCTGCCGCCTGTAGCTAACGAAAATCCTAGGCATGGTGTTCAGTAACTCCCATGAACACGAGGACCTCCGTCAGAGCCGCTCAGCTGCGGTCCACCCCGGTTTCACAAAAGCACGCGGCCCAGCACCCGCTTCACGCGCCTTTCTGGAGCCTCACGCCGCGCCGTCCGTTGCGGCCGTCATGCCCGCCACCGCCGCCGCATCCGGCCGCCCCCGGCGCAAAGCCCCGCGCATCGCCGCGAGGATGCGCTCCATGCCCTCGGAGCGGCTCACGAGTCCCGCCGCGCCCAAGAGCCGCGCGCGCTCGCGCGCGTCGCCGATCCGGGCCGCCTCGCCGAGAAAGAGCACCGGCACGCTTTGCCGCTCCATCTCGTCCAGCAAGAGCGAGCGGTCCGCGGAACCTGCCTCGCCGAGCGCCTCGAGGGCGAGCAGGACGAGCGCGGGCCGGCCGCCGCCGAACCAGCGCAGCGCGAGCGCGCTCGTCGCGACCGATTGCACGTCGAAGCCCGCGGTGACCAGCGTGGACCTCGCCAGCTCCACGGCCGCCGCGTCCGCGTCCACGACCAGGCAGCGCCCGCCGCGCGTCGCCGCCCGCACGGCGGCCGAGTGCAGGCGCTCGGCCGACACCGGACGCGCCAGGTATTCCTGATAGCCCTGCCGCGCCGGCACCTCGCTCACCTCGCCCTCCGTGACGAAGAGCACAGGCACCTTGCGCGTCTCCGGGTCGCGTCGCACGTGGGCGAGCAGGTCCCAGCCGTCCATGTCCGGCATCTTCACGTCCAGCACCAGCAGGTCCGGTCGCTCCTCCCGCGCCGCACGCAGCGCGTCCGCGCCCCGGCGCAGCACCTTCGGCAGGCACCCGAGCGACCGCGCGAAGGCCGTGACCTGGTCGGCCATCCGCGGGTCGTCGTAGACCACCAGCACACGCGCCTCCTTCTCCGTGCCCAGCGTCGCCATCGCCTCCTCGGACGGCAGCGACGGGAACGTAAGCAGGAATTCCGAGCCATGGCCCAGCTCGCTCGTGAGCGAGATCTCGCCGCCGTGCTGATCCACGATCGCCTTCACGATCGAAAGCCCCAGCCCCGTCCCCCCCACCTCCCGCGCGTAGGCATTGTCGGCCCGAAAGAAGCGCGTGAACAATTTCTTCTGGTCCTCGGCGCCGATCCCGACCCCCGTGTCGCGCAGCCGCACCCGCACCACGCCCTCCCCCTGCTCGCCGGCGAGCGAGACCTGCCCCTGCTTCGTGTACTTGATGCTGTTCGAGACCAGGTTCGACACGACCTGCAGCAGCCGGTCCCGGTCCCCCAGGATCTCCAGCCCTTCGGCGATCCGGGACTCCAGCGCGAGCTGTTTGTTCTGGGCCATCACGCGAAAGGTCGCGGTCACGTCCCGCAGGATGCGGCTCAGGTCCAGCCGCTCCCGGCGCATCGTGATCTTGCCGCTCTCGATCTTCTCGATGTCCAGAAGGTCGGTGATGAGGTTCGCGAGCCGCGTCGTGTTCTGGCCGACGATCTCGAGGAACTCCTTCTGGAGGTCGTTCACGTCCCCCGTGTCGCCGCCGAGGATGAGGTCCACGTACCCCTTGATCGACGTGAGCGGCGTGCGCAGCTCGTGCGAGACGGTCGAGATGAATTCCGTCTTCATGCGGTCGATCTCCGCCTCGCGCGTGATGTCGCGAAACACGACGACCGTGCCGACGGAGTGCCCGGACGCGTCCGTAATGGGGGAGCGGCAGGCGGCGAGCTGCACCCGGCGCCCGCCCGCGGCGCTGCCTTCGAAGCGCTCCACGGTCGCGGCGCCGGTGACGCGGCGCGTCACGGAGGTGTCGGACGAGGTGTCCGGCGGCCCGCCGAGCACCTCGCCCGGAAGCCGCCCGAGGACCTGCGAGCGGCCGAAGCCCGTGATCCGCTCCGCGGCCGAGTTCCAGGACGTGATCCGCGCCGCTTCGTCCGTCGTGAAGACGCCGTCGCCGATGGACTCGATGATGTGGTTGAGCTTGTGCATCTGGATCGTGGCCGCCTCGAGCTGCCGGACGTCGGAGAGCGTGACCGCGGTCTGGTGCGCGAACGAGCGGAGGATGTCGACCGTGTCGTGCGACACGACGCGCGGCGCCGTCGCGCCCAGGACCCCGAGCAGCCGCGAGCCGACGAGCAGGGGCAGACCGATCCACGTCTCCGGCCGCCCCGACTCGGTCCGCGCCTGGGTGGCGACCTGGGAGTCCACGGCGACCTTGCCCGGGCCGAAAAGGCCGATCGGAATGCGCTCGACGTCGGGCGTGGGCGGGACGTCGTTGGGCGCGGACGCGGCGAGGTGGAGGCACTGGGTCCGGTCCGGGCAGACCCGCGCATGCGGGCAGGTCGAGCACCGGTCGCCGGGGCCCAACAGCCACACGCGCGCCTCACGCGCCCCGAAGCCCGTGACCAGGGCGGACGCGGCGGTCGCGAGCACCGGTTCCTGCTTCAGGAACTGCGTCATTTCGCGCGTCGATTGATTGACGACCCCAAGCTGCCGCGCCACCTCCGCGGAGGAGGAGAGCGCGTCCGCCAGCTCCCGGGTGCGCTCGTCGACTTTGCGCTCGAGCGTCGCGTAGGACTCGCGCAGGCTGTCCGACATCTTGTTGAAGTCCTCGGCCAGGTCCTGGACCTCGTCGTGCGTGCGGACGTCCACCCGCCCGGAGAGGTCTTTGCGCGTGACGCGGCCGACGCCGTCGCGCAGGCGCCGGATCGGCTCGACCAGCTTTCCGCCGACGACGAAGGACAGCCACACGGCCACGAGCACGATGGCGATGGAGAGCAGGCCGAGCCAGGTGCCGAGCCGCGCGGCCTCGGAGAACGCGCCGGCCGCCGGCTGTTGCACGAGAAGCCACCACTGGGTCTCGGCGGGGTGGAACTCGCCTTGCACGGGCAGGTAGGAGCACAGCCATTCGATCCCGGCCGAGTCCTGAAAGAGGCGGGTCTTGGGGATTTCCGACTTGCCGAGCCGCACCGCGGGGTGCTCGCCGAAGTCTTCGAACACGCGCTCGCGCAACGAGTGGCCGACCACGCGCCCGTTCGTGTTCACGAGGAACACCTCGAGCGGGCGGCCGTTCGCGTCGGGGTCGGCGAACCACCAGACCTTGCGCATGTCCAGCTCGCCCAGGATCACCCCCGTGGGGGGCTCGTTCCCCTCCCGGACCGGGATCGCGAGCGTCAGGACCATGCCCCGGTCGAGCGGCGAGTAGTGGACGTCCGAGACGTAGGTGCGGCCGAGAATGCAGTGGCGGAACCAGAGCGCGTCTCCCTCTCGGCCGCCGACGCGATCGGTGGAGGCGACGAGGTTGCCTTTCGCGTCGCTGACGGCGATGCGGCGAAACTGCCGCGCGCCGCGCGCGATGCCGCGCAGCGCCTCTTCCTTGACCGCGGTCGAGGCGTCCGCGTCGCGGATCCCACGCATGTCCGCGAGGAGCTGGAGCGAGGCTACGCGCTCGAGGAGGATGGCCTGCAGGCGGGTGTGAATGAGGTCCGCCGAACGCGCGAAGCGTTCCTGCACGCCGTTGCGAATGGCCTCCTTCGTCCAGCGATACGCGCTCCAGGTGGGCACGGCGGCCGTGAGGAGGCAGAGGACGAGGATCGAGAGCGCGTACTTGCCTTGAAGCCCGAGTTTCAAGCGTGGCCTCCGACCTTGTTTTTCTGCCTGCTTGCGGCCTGCCTGCGCGCTAGCGGCCTGTTGCCGAAGCCCAGACACGAGGCCTGGGGGCGCAGGCCGGCCCGCGCGAGCGTCCGCACGGCGTACGACCCGCCGTGCCGGAGTTGACGACTGTGTCCGAAGTTCGTCCACGGGCTGTTAGCGCCCGCGCAAGAATTACTTTACATTTCCGTGGATCGACCGATGCCTGGGGGCGCGGCCCAGAGGGCCGCTCCCCCAGGAGCCTCGAGGTCCGAATCTGCGCAGTTATTTTTGCGCGGGCGCTTAGCGTTCGATCCGGAGCGCGGGGTCGAGCACTTCCCGGAGCGTGGGCACCGAGAGCAGCCAGCGCTCGGACCGGTGGACCTCGGCGATGAGCGCGTAGTTTTTTTCGAGCGTCGACGGGCGGCCCGGGTCGCCGAAGGCATCGCGTTCCTCGTCGACGGACGCGAAGTGGACGGCCGCGAGCGTGCGCCGGACCTCGTCCTCCGGGAGACCCGTGCGCGCGGAGAGCGACGGCAGGGACTTGCCCGGCTCGGACGCGAGCGCGGCCACGGCCTGCCGCCACGCGCGCACGAAAGTCCGGAGCGCCGGGTTTCTTCCTTCGGCGGCGGGCCTTTGCACGGCGAGGACATGCACGACCGGGGGCAGGTCGTCACGGGACAAAGGGAAGGTCCGCAGGCCGGCCGCCTGCGCGCGCCCGAGGAGCGGCTCGCTGAGGACGGCGGCGCGGACGCGCCCGGCGAGGAGGTCGGCGAACGCGTCTTCCTGCCGCTCGTCCAGGCAGCGAAGCGTGCCCGGGGCGATGCCGGCTCGTAGCGCCCAGCCCTTGAGGCTCACGAGCTGGTGGGAGCCGGCCTCCACGGCGATCTCGGTCGAGGCGAGCTGCGCCGGCCCTTCGACGCCTTGCGCGGCCACGATCGCCTCGAGGCGGCCCGCCTCGGCGAGCACTGCGCCGACGAGGAGGGGGACGCCCGCGGACGCCGCGGGGAGGATGTCGCAGAGCGCCTGGAGGTTGCCGTCCAGCTTTCGTTCGAGGAGGTCCTCGATTCCGCGGGCGAGGGAGGCGGTCCGGACGACCTGGACCTCGGGGTCGTCGCGCTGCAAGAAGCCGCGGTCGAGCGCGATGAGGACGGGCCAGCAGCTCGGGTGATCGCTGTACCCGATCCGGAGGGGCGGCGGCACGACCGGTGGGGCCGTGCGCTCGCAGCCGGCGGCGCAGGCCAAGAGGCACGCGAGGAAGGCGAGGGCGAGGGTGCGGGAGCGAGCCGAAGCCGGAGTGGGGGAGTGGGCGGCGGCGGGGACTCGGGCGAAGCGTTGCATGGCGGCGGTGGACCGTCCTCAGCGAAATTGCGAGGCGGCGGGTCACTCCTCGGGCCCCGAAGGAACTTGGATTCTCTCTCCTGGAGCCTATCCGCGCCTCGGGAGGAACGCAAGCGAAAGGTGAGGGCGCGAGGCCCCTTGGAACCGCGTGCCGTAGGCGGCCTCGCCCCAAGCTCGCATGGCCCCCGACCTCAGCCCGTCCCCGTCGCCGGACGGCAGGCGGCGACCAGTCGCTCCAGCAGCTCCCCGTTCTGCGCGAGGAAGCTGCCGACGGCCGCGAAGAGAAACGGCAGCGAGAGGCCGCCGAGCTTCCAAGAGACGTTCGTGAGGTTGAAGCCGCCGATCGCCACGACGCAGAGCATGGAGTAGCCGATCACCTCGCGCGTGCCGACGAGGATGCCGGTCAGGGAGGCGATGAGCGCGTACGAGGAGAGCGTCCCTGCGAAGAAGCGGCGCTCGTCGCCGAGGAGGAGGCTCATGAAGGCGGCGACGACCCAGACGTTCAGCGCGGCGACCGCCCACTCCGGCGGCGAAACGGGCACGCGGAGCCAGCCGCGGCAGAGCAAGGTGCCGTATACGAAGAGGCCGGTGAGGGAGCCGATGAAACCAGGGGGGACGAACCGGCGCCGCCGCCCCCCGAAGTGGGCGAGCAGGCGGTCGATGCCGAGGAGGGCGGGCGCGCCCGGCCAAAGGATGGGCGCGAGCACGAAGGAGGCGACGGCGATGGCGAAGAGCTGCAGCGCAACCACCAAGAGCCGGTGATCGAGCATGGCCGCCGACAGGGTCTCGAGAAGCTCCATCGCCAGTGCCTCCGCCGGACAGAATGCCGCCGCAAGGTTATATCGACGGAGGACGGCGGGCGACTTGAGGGGCCACCACGAAAACACCGGGGGCGCCCCCGGGGTCTCGGCGCGGGCGGGAAGGCCGGGACCGCGGGGCCCGCAACTTCAGGGTGGGATGAGCCGCGCGATGCCGGCGAACCGGTGCAGCGCAGCCCGAGCAGGGGAAGGCGGCCATTCAGTACCGCCCCACAGAATTGGACGACCAATTTCCTCGGCGACTTCGGCCGCCTGCTTCGTTGCGCTCGCTCGACGTAGTTCTCCGTTACTACGCCTCGCTCGCGCGCCGCGCGGGCGGCCGAACTTGCCTTCGGCTATTGGTCACCGACTTCCGTGGAGCGGTACTCAAGATGTTGTCCGCCGCCGCCGGCCTCGAGACATTGTGGTGCAGGGCGTCCGCCCGGCCCCCGCTCTCGCCCGGAACGTCGGATCCTCCTCCCCGACTTCCTCTGGCCGCTCCCGCACTCCAAACGCCCGGCGATTCTCCTACGGGGCGTCCCATCGGTGCAGGCCGGAAGCCCTGCACCACAAGGAAGGGCGCGACATCGAACGACCCAGCGGGAAGTCAGGTCGCGAAGGGCCAGGCCCAAGACGCAACTCGGATCGCGCCGCGCCGCGCCGCGCCGCAACTCGGGGCGGGGCGAGAGTGCAGCGCGCGGGCCGACCACGCAAACCGAGGACTCCCTTACGGCGTGGCGGGCGGCCGCGACTGCGCGTCCCCGTTAGGACGTTGGCCGCTGACCATGGCTTTCATCTCCTCGAGGCCGCGCCGGATCGACTCTTCGACGGTCGCGAGCGTGACGTGGGTCGCCGTGCCGGCAGCGCCCGCAGCACTCGCAGCGGCAGCCGCCGAGACCCCCGCCAGCGCCTCGGCCCGGTCGCGCGTGATGTCGCGCATGAATCCCTGCGGTACGCGTTCCAGGCGCGCACGCGCGTCGTCGTCCCAGACCAAACCACTCACGGTCCCAGTCACCTCCGCGGCTGCTGCCGCGGTTGCGGTCGCCGGCGCCGCTACGCTTGCGCCGGCCTTCGCGCCGGCGTGCGACTTTGCCACCGCGAACGGGCAGACGGCGCCCGAGCCCGTCCCCGCGCCGCCGCCGCCGGCTGGGTCCACCGCCGTCGGTGCAGCAGCCGTTGCCGCCGAACTCGAAGTCCCAGCCGACGCGCTCGCCGCAGCAGCGGCCGCACCCACGCCCGCCGCCCCGGCCTTCGCACCCCCGCCGCTCACCGCCGGCTCGTCCGCGAGGTCCCCCGACCCGCGCTCGACCTCCTCCTTCGTGATCACCTCCAGCCGCCGCACCCGCGCGGTCTTCTCGAGCCGGGCCTTCAATCGCCGCCGGTCGTACCCGTTCTCGATCCGGCCGAGCGCAAGCCGCGCCTCGGTCGTCCACTTGAGCTTCACGCCGTCAAAGGCCTCTTCCTCCTCCAGGCCGCCCTCCAGCGGCGACAGGGTCTCGATCGCGCGCCGATCCACGGACGTGAAGCGTTCTCCCGGTCCTTCGCACACGGAGCACGTCGCCGGCCGCTCGCCCCGTACCGAGTGGCCGCAGTGGTCGCAGATCCAGGTCGCCTCGTCGCCGAAGCTCGCGCGCGCCAGCGCGATCCGCTCCGCCGAGATCCCCATGGCCCGCACGGCCCCTTCCGGCAGGATCGCACCCACGGCCCCGTCGATCACGACGTTCGTGACGACCGAGTGGCCGCGCTCCATCGCGTAGCGGTGGATCGCCGTCTGCGCGATGCCCCGCACGTGCACCGGCACCCTCTCCATGCGCTTCTTGGCCTCGTCGGTCCAGACGATCGAAGCCGCGGCCTTCACGTCCGTGGCCGGGACGTGCTTCCCGCTCGAGAGCAGCACGTTCACGTTCGCGAGCCGAAGCAGATTTTCCGTGTTCGACCCGATGTCCATCTCGTCGTCGGAGTGGACGCCGATGCGACCGAGGACCAGCAGCCACGGCTTCTCCCGCCGCACGTACTGCAGCACGCGGTCGAAGGCCTTGCCGTCGAGCAGCGTCGTCTTCAGGTCCACGCCCTTGTCCGCGGCCAGCGCCTTCGCGACCTGCAGGTGGGACTGGTAGATCTTCGCCAGGCCGGTGTCGATGATCTCCTCGTGGAGCTTCTCCTGCTCCTTGAAGCGGAAGATCTTCGAGGCCTTTTCGTCCAGGACCTTCACCACGCCGTTGAAGACGGTGTAGTGCAGGTAGGGGTCGTAGACGGCCACGGCTTCGACCGGTCGTGCGAGCGCCTTGCCCAGCTCGAGCGCCGTGAGCAGGCCGGCGAAGGACTGCGGGCTGCCGTCGACGCCGACGATGATCGCGCCCGTCTGCTCGGCAAGGGGCCGGACGTCCTTGACCACGAGCGTGTCGACGCGCACGCGGCGTACGACGCGCTCGCACACGCTCCCGAGCTGGCTGTCGCGGGTCGCTCCCATGCCCAGCGCGCCCAGGACGACGAGGTCGCAGTCGCCGGAGCGCAAGTCGTCGACGATGACCTGGAAATTGCGGCCGTCGTAGGTCCGCGCGGAGGCTGCGACGCCGGCCTCGGCGGCCTTTTTCAGGAGAGGGTCGATGTAGCAATCGGAGACGAGGCGGAGGCCGAGCGTGATCAGGCTGTCGTGGATCTTGCGCTGCCGTTCCAGCTCGCGCTCTTCGAGGTACTCGTCCGGCAGCGTGTACTCCATCTGCTTGAAGCGGATGTCGTGGAGTTTCGCGGCGTAGGCGTGGCTGCCCACAAGGGAGGCGCCGAAGGCGCGGGCGACGGCGACGGCGATTTCGACGGCGGCGCTGGAGTGGTCGGAGTTGTCGACAGGGACGAGGATCTTCTTGTACATCGGGCCTCCGGGACGAGGAAGCTGTTTCCGCGGCGGAAGGGCGCGGTCCGCGTCGCGTTCGAAAGGGGCACGAAAACGAAGGGGGCGAAGTATAGCGCAAGGGGGAGGGGCTGTCCAGTTGGCGTTGACTCCGCGGGGCGATGCGGGCATAATCGTGCCTCACGACGGAGCCAGGGCCGGGCAAGGGTCCCCATCCGTACGGGAACGGATTCGCGGAAGGGGACCCCGGGGGAAGCGGACGGGCCGTGTCGAGCGCGGCGAGTCGCCGTTGGAGGTCCCCCGAGTGCCCGAGTCCCCGCGGATCCTGATCGTCGACGACAGCGCGACGATGCGCGTCAAGCTGTCGGTTCACTTCCGGGAGCGCGGCTGGCGGTCGCTGCCCTGCGGGAATCCGGCGGAGGCGCTGGCCCTCCTGGTCCGGGGCGGCGTCAACCTCATCATCTCCGACGTCGACATGCCGCAGATGGACGGCATCACCTTTCTCCGGACGGTGAAGGCCGACCCGCGCACGGCGCCCCTGCCCTTCGTGATGTACTCGGCGGTGTTCGAGGTTCCTGCCTGGGCCGATCAGGCCTACGCCGCGGGGGCGGCGGTCTGCCTGCTGAAGCCGATGGAACCCACCCGCCTCCTCGACGAGGTCCTGGCGGTGCTGGAGGGACGCGCGTCCCAACGCGGCACCGCGGTGGTGGCCGCCGCGCCCCGGAACGGCGAGCCTACGGTGAATACCCTACCCGGGAGCCGGCCGGCCGGCGAGTCGGCGCAGGCGGTCGAACTCCGACCTCCGCTCCCTCCGGACGTTTCACCCGCCCCACCTGTCGAAAACCTCCCCCCGCCCGCGGCGCCGGTCGCCGGCGCTCCCGCCTCCACGTCCGTCGACGCCGCAGCGAGCGACGCGCCGCGGGTGGAGGCGGTGGACATCGCCGCGCTCGAACCCGCCCTTCTGGAAACGCTCGAGGACCACGAGGCGTTCGTACTCGCCCGCGAAAGGGACCTGCGGGAGAGAATCGCCACCGGCCTTTCGGGCGCGGCCTGCGTCCTGGACCCGCGCGGCGCGATCCGGACGGTCATGGGCTGCTTCGACGCCTGGTTCTCGGGCGGCCGCTCCGCCGAGGGCCGCCCCTTCGCCGACGTGGTCCCGCTCCGCTCCCGCGAGGACGGGGCGGGCCCGAGCGCCTGGGTGAAACCGGCGCCCGAGTCCAGACGCTTTCGCGCCGGCGTGTGGGCGCAGGATGGGCGGTGGATGGAGTTCGACGTGTCGACCGCCGGCGTGGCCGGAGAGCCGGGGCAGCCCCCCGACACGCTCGTGGTGCTCCGCGACCGGACGTTCGAACGGCGCGTCGAAGAGGAACGCCGGGAGGCGGAAATGCTCGTCACGGCCCTCGGGGCGGGCGTGCTGACCCTCGACGTGACGGGTCGCGTGCTCCGGGCGAACGCGCTTTTCGCCGTGCAATTCGGGTACACGGCGGAGGAGCTGGTCGGGCGCTCAGGCCGGCCGTTTTGGGGACCGCCGGGAACGCCCCACTCTTACGAAGCGATTTTTCGCTCCGCCCTTTCGAAGGGGTTCGACGGCGTCGTCGCGGCCCAGCGAAGGGACGGAACCTCGCTCCGCCTCCAGCTGAAAGCGGTCGCGATCCTCGGCGAGCAGGACGTCCCGGTCGGCACGCTCTGGATCACGCGGCCGGAGGCAGGGGGGACTTGAGACTTCAGAATTGAGAATTGAGATTTTGAGATTTTGAGATTTTGAGATTTCGGGACTGGTCTAACACGCAGCGCCGGACCGCGACCGGGAGGGAGCGGCCGGAGGGGAGGCCTGGACGCTCGGGGTTCCTGGTGGTCCGTTGACGCAGTCCAGACACGATGCCTGGGGGCGCAGGCCGGCCCGCGCGCATCGCCACCTGAGCTGCGACTTGCCGTGACTCGGCGGACGAGGCTGTCCGAAGTTCGTCAACGGGCCACTCGGAAGGCGGCTACTTCTGCTTGAATTTCCCCTCCAGTTCGTGGAACGAGCCGTCGATCGCCTTCCCCAATTTCTGCTCCAGCTCGTTCGCCGCCGCCTCGCCGCGGGCCTTCGCACGCTCCAGCTCGTCCACCGCCAGGGCCTTGCCCACTTCGGGATGCGCCGCGTAGTCGAGAAAGCCCCAAGCGCGCACGTCCACGTAACTGTTCTGGAAGCCGTTTTCGACGCGCTTGACGACCCGCATCCCCTCGGGCGTCCGGATCACGTGACGCGTGAAGGTGAACCAGGCGAGGGCGAGCACGGCCACGCCGAGCCCCAGGGCGAACGCCTTGATCTTTTTCACGACGGCCGGCCTCCATGCACGAAAGTACGGCGGGTCCCAAGGGCCCGTAAAGGAATAAGTCCGGCACCCACGCCAGTCTGTGCAGGCCGGAAGGCCTGCACCACAAGGGCCTCTTCCCTCCGACGAAAGTGCTGATCCATGAGTCATTCCTTTAGGGATCCCAACGGCAGGATGATACCACTCGCGCTTCCCAGGGTCAACGCGCCCCCGGCCGCCCCGGACAGCCCGGCGCTTCGTCGCGTTGACACGGGTCGCAGCCGCTGCTAGACTTGCCGCCGCTGGACCAAGCCCGGATCGCGCAAGTAGGAGTCTTCGCGAGGAAGTCTCGATGTACACGGCGAACCCCCGCTCTCGCCCCTTGCGGGCCTTGCTCGCCGGCGCCCTCGCCCTGTCCGCGCTGGCGCTCCCGGCCGCCCGGCTCGCCTCGGCGGACGCGGTCGAGTTCAAGAACGGCTCCCGGCTCGAGGGGCGCATCATCTCCGAGAGCGACGACGAGGTGAAGTTCACCACCGCCGACGCCGGCACGATGACCCTGCGGAAGCGCGACCTGAAGCTCATCGAACGCGCGGACAAGGACGCCGTGAAGGCCGACTTCGCACGCCAGGCCGCCGCGGCCGCCGCGCTCCAGCCGCCGAAGGCCGACGCCCACGCGCGCCTCGCCGAGTGGGCCGCCCTCCACGGCCTGAGAGACGAGGCCGAGGCGGAGTGGGAGAAGACGATCGCCGTCCAGCCCGACCACGCCGCCGCGCACGCCGCGCTCGGACACGAGAAGGTCGGCGGCAAGTGGCTCCCCGCGGACGAGGCGAAGCGCGCCCAAGGGCTCGTGAAACGCGACGGCAAGTGGATCCCGAAAGCGGACGCGGAGAAACTCGACCGCGGCCTGGTCCTCGTCGACGGCAAGTGGATGACCCCCGACGAGGCGAAGACGGCCAAGGGCCTGGTCAAGGTGGGGGACCGGTGGGTCACCGCGGCCGAGGCGGCCGAGGCCGAAAAGAAGGCGAAGGCCGACGCGGAGCGCAAAAAAAAGGAGGAAGAGGCGGCCAGGAACGCACGTCACGACGCGAAGGAGGACGAGGCGCTCCTGAAAGAGCTCGCAGCCGGCTTCAAGATCACGCCGGGGGAGTTCTACCGGCTCGCGACGGACGTGGAGGACGCGAAGTTCGCGACCGACCTCGTGACCTCCATGGACCGCTTTTTCCCGACCTACAACGACACTTTCGGCGTGAAGGCCTCGCCGAAGAAGCTCCTGCCCATCCTCGTCTTCAAGGCGAAGCCCGCCTACGAGGCCTGGTGCCGGGCGAAGGGCTCCCCGCCGGGCGGTTACGGGACCTACCTGAACGGCCACCCGCAAAAGCCCGCGGTCCTGTACTTCGACACGGATCTCCGCGCGACGCTCTACACGGCGCGCCACGAGGGCGGGCACCAGTTCATGCACCAGTTCGTGCGCGACGACGGCGGCGCCTGGTTCCACGAGGGGTTCGGGACCTACTTCGAGCCCGACGTCGAATGGCGGAAGTACCCGCACGTGATGGACCCCGTCCGCGCGGCGCTCCGCGGCGGGAAGGCGTTTCTGCCGCTCGCCGACCTGATCTCGAAGTCCAGCTCCCTCATGGCCGGCAACCAGGAAATGGTCTACGGCGAGGGGGCGACGATCCACTGGTACCTGCTCACCGGGGCCGGGGGCAAGTACAAGACCGCCTACCAGGAGTTCCTGCGGAAGGGCTCGATCGACAGCGTGCCCGCGCTCGAGAAGGCGCTCGGCGTGAAGCTGCCCGACCTGGAAAAGGAGTGGAAGGAGTTCGTGCTGGCGAAGTGATGCGGTGGGAGTGGTGGGCGTCGTGCCCGAGAAGACGAGGAACCACAGAGTTCAGAGCAGCCGATGGCCGCAACCAAAGCTCGACGAACCACAGATTTCACAGATTACACAGATTGCGACGATTCTAATCTGTGAAATCTGTGCAATCTGTGGTTTCGTCGACCCCGGGATCACCGAGAAAGGTTGCCAGAAAAACAAGCTTTTGCGAGCTTGTGTCACAGATTAACCACGATTTCACAGATTCGAAATCTGTGAAATCCCGTAGAATCTGGGGAATCTGTGTTCCCGTGTTGTTCAATTCACAGCCACGCTTTCGACAGCTACCGCGGCTTCTCGGTCTCGACCTCGCCGACGTACCCCAGGATGACCGAGGCGCCGACCGCGACCGGGTGGTTCCCGACGTACTCCGTGTCGGTGTCGCGGACGTACCGGTAGGTCTGGCCCTTGTCCGCCACGAAGCCCATCCGCTGGAAGCGGGTGTTGTAGACGTAGTGCTGCTCGACCAGGTCGCGGCCGTTACGAGGTCGGATTTGCTCCGTCTCGATGTAGCCGATGTGGAGGTGCTTCTCTCGCGTCAGCACCTTCACGAAGTTCGCAAATGCGGATTCGGCCTTCGCGGCGGGCTGCCGGTGGAAATCGGATTCCTTGTCGTGGTGGAAACAACCGGCGGCCCCCAGGAGGAGCACGCTCGTCGCGACCGGCAAGAACCTCCTCATCCCCGCACCTCCAGAGCGACCATCGTTCGGAACTCCAAGACGCGGCGCAGATTCTAGCAGACGCACGCCGTCATTCAAGAAAAATCACGGATGAACCTTCGCGACCTTCTCGGCCCGGACGGCCCGATCGCCCGCGCCCACCCCGCCTTCGAGGCCCGGCGCGAACAGGTCCAGATGATGACCGCCGTGGAAAACGCGCTCCGAAAAGGGGGCCACCTCATCGTCGAGGCGGGGACCGGAGTCGGGAAGACCTTCGCCTACCTTCTGCCCGTCCTGCGGCACGCCCTCGACACGAAAAAGCCCGTGATGGTCTCCACGCATACCATCAACCTCCAGGAACAGCTCCTCACCAAGGACGTCCCCTTCCTCCGCGCTTCCCTCGGCTGGGAGTTCACCGCCGCGCTCGGCATGGGCCGGTCGAACTACCTCTGCCGTCGCCGCTTCGACCTCGCGCGCCAGGAAGGCCGGCTCTTCCGGCCCGACGCGGAGGAACTGGAGCGCATTGAGGCCTGGGCGCGCAGCACGGCGGACGGCACGCGCCAGGACCTGAACCCGCAGCCCCGGCCGGCGGCGTGGTCCCTCGTCGCCTCGGAGGCCGGCAATTGCATGGGGGACCGGTCGCCCCATTTCGACGACTGCTTCTACCAGCGGGCCGTGCGCCGCCTCCGCTCGGCCGACCTGCTCGTGCTGAATCACCACCTCTTTTTTTCGGACCTCGTCCTGCGCGAACGCGGGATCAACTACCTGCCGCAGGCGGAGGTCGCGGTCCTCGACGAGGCGCACACGCTCGAGGAGGTCGCCCACGCGCACTTCGGCATCGACGTCTCCAATCTCCAGGTGCGCTACCTCCTGAACGCGCTCTTCAATCCGCGCCGCGGGTCCGGCTTCCTCGCCACGCGAGGCGACGGCGCTGCCCGCGAAGCGGTGGAGAGCGCGGAGGACGCGAATGCGCGGTTCTTCGAGGACGTCACGCGCTGGCTCGCGACCCATCCCCAGGCCCACGGCCGGCTCCGGCAACCGAGACTCTTCCAGGAATCGCTCTCCAGGCCGCTTGGAAAGCTGGCCGAACAGGTGGAAGCACTGCTGCCGACCGCCGACGACGAGGCGGAGGAGTTCGAAATACAGGCCTACGCGACGAAGGCGCGGCAGCTCGCGGACGGCGTGCGCGCTTTCGTGGAGCAGGCCGCGGCGGACCACGTCTACTGGATGGAGGCCTCCGACCGCTCGGAGCGCGTCACGCTGCGCGCGTCGCCGATCGACGTCGGTGCGCTGTTGAAAAAACTCCTCTTCGATCGGTACAAAACCGTGATCCTGACGAGCGCCACGTTGGGCATCGGGAAGGACCACTCGCTCGACTACGTGAAGCGCAGCCTGGGCGTGGAGGCCGCGGCCGAGGTCCAGGTGGGGTCGCCTTTCGATTACGCGCGCCAGGCGAAGCTCCACATCGCGCGCGGCATGCCCGAGCCCTCGGACGTGCCGGCCTACCTCGCCGCGCTGCCGGACCGGATCCTTCGCTATTTGCGGCAGTCGCACGGGCGGGCGTTCGTGCTCTTCACGAATACGCAGCACATGAACCGCACCTACGACGTCCTGTCGCCGCGGCTCGCGGCCGAGGGGATCGCGGTCCGAAAGCAAGGGGACGACCTCGGGAGGCGGCAGCTTTTGGAATGGTTCAAGGGAAACGTGGGCTCGGTCCTTTTCGGGCTGGACAGTTTCTGGCAGGGCGTGGACGTGCCGGGGGAGGCCCTCGAAAACGTGATCCTGACGAAACTGCCCTTTCCCGTGCCGTCGGAGCCGCTCGTCGAAGCCAAGAGCGAGGCGATCAACGCCCGCGGCGGAAACGCGTTCATGGACTACCTGCTGCCGGAGACGATCATCAAAGTGAGGCAGGGGTTCGGCCGGCTCATTCGGAGCCGGACGGACAAGGGGATCGTGGTGATCCTCGATCGACGCGTACTCACCAAGCGCTATGGGCAGCTCGTGCTGGACTCGCTCCCCGCGTGCCCGCGCGTGGTGGAGGACTGAGCCGTGAGGACGTCGCTCGGCCGCGCGGAGCTGCTCGTGACCGGCTCCGCGGGAATGCTCGGGCAGGCCCTGCTCGGCGCCGCACACGCGGCGGGGACGACCTGCGCGGGCGTGGACCTTCCGGACTGGGACCTCCTCGACACGGAGGCGGCGCGTCGCGCGCTCGAGGCGGTCGCGCCGTCCGTGGTCATCAACTGCGCGGCGCTCACCGACGTGGACGGTTGCGAGACCGCGGCCGGCAGGGAGGCCGCCTTTCGCGTGAACGCGACCCTTGCCGGGGGGCTCGCCCGTCTGTGCGCGGCCTCGGGGATCCGCCTGCTTCACCTGAGCACCGACTATGTCTTCGACGGGACGCGCGCCGAGCCGTACCGAGAGGAGGATACGCCAAACCCGAAGAGCGTCTACGGCACGTCGAAGCGACGCGGCGAGGAGGCGGTGCTGGAGGCGCACCCGGGCGCGCTCGTCGTCCGGACCGCGTGGCTGTACGGGCCGGCCGGGCGGAAGAATTTCGTGGAGGCCATTCTCCGGCTCGCGCGGGAGCGGGAGTTCCTGGAGGTGGTGGACGACCAGCGGGGGAGTCCGACCCACGCGCCGGACCTGGCCCGCGCGCTGCTCGGGCTCGCGCGGCTGCCGGCGACCGGCATCGTGCACGCGACGAACGCCGGCAGCACCACCTGGCACGGGTTCGCGCGGAAGATCCTGGAGCTGTCCGGTGTCGCGCGCGAGGTGCGTGCGATCACGACCACGCAGCTCGGCCGGCCGGCGCCGCGGCCGGCGAATTCGGTGCTCGACTGCGCACGGCTGGCCGCGCTCGGGATTCGGCTGCGGCCGTGGGAGGAGGCTCTCGGCGCGTACCTCGCGGGGCGCGGAGGGGGCGCGGCGCCCGGCGTGCAGCCAGGCCCTCCGGCACCGCGAGCGTAAGCGAGCGGTCCCGCAGCGCAGTCACACAACGCCAGATCGCAACTCGCTACAGTCGATCGAGGGGTTCGAGCCTTGCAGGGCCGGCTCGCGGGCGGACGACAAGCTCGCCGACCCCAGTCGAGCCAGGGCGGTCGCGGGCCGGTCGGCGCACCCGAACATGGCGAAGTCCAAGCACCTGCCGAGGCCGCTCCCGCACGGTCGCGGTTCCGCAGGCAGGCCGCGCCGCCGTGCCCGCCAACCGTGGCGGCGTGGTCGGCCGTGCGCGGCGCCGGCGGCAAGTCGAAGCCTGTTCGAGATTCTCCTTGTGCGACGGATGCTAGCATGATATCATAGTAGCATGAGGGTGAGGCTCCGAGGCGTCAGCAAGCGGGAGGAATACCCATGCCCACCACCAAGCAGATGAACGTCCGGGTGTCGAGCGACCTGCTCGACCGGATCCAGGCCGTGTCCGCATTCCTCGGGAAGAGCATGAACGCATGGACGACCGATGTCCTGGCGGAGGCGGTCCGCAAGGAGCACGAGCGCCTCCCGGTCGACGAATTGCGGGGGAAGGTCGCGCGGCTTGCGGAGCGGTATCTCCCGGGTCGCGCGGTCGGCGTGCGGGAGATGCTGGCGATGGCCGACGGGTACGCCGAGGAGGAGCGGGCGGATGGGCTGGGCGCACGACATGCCTCTTCCGCGGGTGGACGACGCAAGGTCGCGGCCCGCATGGCCGTCCCCGCGGAGCCCGCGGCGGTCCGGTCGTCCGCGCCCGCTTACGTGAGCCGCCCGCGGGGCGGCGAACCCCAATTCGTGAAGCCCGCGCCGACCGTCGCGCGGCGTGCCGAGGCGCCCGCAAGGACGCCGAAGGCGCGCCGGGGCGGTCGATGACGCCGCCGCCGGACTTCGTCCCGTTCGACGAGGATGCGGAGACGAGCGACGCGGACCGTCGCAGGGGGGAGGAGAACCGGCGACGGGTGTTTGCCGACGCCATTCGGCACGCCGTCTCCGGACGCGCCCTATCGGCAGAGGCCGTCGCCGCATGGCATCGGAACGTGCTCGAGGGCCTCAGCTACGTCCTGCATCCCTGCTACCTCGGCGGCTACCGCGGCTCCGCCCATCCCTGGCTTGTCGAATATCTCGTGCAGGTCGGAGGGGCCTACGGCGCGCACCCGGCCCGCGTCCGGGAGGAGGTGCGGCGCTTTTTCGAGGAACTCGCAACCCGCACGCAGGAGGCGGCGCGACGCGTACCGCTCGACCGTGACCGCACGCCGTCCGAAATCCGCCGAGTCGTCGAACTGGCGGCGTGGTCCCACGGCGAGTGGGTCCGCATCCACCCCTTCGCCAACGGCAACGGACGCATCGCCCGGCTCCTCGCAAACTTCGTCCTCGCTCGCTTCCGCGTGCCGCCGCTTCTCCGGCTGCGCCCCCGGCCCGAGGCGCCGTATGCGCGGGCCGCGCTCGCCTCCATGATCGGCGACCACTCGTTGACCGAGGCGTGGATCCTGCGTCGATTGCAGGATGCGGCGTCGTAAGTGCCCGCGCAAGCGTTACTTCACCTCTTCGTAGACCGACCGATGCCTGGGGGCGCGGCCCTGAGGGTCGCGCCCCCAGGAGCCTCGAGGCCTGAGTTTGCGCAGTCACTTTTCGCGGGCACTAACCGAGCGGGTAGGGAAGACCGGGAAAAACTGAACCGCGAGCGTGAGCGAGCGGTCCCGCGGCGTAGTCACACAACGCCGGGTTGCAACTCGCCACAGTCGATCGAAAGGTTCGGGCGTCGCAGGCCCGGCTCGCGGGCGGTCGACAAGCTCGCCGACGCCAGTCGAGCCAGGGCGGTCGCGGGTCGGTCGGCGCACCCGAACATGGCGGAGTCCGAGCACCTGCCGAGGCCGCTCCCTGACGGTCGCGGTTCGGATTTCCGCGTCGGCGGCTCGCAGGAGCTCTGGCGGAATGTGAGGGGGATGTGGATGGCTCGGTGCCCGGATTCGGCTGAGCGTGGTGGCTGCGGTCGGCCCCGCCCGATGGCCGCGTGGGCGAGGACAAGCGGCGGCGCTCCCTCGGCGGGCCGCGGCCGGCCGATACCCGCGGCCGCCGGCTCAGGACCCGAAGACGTCGTCCAGGTTGGTCTTCGCCGCTTCGCCGAAGCCCTTGTCGATCTGCGGGGCGGACTCGGGCTTCTGCCGCTGACTCAGGTCCTTGAGCACGCCCGCGAGCTTGTTCGCCAACTCGTTCGCGTACAGGCGCACCATCCCCACGGTCGTGCGGTCGTCGAAAATGATCGAGAGCAGCGTCCGCTCGCCGACGAGGCTGAGCTGGATGTTGTCCTTCACGCCCTGGTGGAAAAGGACGGAGAACTCCTCCTCGCCGAGGAGGCGGGCCATCTCCTTGGTCGCCGCGAAGCTGCCCGCGACGAGGGCCGAGATGGTGTCCATGTCGAAGGTCCCGGTGAACCCCTTGCGGGTGATCATGTGCCCGTCCTTGTCGATCAGGAGGGCGCACTTCGCCTTCGAAAGGCGGAGGAACTCGTCGAGGAGCTTGTCCAGCCGGTCGATGTCGTTCTGGTAAAAGACCAGCCGCTGGCGCCGGATCTGTTCGTCCTGGTTCATTGCACCCTCCAGTGCCAATTCGGCAGGGGTTAATTTCGGCGCGACCCTCGATCCGATCGGCGCGGCAGTTTATCGATTCAGGAGCAGGAGCACCACAAGAAGCACGGCGCCCAAGAGCACGCCGACTCCCACGATGACGAGCGTCACAGGAAACCCGCGCTGGACCGGGGCCGGCTGCATCCGCGGGGTCGGCCGCACCAGCACGGGATTCGGCAACGGATTCGGCGAGAACGGCCCGCGGGGAAGGCCCTGCGCGCCCGATGCGGGGTACCCTCCGGCCTGACCGTACGTCCCTACGCCGGCATTCCGGCCACGGTCCGGGGCCGCCGCCGGTGCGGTCGACGGCGCGGCCGCAGGCAAGGGCACGGGCGTCGCAGGGGCGATCGGCGCGAACGGGTCCACGGGCCGAACGGAGGGGACCTGCGCACCCGGCCGCACGGCGCCGGCGGGCGCGGCCGCCGCGGGCCCAGCTTGCACGGGCTCCGGCACCGACGCGGGCGGCGCCGCAAACGGTGGCGCCTGCGGCTGTGCGCCGGCCGCAGCGGGGTAGCCGGCCGGCGCGCCGGCATATGCCGACATGGCGGTCGCCGGCGCGGGCGCGGGCGCCGCTGCGCCCATGCCGACGCCCCCATAGCCGGGTGCAGCCGCCATGGCGCCGACGCCCGAGGCCGTTCCCCTCGCCGGGGTCGCACCCGCAGGGGCGACGGCCGACGCGTAGCCCGTGGCCACGCCGCTCGAAACGCCCGACAACGGCGCTGCCGGACCGGGTACGGGGGAGGCGGCGCGGACACCCGTGTCCCCGGCCCGCACACTTCCCAGCCGCTCGCGGCTCGGGGCGTAATCGCGGTTCAGCTTCTCGAGCACCATGGCCGAGATCGCCTTCAGCGTCGGCAGGACGCCGTCCCCTTTGTACGCGACCGCCTCGAAGGTCGGCACGCCCGCCTTGTTCAGTTCCTGGTTCATGAGCGAAGCGGGCATCGCAGCCGGCAGGTCCCGCTTGTTGAACTGGATGACCCAGGGAGTCCCCTTCAGGTCGAGGTTCAACTCCTTCAGGTTGATCTCCAGGTTGCCGAACGATTCGAGGTTCTCCTGGCGACGCTCGGGATTGGAGTCGGCGACGAACACGATCCCGTCCACGCCCTGGAGCACGAGCTTGCGCGTGGAGTTGTAGTACGTCTGGCCGGGCACGGTGTAGAGCTGGAACTTGGTGCGCATCCCCGCGACCTCGCCGATGTCGAGCGGCAGGAAGTCGAAGAAGAGGGTGCGGTCGCCTTCCGTGGCGATGGACGTGAGCTGGCCGCGCGCGGTGGGGGGCGCCTTCTGGTGAACCATCTCGAGATTGGTGGTCTTCCCGGAGAGGCCCGGCCCGTAATAGACGATCTTGCAGTTGACTTCGCGGCGGGCAAAATTGATCTGAACCATGCGCTCCGTCGTCTCGACCCGATTGTCGATGCCGCGACCGAAACGGCGGATCCGCCGAGCGGGTCCGCCGGAGGCGGCAGCCAGGATCCTCCTCGCTCTGAGTACCGCCCCACAGAATTGGGTGACCAATTTCCTCGACGATTTCGGCCGCCTGCTTCGTTGCGCTCGCTCGACGTAGTTCTCCGTTACTACGCCTCGCTCGCGCGCCTCGCGGGCGGCCGAACTTGCCTTCGGCTATGCACCACCACCAGGTACGCGATGCGCAAGTCCACGAACACCATCTTGCCGTAGGTGGCGTTCAAGACGAGGCGCGAGAAGCCGCTCTCGCCGAGCTGGCCGAGGGCCCGGCGAATGGTCTGCAAGGCGGAAGAGGCGATGGCGGCCACCAAGTCCTCCTGCAGGTCCACGGCCAGGTTGCTGGCCACGACCATGCCGTCCGGCGTAAGCACGAGGCTGCCGCGGACGCCGACCTCCTGATTCAGCTCGCCGAGGATTTTCTTCATGCTGGGACCCGCGCGAGGACGAAAACCTGGGAAGCCTGGAACTTATAGCACGGGGGGAGGGGGTGTCAAACCTTTTCCGGAGCGGCCTGCGCCTTTGCGACGGCATCCAGAAAGCGCTCCACGGCCTGACGGGCCTGGTCCGGCTTCACGGTCGCGGTCGTCAACACGCAGAGGAACAGGCTCCGAAGCTGGACCAGGTGCATCCGACCGAAGGACCCTTCCATCATGCCGCGCTGGAAACTCCCGATGTCCATCCGCTTGGACGACTCTTCGGCCGTGAGGATGATCGCCTGAGCGACCTGGCCCAACAGCTCCAGCGGAACTTCCGGACGGCCCTGGCCCGCGATGAGACGCCCATCCGGCGAGAGGACCACCGCGGCCACGAGCCCCTCGAGATTCTCGAAGCGCTGCACGATCGAGCGCACACGGGACGAGTCGAGATTCATGTCCGCGCCCCCGACACGCGGACCCGCCTCCGTGTCGTGAAGGGCGCCGAAGGCCTTGCCCGCCTCGTCGAGCCCGCCCCGTCGCTCCACTTCCCGGAAGAGCAGGTCGACGTCCTCGTCCTCGAGCTTCCCCTTCGGCACGCCCGCCAGCCGGTCGGCCAGGGCGCGCGCCTTGTCGTCCTGCGGGGCGGAGCGGAGAATGCGCTGGGCCGTCTCCATCGCCCGCGCATAGGCGCCGATCTCCCCGTAGAGCCGGCACAGGAGGAGCAGGGCCTTGTAATTCTGGGCGTTCAGCACCGCGGTCCGCTCCAGGTGCTCCACGGCCTGCGTGCCGTCCTTGACCTGGAAATCCTCGTGGAAGCGGTCGGACCGGATCTGGCCGTGGATCAGGTGGAGGGACTCGTCGTCCGGATACAGGGCGATGCCCCGGCGGCAGATCTCGAGCGCCGTGTCCCGATCGACCAGCTCCTTGTAATGGATCTCCGCGAGCCGCGCAAAGCCCGCGGGCGTGGGACTCTTGTCGATCGACCGCTGCAGGTCCAGGATCCGGCTCTGCAGGTGCGATTTCACGATGTAGCGGTAGGTCGTGAGCACCCGTTCCGAGTCCGGGAAGGTTTCCACCGCCCGTTTCGCGACCTCGAGGGACTTGTCGGTCTCTCCGAACGCGATGTACCGTTCCGCAAGCGTCGAGAGCGTGAGCGGCGAGGGGTTCTCGGCCGCCTCACGCTCCAGCTTCTCAAGCTCGCGCCGGCGTCGAACCGAGTCGAAGAGACCCATGTCACCTCCCAGAGTAGGACGAACGCGGACGAACCATGGGATTGCCGATTGACGATTGCTGATTTCGGGCCATTCGAAAATCGAGTGACGTCGTTTTCCTTCGCGCGGGTCCGTCCACCGATTCCCGCGGCGACGTCGGAAGTTCTGGCATGGTTCAAATCGGCCCCATTCGTGGTTACACGCGCGGACGCTACATCGAAGGTAGGGGCACGGCGTTGCCGTGCCCATGATGCGTCGACTCGCAGTCGAGCTCGCGAGATCGTCATCGGCAGTTGGATCACCCGGAAAATGCCGATGCCGTTGCGCAAGTCTGAACACGGCCACTCGCCTCGCGGGCACGGCAACGCCGTGCCCCTACGCGATCGCGTAGAGCCGGCCCTCGTCGGTCCCGAAGTAGACCACGCCGTCTCCCACGGCCGGGGTCGACCGGACGGCGGCCTTGACGGGCAGCTTCCAGCGCAACTGGCCGCTATCGGCCTCGAGGCACAGGAACACCCCGCCCTCGGTCCCGAAATACACTTTTGTTTTCGAAAACGCGCCGCCGCCGACCACCGGATGACCGGCGTCGAAGCGCCAGCGGAGCAGGCCGTTCGCCCGGTCGACCGCGTAGATCCCGCCGTCCCGGCTGCCGAAGTAGACGGACCCGCCCGACACGACCGGCGTGCCGACGACCTCCGCCCGCGACCGGAACTGCCACAGCGGCGTCCCCGAGGCGTTCACGCAGGAGACGCGGCCGTCGTCGCACCCGACGAAGGCGCACCCGCCCTCCATCGCGACCCCGCCCCGCACCGGGGCCCCGAGTTTCAGCGCCCAGAGCTTCTTGCCGGTGCCCGCCTCCAGGCCGTAGAGGGAGCCGTCGTCGCTGCCGACGACCACCACTTCGCCCAGGACGGCGGGGGAGGAGAGGACCGGCCCCGCCGTCGCGAAGGTCCAGACCGACTCCCCGGACGCCACGTGGACCGCGTGGACCTTGCCGTCGCAGCCGCCGACCACCGCGAGCCGTCCGTCCGACGTAAGCGCGGGCGAGGACTTCACGAAGCGCCCGACCGTGTACTTCCAGGCGAGCGTGCCGTCCGCGAGGTTGACCCCGTACAGATGGCCGTCGTTCGAGCCGGCGACGACCCGCTCCCCGGCCGGCGCCGCGGAGGAAAGGAAATCCCCCGAGGCCTCCGCCGCGAACTTCCACCGGACCGAGCCGCTCAGCCGGTCGAGCGCGTAGAGCACGCGGTCCCGGCTGCCGAAGACGAGCCGGCTCTTCGCAAGGAGCGGGCGCGTGACCAGCGCGCCGTCGGCGCTGAACTGCCACAAGAACGTCTTCTCGAGGACGACCGAGAGCGTCGCGGGGTCCGCCTCCCTCACGGTCCGCGTGAAGGGCAGGAAGCCGCGCGCTTCCGCGCGCACCTCGCACGCCTTGCCGGGACGCAGGCGTAGCGTAAGCGGCGATTCCCCGGCCAGCGTGCCGTCTTTGTAGACGCGGGCGCCCGGCGGGATGGTCTCGACGCGAAGCGGCAGCGTCAGGTCGCGCGCGGCCGGCGCGCGCTTGTAGCCCGCGAAGAGTTTGCGGAGCCGGTCGCGGGCCTCCGCATAGCGGCCCGCCTCCTCGGCCGCCTGCGCCTCCAGCGCCAACGCCTCCGCCTCCCGGAAGGACTTGTTCACGCCGTCGATGCGCCGCTGCGCGCGCTCCTTCAGTTCGTGGGAATTCACGCCGGGGCCGGCGGCCCACGCCAGGACCTCGCGATAGAGCTTGAGGGCGCCCTCCGCGTCCTCCTCCTCCAGCGCGGCGCCCTGGTTCAGGAGCTGGCCGTAGCGGTCGCGCAGCCGGCGCTCCACCTCCTCGTCCTCCTGCCGCTGCCGGCTCTGGAAATAGTCGATGTCGGAGAGCGCGCGGCCGGCCAAGCGCGCCGCGCGCGTGAAGGGATACCCGTCCGAGACGCGTCGATACACCGCGCGCGCCTCGTCCCAGGCGTGCGCAGCCTCGAGCGGTCTCGCTTCGAGCCGCAGCGCCTCGAGGCGGGTCCCCGCGCGCCACTCGTAGAGCAGCCAGGCCAGCGACAGGACGAAGAGGCCGCCGAGGACGCCGACCGAGGCGGTCCTTCGCCGCCGCAGGGTCACCTTCGAGCGGCGCTCCTGGATGTAGCGGTCGAGCCTCGCGAGCAGGTCCTTCCGCGTCGGATCGATCGTCAGGATCCGCTCGTAGAGCGAGGTGAGGTCCTGCGTCGCGTGCTGGGGGAGGTTGTCGAGCGCCTGCTTGAGCTGCACCTGGGAGGTCGCCTTGTCTCCGAGCTCGTCGAGGACGTTGGCGAGATGCACCCTCATCTCGAGGTTGTCGGGCGCGAGCCGGATCGCCTCTTGCGCGATCGCGCGGGCGCGGTCCCAGCTCCGCTCGGCCATGAGCGCGGGGACGAGGACCTTCGCCTCGCCCAGCGCGCGGTCGCGGTTGTCCTGCTTCACATGGATCTCGAAGAGCCCCCGCCGGGACTCGAGATTCGTCGGGTGGCACTCGAGGGCCGCCTGGTAGGCCACGAACGCGTGGTTCATGGAGCCGGTGCGCAGGTAGGCCTCGCCGAGCAGGTTGTAGTGGAGCGCGGCCTCCTGCCATTTCCCGAGGTACTTGAGCATCTGGGCGAGAGGCTGGCGGACGGTCGGGTCCTCGGGAGCGAGGTCCGTCGCCGCGGCGAGCACGCTCGCGGCCAGCTCGTGCTGCCCCGCGTTCCAATGGTTCTGCGCCGCCTGCCGCAGATCTTCCGGCTTGGCCGGCTTCACCAGCCCCTGCTGACAAAGCCGGTACAGCTTCGAACATGCCTCGAACTTCGACGCATGGGACTCCACGATGAGCTGCTCGACCGTGCGGGCCCCGTTGATGAGGGGCAGGAGGGAGGAGTCGGCGCCGGCCTGCGGGGCGGGCAACTGCTCCGGGGGGACCGCGGGCACGTAGATGGCCTTGTGGTCGGGGATGGCCTTGTTGA
Source organism: Planctomycetota bacterium (assembly GCA_016197205.1). GTDB lineage: Bacteria > Planctomycetota > MHYJ01 > WSZJ01 > JACPWG01 > JACPWG01. The sequence goes on from JACPWG010000103.1 coordinate 83,338, forward strand.
TGACTTCCCACTCGTCGAGCCGGCGGGCCGCCTCCATGACCAGGGCGTTGGAATCGAAGACGGCGAAGATCACCGGCTGGTCGGGGGACAGAAGCTCGGCGGGAGGCAGGGCGTTCTCCTGGAACTCGAAATTGGCGTTCGTCCACGAGAAGAGGTCGTACAGCTCCTCCTCGATCTGCAGCCGGATGGCGGCGGCGACCTCCTCCTTGGTGACCAGGCCGACTTTTTGGAAGACTTCGCCGAGGAGCAGGCCGAGCTTTTTCTGGATGGCGAGCGCGTCCTGCAGCTCGGCCTGGGTGATTTTCCCGGAGCGGACGAGCATCTCCCCGAGATGGAGGCCGCGGCGCTTGCCGGTGGACAGGAGCCGGACGCCCTCCGTGCCGAAGTAGATGCACTTGCGGCTCTCCCCGTCGGTGACGACCAGCGTGCCGACCTTCCGGCTGCTGGACAGCGTCTGGAAAAGATCGGCCAGGTTGATCGTGGAGAGATCGCCGCGGAAGCCCATGAACTGGGGATCCTGCAATGGGCCATCAATACAAACCGGCCGACTATATCGGTCGATCCGATGCAAGTCAAGCCCTTTCCGGGCGCGGATCGGCGGAGAGCGGCCGCGGAGTCATCCCACGACGACGGAGCCGCCGCTTTCACGCAGGCACGACGATTTCACGGATTCGTGCTCAGCGCTGCTGATCGTTCGACGATTGTTTTCTTTCGACAATTTTTGCTTGGGTCGAACGCTACGAAAACCACAGATTTCACAGATTCTACGCGATTCCACAGATTACGAATCTGTGAAATCGTCGTTAATCTGTGAAATCTGTGGTTCCGTCGTAGCTGGGTTGCGGCCATTGGCTGCGCTGGGAAGTCCGTGCTTTTCGAAGGTGTTCGATCCCGGAAATCCGTTCCCGGGCAAACCGACCCGCTGCCTCGTCGCGCACAGGTCCGTCCGCAGTCGTCCTCTTCCTTCTTCGGCAAATCCCGGCCGAGACTGAACGGTTGACACGCCCCGGCCCCCGTGGTATCTTGGGATTCTGTATCAATAAATGCGCCAGGCACCTTCACCCCGGGGAGAACCCGATGAGCGAAAGCCAGCCCGCCTACGAGATCGTCGACGGGGTCCTGATCGTCCGGAAAGACCCCCGGTACGACGATCCCGAGTTTCGCCAAGGGTGCGCCGACCTCGTCGAGTGCACGCAGAAGGAGCTGGTCATCGACCTCAGCCGGGTCAAGTTCATTTCCAGCCGCGAGATTTCGGTCCTCGTGACCGCGATGAAGCGGGCCCGCGAGGGCGGCAAGCCCCTCAAGATCCGCGCTTCGGTGGCCGTGCACGGGATCTTCCGCATCCTGAAGCTGGACACCTTCCTGCACCTGGAAAAGGTCGAAGCGAACGGCTAGGGAAATGGACAGCTCCGCCACACCGGGCCCGGCGCCCCTCCCCGCCGCTCCGCTCACGCCCCGGACGGAGGCCGGTCCGACGGCACGCGAGCGCCGCGCCCGCAATGCCTCCCTCTCCCTGCTCTTCATTTACGTCGCCGCCGTCCTCGTCACCCTCCAGTTCGTCAACCCCGACCTCTACGACACCGACAGCTACTACCACGCCCGCTTCGCCAACCTCCTCCCGTGGATGGGCCTCTCCCGCGGCTTCCGGTGGACGCAATCCAGCCTCTGGAAACAGCACTTCGCGGACAAGGAGTTCCTCTTCCACGCCTTCCTCGCCCCGTTCTGCGGCAGCACGAACGACGAACGCGTCGTCTGGGGAGCCAAGGTCGCGACGGCGGCGCTCGGCATCGCCGTGTTCTTCGCCTTCTACCGGGCCGCCGCGCGCCTGGGGCTGCGGTGGCCGGGGCTCTGGACCTTTCTGCTCCTGTCCGCCGGGAACCACTTCCTCTTCCGCATGCTCGAGGTCCGGGCGCACCTCCTCTCCGTGCTCCTCGTACTCCTGGCGGTCCCATGGATCCTGGAGGAAAGGCCGGGACCGCTCTTCCTCCTCGGGTTCGTGTATGCCTGGAGCTACGCCGCGCCGCAATTCCTGCCCTGCCTCGTGGCCGTGCACGGCGCCGCGCGCTGGGCGGGCGGCGCGGCGTTTCCGACCCGGGCCCTGGCCGCGGCCGCCGGGGGCGTACTCGCGGGTCTCGCCGCCCATCCGTACACGCCCGACGTCTTCGAGGTCTGGTTCGTCCAAAACGTCCAGGTCCTGCGCCATGCCTGGGAGGTCGACGGCGTCGCCCCCGTGCGCGCCGGCCTGGAGCTCGAGCCGGTCGAGACCCGCTCCCTCGTCGTCTCTAGCGGCGGCGTCCTCCTCGCCTGGCTCGGCGGCCTCGCCGCCGTCGTCTTCGCCCGGAAGCAGCCTTCCCCCCGCACGGCTTCCCTCGCCGCGCTCTCGGCCGCGTGCTTCGTGCTCTACCTGCTCTCCGCGAAGTTCGTGGAATACTTCGCGCCCTTCGCCTGCCTCTTCGGCGCCTCGGCGGTCGAGGACCTCGACGGCGGGAAGCCGGCCCTCTTCCCGTTCCGGGGCCGGCAGCGGGCCGCGACCGCCGCGCTCGCGGCCCTCGTCCTCCTCGGCTGGACCCACGTGCGCTGCCTGCGGGACACGTCCCTCGCGGTCGCCGCCTACCCGCCCCCGGCGCTCGCGCCGACCGCGACCTGGCTCCGCGATCACGTCCCCGCCGACGCCGTGGTCATGAACCTCTACTGGAACGACTTCCCGGTCCTTTTTTTTCACGACTCGCGACACGCCTACCTTTGCGGCCTGGATCCGAACTACCAGTGGGCCGTGGACCCGGGAGGGGCGGCGCTGCTGGAGGCGCTTCGCAGGTCCGCGGGGACCTTCGACCCCCGAAGGCTCGCCGCCCACTTCGGAGCGCGCTTCGGCGTCCTCAACCTGCAGCTCGCCGCTCACCGGGCGATCGCCGGCCGCATCCGGACGGGGACGCTGGGCGCACGCATCGTCTTCGAGGACGGGACGGGCGTCGTTTTCGAGGTGGACCCGTGAAGCGACGGGAAGAGGAGCGGCGCCCTGTGGAACCGCAACAGGACCCGCGGTCGGACGACGAGCTGCTGCGCCGGTTCGCGTCGGGGGACGCGTCGGCCCTGGAGGAGGTCTACCGCCGGCACCGGGGCGCGGTTTTCCTCTTCCTGCAGGGCCTCCTGCCGTCACCCGCGGTCGCGGAGGACCTGACGCAGGACCTCTTCTGCGCGCTCATCGAACGGCCGGAACCGGCGACGGGCGTGCGCTCGCTCCGCGCGTGGCTGCTGGTGGCGGCGCGGAACCGCGCGCTCAACTGGCGGAAGCGGGCGCGGCTCGAGTCGGACCGGCTCGGGGAGGTGGCGGAGCGCGCGCTCTTCCTCGCCGCCGGCGCCGCGGGTGGGCCGGGCGGGGCGGAGGAGGGGCGGGGGGCGGGGGAGGATCCGGCGGCGCTCGCCGAGCGCCGGGAGCTGTGCGCGCGGGCGAGCGGCGAAGTCCTCGCGCGCCCGGAGCGCGAGCGGGAGGCGGTGCTCCTGCGGATCTGGGGTGGACTGACGTTTCGGGAGGTGGGCGAAGTCTGCGGGATCCCGCTCGACACGGCCGTCAGCCGCTACCACGCCGGCCTCTGCCGGCTCCGCGCGACCCTCGACCCCGCGCCAAAGCCGACGGCGTAAGCGCCCGCGCAAGAATACCTGCGCAGACTCGGACCTCGAGGCTCCTGGGGGCGCGGCCCTCTGGGCCGCGCTGCGCGGTCCGGAGGCCCGCGCCCCCAGGCATCGTGTCTGCACCTCGTCAACGGGGCACTAGTGCCAGGCCGCGAAAATCAAGGAGAGAAACGCGAACAGCGCGACCGTGAGCGCGCAGCCGCAGGCCAATCCGGGAATCGTCACCACGGCGATGGCGCGCCCCGTGGAAATCCGATGCCTTTCGCGCAGCCCGATCACGAGCAGCACGGACAGCCAGATCCCCGAAGCGAGGCTCCCGAGGCCAGGGATGGCGTGCAGGACATGGGGCCCCATGGAGTACGCGACCACGCGAAAGGTGACGGTGAAGCCCTCTTTCGACCCACCCACGAGGAGCACGGACCCGTGCAGGATCGCCGCGGCGACGACGAACCCGAGGGTCAACCAGATCGGAGCGAGGAGAAACCCGCCGCAAAGCACCTGGGGAGCCGCGATCGGACGGCCTCCCCTGAACCCGGCCAGGAGCACTTGCCAAACCATCTGCACCAGGATGCCGGGCAGCGCGCAGGCGAGCGCATAGAGGACCGGGTCCCAGTCCGGCCCTCTCGACGGGAGGCGTGAAAAAAAAGTCGTCGGGTCGAGGCAGGCGGCCTTCCACGTGGCGACCAGCGCGGCCCAGGCGCCGCCCGGGTAGCGGGCGCGCTCCTCCCAGGGGCAGGACGAGGTCGAGGGCTCCGCGGGCGCCGCCTCCTCGGGACCCGCAGCCTCGTGCTCGGCGACGTCCGGCGGCGCGATTCGTCGCGGCCGCTGGGGCGGCGGCGGGGGAGGAGGAACCGGACCCGGTGGAGGGGCCTCCGGCGGCGACGAAGGAACGGGCGGCACTCCGGAGCCCGGGCTACCCGCTCCGGCCGAGCCGCCGGGGACCTGGACGACCGAGGTGCAGGCGGGGCAGCGAGCGACCTTGCCCGCGAGCGTGTCGGCCACGCGCAGCGTTTTTCCGCACCGCGCGCAGGTAAATTCGATGGACATGCGACGGGTTGCCTCCTGATGGACCGCACGGATGCTATCCCCGCCTCTGCGCCGCGTCAAGCATTCGGAAGCCGCAATGCTGCTGCGCCGGGCTGGCACACGGAACCGCGGGCTTCGCTCGTCGCCGGTAGACCGCGCGCGGCCACCCTCCAAGTCAAGCTCGCGCCCGAAACCCAAAAACGAAGGATTAGCCACCGAAGACGCCGAAGACACCGAAGTTCTCGACGGGCCGTTCGGTGTCTTCGGCGAGGTCGGTGGCTCGTCCCTCCGTGGGCGGAGTGCACGGCTTCCGAAATCGCGACCAGCTTTCAAGAAGTCGAACAATAGGGACCCAAGCTCGCCGACGCCGCCGTTCGTAGTTCCGCCTCCAGGCGGCGCGTCCGGCCACGTGGCAGTCGACCGCCGCGCGATCGGCCCCCTCAGCCTCCCGCCCTTCTCCCTCCCCCCACCCGCCGTGCCCCACGTCCGCGCGACGATGCTTGATTCAGGCCCAGCGCCGGGTTACAATCGAACCGGTTTTTCGACTTCGGGGCAAGGCCGCGACCCAGCCGGCCACGCCCCTTCTTGCACGCCTCGGCTCACGGAGACCCAGGGGATGGACGCCGGAGGAACCCCTCGAGACCTCCTCCTCGCCCGCTTGGCCTTTCGGAAGGGGCTGGTCACCGCCACGCAGCTCGCGGACTGCCTCGCCGAGCGCGCGGCCTCCGCCTCGCTTTCGAATCCCCCGCCGCTGGCCGCGGTCCTCCTGGGCAAGGGCTTTCTCACCGACGAGGCGCTCCAGGAGCTGCTCCTCGCCCTCGCCGACGATACGGCTGCGACGGTGGACCTCTCTTCGGCCACCCTGCGCCACGAAGGCTTCGGTCGGCGGCTCATCGCCCAAGGACTCGCCACCGAGGCGCAGGTGCACGATGCGCTGGACATCCAAGCCCAGTTGGAAACACACGGACTCGCCCTCCGCTTGGCGGAGGTCCTCGTCGGGCGCGGCGTGCTGACCGAGGCCGCCGTAAGGGCCGCGCTCGCTCTTCCCGTCGCCGCCGCGCCGCCCGCCCTGGCCCCCGCCATCAACGCTCAGGCGGCCTCCGGGCCGACGGCCGCCGTGCGGCGCTCGACCGACACGAAGGCCGTTCGCCCCGGCACGGGCCCCGCCCCGCGACCCGCCGCCACGCCGCGGCCCGCTCCGCCTCCCGCCCCCGACCACACCCTCGCTCCCTGCGCGGACGACGCCTCCCCGCCGCCGCAACCTCCCCCCCCCGCCCGCAGGTCCACCTCCGGCACCGCCGTTTTCCACCGAGTCGCCGCCCCGCCTCCCGCCCCACCCGGCACGCTCGACCCGAGCCCGGCCGGGCGGACCGTCGCGTACGACTATGGCCGAGACCTCCCCCAGCAGCCGGGCGTGGCCGGCGGAGCGACGCCCGCGGACGTCCCCGCCCTTCCCGGTCCGGCGTCCGGCGGCGTCCCCGGCGCCGACGGCGAACGCTTCGGCCGGTACCGACTGTTGGCCGAGCTCGGCCGCGGCGGCATGGGCGTGGTCTACAAGGCCTGGGACGAACAGTTGCAGCGCATCGTCGCGCTCAAGACCTATCTCCCGCAGGCGGACCCCTCGGCCGAGGCGAAGCAGCGCTTCCTCGTGGAGGCCCGCGCGGCCGCGCGACTGCGCCACCCTTCGATCGTCCAGGTGCACGACGTCAGCACCGTCGACGGCCGCGACTACTTCACGATGGACTTCATCGACGGCAAGAGTCTCGAGGCCGTCAAGCGCGAGCTGCCGCTCCGCCGCTGCCTCGAGATCCTGCGCGACGTCGCCGAAGCACTCGACTCCGCGCACGAGGCGGGGGTCGTGCACCGGGACGTGAAGCCCGCGAACGTGCTGCTCGACTCCTCGGGGCGGCCCTACATCACGGATTTCGGGCTTGCGAAGGAGGTGAAGCAAGCGGCGGCGCAGGGCATGACGGTGACCGGGGCGATCATGGGCACGCCGCAGTACATGGCCCCCGAGCAGGCCCGCGGCGACCTCAAGCGGATCGGCCCGCGCACGGACATCTGGAGCCTGGGCGTGATCCTGTACGATCAGCTCGCCGGCCAGTTGCCGTTCCGCGGGCAGAGCCTCGTGCAGGTCATCCTGGCCATCGCGGAAGCGGACGTCGTCCCTCCTTCCCGGGCCATGGTCCCGGCCTACCGCGGCCGGCGCGTCCCCCCGGACCTCGAGACGATCTGCCTCAAGTGCCTGGAGCGGGACCCCTCCGCCCGCTATCGACGCGCCGGCAAACTCGCGGAGGACCTCACCCGCTACCTGAACGGCGAAGCGATCGAGGCGCGCTCGGCCTCGGGGGCCAGCCGCGTCATGCGCAAGGCGGCCCGGCATAAATCGGCGGTCCTGCCCGCCCTCATCGCAGGCGTGCTCTGCACGGCGATGGGGGCCTGGGTCTTCCACGAGTCGCTCCGGAAGGACCGCGCCGTGGCCGACGCCCTCCGCGACGGCTCCGCGGCGGAGGCGTCCGCGGGTCGCGCCGCGTCCGACGACGAAGCCCTTTCCAAGTATCGCCTCGCGGGCAGCGCCTACCAGCTCGCGCTGGCGATCGGTCCCTCCCCGGTCGCCGTCGAGGGGCTTCGGCGGACGAAGGCCCGCGAAAAGGAGATCGAGGACCGGCGGCTCGCGGCGGTGGACGACGCCCGCACCAAGGCCCGCCTCGAGGAAGAGGCCCGCGCGACGTTCGAGAAGGCGCGCGCCGAGCTCGACCGCGCCTTCCGCTCCGTCTACGACAAGAACGCGGTCTTCGCGGAGGTCGACCGCCGGCTCGACGCGGAGATCAAGGCCATCGACGCCGCGCTGCCGAAGGGAGGCGCGTCGCCGACCGGCTACTACCTCCTCGGCCTTGCCTGGGAGCTCAAGGGCTGGGAGGACCGCGCGGAGCTGTGCTGGCGCAAGGCCCTCGCGGTGGAGCCCGGCTTCGGCCCCGCCCACTTCCGGCTCGGGCGCATGCTCCTGGGGCGGGCGTTCCTCGAGAAGGAGGGCTCCTCGCTCCACGAACGGCAGGTCCGGCGCGTGGAGGCCGAGCGCCTCGCGGCCGAGGCCGCGAAGGAGTTCGAATCGGCGTCGACGAGCCGCACCGCGATCGACGACCCGCTGCAGCGGGAGGTGGCCACGGGCATGCTCGCCTTCGTGCGGGAGGACTTCCCGCGCCTCCGGGAACTCACCCGGTCCGCGCTCGCGCGCTTCGGCGACGTGCAGGGGGCGGAAGAGCTGCACTGGCTCTCGGGCCTGGCGTCGACGGGGGGCGAACGGATCCGCGCACTCGATCGGGCGCTCGAGCTCCGACCGCGGTACTGGGTGGCGCTCGTCACGCGGGGCAAGGCGAAGAGCGCGTGCGGCGACCTCGACGGCGCCGTCGCCGACTTCGATCTGGCGATCCGGGCCAATCCGCGCTTCGTGGAGGCGTACGCCGGGCTCGGTGACCTCCTGAAGGGGCGGGGGAATCCCGCCGCCGCGATCGAGAAGTACAACCAGGCGCTCGACATCGCCCCCCGCTACGCGACGGCCTACGCCCACCGGGGGTCCGCGCGCCTCGACAAGGGGGACAACGACGGCGCCATTCTCGACTTTTCGAAGGCCCTCGACCTCGAGCCGAGCTTCCAGGAGGCCTGGTGCAATCGCGGCGTCGCGAAAAAAAGAAAAGGCGACAACGACGGCGCCCTCGCCGACTACAACCAGGCGCTCACGCTCGACCCGAAGGACGCCTGGAGCTATCGGGCGCGCGCCAACGCGAAGCGGGACAAGAAGGACGTCGAGGGCGCCATCGCGGACTACACCCACGCGGTCGAGCTGGACCCCAAAGATGCGAGTTCGTACTATTTCCGCGCCGAGCTGAAGAAGGACCACAAGGACCTCGACGGCGCCCTCGCCGACTACTCGAAGGCGCTCGAGCTGGAGCCTGACCACACGGTCGCCTACGGCGGCCGCGCGCTGGTCCGGAAGGAAAAAGGGGACACGGTCGGCTCGACCTCGGACTTCGTGCGGTTCTACGTCTCGAGCGCCCGCGAGAAGCTCACCGAGGAGGCCTACGACAAGGCGATCTCGCTGTGCGACGACGCGCTCCGGCTGGAGCCGCGCAGCGCGGACGCGTACCACCAGCGCGGCCGGGCACGGCAGGAAAAAGGGGAACTGGACGCCGCGCTCGCCGACTACCAGCACGCGGTGGACCTGGACCCGCGACACGCGGCGGCCTTCCGCGACCGGGGCCTCGCGCGGCGGGCGAAGAAGGACGCCGACGGCGCGATCGCGGACTTCACGCGCGCCCTCGAGCTCGACCCGAAGTTGCCCATGGTCCGCACCTGGCGTGGACGCTCGCTCCTCGAACGCGGCGATCTCCAACCGGCCCTCGCGGACCTGAACGCCGTCATCGCCGCCGAGCCCAAGAACGATTGGGCCTTCTTCGAACGGGGGAAGACACGACACGCCCTCGGCGAATACGACGCGGCCCTTGCCGATTTCGACCAGGCCCTCGTGCTCGATCCCAAGTGGGCGAGCGGCTACGACTGCAGGGGGCTGACGCGCCTCGCCAAGAAGGACTACGACGGCGCCATCGCCGATTTCAACAGCGCCCTCGCCATCCTCCCCAGGTTCGCCGGCGCGTTCGCCGATCGCGGCGCCGCCCACCGGGGCAAGGGCGAGTTGGACCTCGCCCTCGCCGACCTGGGCCGGGCGATCGACATCGATCCCACGCTCGCGAAGGCCTACGTCGAGCGCGGCCTCGCGCGGCTCACGAAGGGGGACCCCGAGGCCGCGCTTTCGAATTTCGAGGATGCGATCGCCAGGGGCTCCACCGACCCTGAGGCGTTCTTCGGCCGCGGCAGCCTGCGCCAGGGACGAGGGGAAGTCGACGCCACGATCCAGGACCTGACCCGGGCGCTGGAGCTGGGCGGCCCGAACTGGGGTCGAAAAAAAGAGGCTCAGGAGCTCCTCGACCGGGTCGGCAAGGCGCGCGGCATCAAGTAGCCGCACCCCTTCGAATTCGGGCATGGTTCAAACAAGGGTAACACCTTCTTGCGAGTCGGACACGGCGGAGCGCCGAAGGCGCGGGAGAATGTAGCCAGGGCCGAAGGTCCTGGTCTGGTCCACGCGACGCGCAGAGCCCTGCAAGGGCGACAGAACGCCTTGGCGCCATGCGCGTTATGCCGCCCTTTCAGGGCTCGGTCTTCTGGTGACCCGATACCAGGGCCGTTGGCCCTGGCTACATTCTTGAGCAGAACCGCGGCCGAAGACGCGGCACTGCGGGAGGCCGAGGCGCGCATGGGCCGGCAGCTCTTGACCGCGGGGCTCGTGGCGCCGGCGCAGCTCAACGAAGCCCTGCGGATGAAGGACCAGCTCTCCCGGCGGGGGGTGGGACTCACCCTCGAAGAGGTGCTCGTCGGGCAGTGGGTCCTCACTTCGCTGCAACTCCGGACGGCGATGGCGGCGAGTCCCGGTGCGCCCGCCGCGCCGTCCGCGCCGCTCCCGCCCCTGCCGACGCCGGCCCCCCCGGCGCGGAGCGGCGCGCCCACTGCGCCCACTGCCGCAGCCGCAGCCGCGCCGGTTCCCGGACCGCTCCCCGTTTCTCGTACGCCGTCCGGGATCGCGCGCGCGCCCGTGGCCCGGCCCGCCACGCCCCGGCCGGCCTCGACCTCGAAGACCCCCTCCGGCGTCGGCCGTGCGGCGGGCCCAGCCGCGCCCGCGCCCGCGCACACGCCTCGGGGGACCGACACGCCCCAGGTCGCGGCGCCGCCCGCCTCGCCAGGCGCCACGCCGACGCTCTGCCCTCCCGGCGCCGCCGGCCGCCCCGCCGCTCGCCGCCCGACCCAGGTCTTTCACATGCCTCCGCACGACGCCACCGCGGGCGGCCCACACGCACCGCCGGGAGCAGGGGCCACTCCGGCCTCCGGCGAGCCGCCGTCGTCCAAAGCGCCGCCGACCCCGGCCGCCGCCGGGGAGTCGACGGCGGGCGAGCCCTTCGGCCGTTATCGCCTCCTGTCCGAAGTCGGTCGCGGCGGCATGGGGGTGGTCTACAAGGCGTGGGACGGCGAGCTGAAACGGGTCGTCGCGCTCAAGACGCTGCTCCCCGAGGCCACGCCTTCCGAGTTGGACGTCCAACGCTTCCTCCGCGAGGCCCGCGCCTCCGCCCGCCTGCGTCATCCGAACATCGTGCAGGTGCACGAAGTCTCCGCCTTCGAAGGCGTGCAGTACTTCACCATGGACTTCATCGACGGGGAGAGCTTCGCGGTCGCAAAGAAGCGCTTTCCGACGCGGCGATTCCTGGAAGTCCTCCGCGACGTCGCCCATGCGCTGCACGCCGCGCACGAGGCGGGCGTGATCCATCGGGACGTGAAGCCCGGCAACGTCCTGCTCGACGGCACCGGCCGGCCGTACGTCACGGATTTCGGCCTCGCGAAGGAAGTGAAGGAGGGGAAGGGCCGGTCGTTCAGCACGAGCGGCGCCCTGCTGGGCACGCCGCACTACATGTCGGCGGAGCAGGCCGAGGGCCGGCTGGGCGAGGTCGGTCCGTGGAGCGACGTGTGGAGCCTCGGCGTGATCCTGTACGAGCACCTGGCCGGACGCATGCCGTTCGAGGCGGACAACCTGCTGGACGTCCTCCTCGCCATCGTGCAGTCCGAGCCCGAGCCGCCGTCGCGGGTCGCCGTTCGGCAACGGTCGCGCCGCCAGGTGCCGGAAGACCTGGAGACGATCGCGCTCAGGTGCCTGGAGAAAAACACGCGCCGCCGGTACCGGAGCGCGAAGGAGCTGGCCGAGGAGCTGGAACGGTTCCTCGCCGGCGAGCCGATCCTCGCGAAGCCCGCCTCGCGGTGGGCGGCCCTGGGCCGGGCGGCCCGGAAGCACACCGCCGCGGTCGTTGCGGCCTCGGTGCTCGCCGTGGCTGCGCTCGGTTTCTGGCTCTGGGCCGCGGAGGGCGCCGCGCGCAGGACGCAGGCGGTCGCCGAGGCCCTGCGGCTGGGCAGGGAAGAGGAGGAGGCCGCCGGCGCCGCGACCGGCGTCGAGGCCGCCCGGCGGCTGGAGGCTGCCGCGGCGGCGTTCGATCGTGCAAAAAAAATCGATTCGGACAGCGCCGAGGCCCAAGCGGGCATGGACCGCATCACCGCCCGGCTTCGCGAGGTCGAGGAGGCGAGGAAAGGCGCGACGGAGAAGGAAGCCTCCGACCGGGAACGCCGGCGGCAGGCGGCGGAGCTGCTGGAGCGCGGACGCGAGGCCCTGAAGCACGCGGAGCAGCGCGCGCGGGAGAAGGACGCGACCCACGCCGCGGTCGCGGGCAAGGCCGAGGAGGCGCTGCGCTCGATCGACGCGGCCGTCGGCAAGGCGCCGGACGACGCCGCGGCGCTCTACGAGCAGGGGCGCGCGCTGGCGCTCCTGGGGAGGGCGGACCGGGCGGAGGCCGCGTGGCGCAAAGCGGCGGGGCTGGCGCCGGACCTGGCCATCGTCCGGTTGGGCTTGGGCAGGCTGCTGATCGCCCGCGCGTGCGGGGCGGAGGCCGCGGCGCCGGACGGAGCCGAGGGCGCGGCTCGCGTCGATACCGCGCGGCTGGGCGCGGAGGCCGCGATCCAGTTCCGGGCCGCGCTGGCGACTCGGCAGGCGCTCGACGACCCTCTCCAACGGGAGATCGCGGCGGCCGCGGCGGCCTACCTTGCCTCGGACGCCGAACGCGTGCAGGCCGTCACGCGCGCCGCGCTCGAGCGGTTCGGGAGCCTCGACGGGGTCGAGTGCCTGCACTGGCTCGCGGGCCTGAGCCTCCCCCCGGAGCGCGCGCGGATCTGTTTCGACCGCGCCCTCGCCATCCATCCGAATTTTCGCGAGGCCCTGCTGGCCCGCGGCCTCGCGCTGCGCCGGCTCGGCGACAAGCCGCGGGCGGCGGCGGACTACGCTCGCGTGCTGGAGCTCTCCCCTCCGGACGCGCCCGCTCGGGCCGCGCTGCAAGCCGTCCTCGACGCGCTCCGACCGGGCGGCGGGCGCTAGCGGAGACCCGGCTGGGCAACGGAACCGCGACCGTGAGGGAGCGGTCTCGAGGCGTCCTGACGCGACGCCATGATCGATCCCCGCGACACGCGATGGACCTCCCGGGCGCCCCTCGAGGGCGCCCTGCGGAAAACGCCTGTGCGAGACCCGGGCGGGCACAAGGCCCGCCCCTACGCCTCGAGGACGCCCTACAGGCTCATCCTTGCGGGTGCACGAGCCGGTTTTCATGCTTGACCGGACCCCGCTCTTCCGCTAGAATCCCGCACTCTTCGCGGCGGACCCCCGTCCCCGCGAAAAGAAAACTCCCATACAATTTGACTCGCGCCGGACGGCGCGAACGCCGCAGGTGCCGGGAAGTGGGGTGCAAAGCCCCCGCGGACCCGCCGCTGTAACCGGAGACGAAGGCCGTCATTCGCCACTGGACCCCGCGAGGGGACCGGGAAGGCGACGGCCGGAGGACGACCCGGGAGCCAGAAGACCGACCTACGGCGCATCACGACACGATCTCCGAGGACCGAGAGAGTGGTGCGTCCCAACCCTGCCCCACGGCCGGGGGAGGGCCGGCAGCCGCGTCCCCGCGACGCGGGCCGAGCCTCCGCCCCCAGCCCGCATCCCCTCCTTGGCGCGAACGTCGCCCCCGGTCCGCACGCGCGTCACGCGGCGTGCGTCGTTCGATGCCGCTCCCGGTTCCTCGACAGCCTTCCGGCTCGCAGTCCCTCCCGACCCAGGCTCGCGCCTCGGGCCGGGAGCCCCGCATCGTAGGTCGCGGAATCGCCACGGAGACAGGGTTCGTTCCGTCAGGGAGAAGGAGGTCCAGGTGAAAAGCATCGCCACGGTCGTGCTGACGCTCTTCCTGCTCTGCCCGGCCGTAGGGGCGCAAGAGGGCGGGGAAGACCTGAAAAAAGAGAACCAGGAGCTGAAACGCCAAATCGAGGAGCTGAAAAAAAAGCTGGCCGAGAAGGAAGGCGCCGCGCCACTCGCGCCCGCGGCCCCGGCGGCCCCGGCGGCGCCGACGATCGCCCCGGCGGCCGGCGACGCGCCCGCGGCACCGGCCACGAAGCCGGCCGAGGCCCCGCCCGCCGCACCCACGCAGCCCCGGGCCGCCGCCTCTCCGGAAAAGAAACCAACGCCCCGCGAAGGTCCGCGCGAGGAGACGCTGCTCGGCGAGGTGGTCGTCACCGCCACGCGCAGCGAGGCGAGCCTCCGCACGCTCGGCTCCGCGATCAGCACCGTCACCGGCGCCGAGCTGCGGCAGCAAGCGGCCTTCGAGGCGGTCGAACCCCTCCGCAGCGTCCCCGGCCTGTCGATCAAGCGCGTGGGCGGACGCGGCGAGGGCGTCATCGTCACGACCCGCGGACTCGCCAACGTCCACACGCTCTTCCAGCTCGAGGGCTTCGAGCTGAACAGCGACGGCGGCGTCATGCTGACCCTCGACACTCTCCAGACGGACGGCCTCTCCGGCATCGAGGTCCTCCGCGGCGCGCAGAGCGGCCTCTACGGCGGCAACGCGTCGGCCGGCGTGGTGAACTTCCGCCTCGCCCGCGGCGAGGGGCCCCCGCGCGGCCGCGTTTCCTTCGAGTACGGTTCCTTCAACACCCAGCGCGAACGGCTCGCGGTCCAGGGCGGCGACGCGACCTTCGGCTATTCGCTCGCTGCGAGCCGCCTCCTCCAGACCGACGGCCCGATCGATGACGAAGACCTCGAGGTCAACAGCGTCCTCGGCCGCTTCGATTACAACCTCTCGGATCGCACCCGGATCCTGGCGATCGTCCACGCGCGCGGGGACGAGGCCGAGTTCGTCCAGGGAGACGCGGGCGCCCGCACCGCCGTGGATTTCGACACCGACAACGTCGGCCAGAAGGACATCCTCGTCCTCGGCCTCGACATCGGCCACTGGCTCACCGACTGGTGGGACGCCCACCTGCAGCTCGAGCGTTTCACGCTCGGCCAGAACTCCTTCGACGGCCCGGTCGCGGACCCCTTCGGCGACCGGCAGTTCGAGCAGCAATACGCCAAGGGGATCGCGCACCTCAGCAACCGCCTCTACCCCTGCAAGTGGAACGCCGTCACCGTCGGCGTCGAATTCGAGAAGCAGGACTCGGCGCAGATCGACATTTCGGACTTCCCCGCCCCCGACACGGCGACGGCCCGCAAGGACGAGGCCTCCACCACGTCCTTCTACTTCCAGGACGAGGTCAATGCCTGGGACACGGTCTTTCTCACCGCCTCCCTCCGGAGGGACGATTTCGAATCGTTCGGCGAGAAGTGGACCTACCGGCTCGCGGGGGCTTTCAGAATCGAGCGCACGAACACCAAGCTCCGCGCGAGCACGGGCAGCGGAGTGGCCGAGCCGCAGTTCTTCCAGCTCTTCACGCCGGGAAGCGGCAATCCGGACCTTCAGCCCGAGCGAAATCGCGCCTGGGACGCCGGCTTCGACCAGTGGCTCCTGGAGGACAAGCTGCGGTTCTCGGCGACCTACTTCCAGAACAAGCTCCGCGACGCCATCCGGTTTCGCGTGCTCGCGGTGCCGCCCTTCTTCCAAGCCCAGAACTCCGGCGACGCGGATATCCAGGGAGTCGAACTGGAGACCCAATGGGACGTCGCTCGCGACCTGCTGCTGCAGGACGACGCCGTCGCTTTTCACGCGTCCTACACCTGGACCGATACCGAAGTCGTGGACACGGCCGATCCGGACAACATCGGCTTCAAGCTCGGCGCGTCGCTCCTCGACGTGCCCCGCGGCGAGGCGAACTTCAACATCCACTACGGCGTGGCAGACCAGTGGGGCTTGAACCTGGACGTGAACTACGTCGGCCGGCGGAAGACCATCGACTTCGCGACCTTCACGCGGGGCGTGGAGGACGAGCACGGAAAGCTCGACATCGCGGCCTTCTATCGGCTACCCTGGTTGAAGGGGCTGAAGGCCATCGTGCGCGGGGAGAACGTGACCGACGAGGACTACGACGAGGCCACGGGTTTCCCGGCCCCGGGGGCGAACGTCCTCGGCGGCCTCGAGTACGAGCTTCGCTTTTGACGGACGGCGGACGCCGCCGGGGAAGTGCGCATGATCGAGGTGAGAGCGGCGCGGGTCGAGGATGCGGAGACGCTGGCCGCGGCGGAGGTCGAGACCGCGCGCGTGCCGGGCTTCCTGGTATCGAGGCCGTACGAGCTGAAGCGGGAGGCCTTCGAAACCAGGATCCGCGACCTCGCCGCGGCGGGCCGGTACGTGGTCGCGGTTGAGGACGGGCGCATCGTCGGCCACGCCCTTCTCGAGCCGATGCCGCTCGAGGCGCTTCGGCACGTGCTGCGCCTCACGCTCGTGGTCCATCCGGGGAGCCGCGGACGCGGGATCGGACGGACCTTGATGGCCGACCTCCTGGGCTGGGCGCAGGCCAGGCCGGAGGTCGGCAAGGTCGAGCTCCTGGTGCGCGCGACGAACGACGTGGCGATCCGGCTCTACCGGCGGTGCGGCTTCGTGGAGGAGGGCCGCCTCCGGCGTCGGCTCCGACTCCCGAACGGCGAGTACCTCGACGACCTGACCATGGCGTGGTTTCCGGAGGGCCGGTGACGCCTCCCATTTTTTTCTGAAGACCGGCAAAAAGAAGCGGCTCGGAGATTGTCTGCCTTACATAGCACTACAACGCCAGAAGAGTGGGGCCTTCGAGCACAACTGGCTCGTAGTTCCGCCTTTAGGCGGGGCTGCCAACCAAGTGCCGAGTTTCTCCTCGCACGCGCCGCCTGAAGGCGGAACTACGAACAGCTCCGGAGCTGGGCCGAATCTGTTGCAGGTGGCAGAGGATTCATTCTAGCGCTGTAGTGATAGGCGCGTGTCCGTGCCGGATCGCCGGCGCATGCTCGCCATTCCTGTTTGGTAACCGTTCACCACCGGGGTACGAAGAAACGGAGGCCTCACGGAGCACCTTCGCCGGCTTCGCGAACACACGATTGTCCACAAGCAATTGCGTCGGATTTCCCTCCGACAGGATAACAGGATCAACTGGATACGGCACTGGATAATCCTGTTGATCCTGTTATCCTGTCAAAAGAGGGTCGCCAGAGGCCTGAATCGACAGGTCAACCTCTTCGTGCCTCCGTGGGGATGCGTCCCTCCCCGTGAACAGTCACCACATTCAGACCTGGAACGCGCATGCCCGAACCCGAATCGCCGCTGGAACGTCTGCTCTCCTCGCTGGAACCCGCCGCCCCGGGCCCGGCCGTGGACCAACGCGTCCGCGAGGCGGCCCTTCGCGCCTGTCTCACGCGCGCGGGGCGGCGGCACGGGCTCCGACGCCGGCTGGAAGCCATGGCCTTCGCGACCGGCAGCGCCGCCGCGATCTACCTCGTGCTCCTCAGCCCCTGGCCGCCCGCCCACCACCTCTTCCACGAAGTCCGTCATGCGACGGGCATCCTGCCCTGCCATTAGCCTCGGCTTGCTTTTCGACCCGCCGACCTGCTACCATCGGGCCATGCCGAACGCCTCCTTCCGTTCCCTCCGAGCCCCCGGTTCGGTCGCCCAACGGGCCGCGCTCCTCCCCTGGCTCCTCGTCTGCCTTCTCTTCACGGCCACGCCCGCCTCGCTCCGCGCGCAGGCCCCCGGCCTCGACGGCGCGGAGGATCCGATCCGGACCTCGCACCGACACGTCCTCACGAAGGGCTTCCGCATCCCCGACTGGGTCACGGACCCGAACCTGCGGAAGCTGTTCGAGGAGCACCTGAAGTCGCTCGACGCGAAGACCGGGCAGGCGCCGACCCAGGACCCGGAGGAGCTGGAGAAGCTGTTCGGGCCCTTGCAGGATCTGCTCAAAAAGCTCCCGCCGGGCACGAAATTTCCCGATGTCGACGAACTCAAGAAAGACAATCCCGAGCTCTTCAAGTCGCTGCTCGACGCGAACCGCGACCTCCTCCAGCCGCCGTCCGGTACGAGCGACCCGGATCTCGAGTCGTTCCTCAACGAGTCGCTGCGCACGCTGACGAAAAAGCTCCAGGACTCGAAGATCGACCGCTCGCTCTTCAAGTCGTTACCGAAAAAAAATCCGCCGCTTCTCTCGCCGAAGGGGACGGAGCTGATGAAGCGCTGGCTCGGCAAGATCAAGGTGGGGCCGGACCTGAAGAAGACCCTCGAGCGCGGCATGAACAGCATGGAGGGCGTGCTGAAGAGTTGGTTCGAACGGGCCGGGGTCGGGGGGGAAGAGGACGACCCCGCGGCGAAGCCGCCCGACGCGGCCGGCCAGGACCCGGCCGCGGCCACCGATCCGACCGCCGCGGCGGGCGGGGGCAGCGGGGGAGGCGCGCTGCAGTCGCTCCCGAGCTTCGCGCGCTTTTCCTTCTGGGCGCTCCTCCGCGCGGTCCTCTGGGCTGCGCTGGCAGCGTTGGCCGCGTTTTGCGTCTGGTTGGCGATCGCGGCCCTTTCGAAGCGGCTTGCGCCCGTGCTTCGGCGGCTGCTGCCTCGACGGCCGCCGCGGCTCCCCGAGCGTTTTGACGGGCCGGAGGAGTTTTTCCGCGCCTACGCCGCGGTGATGGCGTGGGTGACGGGGGGACCGATCGAAGGGAGGACGCACCGGGAGTTGGAGGCGCAGGCGAGCGCGGGCGCCCCGGCCCTTGCGGGCGCGGCCTCCGCGGCCGCCGATGCTTACGAGCGGCTGTACTATGATCGCCGCGCGCTGCCCGAGTCGCCGCAGCTCTGCGGGCGGGCCCATGAGGCCTGCCGTTCCCTGCTCACGACGACGACCGAGCCTAGGAGAGCGTGAGTGTTGCGGAACGGCCACTCCCTGCCGGCGCGACCGGCGCTACCACGACTGCTCGCACGCGCGGTGCTCGGGTGCGCGCTGCTCTTCGCGGGCGCGACCCCGGTCCTGGCTCAGGATCCGCCCGGCGCCCCCGAAGACGACTCGGCCACCTGGTCCGGCATCGACGGCTTCGTGATTCTTCTGCAACGGTCCGGCGTGCATCTCCTGGGGCCCGAGGAGGTGGCCGAGCCGAACTTGGGACCCGGCACCCTGATCATCCTGCTGGGCACACCGCCTCCGCAGCCCACGCTACTCCGCATCCTGGGCTTCCAGCACCACTGGACCGGGCTCCTCGTCGCCAGTGATCGCAAGGAGATGGCCGGCGTTTTCGACAGGTACGGACTGGAACTCGACACCAGCCCCTACCAGATGCGGGATCCGACAAGGGGGGCGTTCCACGGCTACGCGGACTGTCCCTTGATTCGGGGCCACGGAAATAGCCCGCTCATCGAGGGAGTCAAGCAAATTGCGCTTAACAGGCCTGCGCGCTTCGTGGGCCGGCACCGGACGACGCTCAGCAGGCTGCCCGAGGAGCCCGGGCGTGAGCGCTGTGCGTGGATTGTTGCAAAAGAGAATCCCAAGAGCCTGTTCATCAGCGATCACAGCCTCTTCATCAACCTGATGCTGAACGAGGAGTCGAACGCGGTCTTCGCGACCAATGTCATCCGCTGGTTCGGCGCCACCGACGTGTGGCTGATCGTCGACGGGGAGACCGTGCACTCCGAGCTCTTTCCGCCGGGCATGCCCGACTTCGGGCCCCAGGCGTCGATCCGGCTCCTCGACCATGTGATTCGCGCGACGGAGGAAGCGCACGGCTTGCGGAACCTGGACCCCCGGTACAACGCCTTCATCGCCACCGGCGCGACGATTCTCTTGGCCGTGGTCCTGTCGCTCTGGCTCGTTCGCCGACCCGCGGCCCCGGCCGAAATCCTGGGGAGCGCGCCGGCGCTCTTGTCCGAATTCGGCGACCCGGGCTCCGCGCCCGCCGGCGAGCGCAACTTCCGGATCCCGGCGCAGGAATTCCTGGAGGGGTGGTGGAGGCGGTTCCGGTCCTCCCGCGGGCTGCCCGAAGACGCGGGTCGGGTGCCGGGGGCATTCGACCTTGCGGGTGGGTCGACGCTCGCCCGCTGGCGCCTCGGCAACGACCTCGGGGCCCTCGCCGCCGCGATTCGGATGCGGGACGGCAGGCTTTCCCTGCGGGGCTTCGAGTCCCTGCGGGAAAGCGCGCGCCGCTGCGAATCGGCCGGGAGCGAGCTGAGGATCGCCTGGCGTGCGACGGCGCCGCGGGCGTAGCGCCGGTCGGTTGCGGGCTGCGCCGCGCGCGGGACTTGGCAAGAGGGAGGGGAATGCTCCCTGCACCGCTACCATCCGGCGGCCCGGACTGGACCGGAGGGGGGGGGCCGGCATTCGTGTTCAGAGATCCGAAGTCGGAGGGGGGGGGGTCCGCCCGACTCTGGACAGTTGTCGCGGGACCTGTTACCTGGGTACTGATCGCGGGGAAGTCGTGAGCGCCGAAAGACCCTCTACCCCAATTGCGTGGAGATCAGCTTCGTGCACAAGCCTGGTTTGCTCCAGTACTTCGTGTTCCTGGGGATCCTGATCAGCGTGGTCAGCGGGTTCTTCGATTCTTTCCTTAAGCTGGGTCCCTTCCCGTATCCCGACCGGCATCCCGACCGGCCGGAGGTGTATGCGCTCCCCGAACACGGGTTCGACGACAACGCCGCCTGGAAACTGCTTGACAAGTTGGTCGCCCTGGGTCCCCGCTACGAGGCTGGACCGCGGCGGGCGGCCTTCGAGCTCATCTACGCCGACGCCGCCAAGTGGGGAGCAGCGAAGCTGGAGCGCCATGACTTCGTGGACGGCGGAATCGACGGCATGAATCTGCTCGCCGAGTTCCCGGGGCAGAGGGGTGATGAGGGGGAGCGCGTCGTCATCCTCGGCCACTACGATACCGTGCCGGACTCGCCCGGCGCTCTCGACGACGCCACCTCAATCGCTCTGCTTGCCGGGCTCGGGCGCGCGTTCGCTGGGCGTCCGCTCTCTCGCACCGTCGTGCTCGCGGCCGTCGACCTGAAGGAACGTGGCCTGCTCGGCTCCCGGGCCTGGGTCGCCCGCGAAGCCTACGCCAGGCGCCTGGACACGATCAGGGCTGCCGTCTCCACGGAAATGGTGGGGTGGAAAGACGGCATCCCGGTTGTCCATGCCGTTCCGGCCGGCTTCCGGCGGACCCCCGAACGCCGGCCGGATGTCGGCGGGATCGCTCCAGCATGGATGGTCGGGCTGGCCCTCGCCGTGGGCCGCGACACCGGACGCGCGCTCCAGGTCGGGGATCCCGTTTTTTCGCTCGCGCATCAGGTGGTGTTCCGACACTTTCTCACGCCCTTCGATGCCGACTCCGACGCGTTCGCAGAACGCGGCATCCCGGCCATCTACCTCTCCGACTGCTCCTTGACTCACCCCTACCCTCGATACCACAAGTCTTCCGACACCCTTGATCAAGTGGACCGCCCTTCACTCGCGGCCGCCGGTCGTAGCCTCGAGACGCTCGCGGCGGCGCTCTCGTGGCGGCCCGAGCTGAGGCGGGCGACCTGGAACAATGGTGAGACTGACTATCTCACCTGGGGATCGACCGTGCTCCACTACCGGATACTCACTGGGATCCTCATGCTCTCATTCCTGCCGTACCTGCTTCTTCTCTCGTTTGCCCCTCCCCCGAACGTGAGTTCCATCGGAAGCCCCCGGGGAGCCGGAGCGCTCCTCCTTCTCCTCGCCTCGGTGATCGCGCGGTTCGGAGCCCCGGTCTCCGCCGTGGTGGTGCTCGCGCCCACTTGGCTCGTCGCCCCGTTGTGCCTCGCGCGTCGCCGCTACCTTCGCGTGCTCGGTACCGTCCTGACCCTGACGCCGTTCCTGGTGGCGACCACCCTGTGGCTAGCGGCCATGCCCCGCTTTCACCGCGTGGTCGCCCCCACGGAAGGGGGATGGGCCCTCGTCCTCATCGCGGTCATCTCGCTAGGCCTGGCGACACCCGCCCTTCTGGCGCGCCCGCCCGCACCCTCCCCGGCGCCGGTGCCCGTGGATCCAGCGGTCGCCCACCCGCCGGGCACTCCGTAGCGTCCGCCCCTTCACGGTCCCCGCCACCGCGGCCATCGTAGAGGAGGCTGGTAATGGAAGTTCCTGGCTCAGTGGCTCCAGCCCCGCCCGACCCGCGCTCCGTTTCCCAGCCCGCTACCCTCACGCGTGCGAGCGCACCACCCAGTGCGGAGCGATTCATCAACGCCCTTTCGCTCGCGCTGATCCGTGACGTCGGGTTCGCCGAGGTGAAGGAGCTCCCCGGCGGACTGCCCCCAGGGATCAAACGGGTGCTCGCGCTCGAGCAGCTCGCAGTCGTGCTCCGCAACGGGGAAGGGCTGGCGGAGAGCGACCTCCGGGGCCATCTGATCCGGTGGGCTGACGGCCCCGCCACGACCGGTCTCCCCAAGTCCTGCACGCGCGTCCTCCTCCTCTACGTTTTCGAGGGGCCTGTGCCGGAGAGCCTTGGCCACGCGGTCGTGCGCACCCAGGAATCTTACTTCTGCAAGGGGCTCCTGATCCCGGACGGGAGGGCCTCGGGCTTCAGCCTGGCCCTCGGGCCGAACGGACGCGCGGCCTCGGGCTTCGTCGACCTGGCCCGTGCCCACGTGGACCTTGGCTCGCGGCCCCCAGCCGAAGTGGCCGCGCCGATCGCGGATGCGCTCCGCTCGTGGAAGGCCGGGGAGTCGATGCTCGGCACGACGATGTATCACGAGGGGGTGTCCGCGGAGGAGAAGAGGATCGGAGACTTCATGGGGCGGCTTGGCGAGGTGCGGCCCTGGGCCACTCGGTTCCTGATCGCCGCGTGCGTGGGGATGTGGCTCTTGACCCACGGCTTGGCCGGGCGGGGAGACTACAGTCTGCCCTTGCTCCGGCTGGGGGCTAAGTACCCATCCCTCATTCGCGATGGGGAGTGGTGGCGTCTCTGGAGCGGCATGTTCCTGCACGTCGGCTTTTATCACCTGCTTTTCAACATGCTCGCGCTGCTCGCGGTGGGTTCGCTCCTTGAACAGTACTTCGGCCGCGTGCGCTACCTTGCCCTCTATGGCATAGCAGGCCTGGCCGGATCGCTCGCGAGCCTTTCCTGGGTCGACAAGCTCTCCGTGGGGGCCTCAGGCGGGATCTTCGGGCTCTTCGGAGCCGCCGCCTGGCTGGGACGTCGGTACCGCGCCGAGATTCCCGCGCGGGCGCGTCGGGCGGTCGCCGGAGGGATGCTACCGTGCATCGGCTATAACCTCGTCTTCGGCTTTCTCGTCCCCGGCATCAACATCGCCGCCCACCTCGGCGGGCTGGTCGGCGGCTTCTTGTTCGCCCTCGTGGTGCCGCCTCGGGTGCTCTCAGAGGGCGCCCGCGGCCTCGGCCTGGCCGCCCGCGCGTTGCTGCTCGTGGCCGCCTTGGCTCCCTTCGCGGCGGAGGCGCGTGCGCTCTGGCGCGCGATGGAAGTCCGCACCCTGGTCGACTACCCCCAGGTCGAGTATCGAAACCTAGAGCACGGCTGGGCCCTCCGCCACCCTGGTTTCTTTCGACACAGCCAGTCCACGAACGTGGACACCTTCCAGGGACCTGGCGTGTCCATCGAGGTGGCCGTCTTCCCGCTCGAGCCCTCGGCTGACTTCGAGCGCAACTGGAAACAGCTCCTGAAGCCGTTTTTCCCGTTGGCATTCGATCGTCTTGGGGAGTTCGAGATCGATGAGCAGAGGGGTCGGAGGTGGTTCGTGATCCGCGGATATACGACGGCGAAACCGGGGCGCATTGAGCTTGTGAAACTAGGCTACACGCGCGCAGGGCCTCTCCTCTTTCGCGTGGGAGTGTCGACCCGAGGGAACGAAGGGGACATGCTGTTCACCTCCGTCCTGGAGAGCTTTCGGACGAAGGAGCACTGACGCGCGGCGCGGGGCGGCCTCGCCCTTACCCTCCCCTTCGCCCGCTGCGGCGAGCTTTGGGCGCAGGCCCAGGCCTCCTCCCGCTGCACAAGAAAGCGATGGCGAGGCTCGGCACACCGAGACGATCCGAAAGATCCTGGATCACCTGGAGTGGCTATCGATTTCCGAGGGATGAGTCGCACCGACCACCGGAAGAGGCGCGAGGTCCTCGCGGTCGTGCAAGGGCTTCGAGGGGGATCGCAGTTTCCGCGGCAAGGAACCACCTTGCCTGCGCGCCTCCCATCCGGTCACGGTTGACTCTGGGGACCACCGGGGGCTAGAATGGCGCCTGAATCGCAAATCTCCAGGCCGTAACCGTTCACCACGGGGGCACGGAGAAACGGAGGCCTCACGGAGGACCTTCGCCGGCTTTGCGAACACACGATTGTCCACAAGCAATTGCGTCGGATTTCTTTCTGACAGGATAACAGGATCAACTGGATCCGGCATTGGAAAATCCTGTTGATCCTGTTATCCGGTCAAAACAGAGTCGCCAGATTCCGGAATCGACATCGCAAACTCTCCGTGTCTCCGTGGTGATGCGTACCTCCCCGTGAACGGTCACTCTAGCCCCACCTCCGGCGAGGCTCCATGAGCGATCCCTCTCCACTCCACTCCGGCGGCCCCAAGCAATTCCCGCCTACCCACGTGAGCATGCTCCAGCGCGCGCGTGAGGGCTCCGGGGAGCAGCGGAACGCCGCGCTCGACGAGTTCGCGCGCGCGTACTGGTGGCCTCTCCTCTGCTTCCTGCGCCGGAGCGGCGAACCGGAGGAGGACGCGCGGGACGTCGTGCAGGGCTTCTTCGTCGCGCTCCTGGAACGCAACGTTCTCGCCGACTTCGATCCGCGGAAGGGGCGGTTTCGGACGTTTCTCTTGGCCTGCTTGAAGGGGCACTGGTCGGACCAGAGGGATCGGCGACGCGCCAAGAAGCGTGGCGGCGGGAAGAGGGCGGTCTCGCTCTCGGACGAGGCCGGACAAGGGAAGCTGGACGTGCCGGGGAAGGACCTGACCCCGGAGGAGGCGTACAACCGCGCCTGGGCGAGCGCCAAGGTGGCGTGGGCCGTGGCGCAGGTCCGCCGGACGCTGGAGGCACGCGACGAAAGGAAGGCCCTGGAGATCCTCGAGGCCTACGTGCACGTGGAGGACCTCGCCCGGCCCGGGACGGCCGCGATCGCGGAGAAGACCTCGCTGCCGCAGCGGACTGTCCGCCATCTCTTCGAGTACGTCCGCAAGGAAATCAAGCGCTCGCTTCTCGAGCAACTCCGGGAGGAGACCGGCAGCCCCGAGGAAGCCCAGGACGAACTCGCGTTGATTTTTCGGTGCCTGTCGCATGGATGAGCAGCATCACGGTCCTCCTCGCAGCCGGCGGCAAGTTCCGGGGACCGGGTCGCGAACCCGCGGGCCGCCACGGTGTGCCCTGGGCGCAGTGTTTCGCTCCAATGAAATCGGTGTCCAGTGGGCGAAGGCAAGTTCGGCTGCCAGCGGTACTCCGGGCGCAACTGGCAGCCGTCGCAAATCGCCTCAGAAGGCATGGCGCGAGCCTGAGGGCATACCTTTTTTCAGGACCCTTCGACGGTGCCTTGCGTGAACCAGGATCAGCGCGAGGACCGGAATGACCCCGAACAGGAACAGCCATGCGCTCGTCGTCAGGTCCGCGACGTCGAACGCGATCACCACAAGCCACAGGGCTACGCAACCCAGATAAGCACCCGCAGGAAATTGATACCAGGCGCCCAGGATGAGCCACCCGCGCCGGGGGTGGCTCTCCAGCCCATGCTTCCGAAGGGCCCGGAGGTCCCGGTAGACCATGACCCCGGATCCGAAGACCTGGGCAACGAGGACTCCGACGAGGAAAGGGACTTCATGACCGCCGATCAGGACCGCCAGGGCCGTGTTGGCGGCCAGTAGCAGGAGCACGAGCAGAAGATCGCGTACTGCGAAGCGCACTCCGTACTCCCGGACCGTTCCACGCGGGTTGCAAGCGAACGTGAGCACGGGCGATACGAACAACCCGAGAAACAGGAGGACCAGCATTGCCGGGCGCAAATTCAGCCGGAGGTCCTTGCCGACGGGGAACGGGAGCTCGGCGCGAATCGCCTCGACCGTGATCACCAGAACCAGGGCCAGCTTCCAGGACCACCGATCCCACCACCGTGCGAGTTGGTCCAGGGAAGAGAGTGGCCGGACGCCCAGCGCATTTGGGCCGGACCCTGGAGGGATTGGGGCTGCCGGCATGGGTGGACACTTCCATCGTTCCCCGTGGCAAACGGTTCCCACGCTTACTGTGGATCCAGACCAAGTTCGGGGGGTTGATCGAAGTTGTATCCCAACTACCGACTCCTCGCGACCCGGACGCCGGCCCTGACGTTTCCCAGGCCGGCGGCGTCCCAAAACCGCAGCGCGGCGCGATGGCCCGAAGCATCGTAGTTCCAGGAGCCCCCGCGCAGGACACGCGACGCGCCCCGATCCACGGGGCCTGAGGGATCCCGGGCGGCCTGCGGACCGCCATAGAATTCCGCGTCGTAGCCGTCCGAGCACCACTCCCAGACGTTTCCATGCATGTCGCACAGTCCCCAGGTGTTCGCCCGCTTCTGGCCCACCGGATGCGTCATCGAGCCGGAGTTCTTGTCGAACCACGAGTAGTCCCCCAGTCGAGCGGCGTCATCGCCGAAAGAGTACTCGGTCGTCCCGCCGGCCCTGCAGGCATACTCCCATTCGGCCTCCGTCGGCAGCCGGAACCCGCCGCCGGGGACCGTCTGGTTGACTCTGGCCACAAATCGCTGACAATCCTCCCAGCTCACTTGCTCAACGGGGTTCCTGGGCGCCTTGAAGTGGCTTGGGTTCGCGCCCATCACCGCCTGCCATTGCTCCTGCGTCACTTCGAACTTGCCGAGCTCAAACGGTCTCGTGAGGGTGACCTCGTGCACCGGTCTCTCGTCGCTGCCCCCCTTTTCCGAGCCCATCGGGAAGTCGCCCGCGGGTATCGGCACCAGGTCCAGTTTCACACCGCCGCCAAGCTCGATCGTGATCACCACCCCCGCGCCCGGCGGCGCCTCTCCATGGCGCTTCAACTCCTCCTCCCTCCGGACTCGCACGGCATCGGCCGAGGCTGACGCCGCCCGACCCGCGTCGGCCTCCTTCCGTTCACTCTCTACCTCGCGGGCCGCGTTCGCGTGGGAAACGCCTTCCAGGGCCTTCGCCTTTTCGGCCCGGAGCGCGGCAGCCTTGGCGGATGCGGAGTCCGCAGGGTCGAACTCGCGCTCGACCAGCGCGCCGTCCCCCGCGCGCGTGGCCTCGGCGGGCTTTGCCACGGGATCGGCCCCCGCCGATTTCACGCTCGTCTGGACAGTGCTCGGGCCGGGCGGGGTCCGCTCCCCGAACCGCGGCCCACGCCCAAGGAGCCACCCGCCGGCGAGGAGCAGCGCGCCCGCGGCAATCCCAGCCACGAGACGCCTGGGCAGGACGGGTAGGCGGGAACGGAGGGGGATGACGAGCGCGGGCACGTGCGGCGCCTCGGGAGGCGCTGGTTTCGCTTGCCCCCGAGCCTGCGCCGCGTCGGTCTTCTTCGCCTTTGAGGTCGGCGATTTCCCGGGCCGAACGCGACGCTCCTCCAGCAGCCCCTCGAGGCCGTGCCGCATCGCCCGGGCCGAGGTCGGCCTGTCGCTCGGCAGTTTCGACATGGCCCGCGCGAGGAGTGCCTCCAGGCCCGGCAGCTCCTCGTCCGGTGTGCCGCACGCGACAAACGTCGGAGGCGGCTTGAGCAGGATGTTGAAGAGAACCTCGCGAGGATTCTGGCCCTCGAACGGTCGGCGACCGGTCGCGGCCTGATGCAGCAGTGCGCCGAGGGAGAAGAGGTCCGACCGGGCGTCCACCGGCTGCCCCTGGGCCTGTTCCGTACTCATGTACTCCAGAGTCCCGATGAGCGCCCCGGCGGAAGTGAGTCCGGGCTCCTGCTGGCCGGTCAGGTCCGGTTTTTCGAGCACTTTCGCAATTCCGAAATCAAGGACCTTCACGTCCCAGCGAGCGCTCGAATCCTGGGCGAGGATGAGATTCGCCGGCTTGAGGTCGCGGTGGACGAACCCTTTGCCGTGCGCGTGCTCGAGCGAGCGGAGGATGGCGATCCCGAGCCTGGCCGTCTCACGCGCCCCGAGCCGACCCCGGCGCTTCAGGAGGGCGGCAAGCGTCTCTCCGGGGCAATAGTCGAGTACCATGTAAAGCAGCCCTCGCCATTCGCCGACCTCGCGCACCGGGACGATGCTCGGGTGCTGCAGGTCCATCAGGATCCTCGCCTCGCGGAAAAAGCGTTCGCGGAGCTGCGGATCCGGCACATGGCTGGGGAGGAGGACCTTGAGGGCGAAGTCCCTCCGCAGCATGCAGTGCTGGACGCGGTAGACGGTGCCGAAGCCGCCCGCTCCGAGGAACGCGACGATGCCGAATTTTCCGTCGACGAGCGTGCCGAGGGCGAGAGGGCCGGTCGGTGCGCCCGGGGCACGCGGCGTGCGCGCTGCGTCGGAAAGGCCGGAGGGGGCCAGGGGGCGGGTGTCGGTTGGGCGCGCCAGCAGGGTAATGGCGGTTCCTTGGGGGAGGACCTGCGCTTGGCTCAGAGCGGGGAGTCGCCCGCCAGGCACCGGCGTGGCGCACCTCGGGCACACGTCCAAATCCGCGGGGACGGACGCGCGGCACGCCTCGCACACGATGGCCCCCGCACCGGCCATGGTCGACCTCCTCACCGATCGCCTTCCGAGACGCACAGCGCCCCGACACCCCGGGCGGATCGCAGCCTCCGAATGATAGCATCCCGCCATTACTTACTTCAAGCCTGGGGCTCTCCGCCGTGCCGCTCTCGCGAGCAGGTGTTGGTGCCCGCGCAAGAATCACTTCACAATTTCGTGAACCGACCGATGCCTGGGGGCGCGGGCCGTCGGCCCGCGCAGCGCGGCCCAGCGGGCCGCGCCCCCAGGGGCCTGGTGGTCTGAGTCTGCGCATTTTTTTTTGCGCGGGCGCGTACCCGAGCTTGAACCCGACCCAAGGCGCGGCCGAAAGTGGGCATGGTTCAAACCGCCGACTGCGTAGCGCGTAGGCCGCCACCGTTCACGCCCTCGTGGGCACGGCGGCGCCGTGCCCCTACGGAAACGAGCCATTCGGCGAGTCTGACCCGGAATTGAACCCTGCCCGAAAATGCGCGGCGGCGCCGCCTGCTTGCGCAGGTGGCGCCGCCGTTTTCGCAGCTCGCCGTCCCAGCCGCCGCGGTCCCTCCTCGCGTCAGTTCGACGTGATGCGCAGCCCGCCGCGGCCGAACACGAAGTGGCGCGAGTCTTCGACCTTCTCCGGGGCCAGGGCGTAGAGGACGTCGTAGTACCCGCGCGCCTCCTGGAACTCGCTCCGGACCGAGTCCTGGAAGGTCTCGTTCGCCATCCAGTGCTGGAGGAAGTGGAAGTACTGGGTCGGCATCGAATTGATCTTCTCCCCGCCGGTCCCGCACACGGCGCGGGCGCCGATCGCGAGCCACTCCGCGACAAGCGTCCCACTGCTGCAGTTCATCTGGTACACCGCCCGGGGCGCACTCTTGATCCCGCCTTTCAGGATGCCTTGCATGAGCGGGAGGAAGAAGGTGCTCATTTCGAAAGAGGCGTGGTCTCCGCCCTGGAAGGAGTTCGGGCCGCCGTGGCAGAGCAGGTGGAGGTCGTAGTCGTAGTCGGCCGACAGTCGCGCAAGCTCGGTCAAGACCCGGTCGGGCTCGAACCTTTCATCCTGGAGCACGACGACCTTGTCGTAGCGATACGGCGAGGCGCCGGACTGGGCCAGCGCGACCGACTGCGTGATCGACTCCGCGATGGTGTCCGACACCGGCATCCACCACTCCTCGAAGGACATCTCGTGGATCGTCCAGCGCGCACGGCGCGCATCCTCCGCCCGCCGGCAGGCCTCGTCATGCCTCTGGCGCGCGACAGGATTCCAGAGATAGTCGTACGGCGGGAGCGGGTAGTGGGCCACGTAGCAGAAGAGGTGATCGGGGTTCAAGACCGCCATGAGCTGGCTCAGGCCGCGCTGGAACATCTGCTCCAGCGACTCCGAGCCGACCAGGTCGATGCGCATGTGGGGGCACGTGGCGTAGCGAACGGTGGGATAGGGCACGCTGTGGTCGTCCATCCCCGCCAGTGCAAAGCCTCCGTTCTCCAGCAGGATGACAAGCGCCTTGGGTTTCCGCGGGGCGGGGAACGCCAGGCGCATGGGGGTGACGCCGACCACGACCATGTTGAGGTCGGAGCCCACCTCGACGCAGTCCGAGAAGACGTAGGCCTCCGAGTCCTTGCTGAAGCCTACGGTGAAGGGCGTCTGCAGGCCGCCCGGGCGGCGGAGGAGGACCGTGAGCCATTCGCCCTGCTGCACGGCCCGCACGACTTCGAAGGTCACCTTGGTAGTCCCGGAGGGGTCGATCGGCACGACGGCGTCGGCCAGGAATGAATTCGAGTCGCTCCCGACCGTTACTCGGATGCTCCCCGTTCCCGCGACGTCGAGGCGGACCTCCTTCAGCCCGTTTCCACGCGCCAGGATTTTTTGGCTTGCGGACTTGACGCCGGCCGTCCCGCGCTCGGAACCGGTCTTGCCGACGGAGTACATGGTGACGTCCGACGTGAGGGCGATGCGTCCGACGTCGATCGGCCGGGGCTGGGCCTCGGCGGGACTTGGGGAGATCGTTGCGGCCACGATCAGGGCGAGGGGTGCGAGGCCAAAGTTTCGGTGCATCATGGTTCCTCCTGGCAGCAAGAAGAAAGAGTGGGTCAAAATCCTATTCTGGGCGGATGGGACCCCGGTCGAGCCTCCCGCGGCCCGACCCGAACTATTTAAGGACGTTCCCTGCGGAGTGCCGAGGAACTTACGGATTTTCATTCGCCTCGGTGTTTCGGACCTCATCCGCGGCGAGCGCCAACCGCTGAACGACCTCTTCCGAGAACGTCCCCGGGCGGTTCGTCTCGAGGCTTGCAAGGGCCTGGAGGGCGGGCAGACGCACGCCGAGGGCCTCGCCGGGGCGCAGCGCGAGGCGCACCAGGGCGGCCTGCGCGAATTGGCCTTGGGCACCGCCGGCGGCTACGAGGGAGACGGCGGCCAATCGGACAGCGGGGTCGGGGTCGGTCTCGGCGGCGACCGCGATCAGCTCGGACTCGCCGGCCGTCGAAGCGTCGGCGAGGGCTTCGAGCGCGGCAAGCCGGACGCCGGCGTCGCGGTCCTCGGCGAGGCTGGCCAGAAGCAGCTCACGGTACGGGCGGTCCGCCGCCGGGTCGCCCGTTAGCGGAGCGTGAGCAGCGAGGGTCGCCCGCACGTCGGGTGAGACCTCGGCGCGAAGCGCCGCGCCATACCACAGGAGGCCGGTGTCGGCGGCGGTAGCCGCGAGGGTCAGGATCCCGCGGATGCGAACGGTCGGGTCGTCGGATTGCGCCCAGGTCTGTGCGAGAAGCCGGGCGGCCTCGGCCTCGGCCGGGTGGGTACGCAGGGCCGCCGCTCGGAGGACAATGTCGCCGGGGTCGGAGAGCGAGGCCAGGGCCGCGGCGGGCGACGTGCCGCCTGCGGACCTGGTGAGCGGGGGATGGGCGGACCGGCCCGAGGCTGCCGGCGGGGCCACGCCCGCGACGTCGAGCGCCCGAGCGGCGTGCACGCTACGGACGGGCAGGATCACGGAGCGAGTCGGGCGAAGCTGCGTCGCGACGGCGGCAATTCGCCGGACTACCGTACGGGGACGTGCTGCGGCTGCCGGCGCTTCGTCGCGGCGAGTCGACCGAACAGCCTCCCGCGAGGCGGCGACGCTGCTGACGACGAAGGCGAGCGCTGCGAGGATGCAGCCGATGGCCTTGAGGGTGCGCATGGATTTTTGCCTCCCCGCTCGTGAGTGTGCCGCCGCTCGTCCCCCCCTGCCTTGGGAAATCGCGACGGAACTTCCGGCACATCCTGATGAAACTTCTGACTCTAGTGCGCCTTCAATGTCGTTCCGGTAGCTCCTTCGTTTCCGTCGCAGGCGCGTCCCGCGCGGAAACCGAACCGCGACCGTGAGGGGGCGGTCTGGGGGCGTTCTGCCATGACCTCCGGTTCGAGGCTGCCGACCCGCATGGGAGCGCCCTGCGAACCCACCGGGCAGCGAAGTCGAATGCGCGGCTCTGGAAGAACGCGCAGAGACCGCTCCCTCACGGTCGCGGTTCCGTGTGTCCGTCGCGGACCTGTTCTGCTTCACTCGTCCCCATGTCGTGCACCCCCAGGATCGATATTGAAGGCCCGCTAGCTCTCCAGCGCTTCGTCGCTAGCCTGGGCGGCGGCCTCGGCCTGCGCGATCACGCTCAGGCGGGTGAGCACGTCGGCGTCCAGCGTGCCCGGCCGAGCGGTTTCGAGGCGAACCAAGCCCTCGATGGCGATTGAGTGAGTGAGTTCCGATTCGGTCGGGCCGAAGGCGCTCCGGCCCAGGAGGCCGAGGACGGCCGGGGTGGCGTTGCCGTGGTGGGCGACTTCGCAAAGCAGGGCCGTCCGCGTCTCCGGGTCGGTCTCGGTGGACGCGGCCTGCGCGAGGCGATCATGTTCAGCCGGGCTCAGGTCGGTGGCAAGCCCCCGCAGGGCCGCGCGGCGGGTGTCAGCGTCGGCGTCGTGCTCCACCGCTGCGAGGAGGGTCTCGATCACCTCGACGTCCTCGGTCCGCGTGCCGGTGAGGGGAGCGTGCCTTAGCAGGATTGCACGCACGCCGGCGTCGCGGTCGCCCAGCACCGCGGTGTGCCACTGCGCGACGCCCGCCCTCCGATCCAACATCGCGACCACGAGGAAGCCGCGGGCGCGCACCTTGCCGTCATCAGAACCCATCCACCCCTCCGCAACCGAACGCAGGCCGGATGCGAGGTCCTGGTCGGCGCGCAGCCGGAGCGCGAAGCGCATCTCGGCCCCGTGGTCGAACAGGCTGGACATCTCCTCAACGGCGTCGGCTAGACGAGTCTCGTCGTCCTGCGCCCCGTCAGCCGCCATAGGCGCTCCGAACATGGGGACCGCTGTCCCCACGTTCGAGGGTGCACTCGTCGTCGCCGCCACGACCGGGGAAAGGGGCTGCTCCAGCTCTACCTCAACCTGGCGGGCGGTCACCGTGCCCACGCTCCGGGCCGCGCGGGTCGTCCGCGTGATCGTGCGGCCGTTGCGATCGCCACCGGCCACCAGAGTGGAATCCGTCGCCGGGCCACGTAGCATGCTGAAGGCAGCCACGCCCGCGGCGATCAGGCACAGGCCCATTTCGATCTGCTTGCGGCTCATCATCTCATTCTCCAGTCTAGCTTTATGTAATCCGATCTCGATTCATCACTCACTCTTCTCGTCCCTACTTCGGGAGGCAGTGGGGGACCTGCCAGGAAATTGCGAATGTTTCTGAGTGATCCAGTGCGATTCGCGCGAATCCGCGGCGATGTTGCGCAACACCTGTGTGTGATGTGCGTTGTGATCGCAAGATCGGGTCTGGCCGCGATGGGTCGGCGGTAGCCCGGCTGATGGGAAAGGCAGACAGGAGAGTGCAAAATATGTGACAACAATATGTTATGAAAGTCGCACGGGGCGGGGGGGGGGGAGGGCGGGACTTGACGAGTGGTGAGGGAGGGAGCTACAAGAGAGCGTCCGCCGAGGGCGGAGCGGGGTGGATTCGAACGGCCTACCTCGCGGGGTCATTGGAGAGCGGGATTCTCCGAGGCCTCCTCCTCGACGATCTGTTTCCGCCTTCCCCCTTGTGGCTGGAGGGATTCCCGATGAACCGCGTGTTCGCGTCCCTTGCGTCCGCCCTGGCCCTGTGCGGAGTACTTTGCATCGCCGAGCCGGCGGACCCGCCCCTGAAAGGGAAAATCCCAGAGGCCCTCAAGGCCCTCCACCGCGAGGCGCACGAACTCCAGCTACAGGCGTTGAAGGAGAGCGATGTCGGACGCATTTCGGAAGCGGAGTCGTCTCTTCTTCGGTTCAAAGAGATGCTCAAGAAGCTACGGGAGGGCGGTCTTCCGCCGAGCGAGCTGAGGGAACAGACTACGTTCGTTGCCGACATGGAGGAGTTGTTCCGCCGCCATCGATTCACCTATCAATGGATCTGCAAGGGCCCCTTCACCATAAGCGGGGCGATCCGGCACCTCCTGGTCGATCCGCTCGAACCCCACCGTCTCTATGCCGCCGCGGAGAACGGGGGGCTCTGGGTTCTCGATGACCATGAGCATCCGGAACAGGGGTGGCGCCCGCTGACCGACGACCTCGAAAACCTTCAGATGCGGGGCATCGCCAAGTCGTCGCTCGACCGCGACTACATCGCCACGGCGAACGCGGCCGGGTTCGTCTACCATTCGAAGGACAGCGGGAGGACCTGGTCGAAGGTCGTCGGGGAAAACTTCCACTACATCCGCAGGATCCTCATCGCCGACAGAATGACGAACATTGGCGGTCGCACCTTTCCGAATTTCCCGAGGCTCGTGAAGGAAACGAGCCTGTGGATCGCGTGCAGTAGCGGGCTGTTTCGCATCAGGCTCATCAACGGTGCGGTGGACAGTGTCGAGCGGCTCTATCCGCAGACACCGGCGCAGCAGAACCAGGCGGATGTCCTGGACGCGGTCCGGAATCCGGTGAACGGCGACCTCTACGTAGGCGTTCGAGGTCAGGGAGTCTTGAGGCGCCGCGAGAGGCCCGCGGTTCCCGCGAATGCATGGACCCTGTCTGCGAATTGGGCGACGCTGGGCGACCAAAAGAGCGCGATGATCAAGCTCGCGATCACGGGTGACGGATCCTGCCTCGTCGCCAAGCTCGGCCGCAACGTGTTCACGAACGACGCGGCGGGAGCATCGACGGGCTGGACGCCCGCGACAACGGTTCCCTTTGACAAGGATGATGTGGGCGGCAGCGATGTCGGCTATCGCGGGAACTTCAGCGGCGCGGCGGTACCACCCGGGAGCGGCGCGAAGGGGGAATGGGCCCACGCCGTGGCGATCTCGCCGGCAGACCGGAACGTGATCGCCGTCGGGCAAGCCCCACTCTTCATTTCCAGGAGTGGCGGCCAGCCGGGCGCCAACGGGGCCGACGCATGGGCGAAGGCAAAGTCTGGCCACGAGGACATACAATCGCTCGCTTTTTCACGCGACGGAGCCTCGCTCTTCATCGCGAACGACGGCGGCGTCTTCAAGCTGCCCATGCCTTCCGGGAGCGCCGCGCTGAAGGATCTGAATAACGGGCTCGCCACGGCGCAATTCTATCGGGTCGCTTTGAATGGAAGGGTTGCCATCGGGAACCCGGACCATCAGGGGATCTTGGGAACGCGGGACATCGAGCCGTCGCCCCCCGAGTCGCAGCCCGAATGGGAGGTGGCCTATCCTCCCGGCAATGGATTCGGCAACCACAACCTTGAGAACGACTTCGTGTCCGCCGACCCAAAGACGCCTGGGCGGTTCTTCGTCCAGTATGAAAGCGAACATCTCCTGAGGCTCAAGTTCCCGCGGACATCTGGTGGGACGCAGGATCTTCTTCCTCTCAACGACACCACGATCCCGCTGAGACCGTTCACGGGGATCCGCAACAACAATCCGGTCTTTAACCAGCTCAACTATGCCGTCGGAACGGTCGCGGTCGATCCGCGAGAACGAACGAACACGATCCTCGTTGCGGTCAACGTAATCGTCGACCGGAAGTTCGGGATCAAGAAGACGCAGAACGCGAACGTGGACCCCTCGGGAGGTCCCAAGATCAAGCCTCCGGAGGGGACTAGCGCGCCGGTCGGCGGGTTGTTCGAGACTCCCGTGACCGGCTTCGCGGACTGGACATCCGTCTTCGACCAGCCCGACCCGCCGCAGACGGACCCGATCGTGAGCATTACGTTCTCGCCGAGCGAGCCCGGAAAGGCCTACGCGCTCGATCAGGCCGGGAGGGCGTTCGTTCTCGGGAACGTCGACGATTCGGGGGACACGTTCCAGCCCGCCGGAGCGTTCCCGACCATTCCCGTTCCACCGGATTATGCCCGGCAGATCGTCGCCGACCCCAGGACTCCGGGGCGGCTTCTCGCGCTGTCGCACCGGCAGATCCAGCTCTCGACCGACGGGGCGCAGCACTGGACACCGATTGGCCAGCCGACGCTCCCTGCCGCGCAACTCAACGCCCTTTGCCTGCACCCCACGACCTCGAAGATCGTGTATCTCGCGACCGCGTCGGACGTCTTCGTTTCGTACAATGGGGGCGTGAGCTGGAGATCGATCGGGATTGGCCTGCCCAACGCGCCCGTCATGCAGGTCTTCACGAGCCCGACGCACCTCTATGCCGTGACCTTCGGCCGCGGGCTCTGGAGGGCGAGGCTGCCGGACTGAGCAAGAGCAATCCCATCCCAAAGAAGGCGCGGGTCCCACTCGGCTCGGCCGCGACACCCGCCGGCGTTGCAACCGTCTGGGGCGTGGTTCAAGTCTGGGTTACAGATTGCCGTCGGCCGCCTACCGTAGGGGCGCCCCTTGTGGGCGCCGGCGATTGGCGGTACGGCATTAGACTGCACGGGGGGCGAGGTCCGACTCACGGCGGCTGTTTAGGAGGAGTGAACGATGGTGGTACGAAGGCACTCGCGGCAGCTTTGGCCGATCTGTCTGCTATGCCCCCTCTGGTTCGGCTGGAGTGGGGCTGCAGTAGCGCAGGTCCTGCCGGACCCGATCGGCAATCATGACGTTCTCGTGGTGGTGGCCCGCTACCCGAACTCGGACCCGCCCCGGGCCACGGCGCGCGAATGGAAGAACGTGTTCAATCGTCACGTGAATGCCTTCTATCGCGATGCGTCCGGTTTCGGATCGACGGGGGGGCGCGGCAACCAGACCTCGTTCACCTTTCACACGCCCGACGAGTTCGGGCTGCCGGAGGTCTTCGAGTTGACCACGAAATATGACGCTCCCCCGGCGTTCCTGGGGGAGGGCAAGACGGCGGTTGAAGATCCCCGGACGCTGCTCAGTGAGGGCTTGGAGGTGCTCTATGGCATCGAAAAGGCCAACCCGGAAATCCTGGAGAATCCGGCCCTGCGCCGCGTGGTCATCGTGGTCAACCGGCCCAAGCGGGGGCAGGCCTTCCCCGCGATGCCCTTCGTAACCCAGAAAGCTCAGGTGATCACCTTGGCGATTTGCTTGCAGTCGGTGCCCGCCGATGTCACGGTTCAGGGCACCAACGTACTCGTCCCCGGCGACGACGGGCGGAACCTCATCGAGCCTCTGCTCGTATCCACCGTGTGCCACGAGCTCGGGCACATGATCGGCTTGCCGGACACCTACAAGGAACGGGTCAGCCGCGGCGGCCCACCAGGGCCGGAGTTCAATGAACACTGGTGCGAGATGGCGCGAGACTGCCGGCAGAACTTCTCCGGGTTCTGCCGGCAGATGACCGGTTGGATCGGCCCGGCACGGATGCGCGTGTTTACGCCGCCCGCGACGGGAGAGCGAGTGGAAGTAGACATCAGCCTGTTCGCGCCGATGACGGGGGTGGCGAACCAGAAGGAGCTTCTCTTCTTCCCTACGACCGAGGACCTGCGCACTTTCTCCCCCACGATGACGGGCATCCTGCGAAACCTGTCGGACGCGCTTTCCGTCACCCCTCCGCCCTTCGTCGGTTTTCTGGTCGAGGGGCGGATGAAACTGAATCGCGACCGGACCCTGGACACCGACCCGGACACGGGACTGAAATTCAAGGTGTACGAAGACAAAGACTCGAACAAGGAATTGCCGCAGGGTCTGCCGAAAGCGTACAACGAAGGTGTCCTGATCAGCTTCACGAAAC
Source organism: Planctomycetota bacterium (assembly GCA_016197205.1). Lineage (GTDB taxonomy): Bacteria > Planctomycetota > MHYJ01 > WSZJ01 > JACPWG01 > JACPWG01. The sequence continues at coordinate 120,561 of JACPWG010000103.1, forward strand.
CCTGGTTGCCTGGACTGCGGCTTCCACCGTTTCATCCCGTCGAGGTCCGCCCGAATCGGGAGCGGACCGATGCCTTTATCCTCCAGGATGCGGCCTTCGGGGTCGGAGAAACCTTTTCGGATGATGCCAGGGGGCTGAAGATCGAGGTCCGGAATCGGGTCGGCAAGAACGGTTTCGGGTTGCATGTGACCTGGGCGCCGCCGCCGCTGCCGGACGTGGAGGCGGCCGACATCTGGCTGGACAACCCGTCCAACGGCTTCGGGACCTTCTTTACCGACTTCATGGGACGCGACACGGGCCCGCCCAAGTTCTTCGGCGACCCGGTGTTCCTGCCGCTCAACCTTCGGTGGGAGGGATCTCCCATCCCTCTGCCGAAGCTGGAAGTCAGTAAGGTCGACCACCGCATCCACGTGCGCATCCGCAACAAGGGCCGCGCGCCGCTCGCCATGCCCAAAGCCCGGCTGGTGATTCTGGAGCCGCAGATCCCGGCGTTCGGGATGCTCGCGCCCGGCCCGGATTTCCTGACTCGCCTGGGCGAGGTGATCTTGAGGCTGAACCCCGTGCGGGTGTTCGAGCTCGGTCAGGCGGATGCCCCATGGACCGCGCCGGGCGCCGGCGGCAATGCCTTCCCGCTCGCCCCGCGTGCGGCCGCCGACGCGCGCGTGACCTTCCAGCCCGGCGGCCCATTTCTGGCGGTGCTCCTGGTCGATCCGGCTCGCGCCTCGGACGCGGCAAGCACCGCCGAGCCGGTGGAGTACTGGACCAGCAACGTGTACTGGGAACTGTTCGACTTCTTCCAGTTGGCGCCGGGCAGCCCCTATCCGGCGTTCGAGGATCTCCTGCCACTGACCAACATTGACAGGATCGGTACAGTCATCACCGTGACGGCATCGGGGGTGCCCGTGACCCCGGGGAGCCTGCCCAGCAATCGCCGCTGGAGCGGGAAACTCTCGCCCCCGTCTGCGCTGCTCGACATCGGCAAGAAGGACACGTTCACCCTGCGGTTGACCCCTCCGGATCCGGGGGATGCCAAGCCGCCCCAGTTCCTCTCGATCCAGCTCACTGGCTGGATGAACTACGTTGACTCCATGGTTCCCATTGGCCAGGTGCAGGTCCCCGTGGCCCTTAGCTTCGGCACGCGAGTCGCCGGCACGGTAAACGAGAAGGGCAACCTCACCGGCCGGCTCGAGGTCCGGCAGTTGAACGGGACCTACCGAAAAGCGCCCGCGGGCCTGCCCCTCCTGGTGACCGTGAGCGGCGCGGACGGAACCGGGTCCAGGTTCACCCCTGGAGAACGCCCGCACACGGCGATTACCAATGCCCAGGGCGGGTTCACTCAAGACCTGACCGGCGGTGCCGCCCTCACGAAGGGCGGCAGGTACGCCGTGGTGATGCAGTTCGGCGGCTCCGCCGAGTACAAGGGATCGCATGCGATGGTCGAATTCCCCGGACCGAGGTAGGGGACTGAAGCCGGCAGGCGACCGACGACCGCGGGGGCTCGCCCGCAGGGCGCAGTCCATGACCCCGGACGGGAGAATTCTGTAGAGGCCGTTCAAGCCTTCATGTGGAACTCCCGTTGGAGTCCATCCATTTTCTACCGGGTCGTCGCCGGCACAGGAGTAGGAGCGGACTCGAACGCGCCCTGAGGAAGGATGAGGGGACAGCTACACCTTCTCTCAAAGTGGTGTGCGAAGCGCCAGCTCGCTCCGCAGCCGGTTCAGTCCATGTGCCCATCCGGCCGAACTTCCTGTCCGGGTGGGTCACCCGCGAGTAGAATGCCCATCGCTCTCTCCCGTACATCAACTCCCGCTCTCGCTCGACAAGGAGGAAGCCATCAGCCTCTTCGGCGCGGTTTACGGCCTCGGCTGGGCCACCTTCATCGTGCTTGCCGTCTATGCGGTCATCTTGGATCGACGCCGCAAGCGTGAGATCCCGACGCCCTGGCTCGAAGCGGCCCGCCGCCTGGGTCTGCGGCTGTTCCCGGAGGAGTGGGGTCGGTCTGCGCGGATGAACGGGCTCGTGGACGGGCTCGAGATCGAGGCCACGTGCCGCCGCGAGCCTCAGGGAGTTGCGGAGTCCCACGGCGGTTCGGTCGCCGCTGTGGGCATGCCCAAGGGCCTTGCGATCGGCTCGGAAAACCTCTTCACGGTTGCCGCGGGCGCGCTCGGAGGGAGGGATCTCCAGCTCGGGCACGCGTGGTTCGACAAGGAGATCCGTATCGACGGCCCCGAGGCGGAAACGCTGGCCCTCCTGGATGAAGACTGCCGGCGCAGCGTCCTTTCCCACGTGAAGCGGCACGCGGGTCGCATCTCCGGCGGACGCGTCTCCTACGCCTTCACCGTCGCCTCGCCGGACGCGAGCAGGATCGTGCGCGGTGTGCATGAGGCTGCCGGCATCGCCCGCCTGCTCTCGCTCGACGGGAAGCGCGTGCAGGAGCTCCTTCTTCGCAACGTGCAGCTCGACTCGATCCCGGGTGTCCGCGAACGCAACTTCGAGGTCCTCGTTCGCGACTTCCCGAACAGCGAGGAGGCCGTCCGCGCATGCGACTCCATGCTCGAGCGGGGGTGCGATCCAGGCCTCCTCCTGCGCGCGGCGGACGGTCTCGGCGCGCGAGGGTGGCCGATCCTCATCCGGCTATCGGGCGCCACGACGATGTCGGAGGCCGCGCGTCTCGCCGCGCTCGAGCGGCTGATCGCGCAGCTCCCACGGGAAGAGTTGCTTCCCGTCCTCGAGCGTGCGCTCGCCTCGGCCGAGTCCGCGTCCTCGCCGGCGGCCGCGGCGATCCGCGCATTCGGACGGCTAGCCCACATGCCCGCGCTCGGGTCGATTCTTCCGCTGGCGGGAAGCGCGGAGCCGGCGATCGCCACCGCGGTGGCGGAGGCGCTTGCGGATTTCGGCGAGCTTGACGCGGTCAACCACGCCGTCGCGCAGGGCGCCGCGCGCATCGAGGCTGCGCTGATCGGCCTGCTCCAGCACACGGCGGTGCGCGCGCGACTCGCCGCGGCGAAGGGGCTCGGGCGGGTCGGCAGCGTGGGCGCGGTGGAAGCGCTGCTTGCGTGCTGGAACTCCGGCCAATTCCTCCAACCCGAGGTGGCGGGCGCGGCACGGGAAGCCGCGCGCAAGATCCAAGCACGCGTCGGGGCCGTGAATGCCGGCCGGCTCTCCCTCGCCGACGTGGGCGTGGATGCGGGCTCGCTCAGCCTCGCCTGCCCCGAAGGGGGGCTGTCTCTCGCGGATCGCCGTGCGGGGGAGTGCGGCGCCGCCCTGAATGCCCTGTTGCCTGTGGACCACGCTCCAACGGAGGACGCTGGGACCGGATCAGGGGGGGAGGAGAGCGGGCCTGGGTCGTCGGTCGATCCGCCTGACGCGAGCGAGCCGAAGCGGCGGCGGTCGCGCGACCCCCGGCTCGGGCCGGGGCCCGGCTGAGTAGACTCGGTTGACCTCGTTCGAGCAGTCAGGTACACGTTCCCGATGCCGTCCATCCATGCTCCGCCGGCTTGTCGCCGGCGGGGAGAGTGGGGGCGGGCGGGGACACACCTTTTGGGGGATCGACATGTCCAAACTCCGCTGGGGCCTCGTGGCCCTGCTGATCACGATCGCGTGGTCTGCCGGCATCGCTCCGCGCGCGAGCGCGGGCGAGGGCCACTACGGCCCGCGCCAGTACTACGGTCCGTGGAGGTACTACGCGGCCAACAAGTGCTCTTATCGCACCTACTACTACAAGCCGCACGCGACCTATTCGGGCTGGAAGCACCATTACGTGATGTACTACTCGCACAAGCCGAAGTACTACTACTATTACAACCCCTACAAGAAGAGCTATTGGGGACGCTGCGGGGTGGACACGGACGGCAAGGACCTCTACTCCATGCTCGCCGAGGGCGACCGCAAGGCCACGCTCGAAGAGATCCCGGAGGAGAAATTCCCGCAGCCGAGCGCTGCGCCGGCGATCCCGGAATCGAGCGACAACGTCACTCTCGACCTGCCGCCGGACGACCTTCCCCCCCCGACCGGAGAGCCCGAGCAGGGCCTTCCGAAGTAGCGAGCGTCTCGGCGCGCCGGCCTCCGGGTCGGCGCGCCGTCTGCATCGGTCCTGCATCATCGTCCCGCACATCTGGCGGGTCAAGCGCGAGTGTTGCAGATTCGATCTCACCCTCTCCCCTCGTGGGCGAGTGGGCTGGGGGAGAGTGGTGCCACGGGCGTTGCGCCCCCGTTCAATTTTGGTTGCGGTCTCCTCCTCCGCTAATCGTTCGAAGTTTGTTTTCTTGCGACAACTCTCGGTGATGCGCGACGTAAAGAACACGAATTCCACGAACTACGCGAATTTCACGAAGGGGGCATGTACAACCGACGCATCGTCCTCTCTTCGTGAAATTCGGCGGCTCCGTGAAATTCGTGTTCCCGTCCTTTTGTCGGGGCACCTCGTGTCGCAGGCCACTCCCGGTTCGTCTGCGGCGCCGCCGCGCTGTGCTAGCTACGGGGTTCACACTTTGGCACTGCCCTGCGCCTTGCCAATCGCCGCAGGGGCATGGCGCTGTCGTGCTCACCAAGCGAGCATCGATTGTCGGCCACGCGCGATGGCAGCGGCAGTTTGAACCTGGATCGGTGCGGCTCGAAGAGGTCGGCATGGACGCAAGCGACCCGCGAAGCGCGGCACATTCGCAGCGGAGCCTGCGCGCCCGCCTTTCCCTCGAAGGGCTCGCGACGGGCGACGCCTTCGGCGAATGCTTCTTCGGAGCACCTGCGCACGTCGAGTCTCTGCTCGAGCGGCGCGCGCTCCGGCCGCCACCCTGGCGGTACACCGACGACACGGTCATGGCCCTTGCAATCACGGAGATCCTCGAAGAGCACGGTCGAATCGAGCAGGACGCGCTCGCCGAGCGCTTCGGGAGAAAATACCTCCGCGATCCGGCGAGAGGCTACGGCGGCGGCGCGCACGGCATCCTTTCGAGCCTCGGTCAGGGGGGCGACTGGCGCGTGGCTGCGCGGAGTGCGTTCGAAGGCATGGGCTCCATGGGCAACGGCGGAGCGATGCGTGCGGACCCCGTGGGTGCGTTTTTCGCCGACGACTTGGCCGCCGCGGCGAGAAACGCCGGGCTCTCCGCGGAAGTGACGCACGCGCATCCGGAAGGAGTGGCCGGCGCCATCGCGGTGGCCGTGGCAGCGGGCTGGGTGGCCTCCCATGCTCCGCCGGGGTCGACCACCGACCTGTCCCGCGCCGGCTCGAGGATGTTCGAAGCGGTGCTCGACCTCGTCCCGGACTGCGAAACAAGGGCGCACATTGCGCGCGCCGCGGCGCTTTCGTTGTCCTACGATGTCCGCACGGCAGTGGCAGCGCTGGGGAATGGGTCGCGCGTGATCGCCCAGGACACGGTCCCATTCGCGCTTTGGTGCGCTGCCCGCCACCTGGGCAACTACGAAGAGGCGCTGTGGACCACGGTTTCCGGACTCGGCGATCGCGACACCACCTGCGCGATCGCGGGAGGCATCGTCGTCCTGTCGTGCGGCGTAGCAGCCATTCCCTCCGCGTGGGTCGGGGCCCGCGAGCCCCTGGCGGTCATGGCTGAGACGTAGCGGAATGGGCGGCGCAATCCACGCTCGGCGCCCACCCAAGAGGGACTGCGCACGCCCTGTTCACATGGTTCCTGAGCGGGCGGCCCTCCCAGCTTCGCTCGCTGCAGCCAGGCTGTTCACCTGAGCACGCGATTTGGGGATGGTTCAAATCGCCGCCGACGCAGAGCCCAGCCGACAACCCCGCCTCGCCTCGTGGGCACGGCAGCGCCGTGCCCCTACGCAGGTCGGCCGACGGCGATGTGTGACTCGGAATTGAACCATGCCGCGATTGGATGCCGCTTTGTGGTGCAGGGCTTCCTCCATCGCGCGCGGCGCTTTGGTAGACAGGTCCGCCCTGCACCCGTGCCCGCACCGAGCGTCGGAGGCACCTTCTCCCTTCCCGTCGAGCCGCCCCCGCAACCAACGGACCGCGTGATTTCCACTCGGGTTGTCCCGTTGGTGCAGGGCGGAAGCCCTACACCACAAGGGCTCGTCGCCGGCGGAGGAGAGCACGGGAAGTTCGCCCATTTCCGCACTCGGGCACTTGATGTTCCGTTTTGCGAAAATCAAATCGTGCACACACCTTGAAGGGGCTGCCCCAGGGGCTGTTGAATTCACGAACAGCAGGTAGTCGATGCGGGCGCGCCGAGACACACACCGCCCCCCTCCGAAATCGTTTTGCGCGCCCGCCCCGCCCGTGTACAATCCGCGCGTCCGTGGGCGCCCCGGCGCGGCACCACCGCCGGTCCCCCCGCCCCCGCGTACCCGCACTCGAGTCCTCCAGAGGAAACCTGCCATGGACGGCGCCGCGGCCCCGGCCACCACTCAGGCCGCCACCCCGGACACCGGCGCGCTCGCGCACTCGCTCGACGAGACCCGCAAGCGTATCCAAGCCGAGGTGGGCAAGGTCGTGGTCGGTCTCGCGGGCGAGGTCGACCTCTTCCTCGCCGCGATCGTCGCACGCGGCCACATCCTCTTCGAAGGCGTACCCGGGGTCGCCAAGACGCTCCTCGCGAAGACGGTCGCCACCGCGGTCGGCTGCGATTTTCGACGCATCCAATTCACGCCCGACCTCCTGCCCGGCGACATTACGGGCACCTTCGTCTTCGATCGCAACCGCTCCGAGTTCATTTTCCGCAAGGGACCGATCTTCACCCAGATCCTCCTCGCGGACGAGATCAACCGCGCCCCGGCCAAGACCCAGTCCGCCCTCCTCGAGGCGATGCAGGAGCGACAGGTCACGATCGAAGGAAACACCTCCACCCTCGATGACCCGTTCATGGTCATCGCGACGCAAAACCCCATCGAGCAGGAAGGGGTCTACCGCCTGCCGGAAGCCCAGCTCGACCGCTTCTTCCTGCGCGTGGTCTTCGGCCACCCGGCGCAGAAAGAGGAGATCGACATCCTCCGGATGCACGGCCGCGACGTGCCGGACGCCTCCGCGGTCACGTCGCCGCGCGAATTGCTCGCCTGGCGACATCAACTGCAGTTCGTCGACGCGCGCGCCGAACTCTACGAGTACATCACCGCGCTGGCTCGCGAGAGCCGGAAGCACAAGGACGTTTTCCTCGGGATCAGCCCGCGGGGCTCGCTCTCGGTGCTGAAGGCCGCGCAGGCCTGGGCGTTCCTCCACGGCCGGCCCTACGTCACGCACGACGACGTCAAACGGATGGTCGGACCGGTGCTCAACCACCGGCTCATCCTGCGACCCGAGGCGGAAATCGCCGGCCGCCGGGCGGAGGACGTCCTCCGCGAGATCCTCGACCGGCTCCCCGCCGTCAAGTCCTGATCTCCGGGGAGGGCCCGCCATGTTCAGCCGGATGGCGAAAACTCTCCTGGTCCTCGGCTCGGGGATGGTCCTCTCGGGCGTGGTCCTCGACAGCCGGCTCCCCACGGTCGGGGCGGCGGTCTTCGCCTGGGTCCTCGTCGAGTGGCTGCTCTTCCACGCCTCCGTCGTGCTCTTCGACCGCTGCCTCCGCCTCGAGCGCTCCTTCGCCGGGCCGACGGGCCTCCCGACGGTCTGGCGGGACCAGCAGGTGACCGTGCGGGTCCGGCTCGCCAATCGCTCGTGGTTCCACTTCCCCCACCTCGAGGCGCGGGACATCGTACCGCCGCACTTCGAAGTCGCGCCCGGCTCCGGACCGGCCGGCGGCGGGCGCTGGCGGCTCGCGCTCGGGCCGCGCGAGGCACGCGAATGGTCCTATGACGTCGTCGCCACGAGGGTAGGGCACGCGCGCTTCCCGGGCGTCGCCGTCCAGGCGACGAGCTTCGGCGGGCTCTTCGCCGCGGACCGCTTCCTCGACGCGCCGGCCGACCTGCGGGTCTACCCGCCGCTCGCGGGGAAGAAGCACCTCCCCGCTCTCACGAAGTTCTACAACCAGTTCCGGCATCACGGCGTCCACGTCTATCGAAGGGGGGGGACCGGGTCGGAGCTGCTGGAGCTGCGCGACTACATCGCGGGGGACCCGCCGCAAGCGATCGCGTGGCGCCCCTCCGCGCGCCGGGAAGAGCTGGTCACGCGCGTCTTCGAGAGCGAAGTCCCGATGCGGATCCACGTGTTTCTCGACGGCTCCGCGAGCATGCGCGTGGGCACGGGGGAGACGCACCTCGAGGTGGCGACGGAGATGCTCGCGGAGTTCGCCCGCGTCGCGTTGTCCAATCGCGACTGGGTCGGGCTCACGCTCGTGGATGAACGGCGCGAGGAGGTCGTGCGGCCGGCCCGCGGGCGGGCGCAGCTCTACCGCATCCTCGACCTGCTGGCGCGGCACGGGAACCTGTCCTCGGGCCACGCGATCGGCGACTTCGAAGGGCTGTTCCGGACGGTCGAGGCCTATTGCCAGGTCCGCTTTCCGCAGCTCTGGGAAAAGCCTTTCAACCGATCGGGCGTCGGGTTTTTCAGCGTCCGCGTGACCCTCGGCTCTTCGCACTTCACCCGGCGAAAGCGCCTGGCCACGATCGTGGCCGCGCACCTGGGGGAGAGCCCGCGCCTGATCGAGGCGTGCCTGTCCGCGCCGAGGGTCTTCGCCGACCTGCTCGCCCGGTTCTGTCTCGCCGAAGGGTTGCGGCTGGCGAAGGGTTTCTCGGAAGAAGTGCTCGACCTGGGGGCGCGGTGCGACGGGAAGCTCGAGGTGCTGGAGCGGTCCCTCCGCTACGCGATCCAGCGGGCGCGCGACAACGAACTGTACGTCCTCTTGATGGACTTCGCGGGGCTGGCCGATCGGCTGGGGCCGATCCTGGAGGCGCTGAAGCTGGCACAGCAAAAACACCACGCGATCGTGGCGATGAGCCCATGGCTCTCCGAGTATTTTCAGGAGGTCCCGGGCGCGGCGGAGGCGAGCCGCGAAGGCACGAGGATCCTCGCCGGCCCCTGGGGGCCGGCGGGCGGCTCGGCCTCCACGGAACTGCTGGAACGGCTGACGTTCCAGCGCTACGTGCGGCAGCAGGAGGAGGTGCGGACGCGCTTCCTCGCGGCGGGGCTGCCCTTCGCCACGGTGCGCTCGCAGGAAGCCTTGCCGCGGCTGCTCTCGCTTGTGACGCGGCTGCGGCTCAACCAGGGGGTGATGACGTGAGCGGGCAGGCGGCAGGCGCGAACACGCAAGCGGGCGACGAGCGCGCCTCGCTTGCGGCCGACATCGCGGCGAATCCGGTCCGCTATCTCTGGGCGGGGATCGCGGCGATCGCCGGTCTCTGGATGATCGAGTACACCCCCAGGGTGCCGGAGGACGTCTATCCGTCCATCCTCCTGGTGTTGTTACCCGCGGGGCTGCTGCTCAGGCTCCGAACCGGACCGATTCTTTTTTTTGGAGTCTGGGCGGCGGGGGAGTTGCGACCCTACCTGACGGGCCCGCGCCGTCTCGCTTGGGAACGGGAGGCGAATTCGATCGGCGCGGGCTCGGTCTCCTGGCTTGCCCTGCTCGCGGTAGTCTACCTCTTCGCGGTCTGCCAGTACCAGTTCCTCTCCTCCGGCTCGCACGTCAAGAGGAAGGAGCCGTTCACGACGACCCTGGCCGGCGATTCGCCGACCGGAACGGTCTTCGCGCTCCTGGCGAGCCTGGTGCTCCGCGCGGGGCTCGCCGTCGCGCTCTTCGCCCTGCTCCTCGGCGGGGCGGACCGGCTAGCGCGGGCGTGGTTCGTGGTGTGGTTCGCGCACCACGTGCGCTGGTCGGGGTCGCTCTTCTTCGTCGCCGGCGCCGCTCTGCTTTTCGCCGACTGGCTGCTCGAGCTGGTCCGGTTTCTCGGCCTCGACCGCACCGCGGCCGGCTGTTTCCTGAACGACGTCGTGTGGCAGTCCCTCGGGCCTTCGTGGCGCTTCGTAGAGCGCAGGCTGCCCGCGGACCGGAGAGAGGCGTGAGACGCCTTTCCGCGGTCCAAATTCCGAGTCCGTTCCTTCCGCCGCCGTGCTCGCGCATCGCGGACAGCGGAGGCTCGCTTCCTGGGCACCGCGACGCCGTGCCTCAACCCCGTGTGGCCGAGCCCCAGGCGTGACCCGGAGTCGAACGGTTCGCGAAATCCTGATCTCCTTCCCCTTTTCGGGTCCGAGGACATGAACATCTGGGTTCGAGAGGCGATCGGCGGCGTGCTCCTCCTGGCCGGTCTGGTGGTCGCCGGCTTCTGCGTCTGGTTTCTGTACCAGGGTTTCGTGGTCGAGGGGGGACTCCTGGTGTTCCTGACGCTGATCGTCCTCGGGGCCGGCAGCCAACTCCTGAAAGTCGCGCTTGCGGTGCGCGCGCTCGAGGCTCGGCGCAACGCCCAGGCCCCGTAGCGCGGGCGGGGGCGGCGGAGCGGGCGAGAGGCAAGGCGTTTCGAAGGGAGAGCGTCTTCGGGGTGGCATCCAACGGGAAGCCGTCCGGAGACCGGCGCGCAGGCATGCCCCGCCCCCCTGGAAATTCGAGCCGGAGAAAAAGGGGCCCCCGGCCTCGAGCCATTCTCCTGCGACGTCGCGGCATGGAGGCGCGGCGGTCACTCTCCCGCACGCACAAAGAGGGAGAGACTGCATCGCGGCGCCGGGTCGCGCCACCGCCGGCGAGTCGGGCCGCGATGCGCTTCTACGGCGCCGGGTCCGGTCTTCGGATCGGGCCCGGCGCATCCGGCGCCAGCGAAGGGGAGGCCGACGCATGAGACGCATCCTGAAGGGGCTCTACGTGGGGAACGCGGGCGACGCGCAGGACTACCGGGGGCTGCAGCGCCGGCGCGTCACGCACATCCTCAACTGTGCGATCGAGGTCCCTTGCTTCTTTCGCGGGGATTTCACGTACCTCGAGCTGGGCCTCACCGATCCCGATCCGAACTTCGCGGACGCCATCCCGGACATCTGCGCCTTCATCAAGGTCGGGCGGCGGGAGGGGGGGGTCCTCGTCCACTGCTCGGCCGGCATGAATCGTGGCCCGTCGGCCGTGCTGGCCTACCTCTGCCACCGTGGGCGGAGGCTCGTCGACGCCCTCGACCTGCTGCGCGCGGACGCGGACGAGGATGAGGAGGGGGAAGCCTTCGTCGAGCCCAACGACGACTTCCTCTCTCAGCTCGAGGACTACTTCGAAAACCGTCGGCGGTCGCGACGCGTGCGGGAGGAAGAGGACGAGGAGGAGCGATGATCGCCGGGCACGACCTTTAGGGCCCGTAAAAAGACAACTCATGCAGCTCGGAAACCTAGGAGCTCCTCAGGAAAAGGCTCAGGACTCAATGATCAATCTTCAGGCAAGGCTCAAAGTTCAAGGCTCAGTACCGCCCCACACAATTGGGTGACCAATTCTCTCGGCGATTTTGGCCGCCCGCCTCCCCCCTGCTGCGCTTCGGGGCGCAGGCCGTTGTGCTCGCTCACCGTCGTTCTCCGTCTCGACGCCTCGCTCGCGCGCCTAGCGGGCGGCCAAACTTGCCTTCGCCTATTGGTCATCGACTTCCGTGGAGCGGTACTCAGAGTCCGCGATTCCGTGCGCGGGCTACGTTCCGTGGTGGTCATTGAGAATTGAACCTTGAGCCTTGTCTGAGTCTTGAAAACTGAGCATTGAGAATTCTTGTCGCCCCCCTGCGCGGCAAACGAGCAAGTCATTTTCTTACGGGCCGCTAGGACACAGGTCCGATCGTCTTTTCAGGCCCGGGGCCGGCGGGCCGCGAGTCCGCGGTCGCGCTCGCCTCCGCCCCCGGCTTGGCAGCGGAGGCCGGACCGGCGGAGCTCGGCGGTCGCGGCGGCGCACCCGGCAACGCGAGCCCGCGCGCGGCGGCGAAGCGCGCCAGGGCCTCCGCTCCGCGGGCTTTCCGTTCCGCCCGCACAGCCTCGTCCCCCGGGGCCGCCGCGGCCGGCGGTTGCGCAAGGTCGTGGGCGGCGCGCAGCGCACCTTCGGCGGCGGCCGCCTTCTCCTTCAGCACCTCGTCGACGCGCTTCAAGGTTTCCGCCACCTCCCCGACCTGGACGGACAGCTCGGTGGATGCGCCCTGGGCGGAGGCGAGCGCCTCCTCGAGCTTCGCCTGCTGAATCCGGCGCTGCAGCTCCTCCGTTCGCAGCTTGAATTCCGCCCGCAGCTCGGGCACCCGCGCGAGGGTCTTCTGATAAGACTCCTTGGCGGCGGCGAGCCTCGTGCGTTTCTCTTCGAGCTCCTGCGCCCGCGCTTCCTGATCGAGCGCCGCTTCCCCCGCGGCGCCGGCGTTCCCCGCCTCGAGGTCGGCCGCGATTTTCGCGGCGAGCCTCTCCAACTCCAGCTCGCCCGTCGTCACCTCCGACTCCACCGTCGAGCAGCGACCCGCAAGGACGGCGAGGTCGCGCTGCAGGGAGGCCATCTGCGCGCCGAAGTCCTCGATGGCGAGCTGCAGCAGGGCTTCCGGGTTCCGCCGTTCGTAGCCGTCGACAAGTCGATCGACAAGACCCTTGATCGCGTCTCGCAGTCGTCGTAGCATGGACAGCGGCTCCACAGGAGAGGCTGGACTCCTCGCGCGCAGCGATTGTACTCCCCGCGGGTCGCGAGCGAAACGAGAATCGAGGGTCCGGTCCCAGGGGAGGCCGCCGAATGACGACACCGTAATGAGGGCGTCATCCTGCTTCCGCGGGTGTGTCGCTACACTTGCGTCCTCAGTACAGCCCCACGGAATTGGGTGACCAGTTTGCTCGGCGATTTTGGCCGCCCGCTTTGTTGCGCTCGCTCGCCGTAGTTCTCCGTTACTACGCCTCGCTCGCGCGCCTCGCGGGCGGCCAAACTTGCCTTTGCCTATTGGTCACCGACTTCCGTGGAGCGGTACTAAGTTTGCCGCGCCGGACTTTCGTATCGCGCCCCTCGCAACGACCGTGAGGGGGCCGACGAACGGACCCCCGGCTCCGAAGGAGACGTCGTGGACTCGTCCCCCAGTTGCCAGCCCTGCCCGCAGGCGCTCGAGCAGCCGCCCTGGGCGCGCGCCGACACGCTTGTGCTCTTCACGCTCCTCGCCGCGTGTCTGCCGCTCTATTTCCTCGGACTCGGCGGACCGGCGCTGGACAACCGGGGCGAGCCGCGCGAGGGCTTGATCGTCCAGGAAATGGCCCTTCGCCACGAATGGCTTTTGCCCATTCCGAACGGCACGATGATGCTGGAGAAGCCGCCGCTTTTCCCGTGGCTGGGGGCGCTCTGCTCCGTCGCCTCCGGGGGCGAGGTCACGGAAGGCACGATCCGCTTTCCGTCGGCCGTGATGGCCACGCTCGGGGTCCTGCTCACCTTCCTCCTCGGCCGCAGGCTCGCGGGGCGCGGGCCGGGCGCAGGCGGGGCGTTCCTGCTCTGCCTATCGATCACGTGGGTCAACCTCGCGCGCCGCGCGCGGATCGACATGACCCTGGCGACGCTCATGGCGGCCGCGCTCTACTGCTTCCTGCGCGCGCACCAGTCGCGGGCGCGCAGGGGGGCATGGGGACTGCTCGCCTCCGTCCCGCTCGCGCTCGCCACGCTGGCGAAGGGGCCCATGGGGGTCATCTTTCCCGTCGGAGCGCTCTTCGGGTGCTCGGCGCTGCGGGCGCTGCTGGACAGGTCCGGCGGGGATGCCTCAGCCTCAGGCGAACGCCTGACCCTGCGCGCGGCCGTGCAGCGCGAAGTCGGGGTGCTCCGCGAGATGAGGCCCTTCGGGTGCGTGGGCCTCTTCCTGCTCTTCGTCTGCGGGTGGTACGTCCCGGCGTGGCTCCGCGGCGGCTCCGAATTCCTGTACGTGAACCTGTACATCGAAAACATCGGGATGCCGCTCGGGCTCGTGTCCAGGGGAGGACACGAGCACACGCTCTGGTGGTATCCGCAATACCTCCTCCTCGGGTTCCTCCCGTGGAGCCTCTTCCTGCCCATGGCCCTTTTCACGGCCGTCGGGCGGGCCCGACGCGCGCCGACCGTCGAGAACCTCTTCGCGCTTGCCTGGGCGGGCGTCTTCTTCGCCGGGCTGTCGGCGGCCGCGGGAAAACGCGCGGACTACCTCGTCATCCTGATGCCCGCGGTCGCGCTCACGACGGGCGCGTGGCTCTCCGAGGCGCTGTCGGCTCCGGCCCTCCATCGAAAGTCCCTCGCCCTGCCAGTGCTGGCATACAGCTTCCTGTCCGCGGTCGCAGCGGTCGGGCTCGCGTGGATCGCCCACGGCAGGGATCCCGCGCTGCCCAGCCCGAGAATGTGGGGCGTGCACACGAACTTCTACGGGCTCTGGCTGCCGGCCCTGCTGGCCGCGATCTGCGCGAGCTGCGTGCTCGTCCTGCTCCTCCTGCGCAAGGACCGGTCTCGAACGGCCGCTGGGCTCTTCGCAGGCATGTCCGCCGGCGTCACGCTCGTCGGCGTCCTCGTGCTGAACCCGGAGGCCCGGGAGACCGTGTCGCTCAAGCCCTTCGTCCTACACGTCGCGGCCCTCGCGGGACCCGAGGGGGGCGGGTCGGAGATCGTGATGGCGAACGACTTCTCGTATGCCATTCCGTTCTACTTGCGACGGCAAGTCCCCAACCTCCCGGTTCATCAGGTCGCAGCGTTCCTGACCGCCAAGCCCGGACGATACTGCTTCGTCACCGAGCCCACGTACCGCCAGCGGAAGGAAGAGCTGGGCGACCAGGTCAAGGTACTGGCGCGCTCCGAGAAGGACATGGGGGACGATCGCTTCGTTCTCCTCGGCGACGCCTCGGCGCCGACGGACGAGACGGAGGAGTCGGAGGAGTCGCGGTAGCGGCCCGTAAAAAAACAACTCATGCAGTTCGGCAACCAGGGAGTTCCTCGGGAAAAGGCTCAATGCTCAATGCTCAATTTTCAGACAAGGCTCAAAGTTCAAGGCTCAGAGTCCGCGATCCGGTGCCCGGGCTAGGTTCCATGGTGGTCATTGAGAATGGGTGTGGCTACTTTTCGTAGGCCCCCTGAAGGGGGTACTACAAACAGTGGGTGCTGCTCTCGGAACCTACTGTTCGTAGTACCGCCTTCAGGCGGTCTGGGCGCTGTCGTCGAAAAG
>JACPWG010000059.1 GCA_016197205.1 Planctomycetota bacterium
CTCGAAGTCACTAAGACCACAAAGGCGCTTTTCGGCCGAGCCAAACTCGCCCCCCTCAGTGACGGTCCTTCGTGGTCTTCGTGCCTTTGTGGCTTTGTGGTTTCGTCGTCCGTTTGGGTTTCGGGCCTTCGCCCGAGTTGGTCATTGAGCCTTGAACCTTCGACTCGGAGATGCATCCCCCAGATCGATGTTGAGGCCCCGGTAGGTCCGTTTGTGGAGGGAAGTTCGCCATGAACCGCCGAAAGCTCCGGTCCCCCGCCGGCCGCCCCGGAAGCCCTTCTTCCCTTTTCGGCCTGCGCGGACGCGCAGGGTGGAGCCTCGCGGAGGTGAGCCTGGCCTGCGCCCTCCTCGTGCTGCTCGTCCTCACCACGCTCTTGATCCTGCACGCGAGCCAGCAAGCCCTGGAAGTCGGCATGGCGACGGACGCGCTCGAGGCGGAGGCCCGGGACCTCGTGGAGCGGATCGTCGTGGAGCTTCGTCAGGCGGGGAGCTCCACCCTCGTGCCCACGAATGCCAACGGCTCCACGGAGCTCTCTTTCCAGCAGAACGCGGGGTTCGCGGACGGAGCGATTCGTTGGGGGCCGGTCGTCACCTACGCCCTCCGCGACCAGCCGACCCTGCCGGGCTCGCCGCCCCTCCGCGCCTGTGTCCGGATTTCGGGAGAACGCACGCTCGAAGTGGGCCGGCACGTCACGCCGAGCGGGCTCACGTTCACGCGAACCGCGGGCGGCATGCAGCTCTGCGTGACGCTGCAGCGGGACCTGCCCGAAGGGCAGGCTGTGGTCCGGACCGTCACCACGAGCGTGGCGCTACGAAACTGACACCAGAAAGGAGAAGGCCATGCGCGACCCTCTGTCCAGAGGAGGCGAGCGGCGGGGTTCGGCCCTGCTCCTCGCCCTCGTGCTTGTCATCGTGCTCCTGGGCTACTCAGGCGTGGTCCTGAAGCTCTCCCTGGCCAACTCGCACGGCATTGACGGCATGCTCGAGCAGACCCGCGCGACCTACGTCGCGGAGGCGGGAGTCTATGCCGCGCTGTCGGAGTTGAACGCGGGCGTCGATCGGGACGGAGACGGGCTGGGCACGATCGCGCGAAACTACCCGAACGCGGAGAATGCCGAGAGCGGGTACGGCGTCGTCGCGACGCGCCGGACGGACGGGAGGTATCGTCTGGTGGCTTGTGGCAAGACCACCGGCGGCCTCCGCGCGATCGAGGTGCTCGCGGAACCGGACCTGGGTTTCGGCGACGCGGATGCCGCCCTCGGACTGTTCGGGCCCGTCGGCAAGCACCTCAAGTTCAAGGTGTTCTCCGACAGGACGGAGACGGACGACGTCGATCCGGACGTGGCGGACACGGTCCACATCGACGGCACGCCCGCGGACGGTGGGGCCGCACTCCCCGCGGTCGCCGTGCAGGACCCGCTGGCCTACGTGCTGCTCCTGGAAAAGCTCTCGCGCGAGATCGCCAAGGGCAAGGTGAGCGCCGGCGCGTTCCGCGGCGCCCCCGAAGTCGACTACACGAACTCCGCGGGCTTCGGGGTTCGCCTGCCCATCGTGCAGAACGCCGCGCCCCACTTCGACCCGACGACCCTGGATTCGCTCCGCGACCAGCTCCTCGATCGGACTCGGAACGAGCTCGTCCCGCACGCTGCCGCCACGATCGCGGAGGACGGCGGCAGGCTGTCCGGCTTGGTCACCTGGGGGACGCCCTTGACTCCCCAGACGACGGTGGTGACCGGCAAGGACCTGCAGCTTCAGTCGGGCGCCGTGCTGAGCGGCGCCGGGACCCTGGTGATCTACGGGGAGCTGAAGTTGCAGAAGGACGCGGTCCTGCACTGGACGGGTGACGTGATCGTGGTCGGAAACGAGGACCGTTCGGACAGTGCCAAGCTGAAGGTCGAGGGAGGGACGTTGGGTGTGACCGGAAACGTCCTTGTGCTGGGGTCGACCGCGGGTGCGGCGGACTTCCTCGTGGACGACCACGGGCAACGGAGCGCCTCGGCCACGGTGACCGGCGCGGTGCTGGCCCTGGCCGGCCCCGAAGACAAGAAACGGGCTCGCATCCGCGTGGACGGCGGCAACTTCACGGTCGACGGCCTGCTCGCGGCCTATGGCGAGAAGGTGGAGTTGAAGGTCGAGGAGGGGCACCACGACACGGGTGCGTTCACCGCCTCCGGCACCGTGGTGGTCGCCACGCCGGAGAATTTGGACGAAAAGCACGAAAAGCTGGGCGTGAAGCTATTCGGCAACACCTCGATCCGGCTCGACCGCGCGAAGCTCGCCGCCGCCATGAACAGCCTGGTGCGGTTCCTGGGGGAGAACGAAATCCGGGCCCCCTTGCGCATCACCTCCTGGCGCGAGGTCTCCCCCTACCTGCCCGACGTGCCGCGCGGCCTCGTGCACCAGCCGTAGGCGGCGCTTGGCGCCCGCGCAAAAATACCTGCGCAGATTCGGACCTCGAGGCTCCTGGGGGCGCGGCCCTCTGGGCCGCGCTGCGCGGGCCGGAGGCCCGCGCCCCCAGGCATCGGTCGATCCACGAAAATGCAAAGTAATTCTTGCGCGGGCGCTTGCGTCGCCCCCGGAACGCCGGTTGCGGCCCGAGACGGCAGCTCCAACGCCCAAGCGCGAAGCCAAGACGACGGCTCCATTCTCGATACTCAAGGTTCCAGCAAGTCTCAAGACTCAAGGGTGGCAGGAGGACAAGGCAGGAAAAGCTAGTGTCTCGTCTACGCCTATTCTGCTAGTTCGCCGGGCGCTCCGTGGAGGTCGGCTGGCTCCCGTCAGGTAGAGATTTCAGGGAACCCGTTCGATGCGCTTGTCATCCCTTCGGCCCGGCTCAGGGCAGGCTCTGAGCGAAGCGAAGCGCCGCAGCGCGGAGCGAAGTGAAGGATCCAAACCAAGCGTAGCGACCGCTTTTCTCGACAGGGCACTGACTCGCCCACGACACGGTCCGAGGGCCGGTTGAGGAGGTTGGGCGTCCGTCATTGCTTGGATCCTTCGCTTCGCGCTGCGGCGCTCCGCTCAGGATGACATGTCGGGATGACGGGTTCACCGAACGCGTACTCCGCTACAGCGGCGGACCCTTGGAATTAGCGTAGACGGGACACTAGGAGGAAGACGCCATGGATCGGCGCGACACGTCTGGGCTAGGCGCTCCAACGGGAACGGGCCCGGGTCAAGGAGATGGACGGACCTCTTCCGTGCCCCAACAGCGTACGGGTTCGTCCTCGTGGAAAGTTCGTTCAACCCCGGATCCACGGAGTCCCGGGGAACGGCGACGAGGCACGCCGGGCTCGTCGTCTCTGGCGCCCTGTGTCTCGCGGGTTGGTCCTGCGTTTTCGTTGCTGCTCCGTCGCCGGGTCTCCGGCCGGGGCCGGTTCCTCTGGCGAGGAATGGGGCGAGCGGAGGTCCCTGGTGGACGCAGGGGAGGCGGCTTCGCCCTCCTGGTGAGCCTGTCCGCGCTCTCCCTCCTCGCGGTGCTCGCGCTCTCCCTCGCTTCCTTGAGCCGCGTCGCAGCGCAGGCGAGCGCCTCGCACGTGGACGGGGTGCGTGCCCGTCAGGCCGCCCTCTCCGGCTTCGACTATGCACTCGCGCGCTTGCTTCGGGATGCAGGGGAGGGCGGGGTGGGTGGGCCCGACCGCCCCTGGGTCTACGGTGGCGGCGATCTCGCGACCGCCACGAGTCCGTCCTACGCCGCGGGCGCCGCCAACGGCTTCTCGTACTCGGGCACGATCGGCGGCACGCACGCGCCGCTTGGGGACCAGTTCTCCCTGAAGATCGACGATAGCCATGCGAAGTTGAACGTGGTCGGACTGGCCGTCGAGCCGGGGGTCCTCGGTGCGATGCTCGACAACCTCGGGCGCGCCCTGGCGTTGGAGGCCCGTGGGAAGAACGGCCGCGCCGGGTACGATCCCATTGTGGGGCGAGGCATGGCGATGGCCTCCATGGCCGGGGTCCCGGGTTCGTCCCAAGTTCGCGATCATCTGGTCCGCCTCCTGGGACGTCGCGACACCGACTTCCTGGACGACTACGTAAGCTACTTCGGCTGGATCGACCCGCGGACGATCAAGCCTACGGGTGGGACCGGCCCGAACCGAAGCCACCCTTTCGCAGCCGAGCCGCGGCCGCCGATCAACGTGAACGCGGCCTCGCGCCCGGTCCTGATCGCCGCGATCGCCGGCCTCCAGGCCCAAAACGGGGAACCGCTGTCCTTCGACCAGGCGGTCGAGGTCGCCGACGCGATCCTGGCGCGGCGAGCCGATCCCGCACCCGGCCAGGGCCCTTTTCGCGACTGGCCCGACTTCTACGAGTTCATCCTCGGTCGGGTCGCGAAGGCGCCCCGGTTCACCGAAGGTGACGCCTGGACGATCCTCGCCAACGCGGACCCCAACTTCCACCCGACCTGGCTCAACCTGGAACGCGTGATCGCGCCTGTCCTGGACAAGACGGACTTGCGCCTGCGCACCACGGAGTTCTGCTTTCACGACTCCGGCACCTATGACATCGCCTCGCTCGGACGCATCGTAGCCTACGACGGCAGGGTCCTCGCCTCGGCGAAGCTCGTCGTGAGCGTGCGGCTCTTCGACGTCCTGCGCCACACGGTGCAGGAGGAATTCGAGGCTCATCGCGGGTCCACAGCCGCGGAGCATACCTGCACGTGGCCGAATCCGCCGGCGACGGCCGGGGGCAGGCCGGCGTGGTGGGGCGGCCACATCCAAGTGCAAACCGACCGCCCCTCGCCCCTGCCGCTCGCACAGCCGCCGTCCTTCAGCGCCCTCTTTCGTGACGGCATTGCGGCGGACTCGGCCCGCGGGTCCGCGGTCCCCCTCACGGACCAGGAGGCCGGTCCCGACGTGGCCGAGGAGGGGGACCTTTTTCCCGACGGCCTGTTCACCTCCCCCGATCGAGACGAGCTGACCCGCTTCTCCACCGTCGACAACATGGACGGACGCGAAGGGACGGTCGAGCTCTGGGTGAAGTTCGACCAACGCAAGACGGCTTCCCCCCTGACCCTGTTCGCGGCGACCTGTCCGCTGACCTCGGAAGTGGGCCTCCAGCACCGGATCCGCGCCTCGCTGGACGATGGGACGCTGCGCGTGGAATCCCAGAGGCTGTGCTACGTGTCGAGCAGCGTCGGTTCGACATCCGTCAGGGCCTCCTGGCCCGTGCCGTTTCTTCATGAGGAGACCACCGTGGCTCTCGTCGTGCCTGGCGGCGGTCAGCCCCATGAGTGGCACCACCTCCTCGCGAGCTGGACGGACGGCACCCAGCAGACCCTGCTCGTGGACGGGCAACCGGGCATCCCGCTGTCGCAGACGCTCACCAGCCCCAGCGTCGTGTTTTCAGGATGGCCACCCTACACGCCCCTCCTGGCGCTGTCGGGAGACGGGGCCGGGGAACTGTCCCCCGACACGCTGGACGACCTGCGCGTCTACCCGTCCGCGACGCCTCCGGACGAAAGGAGCCTGCCGCGCCCCCGCTTCGAGGAGGCCGCTCCGGGCCAGTACGCCGGACGGTTCGTCGGCGGGTTCGATCCGGCGCAGAGCCCGCTCCCCACGCTCGGGGTACGCTGGACCGCCTGGATCCCCCGGAGCTACAACGGGATCCCGTTTCCGGCGGCGCCCTGGTCCGTCGGACTCGAGCTCGACGCCGGGGACGGCCCCGTCGCCGTCGAAAATGACGGAGGCCGCTCACCCCTGGTCGACGGCGGGCTCGGGAGAGTCCCGGCGGGCACGTCCCTCCGCTACACGTTCACCTTCCGGCGCAACCCGGGGCCCGGGAGCGGGAACGTGGCGCCGCTCGTGGACGACATCACGGTCCTTTACGCCGTCGAACCCCCGCAGGTTCGGCAGTTCGTTTGGGTCACGGAGGATTGAGCCATGCGCACGACCTATCGCTGTCCGCCCGCCCTTGTCGCCCTGCTGGCCCTCGCGTTCGCGGGCCGCGCGGGCGCGGATCGCGGTCCGGAGGAAGAGGACTCCCGGTGGCTGGAAGTAAGCCTCTCCGGGGACGGGCTGGTGATCGTGGGCCTGGCGGACGAGAAGAACGGCACGCGCGTGCGCCTTGCCGTCGAGCTGGATGGGCGCCCTGTGTTCGAGACGCGCGTGGGCAGGGTGCGGGACGGGCGCTTTCAAGAGAGGTTCGCCTTCGGGGCGGCACGGCTGCTCCCGGGCCGCTACGCGGTGCGCGCGACCCTGGAGACCGCGGCGCAGCCGACGGCTTGCACAAGCTTCCGCGTGGGGACGCCGACCGAGGAGGCGGAGTCGCGTGCCGCCTACGCGACGTGGCTCCAGGCCAGTCAAGAGGGCGCGACTCGCCTGGATGGCGAGCTGGCGGCCTACTGCCGTGCGGGCGGCGCCGCACCCTTGCCCGAAGACTGGGCCTCACGCTACCGCGACCTTCGCGCGGACGTCTCCGGCGCGACGGCGGGGGGGCGCTACGTGGCGCTGTACGAACCGGAGCGCCTGCAATGGCTCCTGACGATCCTTGCCGGGCTGAATGCCCGCGTGGCCCTTGTTCGGGAGGGGAAGCAGGCCGTGGCCGGGGGGGACCGCGATGCGGCCCAGCGCGCGTGTCCGGACGCGCCCCTCGCGGGCGAGGGCCGGACCTCGCCGGCCCCGTGGTACCGACCGGCACCGGGGGGCTGGGGAACACCACTCGCCGGCCGGCGCGACGCGGCGGACCGGGCCGCCCTCGGCGAGAGATTCCGACCGGTCTCCGCGGTTCTTGCCGCCTGCCTGCGCGACTCGACGCCGGGAGGAAGGGCGACCCGCTGGGTCGCGGCTCGCCACGCCGTGGAGGATCTGGCCGCCGACCTCGAGTCGGGCGACTGCCCGCAGGAGGTCAGCGTGCGCCTCTGCGCCGCGCAAGCATGTCTCACGGAACTGGAGACGCTCGAGACCGCAGCGTCTCCCTCGCTCTCGCCCGAGCGACGCGCTGAACGCCGCGCGTACCTCCGCGGCACCTTGGCCGAGACGCTGGGGCGGATCGAACGCATGTTCGGAGAAGAAGGAGGTTCGCGATGAACGACCGTTCGAACCCGGCCGCGCCGAGGCTTGCAGTCGCCACGCCCGACGACCCGATCATGCTCCTCTCCCGAGGTAGCGATGGGGAGCCTCTGTACCGCGCCCTGGTGCGCGAGGGCCGTATAACCGAGGAAGAGTTCGCGAGCTCCCTCGCGTCGCTGTTCCAAATACCGTTCCTCGATCTCGCTCGCGAGTCCCTGCAGCTTCGCGCATTGGAACTGGTCCCGGAGGAGTACGCACGGGCGCACTGCTGCTTCCCCATGAGTCTCGTGGACGGCGTGCTCACGCTCGCGACCGAGAACCCGCTCGACCTCGCGCCCGAGCAGGAGCTCTCCTTTCAGAAGGGAGTGGTGGTCCGGACCGTGCTGGCGACCCGAACGGCGATCCTGGAGGCGATCGGGCGGCACTACCATTCGGCCAAGGTGGCCGAGACACGCTTCCGGCACGCAATCGACCTGGCCACCCAGGAACGGGGCTCGCTGGAGGGTCTGCGCGAATCGATCGAGAACCTGGTCGTGGATCTGACGGAGGCGAATTCGGAGCCGGTCGTGCGGATGTCGACCACGATCCTTGCGGAGGCCGTGCGCCGGCGGGCGAGCGACATTCACGTCGAGGCCCACGTGTCCGAGGTGAAGGTCCGCTATCGCGTGGACGGCGTGCTGGCCGACGTCCTCGAACTGCCGAAGGGCTTGCAGCAGGCGCTGATCTCCCGCTACAAGATCCTCGCCTCGCTCGACATCGCGGAGCACCGCGTCCCGCAAGATGGGCGCATCCAAGTGCGGCTGGGCGAGCGACGCGTGGACCTGCGGGTCTCCACCCTGCCGACCCACTACGGCGAGAAGGTGGTCCTGCGCCTGCTCGACGGCGGGGAGAGAGGCATGGGCCTGAAGGACCTCGGGTTCGATCCCGAGCAGCTCTCGGTGGTCGGGCGTGCGATCCGACGCAAGCAGGGGATGGTGCTGACCACCGGCCCGACGGGGAGCGGGAAGTCCTCCACCCTGTTCGCGTGCCTGGAGGCGATCCACTCGAGCGAGGTCAACATCGTGACCATCGAGAACCCGATCGAGTTCGAGCGCCCGGGCTTCAACCAGGTACAGATCAACGATCGCAGGGGCCTCACCTTCGCGAAGGCCCTCCGTTCGGTCTTGAGACAGGACCCGAACGTGATCCTGGTGGGCGAGATTCGGGACGGAGAGACGGCCGAGATCGCGCTGCAGGCGGCCAATACCGGCCACCTGGTCTTCTCCACGCTGCATACGAATGACGCGGTGTCGACCGTGACTCGCCTGCTCCATCTGGGAACGACCCCTGCGGAGCTTGCCGAGGGCCTGACCCTGATCCTGGCGCAGCGGCTGCTGCGCCGCATCTGCCCGGAGTGCAAGGAACAGGTGCACGAGCCCGAGCCGGATCGCCAGCTTCTGGGGATCTCCCCCTCCGAGCCCACATGGCGCGGGCGGGGCTGCCCGGCCTGCCTCGACACCGGCTGCCTCGGGCGAATCGGCGTGTTCGAATTCCTGCAGATGGACGGCAAGCTCCGGGACCTGATCGCCCGATCCGCGCCCGAGGGGGAGCTGCGGCGCGCCGCCGAGGACAGCGGGATGCAACCCCTCGACGAGGCCGCGGCCCAGCAAGTCCGCGCCGGCGTCACGAGCCTGGAGGAGGTGCTTCGCCTGATCGACCTGTCGCCGAATGCGGGTCGAACGTGCCCGAAGTGCCGTCGGGGCGTGCAAGAGGAATTCGCGGTCTGCCCCTTCTGCGCCGAGCTCCTCCACCTTGCATGCCCCGGGTGCGCGCGCGGCGTGCTCGCGGAATGGGCCGTCTGTCCCTTCTGCCAGGTGTCCCTCCAGCGGGGGCGCGGGGATGGCCCACCGGCCCGCGCGCAGGCGACCCCTCGACGCGCACCTCGGGATCGCTGTTGAAGCCCCCCCTATATGCTATTCCCCGGAGTTATTTGCGCCGCAGCGCAAGTAATTCCGGGGAAGGGGAAACAGGGGGACAATGACCAATGACCAATTTCCAAGGACCAATCAATACCCAAATGTCCAATGACCAAGGGGTTGCGCTCCAGCAGCGAAGAAGGATGACGACGCCGCGGCCCTGACGCCGGTCACGTGCTCAGTTTGGTCATTCGGGCTTCGTCATTGATGGGTCCTTGGTCATTGGACCCCTACCGGTGAACTTCTTGAAAGCGTCTCCAGATTCGCAGGCGACGAAACCACAAAGACTCGAAGTCACGAAGACCACAAAGGCTCATTTCGGCCGAGCCAAACTCGCCCCCCTCACTGACGGTCCTTCGTGGTCTTCGTGCCTTGGTGGCTTGGTGGTTTCGTCGTCCGTTTGGGTTTCGGGCCTTTGCCCGAGTTGGCTCCCTACCGGTCGACTTCGCGAACTCTTTTCCAGATTTCGTCAGGCCTTCGCACAACCCGTTCTGGGCATTGGGAATTCGTCATTGATTGGTCATTGGAAATTGGGCCTTGGTCATTCGTCTGTTGCGCCCCTTGGATCGCGGGCAAGCTGAGGCTCGACCGGATTGGGTTTCGGGCGCAACGCAAGACGACGTCGTGGGTATAGCCGCTGATGTAGAGCACCCGGATCCCAGGGCGAGAGGCGAGGATCCGCCGGGCCAACTCCTGCCCGTTCATCTCGGGCATCACCACGTCCGTAATCAAAAGCTCGATCGGGTCCGTGCGCGATTGCGAAAGCTCGATCGCGTGTCGTGGGTTGCCCGCATCGAAGACCGTGTACCCCTGGCCGCGCAGGTAGTCGGCGAGGAGCGATCGAAGCGCGGGTTCGTCCTCCGCCAAGAGCACGGTGGAGGCACGCGGCCCGGGCGCTGCCGGGAGCGGTCGGGGCGCGGGCGAGAGCGGGCGCGGGCGCTCCCCCGCCTCGGGGAGCAGGATCGTGAAGGCCGTCCCTTTCCCTTCGGTGCTGTCCACCCAGATGACGCCGGCGCTCTGGGCCACGGTGGCGTGCACCGAGGCGAGGCCCAGGCCCGTACCTTCCCGCGGGCCTTTCGTGCTGAAAAAGGGATCGAAGACCCGGGGGAGCAACGCCTGCGGGATCCCGCTGCCGGTATCCCGAACGACGAGCTGCACGTACCGGCCCGGCGGCAGACCTGGGTGCGCCGCCGACTCCGCGGCGCCGAGCTGCACGGCCGAGGTTTCGAGCGTGAGCCGTCCCCCTTCCGCCATCGCATCGCGCGCGTTGAGGACCAGGTTGATGACCACCTGCTCGAGTTGGCCGCGGTCCCCTTTCACGACGGCGGGCGCCCCCGACGGCACCAGCTCCACCACGATGCGTGGGCCGAGCAGGGTGTGGATGACCCTTTCCATGCCGTGCAGCAGCTCGTTCAGGTCGAGGACGACCGGCTCCACCACCGTCCGACGGCTCATGACGAGCAGTTGCTGCACGAACTCGGCGGCCCGCTGCGCGGCCTTCTGGATCTCGCGCAGGCTCTCCCACTGCGGGTCGTCCTCCTTCATCTGCCCCAGGGAGAGATCGGAGAAGCCGAGGATGATGCCCAGATAGTTGTTGAAGTCGTGCGAGAGCCCGCCCGCCAGGCGGCCGATGGCCTCCATCCGCTGGGTTTGGATGAGTTGGAGCTCCAGTTGCTTCCGATCCGAAACGTCGAGGATGTGCCCGACGACTTCGTCCGGCTCGCCCGCGACGTCCGTGGTCAGGACCCCATGGTCGAGAAACCAGTGGTAGGAATCGTCGACGCAACGCCAACGGTACTCGACGACCATCGGCCTGCCGCTCAGCGTCCGGACGATGGTTTTTCGGCCGGCATCCCGATCCTCGGGGTGGATGCGGGAAGCCCAGAACTCGGGCTCCTCGGCGAACCGCCGTGCGGGGAAGCCGCAGACCCGCTCGATGCTCTCGCTGAACCACGGCGTCCAGCCGCCTTCGCGTGCCTGGAAGGAGTAGAAGGCGATCGGGAGGGAGCCCAGGATCAGTTGTTGCCGCCGTTCGATGACGTGCAGCCGCTCTTCGGCGAGGCGGCGCCCGCGGCGGTCGCCCGCTTCGCGGCATTCCCGCTCCACGGCGGCCGCGAGGCGCGTGAGGTGGTCCTTGAGGAGGTAATCGTGTGCGCCGGCCTTCATCATTTCGACGGCGATCGACTCCCCCACCGTGCCGGTGACCACCAGGAAGGGAAGGTCGACGGCGGAGGCGTGGAGCAACCGAAGGGCCTCGCCCGCGCTGAAGCGCGGCAGCGAGTAATCCGCAAGGACGACGTCCCAGGCCTCGGTCCGCAGCGCTTCCTGAAAGGCCTCCGGCGTCTCCACCCGACGGGAGAAGACCTGCGCCCAACGCCTCCGCAGCATCGCCACCATCAGCAGCGCGTCTTCCGGGAGGTCCTCCACGATCAGGACCCTCAGCGAGTCCATCATGCGCGGCTCCTCCCGGGCCCGCCCCCCCCCGAAGCGGAGAGCTCGGCGGCCCGCAGGCTGAACCGGAGCGTCGTGCCCTCGCCCGGGCTCGACACGACCCAGATGCGCCCGCCATGCCGCTTGACGATCCGCCGACACTGGGCGAGGCCGATCCCGCAGCCCGGGTAGTCCTCCGCGGAGTGGACCCGCTGGAACATCTCGAAGATCCGCTCCTGGTCCTGCGCGGCGATCCCGATGCCGTTGTCCCGCACCGAGAACACGCACTCCTCCCCCACCTGCTCGGCGGAAACGTGCGCCCGCGGGACCTCCCGGCCGCGGAACTTCACGGCGTTGGAGAGCAGATTCTGAAAGACCGCCGCGAGCTGCTGCGGGTCCGCCAGCACCCCGGGCAGGGGGGAGAAAGTCACGAGGGCCCCGGACTCGAGCAGGAGGGCCTGGAGGTTCGACAGGGCGGCCTGCAGAGCGTCGTTCGCGTCCGTCGGCGCCAACGGCTTTCCTCGCGAACCGACGCGGGCATACGCCAGGATGCTCCGGATGAGCTGCTGCATCCAGGCGATCGAGCGTCGGATCGTCTGCACCTGCCGCAGGGTCTCGGGCTCGACGCGGTCCGCGGGCTCGGCCTCCAGCCGCAGGAGCTGGTCCCCCGCGGTCCGCAAGGGCTCCTGCAGGTCGTGGGAGACAACGGAAGCGAACTCTTCCAGTTCCGCGTTCGCCCGCGCCAGCTCCAGGGTGCGGCGGTGCAGCTCTTCCTCGTTGCGCCGGCGCTCAGTGACGTCCACGACGAGCCCGATGGCGATCGGCCCGTCCAACGTCTCGACGCGATTCACCTGGAGCTCCACGCGGAACCGCCGCCCATCCTTCCGCACGCCCCAGCAGTGCGGGGACGCGGCCTTCGAGCCGAGCTCCCGGTCCCAGAGAAATTCCGGGCCGAACGGGCCTGCGCCCTCGGCCTCCTCGCGCCGAAAGAGGCTGCTCGCATCCCGGGTCAGGAGTTCCTCCCGAACGTACCCGAACAACTCCTCCGCCCGCCCATTGACGATCACGATCCGGTGGTCCCGGTTCACGGCCACGAGCCCGGCCGGCACCGCCTCGATCAGTTGCCGGAACATCTCTTCCGTGCGGTGCAGGGCGAAGAGTTTGCCGATTTGGCGGCTGACGGTGTTCACGACCTCCAGGAACGCCGGGTCCGGGGGATCGGCGCGCCGAGTGAAGGCGCCGAGCACGCCGATGACGGTCGAGCGATAGAGGATCGGACAAGCGAACGCGGCGCGAAACCCGAGCTTTTCCGCCGGAGCGGAGAACTCAGGATCGCCTTCGCCGGCGAGACTCGTCGTCCACACCGTGCGCACCCCCGCCCAGGCCCTGCCCAGGAGGCCTTGGCTCCGGCTGAACGACGCCCCCCTGCACGCGTCGAGGAGCGCCCCGGCCTCCGCGCCGGCCGAGGACCAGGCCCCCAAGCTGCGCAACTTGTTGGCGGGGCGCTCGAGCTCCCAGGCCGCGCCCGCCTCCCACCCTTCGGCTTCGAAGATCGTGCGGACGAGGTCCAGGACGGAGGAGGAGTACGAGAAGATGCTGGCCAGGGCGTCGACCACGGCCCGATGGCCGGCAGCCCGCCCTGGGCCCGAAGCTCCGTTGCGGGTTACCCGCCCACGGGCGCAAATGGTCCCCTTGGACTCCACATAGGTGGCCGTCCACGCCACCGACCGCCAGGTCCCGTCCTCCGCGAGGCACCGGTTCTCGAACTCGGCCGTTTTCGCCCCTGCCGGCAGACGCGAGAGCTGGGCGGAGGTGGAAGCACGGTCTTCCGGATGGACGAGCTCCGCCAGCAGCCTCTCCCGCAGCTCCTCCGGATGCAACCCGAGCGTCTCCCTCCACGCGGGGTTGGCCCGATGAAACACGCCCTCGGGGCTCAGGACGCAGAGGAGCTCGCTGGAAAGCAGGAAGAAGACGTCCCTCTCGTCCTCCGTCGCCCGCGGGCCGACGGTCCGCTCGGACATGGACACCCGCTCCTCAGGCATCGTGCATCCGTTCCACTTTTTGGGGGTCGCTTGACAAGATAGGGGCGGCGATCTACGCTATCGAAGCCTCGATGAAGTCGTCGATGGAGGTCTCAGTGGAAGTCTCAGTGGAAGTCTCAGTGGAAGTCTCAATTTCCAATGCTCAATTTTCAAACAATTTTCAAGCTTCAAGTTTCAAACCTCAGACCCGGCCTGACGAAGGTCGCAAGGCCGGCGAACTCCCTACCGCAGCGGCTGCGGTGAGCCTTGAGGCTTACTGGAAGTCTCAATTTCCAACTCGGGCGAAGGCCCGAAACCCAAACGGACGACGAAACCACCAAGCCACCAAGGCACGAAGACCACGAAGGACCGTCACTGAGGGGGGCGAGTTTGGCTCGGCCGAAAAGCGCCTTTGTGGTCTTAGTGACTTCGAGCCCTGAGCCTTTGGCGCGACGCTCCATCAGCCATCCACTCGGGTCCTGACGGAGAGCACTCGATGTCCCGGGACGCCGAAACACGCCGAAAGCGCGTACTGGTCGTCGACGACAATTCGCACGACCGGCGGATCTCCGTCGAGTTCCTCGAGGCCGAGGGGTACGCCGTTGCCCAGGCGAGCAGCGGAGGTCAGGCCGTCTCGCAGTTCGCGGAATGGAACCCCGACCTCGTGCTGCTCGACGTCTACATGCCGGGCATGAACGGCTTCGACACCTGCCGTCGCCTCCGGAGCCTCCCCCAGGGAGGGAAGGTGGCCATTCTCTTCCTGACCGCCGTGGGCCAGACCGAGAACCTACAGAAGGCCGTGGAGGCGGGGGCCGACGACTTCCTCCTCAAGCCGGTGAACTCCGTCGAGCTGGCCATCCGCGCGCGATCCCTCTTTCGGATCCGCGAGCTGCAGGAAACGTTGCGCGCCGCCTACGGGCAGCTTCGCGAGGAACACGACGCGTTGCTTCGGGCCGAGCGGCGGCGCCAGGACCTCATGACCTTCATCGTGCACGACCTCAAAGGCCCCCTATCGAGCGTCCTGTTAAGCGCCCAGGTGCTCGAAGGGGAGCCGCAGCTCTCGACGGACGGGCGGTTGAGCGCGCGCGACATCCTGATCGCGACGCAGTCGCTCCAACGCCTGGTGCTGACGCTGCTCGACGTCAGCGAGAGCGAGGAGGGCACGCTCCGACCGCGCTGGGTCGAAGTGGACATCCCCAAGCTGCTGGAGGAGTCCTCCCTGGCGCTCCGGCCGCGCGCGGAGAGTCGCGAGCTCCAGGTGCTGGTCTCCTCGCAGCCGAACATCGGTCCCGTGCGCGCGGATCCGGATCTGCTCGGGCGCCTCCTCGAAAACCTCCTCGACAACGCCTGCCGGCACTCCCCCTTTCGTGGCACGCTGCGACTGGAGGCCCTTTCCCTACCCGACGGCTCGCTCGACCTCCGCGTCTGCGACCAGGGCACCGGCGTTCCGGAGGCGTGGCGCGAAAAGATCTTCGAAAAATACGCGCGGGTGGAGAGTCAGGAAACGCCACGCGTCCGCACGAGCCGGGGCCTCGGCTTGGCCTTCTGCCGCATGGCCGCCGAAGCGCACGGCGGGCGGATCCTGGTGGAGAACGAGGCCCCCAACTGGACGGTTTTCTGCGTCCGGCTCCCTGCCGAGGGACACCCAGCGCCCTGAGTACCGCCCTGCGGCATGGGTGGCCGATTTGCTCGGCGCTTTCGGCCGCCCGGTTTCCCCTTCGCGCCGCGGCGCTTCGGGCGGCAGGCCGCTGCGCTTGCTCGCCGTAGTTCGCGGGTACAGCGCATCGCTCGCGCGCCTCGCGAGCGGCCAAGCCTGTCTTCGCCGAGTGGCCACCGACTTCCGCGGAGCCCGACGCGGACTCGGACAAGCTCCAGGCTACGCACTATAGCGGGCTGGGGGGCGGAATGCAACGGCAAACTCCGCCGGCCCCGGGCCGTGCCCAAAGGAAGGTCGGCGTGCTCTGCCCCGGGTTCGTGTTCGCGAAGGCACGCGCGTCCCTGCCCGGGCGAAGGCGCACGCGCGAGTGGGCGCCGGGCCGCACCCGACTTTTGGTTGATGCTTGAGGAGGGACAGACTATGCTATTCCCCCGCAAGTCCTGCGGGAAAGAAAAGCATACCCCCCGAAGCTCGCCGCAGCGAGCGAAGGGGTGTGGGGATTTGGTTGCGGCCATCGGCCGCGTTAGGCGACACCCAGCCCTTGCAAGGTGGGTGGACGAGTCGACGATGGCGGAACAGACCCTCAACGGTTCGAACGCGGAAAGGGGCGAAGTGCTGGGTGCTCGCTTCCGCCGACCTCGAGCCCTTGTGGTGCAGGGCTTCCGCCCTGCACCGGCGGGACAACTCGGATGGAAGTTACTCAGCCCGTCGGGTGCGGGACAGGCTCGACGGGAAGCGAGGAGGTGCGTGCGACGCTCCTTGCGGGTGCGGGTGCAGGGCGGAAGCCCTGCATCACAAAGGGGTCTCAAGCCGCAGACTCAAGTGAATAGCGTGCTTGCGGCGAGCGGGAGCTTTGCAACCTCACCTTGAAAGGGCTGGGCTACCGCCCTGCAACATGCGCGCGGTGAGCGCAAAGGTTGCGGACACTTCCCACCTTCTCCCCTTGTAGGAGAGAACGTCGGGCCTTCGCCCGCCGAAGCGGGCTACCACCCGCGAAGGCGGGGTGAGGGGCGCCGCGGGCGTCGAGCCCGCGTTCGAATTTGGGTAACCGTTCACCACGGAGACACGGAGACGACGCGGAGGACTTTCTTCAGCTTCCCCGTTTTCTCCGTGGTTCCTCCGTGCCTCCGTGGTAAAACGCGCATGCCGCTGGACGGTTACGAGTGTGGTTGCGGCTTCGTCGCGTTCGGGTTGCACGACGATCCGTTTCGTGCAGCCTTCGCCTCCCGCAGCACGTCGTTCGACGACCTGCCGTTCCCCTGAGCTCGAGGTGTTCATGCCCGAGTCCACACCCGGTTCCTCCGCCTTGCCGAACGGCCTGTGGCTCCTCGGGACCGTGCTCGCGGCCGTGCTCGCGGCCGTGTTTTTTTTCGGCCGTTCCGCCCCCGCCCCCGCCCCGGTCCCGCTGCCGATCGGCAAGGGGGGCGGCGCCGGTGGCGGGCCCGCCGTGGGGGGCGGCCGGCCGGGCGGCGGCCCCGCTCCCGCTGGAGGCGCGAAGGCCGTGACCGTTTTCATCCCGGACGCGGAGAACACCGAGATCTCCCCCATGCTGAAGTCCACGGCCGTGTGGCCGGCGCGCGAGACGCTGCGCGCGCTGCGCGAGGCGGGACGCCAGCCGGCGCCCGGACAGGCCCACAATTTCCGGCTGCTCATCGAGTCGCTCCTCGCACGCGACCTCCGGCCCAACCTCCTCGAAGAGGCCTACGGTTACGACGACGGCGGCAAGCTCTTCGTCCGCGTCGGTCGCGCAGCGGGGAAGACCCGCTGCGAGGGGCTCGCTTCGTGCGAAATGGTGAAGGCGGAAGGGCCGAAGGCGCGGGAAATGATCACCTTCGCCGTGAGCCTGACCTTCCCGGACGCGGCGGGACCGGTTTCCCTCACGGCTCTCACGGACCGGGTCCGCGCCGTCGTTGCCCCGGGGCTGGCCGAGGAACTGTCGAAACCCGACTACGCTCCGCAGCCGAGTCCGCTCCTCGACACGCCGGAGGGGATCGCGGCCGTGGCCATGCTCGATCGCCAGGGCTACGGCATGATCCACCCCTACCTCTACCTGCACGCCGGTCCGAAGACGCTGGTCATGGTCTTCCAGCAGGTCCCGGACAACAAGCCGGCGCCGCTCGAGCCGCATTAAGACGCCCTGCAACCTCGGTCCGTGCTCCGCGGCACTGCGACGGGGGCCCAGCGCAGGGAGCCGGCTCTCCTCCGACCCGGCTTTCCGGGCAGGCTCCCGGATCGGGCCTTTCAAGGTGGGTGAACGAGTCGATCCAGCGGTACACGGGATCGAAGGTCAGAGCGCGGGAAGGGGCGAACTCCCGCGCGCTCGCCTCCGCCCGCCACGAGCCCTTGGCGCCCGCGCAAAAATAACTGCGCAGACTCGGACCTCGAGGCTCCTGGGGGCGCGGCCCTCTGGGCCGCGCTGCGCGGGCCGGAGGCCCGCGCCCCCAGGCATCGGTCGATCCACGAAAATGTAAAGTAATTCTTGCGCGCGCTTCGGGGGACGAGTCCGCCCTGCTCCACCACAAGGCGGACTCAAATCGCGTGCTCGAGTGAACAGCCTGCTTGCGGGGGGCGAACGGGCAAGGTAAACGCCTGAGGACGGTTTCGCTTGACTCACCGCGTCATGCCGATAAGATAGCGCGCCGGCCCCGTGCTCCGCAACCTCACCCTTTCGAGGAGGTCTCGCATGGCCCAGTCCCAGGTGTCGCCCCGGTTCCGTGCCCTCGAGGAAGTCCGCCGCCGCGCCATCCGCGTCGTCCCCGGACTCGCGGAGGGCGGCTCACGCGTCGCCGAGCATTTCGGCTCGAACACGTTCGACGCGCGCGCGATGCGCGAGAAGCTTCCGCGCCCCGTCTTCAAGAAGCTCCAGGAGACGACCCGGCGCGGCGAAAAGCTCGACCGCACCATCGCCGATACCGTGGCGCATGCCGTCAAGGAATGGGCCCTCGAGAAAGGCTGCTCGCACTTCTGCCACTGGTTCCAGCCCCAGACCGGCCTCACCGCCGAGAAGCACGACGCCTTCCTCACCTTCGACGACGACGCCCAGGCGATCGAGCGCTTCAGCGGCTCCCAGCTCATCCAGAGCGAGCCGGACGCGTCCTCCTTCCCGAGCGGCGGCATGCGGACCACCTTCGAGGCCCGCGGCTACACCGCCTGGGACCCGTCCAGCCCGGTCTTCGTCATGGAAGGCCCGAACGGCAACACCCTCTGCATCCCCTCGGTGTTCCTCTCCTACTACGGCCAGGCGCTGGACAACAAGACGCCCCTCCTCCGCTCCATGGAGGTGCTCAACCGCCGCGCCGTCGAGGTCCTGAAACTGCTCGGGCACGACAAGGTCTACCGCGTCGTCCCGACCCTCGGACCGGAGCAGGAGTACTTCCTCATCGACCGGGCGTTCTACGACCTCCGCCCCGACCTCGTCGCCACGGGCCGCACCCTCGTCGGCGCACGCCCGGCCAAGGGCCAGCAGCTCGAGGACCACTACTTCGGCAGCATCAAGGGGCGCATCCTCGCCTTCATGCAGGAGGCCGAGCACGAGCTGTACAAGCTCGGCGTCCCCGTAAAGACCCGGCACAACGAGGTCTCCCCCGCGCAGTACGAGTCAGCGCCGATCTTCGAAGAGGCCAACGTCGCCAGCGACCACAACCAGCTCGTCATGGAAATCCTGCGGTCGGTCGCCCGCCGTCACGACCTCACCCTCCTTCTGCACGAAAAGCCCTTCGCCGGCGTGAACGGGAGCGGCAAGCACAACAACTGGTCGCTCGCCGACTCGGAGGGCAACAACCTCCTGGAGCCCGGCAAGACCCCCGACCAGAACCTCCAGTTCCTCGTCTTCCTCGTGGCCGTCTTGAAGGGCGTCCACAAGCGGGCCGGCCTGCTGCGCTCCGCGATCGCGATTTCCGGCAACGACCATCGGCTCGGCGCGAACGAGGCACCGCCCGCGATCATTTCCGTGTTCCTCGGCGAGCAGCTCACCGACATCCTGGACCGGATCGAAAAGGGCGAGGGCGCGAACCAGCCGACGAGCGAGCGACTGATTCAGCTCGGCGTGTCCAAGCTGCCCGAAGTGAACCGGGACTACACCGACCGGAACCGCACCTCCCCGTTCGCGTTCACGGGGAACAAGTTCGAGTTCCGCGCCGTGCCGTCGAGCGCCGTGATTTCCGTGCCGATCGCGATCCTGAACGCGGCGGTCGCGGAGGCGCTGGAGGAGCTCAAGACCGCGATCGAGCAGCGGAAGACGAAGGGGATGCCGCTCGAGAAGGCCGTGATGGAGGCCGTACGCGAAGCGGTGGTCGCCACGAAGCCGATCCGGTACGAGGGGAACAACTACGCGGCCGAGTGGGTGCTGGAGGCGGAGCGGCGGAAGCTGCCGAACCTGCGGAAGGCCCCCGAGGCGCTCGCGCAGACGGTGACGCCGGAGTCGAAGGCGTTCTTCGCGCGCACGGGGCTCCTGCGCGAGGAGGAGGTCGAGGCCCGGTACCACGTGATGCTGGAGCGCTACGTCAAGGACATCGAGATCGAGTACGACGTGCTGAAGAACGTGGCGCGGACGCTGGTCCTGCCCGCGGCCTTCGCCCACCAGGAGACGCTGGGGAGGAGCATCGCGGCGGCGGAGGCGGCCCTGCCGGGCTCCGGCGACCTGCTGGCGCCGCAGAAGAGCGACCTCAAGGAGCACGCCCGCGACATCGCGACGCTGGCGGAGCGGCTGAAGAAGCTGGAGCGGGCGGGCAGCGGCGCGCTGGCCCTGGACTCGATCGAGCGCAAGGCGCGCGCGATGGCGGACGAGGTCCTGCCGGCCATGGAAATGGTCCGGGAGGTCTGCGACCGCATGGAGGAGAACGTGGCCGACGACGCGTGGCCGCTGCCGAAGTATCGCGAGATGCTGTTCGTGGTGTGACCCGTCCGGCTGAGGCTGCCTAGCCGATGGGCGAGTCCCCCGAAGCTCGCCGCACTCGCCGCCCGAAGCGCGGCGTGCGAAGGGTGAGCGAGCGGAGGGGGATGGCCGCTGCCGAAGTACCGCGAAATGCTCTTCGTGGTGTAGGCGGCGGGCGGCGGCGGCGCCAACGAGAGGCGAGAAACGAGCGGGCCCTTCCTCGGGCGATCGGGGGAGGGCCCGTTTTGTTTTCAACAAGCCGAAGTGAAGCTAAAATCGATCTCTCCGTCCGACGCCACAGATGATCGCCGGTAGAGGACGGTGGACTCAGCGCCCGGCCTCTGCGTCTCCGCGTCTCTGTGTAAAAGTCTCGCGTTCGACCCACACGGCCGGGCCGAATTTCAAATTGCAAAAGGTCAAATTTCAAATTTCAAATTTCGCCCGCGTCTAGCTGGGACGCGGAGCCATGATCCAGCGATTTGCCGCCGTCGGTCGAGTTTAGCCTCAGTTCGGGTTGTTGTTTCTTTTCGACGACCCGACGAAGGGCCGACTGCGGTTGACTCGCAGAGGCCCTTCGATCCGGGCGAGGCTTGCTGTGCGGGGCTTCCGTCCTGCACCACCGTAGCCGATCGCCGTTCGTCAGCCTTCGGTCGGGTCGTGAATTGTTTTCGCCCACCCTCCGTGCGGAGGGCCGGTGACCGCCGCTCAAGGCCTCGATGGCCACGGGGCGGCGCGGCGCGAGCGCCGAACGGGGGAAGGCGCCGGTTGACGTTCGTTGCCTGCCGCGGTATCGTGCGGAGCCGCGCCGCGCTCGCGAAGCTCCGTATTGACATTCCTCGGCGCACCGGTTAAGAGAGCCCTGTTCCGCCCTCTCCCGCCCTCCATCGCTCGACGAGGAGCCCCCATGTCCTACGCCGACGTCGACGAGGTCCTGGACGACCACACGAACCTCGTCCTCGCCCTGGATCAGAGCCCCTTCGAGGTCCAGACCGCCGTCGGCGTCAACAAGTTCGCGGTGCTCGTCCCGCTCATGACCGAGGACGGACGGCGCTTCGAGAACCTGGAACGCGACTTCCCGAACCGCGGCCGCGTCTGGTGGATGCTTCGGCCGGAGAACGAGCGGGAGTCGCTCGGCCCCGGATCGCTCTGGACCGCGCCGATCGAACGCGCGCCGGAGTTCGGCTCCTCGCACCCGAAGAAGGACTTCTATCAGATCGTCCGGCCCCGCGCCTTTGGCGGCGTCAAGGACTGGGTGGAGATCCTCGAGGTGCCGTTCGATCCCGCCGACGCGGCAGCCGCGTTGCCGGACGACGGGATCCGGATGGAACGCCCCCCTCTTCCCCTCGTCGTCCTCTTGGGCCGCGGGCGCCTCGTGGGGCCCTACCACGCGCGGTGGGACGCGGCGACCGGGCACGCGATCCTGGCGGCCGCCAATCCCGGCAAGCCGCAGGCCTTCGCCCTGCCGGTCTCAGCCCTGCGGCCAGGCGAACACTTCGAGGAATTCACCTACCGCACCAACCGCTGGGACCCCCGTGCCCCGCAACGAGACCTCACGATCCGCCTCCTCGCAAAGAAGCACCTGGAGGCCTTTCCGCGCGCCGGGCAGGTCCTGGACGCCGCCTCCGACAACCAAGTCGTGAACTGGGCCCTGGGACGGGCGCAGTTCACGAAGGCGGAACGATCGGTCTTCCGGGACGCGATTTCCCGCCTCCCCGGCGGCCCGGAAACCGAGGGCGAGTTCCCGGGCCGGCTCGCAAGGTTCAAGTCGCTGTGCGAGCGCGGCGAGCGCGTGCGGGCCCTCGGGGTCGAGGTCGCCCAGTCGCTCGCCGCGCAGCCGGCCTTCGCCGCCCTCGTCCAAAACCATGCCTCCACCCTCGCGGAGGCGCGGATCGCCGAGCTCGTCGCCTCGCGGAGCGCGGAGCTCGAGGAGGCTCTCCAGCAGGCCACGAACCGCTTCAAGAAGCTGCAGGAAGACCTCGGCCGGCTTGAGCGGGAGTACGACCAAGCGAAAAGCGAACAGGAAGCGCGGCTGGAAATCGACCGTGCCGACTGGATCCGCTCGCTGGAGCGGCGCGAGGCGGAGCTCGCGGAACGCCAGGCGAGCATCGAGAAGCGCGAACGCGAGATGGAGTCGCGGCTGGCCGACGTGGTGCACCGCTACGAGACGCAGGGCCGTGAGCTCGGGAACGAGCTGCTCGCGCAGGTCCCCATCCTGCGCCGGCTCGGCCTCGGCGGCAGCGGAGGCGGGGAGGGAGGACGCGACGCCCCGCCGGACGTGCCCGCCCGCCTGGCGCTCCCCCTCTGGCTCGGCCACCCGCGTCGGAAGGGGAACCTCGACGAGGCGGCCTTCCTCTCGCAGTTCGCCGACGTCGCGGCGCGGCGTGGCTACGTCTTCGACCGCGAAGACCTCGTCAACTTCCACCTCTCCGTGAAGGTGGGTTTCTGGACCGTGCTCGCGGGCCCCAGCGGCACGGGGAAGACCTCGCTGCCCCGCCTGTACGCCGAGGCGCTGGGCTCGCTGGACGAGTACGTTTCCATTCCGGTTCGGCCGGACTGGCTGGACGACCGTGACCTGATCGGCGCCTTCAACGCGCTCGCCGGCCGCTTCGAGCCCGCCGCGACCGGCCTCGTGGATCGCCTCATCGCCGCGGCGAAGGACCTGGAGCAGGCTCGCGGCGGCATCTACGTCGTCTGCCTCGACGAGATGAACCTCGCCCGCGTGGAGCACTACTGCGCCCAGCTCCTGAGCGTCATCGAGGAACCGCCGGCCCGCCGCCGCCTCCAACTCTTCAGCCGCGGCGTGGAGCGGACCGGCGAGCCCTACTCCGAGCACCGGGAGCTTTCGCTCGGCGATAACCTGAGGTTCGTGGGAACGATCAACATGGACGAGACTACCCACTTCTTCAGCCCGAAAGTGCTTGACCGCGCGCCGGTCCTCTGCCTCGAGGCGCCGGCGATCGACCGCGAACCGGCGCCTCGAGCCAAGGCCCAGGTCCTGGACGTGACGCCGGTCCATTTCGAGGAGTACGGCTCGTGGATCCGGGGTCCGGAACAGGCCGCCCCCGAGGTTCGGACGCTCCTGGTCTCGCTCGACCGGCACCTGCGAAACACGGGCTCGGGGCTCGGCTTCCGGATGCGCGATCGCGTCCTCGCGTACGTGGCGTCGTCGCGCGGCCTCCTCTCCCCCGCGCGGGCCCTCGACCTGGCCCTCGCTCAGAACGTGCTGCCTCGCCTCCGCACCGGGCACGCCGGCTTCAAGGAGGCGATCCAGGGCATCGTCGAGCTCGTGCCGGAGGCGTCCTACCCGCGTTCGGGCCGGCTCCTCACGGCCTTGCGGGATGCGGGCGGGGACTATGACTTCTTCCAATTGCTATGAACTGTCCGTCGCGCAGCGGGGACGGAACCTCGGGTCCGTCTCGGCGAGCCCGGTGGACCCGCATGCCTCCGCGGTCGCGCCCGCCGCGCTCGAGGCCGAGCTCCCGATGAACGTCATCGTCGGCCGCCCCCCGGGCGCCACGACGCTCGGACGCGTGCGAGTCGGGGACGCGATCCTCCTGGTGCTCCGGCCGGGCGACACGGGCATGTCGTGCTCGGCGGACACGCTCCGCGAGGACTTCGGCGAGACGACGCTGGTCTACGAGGAGGCCGACCCGGACGATCCGGACGCGGCGCACCCGCTCCTCTCGCTCACGCTCCTCCTCGCCTGCAAGCCGGAGCTCGAGGCTCTCTACGAGCGGCTGGTGGCCGAGCTCGAGGGGATCCACGCGGGGCTGGCGCAGGACTTCCTCAGTCGGACCACGCACCGGTGGGGAAGGGCGCAACGGACGGCGCTCCCCGTCCGACCCGAGGAAGAGCTTGCCCGCATGGCGGGTTGGCTGGACCTGCTGTCGCACGCTCTCTCGCGGATTGGAGACCAGCCGTCCACCGCGCTCCAGCGTCAGATGGGGCGGGCGCGCTGGCGGTCGGGGGACCTGCTCCGACCCTCCACGACGGGTCAGGCCGCGCTGGAGCCCGGCACCGTCGTCGTGGCTGGGTGCGTCCGCGCGGTCGGGAAGGTGCAGGTCTGCCGGACGCGCACGACGGCCGACATCCCGGAGCATCGACACCTGCGCGAGGGGCTCGGCCGGCTGGCGCAGCGCGCGCGCTCCGTGGCCGGCCATTGCGCCCGCATGGCCGAGCTGTACGAGGCGGAGCGGCGCCGGTGGGGGCGCGACCGGCAGGACGGGTCGTCCGTGTTCGAGAAGCGCTTCGCGCCGCGCATCCAGGTCCTCTCCGAGTGGGCGCGGCGCTCGCGCGAGCTGGAGGCGGGCTTCGAGCGCCTCGTCCGCGTCCACCCGTTCATCGCGGAGGCCGGCCCCGCCCGCGTGCGGCTGGGCCCGACGCCGATCTTCCTGAATCGGCCCGGGTATCGCGAGGCCTTCGTGGTGCTCAGGGCGGCGGAGGCCTCGGCCGGCGCGCTCGTGGCGGGCGAAGGGATCCGCGTCCGGTACCGGAAACTCTCCACGCTTTACGAATACTGGTGCTACGTCAAGGTCGTCGAGCTTCTGCGCGGGCTGTCGAAGCTCGGACCCGCGGACCCCGCCGACGCCTTCGCGATGATCGACGAGGTCTACCGCCCGGAGCTCCGGCCGGGCCAGAGCTTCCGCTTCCCATGGGGGACGAACCGTCGCGTCGTCGTGACTTACGAACCGGAGTTCCCGCCCGTGGACCGACCCGCAATCGGCAACCAGCCCTTCCGCGCCACCCTCTCGGAGGGCACGCT
Source organism: Planctomycetota bacterium (assembly GCA_016197205.1). Lineage (GTDB taxonomy): Bacteria > Planctomycetota > MHYJ01 > WSZJ01 > JACPWG01 > JACPWG01. Next base: position 24,703 of record JACPWG010000059.1, read on the forward strand.
CCGTCCGGACATCACCGTCGCGCTCGAACGCGAGGGGAAACCGACGGTCCTTCTCGTCCTGGACGCGAAGAGTCACGGCCACTTCGACCCGTCGACCCTTTGGGAGACGACCGACTACCGGAGCCGGATCTGCGACCCCGCGACCGGCCACCAGCCTGTGCGGCAGGTCTTCCTGCTCCACCGCAACGCGCGCCTCCGCCCGATCGTCAACGTGCCCGGTTACCTCGACCAGCGTGCCGGCGACCGGACCAGTTGGCTCATCGGCGCGGTGCCCTTCCTCCCCGACAGGACCGAGTCGGTCCGGCGCGTCTTGGAGCGCTTTCTCGGGGTCTTCGGCGCACCCGCCGGCGCCGACTGAGTACCGCTCCACGGAAGTCGGTGGCCAATAGGCGAAGGCAAGTTTGGCCACCCGCGAGGCGCGCGAGCGAGGCGTAGTAACGGAGAACTACGGCAAGCGAGCGCAACGCTTGCGCCCCGAAGCGCCGCAGCGCGAAGGGGGGAAGCGGGCGGCCAAAATCGCCGAGAAAACTGGTCACCCCATTGCGTGGGGCGGTACTCAGGGTTCGTCATGCGTGCCCGATCTTACCGATCGCGGCTTCCTCGACAAAATTCATCCCGGTCTTCGGTCTCCGGTGACGAACCGCTTCGCTTGGGGGTGAACAGAACCCGAACGGGACCCAGCCCTCCGGGCGCCTCAGACGCAGGCCACTCGCCTGTCGATGGATGGTTGGCATCGGGCGTTTCCTCCGCGGAGAGCTTGGCTGGTTGAGAGTCTCCGGTGCCTCCTCGCTTCAGCCGAGGTGACTCAGTCGGAGGCCAAGGCTATGGAGACTCCACGCGAGCTCCGGGAGGAAGGCGCCTGCTTGGTCCGTGGCCAATTTGCGGAAGAGCGCCACGGCTTCCTTGGAAGCACTCAGGGCCTCTCCGTGGTGGCCGAGGCGGGCGTACCAGGCGCCAAGGTTACGCAGATTTCCGGCAATGAAGCTAAAGTCGATCTCTCCGTGCGGTGCCAGCGATGATCGCCGGTAGAGGAGGGTGGACTCAGCGCCCGGCCTCTGCGTCTCCGGGTCTCTGTGTAAAAGTCCCGCATTCGACCCACACGGCCGGTCCGAATTCCAAACTGCAAAAAGTCAAATTTCAAATTTCGCCCGCGGCTAGTTGGGACGCGGAGCTATGATCTAGCCACTTGCCGCCCTCGGTCGCGTTTAGCCTTTCTTCGGGTCGTTGTGAGGATATGCCTCGCCAGGCTCTTCTTGATTCCACGGTGACGCGGGCTCGGCTGGGAGACCTTCGTCTTCGGATTCTCATGCCAATCGTGTCTTGCGCCCTGTCGGACAAATACGCAGCCGATGGACCGAACGCGTCGGACCAGCTCAGCTCGTTTCATTATCGACCGGGCGTTCTACGACCTCCGCCCCGACCTCGTCGCCACGGGCCGCACCCTCGTCGGCGCACGCCCGGGGGGCGCGGGCCCTGTCGGGCCGCCGCCGCGATTCCGCTTGTTATTCATGCCGTGAATGAATATCATTCACAGCATGAATAACCTATCGGACCTCCGACCTCGCATCCTGGCGCAGGAGGTCTTGACCGCGCTCGGTCGCTTTCCGGTGGTCGTGGTCAGCGGCGCCCGGCAGACGGGCAAGACGACGCTGGTCACGATGCCTCCGGTGGGAGCGGACCGGGGCTACCGCACGCTGGACGACCTCGACGTGCTCGAACGCGCTCAGGCGGCTCCCGACGCGCTCCTCGAGGACGCCCCGAGGCTCACCCTCGACGAAGTCCAGCGCGTCCCCAGTCTGCTTCTCGCGGTCAAGCGCGCGGTCGACCGCAAGCGCGCCCCCGGCCGCTTCCTGCTCACCGGTTCCGCCAACCTCCTCCTGATGAGGCGAGTCTCCGAGAGCCTTGCCGGTCGTGCCGTCTACCTCGACCTGTGGCCCATGACGGAGGCCGAAAAGGCGGGTCGCCCGGATCCCGGCCCCTGGAGTGACTGGCTCGCCGCACGGGACGCGCGCGCCGTTCGGGCGCTGGTTCCCCCGACCTCTCCCCGGAACCGCGCGGGGGACACGGTCGCAGCCATCCTCGTGGGCGGCTATCCTTCGTCCGTGCTGGCGCAGGACCCGGAGGAGCGCGCCGCCTGGTTCGACGGCTACGTCCGCACCTACCTCGAGCGCGATCTGCGCGACCTCGCCGCGATCGGCAACCTCACGGACTTCCGCCGCCTGATGCGGCTCGCCGCCCTGCGCGCGGGCCAGGTGCTCAACCAGAGCGCGCTGGCGCGCGACGCGGGTCTGCCGCAGCCCACGGCCCACCGGTACCTCGACCTGCTCGAGACTTCCTACCAGATCTACCGGCTACCGCCGTATTCGGTCTCCCGCACAAAACGGCTGGTAAAGTCGCCCAAGCTCTACTGGACCGACGTCGGGCTCGCCGCCCATCTCGCGGCCGTGGGCTCTCGGGAGGGCCTGGCCGCCTCGCCTCTCGCCGGGGCGCTGCTCGAAAACCTCCTCCTCGCCCACTTGCTGGCCTGGCGCACCTGCGCATCGCCTCGCCCCGAACTCCACTATTGGCGCACGCACTCCGGCGAGGAGGTGGACTTCGTACTCGAATCGGGCAATCGTCTGCTGCCGATCGAGGTCAAGTCCGCCCGGCGCGTCGGACTGGGCGACGCTCGCGGCCTGGAAGCCTTCCTCGCGGAGCACCCGAAAAGCGCCCCGTTCGGCATCCTTCTCCATGGGGGCGACGAGACGCTGTCGCTCACCGAACGAGTCGTCGCCGTGCCGCTCCGTGCCGCGCTCGTCCCGGCAACCGGGTGAAAAGGTCATGTCAACCACCGCGCTAGTGGGCCTTCAATGTCGTTCCGGTAGGTCCTTCGTTTCCGTCGCAGGCGCGTCTCGCGTGGAAACCGAACCGCGACCGTGAGGGAGCGGTCTGGGGTCGTTCTGCAGTGACCTCCGGTTCGAGGCCGCCGACCCGCATGGAAGCACTCCGCGAACCCAGCGGGCAGCGAGGTCGAATCCGCGGCTCTGGAAGAACGCGCGGAGACCGCTCCCTCACGGTCGCGGTTCCGTGTGTCCGTCGCGGACCCGTTCCGCTTCAATCGTCCCTATTTTCCCCCCGACCAAGGCTTCTTCGTCTCCGCAGGTTCGCGGGCCGCAGCCTAAATACTAACTATTTCAAATATTTCGATAATTAAGGTTGACACACTAATGTTTATGCGCAATAATTCTGGCGTTCCACCCCGAGCAGAGAGGGATCTCGATGCCGGAGAGCGATCGCATGAGCCGAGGTACGCTCCTGGTGGTCGACGAAAATTCGATCTCGCGACGAATGATCCGCGCGGCTCTCCGTGCGGAAGGCTACGACGTCCTCGAGGCGGCGGACGGTCGCTCGGCCCTTCGCGTCTCGAAGGAAACCCCTCCAGACCTCGTGCTCCTCGACCTGTCCCTGCCCGACATGAGCTCGGACGCGGTCGCGGAGCAACTCCGGCGGGAGTTCGCCGGGAGGGAAGTCCCGATCCTGGGAGTGGCGGCCGCCGCGCCGGGCTCCCGTGGAACGCTCGGCGGGCTGGTCGGCTTCACCGAGGTCATCCGAAAGCCGATCGAGCCCTCCCATCTCCTTCCCATCGTGGCCGCGGTGCTGGCACGCGGCCAGCGCAAGCGTGCGGGGCCGGGCGCGGGCAAGCGGGTCCTGGTCGTCGACGACGACCCTGCCCTGCGCAAGCTTCACCGGCTCCAGCTCGAGGCCCTCGGCTTTCTGGTGGAGAGCGCGGAAGACGGTCGAAAGGCGCTGGAGGCGGTGCGCACGAGGCCGCCGGACATCCTCGTCAGCGACGTCCTCATGCCGAGCCTCGACGGCTTCAGCCTTTGCCTCGCCCTCCGCGCGGACGCGCGCCTGGCCCGCTTGCCCGTGGTGCTCGTATCCTCGATCTATGTCGGTGAGGAGGACCGGAGGATGGCCCGGGCCGTCGGCGCAACCGACCTCGTGGTCCCGATCGGACGGCCCAACGCCGTGCCGGATGCGGTCCTGCGCGCCTGCTCCGCGACCCCGTCCCCCGCGGCCTCGCAGCCCCCCGGGATCCCGCCGCTCTACGCGTCTCCCGTGCCCGGGCCCGCGCACGCCCGCCACCTGGAGCGACTCACGGCCCTCTATCTGAACCAGGCGCGACGGCTCGCCCTGCTCGAGGCCGGCTTTCGCCTGGTGGTGGGGCTCGCCGAAACGCTGGACGAAAACTCCACCATCTCCGCCCTCCTCGAGGACGGCGTGCCCCGCTGCCTCAACGCGGCGGGTCTCTCGCGCGGCGCGGCCCTGTTGCCCGACGGGCCCGAGCGGTTCCGCCTGGCGGCCCACTGTGGGTACGCCCCGGACGATCTCTCCTCGCTCGAACGGCTCTTCGGCTGCGTGGAGCTGCTCCACCAGGTGGTCCGGACCCGGGAGCCGCTCCTGCTCAGGGGAGAGGCGGGCGAACCCGCGGCCGCTGCGACCCTCCTCGAACGCACCCGCTCGCGGTCCCTCCTCCTCGCACCGATCTCCGCCGGCCACGATACGCCGGGCGTTCTCCTGCTCGCCCTGGAGGCGAGCGACATGGATCGTGACTGGATCTCGATCGCTCGCGCCCTGGGCAGCCAGCTCGGCCTGATGATCGCCATCACGCGCGCGGTCGCGTCCCTCGCGACCCGGGAACGCCAGAACGAGTCCATCCTGAATTCCGCCGCGGAAGGGATCTGCGGCGTCGACGAGACCGGTCGGCTCACCTTCGCCAATCCCGCCGCGTCCCGGATGACCGGCTACGCGGTTCGGGAGCTGCTCGGGCAGGAGCTCCGGCGTCTCCTCCTCCACACCCGGCCGGCCGGTGAGCCGGGCGAAGGCGAGACGGGCGGGCCCACCGCCGCCCTGCATCCGGACGCCGGTCGGCAGGTTGCTGAAGGCGTATTCTGGCGGAAGGACGGCGGCTCGTTCCCGGTCGAATACACGACCATGCCCATCCGGGAGGGGGCACGGTGCACGGGCATGGTCGTCACGTTTCGGGACGTCACGGAGCGCCGCCGGGCCCAGGCGGCCATCCTGGAATCGCATCGACGCCTCGAGCAGGCGCTGCAGGACCTCCGTCGCACCCAAGACCAGCTTGTCCAGCAGGAGCGCCTGCGCGCGCTCGGCCAGATGGCCACCGGCATCGCGCACGACCTGAACAACGCCCTCGTGCCCATCTTGGGCTGCAGCGAGCTGCTGCTCTCGGCCTCGGCGCCCGCGAACGACCCCTCCTTCGTGCGGGAGCAGGTCGGGCTCATCCACGCAGGCGCGGAGATCGCCACCGGAGTCGTGCGACGTCTCTGCCTCTTCGCGCGAGGCTCGGACTCGGCCTCCCGGGTGCCGGTGGACCTTCCCCTGCTGGTCCAGCAAGTGGTGGAGCTGACCCGCCCCCGCTGGCGAAACGAGGCGATGGGCGAGGGCCGGACGATCGGCATCGAGACGAGGCTGGAGCCGACGCCTCCGGTTCTCGCGAGCCCCACCGGGCTCAAGGAGTCCATGGTCAACCTGGTCTTCAATGCGCTGGAGGCGATGCCGGCGGGCGGGATCCTGACCCTTGCGACGCGCGCGGAACAGGACCAGGTCGTCGTCGAGGTCTCCGACACGGGGACCGGGATGCCGGAGGAAGTGCGTCGCCGCTGCTTTGAACCGTTCTTCACCACGAAGGGCGTCAAGGGAACGGGTCTGGGGTTGGCCATGGTCTACGGCATCGTCCGGCAGGAGGGCGGCTCGATCGAGGTCACGAGCCAGGTGGGCCAGGGGACGCGCTTCGTTCTCAGGTTCCCCGCCTTGCCGACGCCTCCAACCCCGCCCCCCCCCGCCGAGACCCCCAAGGCCGGCGTCCCGCCCCTCCGCATCCTGCTCGTCGAGGACGAGGAGCTGGTCCGCAGCCTGATGTCGTCGATCCTGGAACTCGATGCGCACGACGTCCAGCTCGCCGTCGATGGCCAGGACGGGTTGGCGAAGTTCAAGGAAGGCACGTTCGATCTGGTGATCACGGACCGTGCGATGCCTCGGCTGCGCGGCGACCAGCTCGCCGAGGAAATCAAGCGACTCTCCCCCAAGACGCCGATCCTGATGGTTTCCGGCTTTGGCGACCTCATGGCCACACAGGGAGAGAAGCCGGCCGGCGTCGATGCCGTGCTGGGCAAGCCGGTCCGGATCGAGGCTCTGCGGGATGCGATCCGCGAAGTCGTGACGCGCACGAGGTAGTGCTTGGGCAGCTTGGATGCGCAGCGCGTGATGAAAGGGGACGAAAGGCTCGACGAAGGCTAGACGAAGGCTCAAGGCTCAATGATCAATTTTCAAACAAATGCTCAAGTCTCAATGCTCAATGCCGGCCAATGCGCCCCGCGTGGGAAATTCCACGGCCTTGCGACCTATTGTGGCATGTTTCAAACGAGGGTAACACATTCTTGCGAGCCGGACCATGCGCAGCGCCGAAGGCGCGGGAGAATGTAGCCAGGGCCGAAGGCCCTGGTCTGGTCCACGCGACGCGCAGAGCCCTGAAAGGGCGACAGAACGCCTTGGCGCCATGCGCGTCATGTCGCCCTTTCAGGGCTCGGTCTTCTGGTGACCCGATACCAGGGCCGTTGGCCCTGGCTACATTCTTGAGCCCCTACAGGGCTCGACCGTACCAAACGCAGTAGTTCGCGTGTTACCCGAAAACGCCGGCGTTTGAACCATGCCCCTATTGTCCGGTCCGCTCCGAGCCTTGAGCATTGAGAGTTCGTCCGCCCCCCGAGGTTCGACCACCGCCGCCCCCGTGATCGGCCCAGCCACTGTTCGATTCGCTCCAGCCTGCTCTGAGCCTTGAACATTGAGCATTGTTTGAAAATTGATCATTGAGCCTTGAAACTTCGTCCGCCTCCTGACTCTCGCCCCCCGCAACCTGTTCGCTCTCCCAGCCCCTATTCGCTCGCCTCACACGCACAGGAGGTCCGTCATGGCCACTGAGGGCGCCGTATCGGAACGCTTCGACAGCCGGCTCCTGCTCAAGGCCTTGCGTGCACTCAAGCGCGGAGTGTTCTCCACGCGCCTGCCCTCCGACTTGAAGGGGGTCTCCGGCGAGCTCGCGGAGGCCTTCAACGAGGTCGTCGAGTTGAACGAGACGCTGGCGGAAGAGCTGCGCCGAGTCCGCGACCAGGTGGGACGCGACGGCAAGATCCGGCAGCGCGCGAAGCTCGCCAGCGCCGCCGGCGAGTGGGCCGGCGCCCTCGAGTCGGTCAACGAACTGATCGACGCCCTCGTCCAGCCCACCGTCGACGTCGCCCGCGTCATCGGCGCCACCGCCCGCGGCGACCTGTCGCAGCGCATGGAGGTCGAGGTCGAGGACCGGCCGCTCAAGGGCGAGTTCCTCCGCACGGCGCAGACCATCAACGGCATGGTCGATCAGCTCGGCGCCTTCGCGGCCGAGGTCACCCGCGTGGCACGCGAAGTCGGCACCGAGGGCAAGCTCGGCGGCCAGGCCGAGGTCAAGGGCGTCTCCGGCATCTGGAAGGACCTCACGGACAACGTCAACCTCATGGCCACGAACCTCACCGACCAGGTGCGCAACGTCGCGGCCGTGACCACCGCCGTCGCGAAGGGGGACCTCGGGAAGAAGATCACCGTCGACGTCAAGGGGGAGATCCTCGAGCTCAAGAACACGATCAACGGCATGGTCGATCAGCTCTCCGCGTTCGGCGCCGAGGTCACGCGCGTGGCGCGCGAGGTCGGCACCGAGGGCCGGCTCGGCGGCCAGGCGGTCGTCGAGGGCGTGTCCGGGATCTGGAAGGACCTGACCGACAACGTGAACGGCATGGCCACCAACCTCACCTCCCAGGTGCGCAACATCGCCGAAGTCGCCACGGCCATCGCCACCGGCGACCTCTCCAAGAAGATCACCGTCGACGTGAAGGGCGAGATCCTCGGGCTCAAGAACACCCTGAACGCGACCGTCGACCAGCTCAGCACCTTCGCCTCCGAGGTCACGCGCGTCGCGCGCGAGGTCGGCACCGAAGGCAAGCTCGGCGGCCAGGCCCGCGTGAAGGGCGTGGCCGGCGTCTGGAAGGACCTCACCGACAACGTCAACATGATGGCGGCCAACCTGACCTCGCAGGTGCGGAACATCGCCGAGGTGACCACGGCCGTCGCGCGCGGCGACCTCTCGAAGAAGATCACCGTCGACGTGAAGGGCGAGATCCTGGAGCTGAAGAACACGATCAACACGATGGTCGACCGGCTCGGGGACTTCGCCTCCGAGGTCACGCGCGTCGCGGGCGAGGTCGGCACCGAAGGCAAGCTCGGCGGCCAGGCGGTCGTCAAGGGCGTGTCCGGCGTCTGGAAGGACCTCACCGACAACGTGAACATCATGGCGGCCAACCTCACCGCCCAGGTCCGGAACATCGCCGAAGTGACCACCGCCGTGGCCACCGGCGATCTCTCCAAGAAGATCACCGTCCGGGTCAAGGGCGAGATCCTGGCCCTCAAGAACACGATGAACACCATGGTCGACCAGCTCCGGTCGTTCGCGTCGGAGGTCACGCGCGTCGCCCGCGAGGTCGGCACCGAGGGCAAACTGGGCGGCCAGGCGAAGGTGAAGGGCGTCGCCGGCGTCTGGAAGGACCTGACCGACAACGTCAACATGATGGCGGCCAACCTGACCTCGCAGGTGCGCAACATCGCCGAAGTGACGACCGCCGTCGCGAACGGCGAGCTCGGGCGCAAGGTCACCGTCGACGTCAAGGGGGAGATCCTGGAGCTGAAGACCACCGTCAACGCCATGGTCGACCGGCTGAACGCCTTCGCCTCGGAAGTCACGCGCGTCGCGCGCGAGGTCGGCACGGAAGGCAAGCTCGGCGGCCAGGCCAAAGTGAAGGGCGTCGCCGGCGTCTGGAAGGACCTCACCGACAACGTCAACATGATGGCCGGCAACCTCACCGCGCAGGTGCGCAACATCGCCGAGGTGACGACCGCGGTCGCGAACGGAGAGCTGGGGCGCAAGGTCACCGTCGACGTCAAGGGAGAGATCCTCGACCTGAAGAACACGGTCAACGCGATGGTCGACCAGTTGAACGCCTTCGCCTCCGAGGTCACGCGCGTCGCGCGCGAAGTCGGCACCGAGGGCAAGCTGGGCGGCCAGGCGGGCGTGAAGGGCGTGTCCGGCGTCTGGAAGGACCTCACCGACAACGTGAACATGATGGCCGCGAACCTGACGTCGCAGGTGCGGAACATCGCCGACGTGACGACCGCCGTCGCGAACGGCGACCTCGCGAAGAAGATCACCGTCGACGTCAAGGGGGAGATCCTGGAGCTGAAGATCACCATCAACGCGATGGTCGACCAGTTGAACGCCTTCGCCTCCGAGGTCACCCGCGTCGCGCGCGAGGTCGGCACCGAAGGCAAGCTCGGCGGCCAGGCCGAGGTGAAGGGCGTGTCCGGGACCTGGAAGGACCTGACCGAAAACGTGAACCTGATGGCGAGCAACCTGACCGGCCAGGTGCGGAACATCGCCGACGTGACCACCGCCGTCGCGAACGGCGACCTGTCCAAGAAGGTCACCGTCGACGTGAAGGGGGAGATCCTCGAGCTCAAGAACACCGTGAACGCGATGGTGGACCAGCTCAACGACTTCGCCTCCGAGGTGACGCGCGTCGCGCGCGAGGTCGGCACCGAGGGGCGCCTCGGCGGCCAGGCGATGGTCAAGGGCGTGTCGGGCACGTGGAAGGACCTCACCGACAACGTCAACCAGATGGCCGCGAACCTCACCTCCCAGGTCCGCAACATCGCGGACGTGACCACCGCCGTGGCGAACGGCGACCTCTCCCGCAAGATCGAGGTCGAGGTGCGGGGCGAGATCCTGGGCCTCAAGAACACGATCAACACGATGGTCGACCGGCTCTCCGACTTCGCCTCCGAGGTCACGCGCGTCGCGCGCGAGGTCGGCACCGAGGGGCGCCTCGGCGGCCAGGCGGTCGTCAAGGGCGTGTCCGGCACCTGGAAGGACTTGACCGACAACGTCAACCAGATGGCCGCGAACCTGACCGCGCAGGTCCGGAACATCGCCGAGGTGACCACGGCCGTCGCGAACGGCGACCTCTCCCGCAAGATCACCGTCGACGTGAAGGGGGAAATCCTCGAGCTGAAGAACACGGTGAACGCGATGGTCGACCAGCTCAACGCCTTCGCGTCGGAGGTGAGCCGCGTCGCGCGCGAGGTCGGCACCGAAGGGCGACTCGGCGGCCAGGCCATGGTGCGCGGCGTGTCCGGGATGTGGAAGGACCTCGCCGACAACGTGAACATGATGGCCGGCAACCTCACCTCCCAGGTGCGCAACATCGCGGAGGTGACGACCGCCGTTGCGAACGGCAACCTGGCCCGCAAGATCACCGTCGACGTGAAGGGGGAGATCCTCGAGCTGAAGAACACGATCAACGCCCTCGTCGACCGGCTCTCCGCCTTCGCCTCCGAGGTGACGCGCGTCGCGCGCGAGGTCGGCACCGAGGGACGTCTCGGCGGCCAGGCCGAGGTCGAGGGCGTCTCCGGGGTGTGGCGCGACCTCACGAAGAACGTCAACATGATGGCCGCGAACCTGACCGCGCAGGTCCGGAACATCGCGGAGGTGACCACCGCGGTGGCGAACGGCGACCTCTCCCGCAAGATCACCGTGGACGTGAAGGGGGAGATCCTCGAGCTGAAGAACGCGATGAACGCCACCGTCGACCGACTGTCCGCCTTCGGCTCCGAGGTCACGCGCGTCGCCCGCGAGGTCGGCACCGAGGGGCGCCTCGGCGGCCAGGCGGTCGTCAAGGGCGTGTCCGGGACCTGGAAGGACCTGACGGACAACGTGAACCAGATGGCCACCAACCTCACCGACCAGGTGCGCAACATCGCGGAGGTCACGACCGCCGTCGCCAACGGCGACCTCGGCCGCAAGATCACCGTGGAGGTCAAGGGGGAGATCCTCGGCCTCAAGAACACCATTAACACCATGGTCGACCAGCTCAGCGCGTTCGCCTCCGAGGTCACCCGCGTCGCCCGCGAGGTCGGGACCGAGGGGAAGCTCGGCGGCCAGGCGGAGGTGAAGGGCGTGTCCGGCGTCTGGAAGGGCCTCACCGACAACGTGAACATCATGGCCGCCAACCTCACCGCGCAAGTCCGCAACATCGCCGAGGTCACGACCGCCGTCGCCAACGGCGACCTCGGGAAGAAGATCACGGTCGACGTGAAGGGGGAGATCCTCGAACTCAAGAACACGGTCAACGCGATGGTCGACCGGCTCTCCGCCTTCGGCTCCGAGGTCACGCGCGTCGCGCGCGAGGTCGGCACCGAAGGGAAGCTCGGCGGCCAGGCGGCCGTGAAGGGCGTGTCCGGCGTCTGGAAGGACCTCACCGACAACGTGAACCTGATGGCGTCGAACCTGACCGGCCAGGTGCGGAACATCGCCGAGGTGACGACCGCCGTCGCCAACGGCGACCTCGGGCGCAAGATCACGGTCGACGTGAAGGGGGAGATCCTCGAGCTGAAGAACACCATCAACGCGATGGTCGACCAGCTCAACGCCTTCGCGTCCGAGGTCACGCGCGTCGCGCGCGAGGTCGGCACGGAGGGCCGGCTCGGCGGCCAGGCGACCGTGAAGGGCGTGTCCGGCGTCTGGAAGGACCTGACCGACAACTCCAACATGATGGCCGCGAACCTGACCGCCCAGGTGCGCGCCATCAGCGACGTCGCCACCGCGGTCACCAAAGGCGACCTCACCCGCTCGATCACGGTCGAGGCACGCGGCGAGGTCGCTTCCCTCAAGGACAACGTCAACATCATGATCGTGACCCTGCGCGACACCACGCGGGTCAACACCGAGCAGGACTGGCTCAAGACCAACCTCGCCAAGTTCGGGCGCATGCTGCAAGGGCAGCGCGACATGCAGGCCGTCTCCCGGACGATCCTCTCCGAGCTCGCGCCGCTCGTCTCCGCCCAGCACGGCGTCTTCTACCTCAAGGACCTCCAGGACGGCTCCCCCGTCCTCAAGCTCTTCTCCAGCTACGCCTACAAGGAGAGGAAGGGCGTCTCGAACCAGTTCCACCTCGGAGAGGGCCTGGTCGGCCAGTGCGCCCTCGAGAAGCAGCGCATCCTCCTCGACACCGCGCCCGTCGACTACATCCGGATCAGCTCCGGCCTGGGCGAGGCCACGCCCACCACGATCGTGGCCCTGCCCGTGGTCTTCGAAGGCGACGTCCGCGCCGTCATCGAGCTGGCCTCCTTCACCCGGTTCAGCGAGATTCACCTGACCTTCCTCGAGCAGCTCACCGAGTCGATCGGCATCGTGCTGAACACCATCGAGGCCACGATGCGCACCGAGGACCTCCTGCGCAAGTCCCAGGCGCTCGCCGGAGAACTCAAGAGCCAGCAGCAGGAGCTCCAAGGGACCAACGAAGAGCTGGAAGAGAAGGCCAAGCTCCTGGCCATGCAGAAGACCGAGCTCGAAACCAAGAACCGCGAAATCGAGCAGGCGCGCGTGGCCCTGCAGGAGAAGGCGGAGCAGGTCGCCCTCACCTCCAAGTACAAGTCCGAATTCCTGGCGAACATGTCCCACGAGCTGCGCACGCCGCTCAACAGCCTGCTCATCCTCGCCCAGCTCCTCTACGAGAACGCCGAGAGCAACCTCCACCCCAAGCAGGTCGAGTACGCGCGCACCATCCACGCCGCGGGTTCCGACCTTCTCGCGCTCATCAACGACATCCTCGACCTGGCCAAGATCGAGTCCGGCACGGTCGACCTTGCGATCGAGGAAGTCCTCCCCACCGAGCTGCGCGACTATGTCGAGCGCACCTTCCGCCACATCGCGGCCGACAAGCGGCTCGACTTCAAGTTCCACCTCGACGAAGCCCTGCCCAAGAGCATCCAGACCGACGTCCGGCGCGTCCAGCAGGTGCTCAAGAACCTCCTGTCCAACTCGTTCAAGTTCACGGAAAAGGGCTCCATCGAGCTGCGGATCCACGCGGCGACCGGCGGGTGGACGCCCGACAACGACGTCCTCAACCGCGCGCGGACGGTGATCGGGTTCTCGGTCGTGGACACGGGCATCGGGATCCCCCGGGACAAGCAGAAGATCATCTTCGAGGCCTTCCAGCAGGCGGACGCCGGCACGAGCCGCAAGTACGGCGGCACCGGCCTCGGCCTCGCGATCTGCCGCGAGATCGCCAACCTCTTCGGCGGCGAGATCGGCATCACGAGCACGCCGGGGGAGGGGAGCACCTTCACCCTGTACGTCCCCCAGCCCTACCTGCCGCCGCCCGCGCGCCGGCGGTTCGTGCCTGAGCTCCCGCACTTCAGGAACCCTGCTCTCGAGCCGGCGCTCGAGCCGGCCGCCACGGACGCGGGCGCGAGCCCGGCCTCGGCGGAGCTCCAGGCCGGAACGGCCCTCGCCGTCGGGGACGCGCCCGGGGAGGCGCCGATCAGCGACGACCGCAATGCCATCCTGCCGGAGGACAAGGTCCTCCTCATCGCGGAGGACGACTCACGGTTTGCCCAGACGCTCCTCGAACTGGCGCGCGAGCGCGGGTTCAAGGGGATCGTGGCCGGGGAGGGCTCGATCGCCCTCAAGCTCTCGAAACACTTCAAGCCGCACGCCATCACCCTCGACCTCCACCTGCCCGACATGGACGGGTGGGCGCTCCTCGACCAGCTCAAGCACGACGCCTCCACCCGCCACATCCCGGTGCACGTGATCTCGGTCGAGGAATCGAAACAGCGCGCGTTGCAGCAGGGCGCGATCGCCTTCCTCCGCAAGCCCGCGGAGAAGGACGCGGTCCTGGGCGCCCTCGGACGCATCTCGGGCTTCATCGACCGGCCCGCGCGCAACCTGCTCATCGTCGAGGACAACGACATGGAGCGCAGGAGCCTCGTCGAGTTGATCGGCTCGAGCGACGTGCAGATCACGGCCGTCGGCACCGCGCAGGAGGCCATCGAGTCGCTCCGGAACAACCCGTGCGACTGCCTCGTCCTCGACCTCAACCTGCCCGACTTGAGCGGGTTCGAACTCATGCGGCGCATCAAGGACGATCTCGGCCAGTGCGAGCTCCCGATCATCGTCTACACGGGCCGGGAGCTCACGCGCAAGGAGGAGACGAAGCTGCGCAAGCTCGCCGAGACCATCATCGTGAAGGGGGCCCACTCCGCGCAGCGCCTGCTGGACGAAACCGCGCTCTTCCTGCACCGCGTCGAGGCCAGCCTGCCCGACGTGCAGCGGCGCATGATCGAGGAGGCGCGGCTCTCCGACCCGATCCTGACCGGCAAGCACGTGCTCATCGTCGACGACGACGTCCGCAACGTCTTCGCCCTCACCGCCGCCCTGGAGCGCTACAAGCTGAGCGTTCTGCACGCCGAGTCGGGCAAGGACGCGCTGGAGGTCCTGCAGAGCACCGCCGACGTGAACGTCGTCCTGATGGACATCATGATGCCCGAGCTGGACGGCTACGAGACCATCCGGTGCATCCGGCACATGTCCAAATACCAGGGACTCCCGATCATCGCGCTGACGGCGAAGGCCATGAAGGGCGACCGCGAGAAGTGCATCGAGGCCGGCGCCTCGGACTACATCACCAAGCCGGTGATGACGGAACAGCTTTTGAGTCTGTTGCGGGTCTGGTTGTACCGGTAGGCCCGCGGAATGACCAAGGACCAATTTCCAATGACCATTCAAGGAGCAAGGCCCAATGACCAGAGGGGCGGGGGATGGCAAGCGGGCGTTCGATCTGGAAGAGCGAACGGCCCGGTTCGGCGAGGCCGTGATCGACTTCGCCAAGAAAGTGAGAATCAACGAGATCACGGAGCGACTGGTCCCACAGGTCGTGGCCGCGGCAACCAGCGTGGGGGCCAACTACTGTGAGGCCGACGAGGCGGAGTCGAAAAAGGACTTCCGACACAAGATCTGCATCGCAAAGAAGGAGGCCAGGGAGAGCAAACACTACATCCGGATGCTGGTACGCGCCCAACCGGACCTGAAACCGGCTGCGACACCCCTCTGGCAGGAGGGCAAGGAGCTCACCCTCATTTTCGCCTCGATTGTCCGCCGCTGCGACGGCGAGGAAGAACAATGACCGCTACCTCGCGGAGGGCCTGCTACGCTCGTTCGTGAGTGGGTCGTGCGTCGCTCGTTGGTCATTGGTCCTTCCTCATTGAATGGTCATTGGAAATTGGGCCTTGGTCATTCTTCGGGGAGACTTGGTTCCCAATGCCCCTCGCAGACGAAGCCGAAGCCCTGGAACTCGACCTCCTGCTCGAGGCGCTGCACCGGCGCTACGGGCTGGACTTCCGCGGCTATTCCCGGGACTCCCTGCTTCCCCGGGTGCGCTACCGTGTCCAGGCCGAGGGCTTGCGGACGGTGAGTGGCCTCCTGGAGCGCGTCCTCCATGACAGGGACTGCCTCGAACGTCTCCTGCTCCACCTCACGAGCCATGGCAGCCCCATGTTCTCTGAACCCACTTTCTACCACGCCCTGCGCGAGAAGGTGATGCCCCAGCTCCGGACCTATCCCTTCATCCGTGTCTGGCACGCGGGCTGCGCGACCGGCGAGGAGGTCTACTCGACGGCCATCGTGCTGCACGAAGAGGGTCTGCTGGAACGCTGCCGGATCTATGCCACCGACCTGAGCGAAACCGTGCTCAAAAAGGCGCCCGAAGGGAGCTTCCCACTCGCCGCCATGCAGGAGTGCGCCTTCAACTACATCCTTTCCGGGGGGAAGAGTTCGCTCTCCGCCTACTATGCGTCCGCCGACCATCAGGCCCTCCTGCTCCCCTGGCTTCGCAAAAACCTTGTCTTCGCACAGCACAACCTCGTCACGGACGCCTCTTTCAACGAGTTCCACCTCATTTTCTGCCGCAACGTCACGATGTACTTCAACAAACCCCTGCAGCAGCGCGTCTTCGCCCTGATTCACGGCAGTCTCCCTCGGCTCGGCATCCTGGCCCTGGGCAGGAAGGAGTCGATCCGCCTCAGCCCTTTCCACGCCTGCTACGGGGAGCTCGACGAGGAAGAGAGGCTCTACCGGCGCCACCGATAGGAACCACCGTCACAGGGTCGACAAACCCGCGCAAGCCGTCCTCCGTCGGCCCTCGGGTGGTCAACCTGGATCTTTGAGACTTGGGCATAGCGCCCGCGCAAAAATAACTGCGCAGATTCGGACCTCGTGGCTCCTGGGGGCGCGGCCCTCTGGGCCGCGCTGCGCGGGCCGGAGGCCCGCGCCCCCAGGCATCGGTCGATCCACGGAAATGTAAAGTAATTCTCGCGCGGGCGCATAGCCCGCGATCCTACAGCGAAACTCTCGCTATCAGCCCTGAGCCTTGAGCCTTCCCTGAAAATTGAGCATTGAGACTTGAGACTTCTCTCACCCTCTTCCCGTTTGTGGCAGAGCTCTCGCTCGTCCGCCGGCCATGTCCGTCCACCAAGGGGTGCTACCTCAAGGGGTGCTACCTCCATGTCCGACCCACAGAAGGTGAACCTGCTCCTGGTCGACGATGACCCCAAGATCCTCCTCGCCCTCGACGCCATCCTCCGGGCACCGGACCGACACCTCGTCCAGGCGCGGAGCGGCGAAGAGGCGCTCCGCCTCCTCCTCGACCAGGAATTCGCCGTCATCCTCCTCGACGTCAAGATGCCCGGCATGGACGGCTTCGAGACCGCCGGTCGGATCCGCGAACGCGACCGGTGCCGCCATACGCCCATCCTCTTCGTCACCGCCTATGGCAGGGAGAAGCAGCAGGTCTTCCGCGGCTATTCCGTCGGCGCCGTCGACTACATCTTCACGCCGATCGAACCGGAAATCTTGCAAGCCAAAGTGTCCATTTTCGTCGAGCTCTTCTGCAAGTCGCGGGAGCTCGACCGCAGGGCCCAGGAGCTGGCCCGCTTCAACCAGGAGCTGGAGGCTTTCACCTACACGGTTTCCCATGATCTGCGCGCGCCGCTCAGGGCCGCGGAGGGGTTCGCCGCCCTGCTCCAAAGGGAGTACGAGGGCCGGCTCGACGAGCCCGGGCTGGAGTACCTTCGGCAGATCAACGGCGCCGTCGGACGCATGGAGGCGCTGATCCGGGACCTCCTGGCCTACAGCCGGATCAGCCGCGAGGATCTGCGCCCGCACGCCGTCGACCTCGGCCTGGCGATCGCGGAGGCCCTCGGCCTCCTGGAGGGGGAGGTGCGGAGCACCCAGGGCCGGATCGTCCTCGAAGAGCCCAACTGTACGGTGCTCGGAGATCCGACCACCCTCGCCCAGGTGGTGGTGAACCTGGTTTCGAACGCGTTGAAATTCGTCGCCGCAGGAGTCCAGCCGCGCGTGCGCATCCGCGCGGAGGCGGGCGAGGAGCGCGTGCGGCTATGGGTGGAGGACAACGGCATCGGCATCGAGCCCAAGTACCACGAACGCATCTTTCAGGTCTTCGAGCGACTGCACAGTACGGAGGCCTACCCTGGAACCGGCATCGGGCTGGCCATCGTGCGCAGGGGCGTGGAACGCATGGGGGGAACCGTCGGACTCGAGTCGGTCCCGAACGGCGGCAGCCGCTTCTGGATCGAACTGCCCAAAGGGAGACCCAAGAAATGAGCGAAGCCAGAAGCCCCATCCTGCTCGTCGAGGACACGCCGGCCGACGTGGCTCTCTTCCAGCACGCCGCGCGGGGCGCGAAGTTCTTCGACCGGCTCCAGATCGTCAACGATGGGGAGGCCGCGGTAGCCTACCTCGCGGGGCAGGAGCCCTATGCGGACCGCGCGCGGTACCCCCTGCCCGCCGTGATCGTGTTGGACCTCAAGCTGCCCCGCAAGTCCGGGTTCGAGGTCCTCTCCTGGCTGCGCGCCCAGCCGGGACTCCGGCGCATCCCCGTGGTGGTCCTGACCGGGTCCGGGGTCCCGTCGGACCTCCGGCGAGCCTACGACCTCGGGGCGAATTCCTACCTGGTCAAACCCATCGGCTTCCAGACCCTCGTGGAAATGGTGGTCGGCCTGCACCACTATTGGACTCACCTGAATGAGGTGCCCGACTTCGCAAGCAGTCCCGGTGAAGCCTAGTGTCCCGTCTACGCTTATTCTGCTCGTTCGCCGGGCGCTCAGTGGAGGTCGGCTGGCTCCCGTCAGGCAGAGCTTTCAGGGAACCCGTTCGATGCGCTTGTCATCCCTTCGGCCCGCTCAGGGCAGGCTCTGAGCGAAGCGAAGCGCCGCAGCGCGGAGCGAAGTGAAGGATCCAAACCAAGCGTAGCGACCGCATGTCTCGACAGGGCACTGGCTCGCCCACAACACGGTCCGAGGGCCGTTTGAGAAGGTTGAGCGTCCGTCCTTACTTGGATCCTTCGCTTCGCGCTGCGGCGCTCCGCTCAGGATGACATGCCGGGATGACGGGTTCACCGAACGCGTACTCCGCTACAGCGGCGGACCCTTGGAATGAGCGTAGACGGGACACTAGTGCCCCCGCAAGCCAGCGCCCTCCCTTGGGGAGTTCCAGCGATGGGCCCCGCCATCCACGCCGGTTTGCGGCACGCGTGTCGCTCGCACGCCGACGACCGGACCGCCGAGTCGCGCGCGTCGCGTGGGTCCGCGCCGGCCGAACCGGCGGACCGGCAGGACGGAACTGATCTTTGGTACCCGCAGGACATGCGCCATGCCCCATGATGAGGTGCTCTCCGACGAGGTTCGGACGCTCGTCGACCGGCTCATCGACTCGGTTTCTGAGCTGGAGACGCTACTCCTGCTGCATCGTGAGCGGGGTCGGGACTGGACCACCGCGGAAGTCGCCCAACGGCTCTACGGCTCCCCTGAAGCAGCCGCGGGCCTCCTCGCGGAACTGGTGAAGAAGGGGCTGCTGTCGGCCACGGCCGGCCCGACCCCCGGCTTTCGCTTCGGCCCCAAAACGGCCGAGCTGGAAAGGGGAGCCGAACTGCTCGCGGACGCCCATGCCCGCAACCTCTTCGCGCTGACGACCCTCATCCACGGAAAGGCCGAGGCCCGGATGCGGCAATTCGCCGACGCCTTCCGGCTGCGAAAGGAACGTTGAAATGGGTCCGCTCCTCTACGCGCTGTGCGCGGCGACCTCGCTCGCGTGCACGCTCCTCCTCTTGAAGGCGTACGCACGGACCCGCGGGCGCCTCCTGCTCTGGGGAGGCCTCTGCTTCGCCCTCATGACCCTCAACAATTTCCTCGTGATCGCCGACATCCTGATCTGGCCCGAGGGCGACCTCTTCGTGTTCCGGCTGACCGCCGCCCTCTGCGGCAAGCTCCTACTCCTCTACGGCCTGATCCACGACACCAACTAGGGGCCGGCCATGGCTCAATTTCTGCTCGGCGCCATCACGATGCTCTCCCTCACCATCGGGATCTTTTTCCTGCACTTCTGGAAGAAGACGGCCGACCGCTTCTTCCTGGCTTTCGGCGTGGCGTTCGGGATCGAGGCGCTCGCCCGCATCCTCCAGGCCTCCACCGACCGACCGGACGACGGGCGCCCCCTCGTCTACGTCATCCGCTTCCTGGCCTACGCCCTGATCCTCGCCGCGATCATCGACAAGAATCGCCCACGAAAGACCGGAAGCTGATCGACGGCCACCACGCCTCTCGGCCCCTGCGCCCTCCCTCGTTGACAACGGGCCGGAACCATCGTATATTCGCGGCTTGGGTTGATAGGCGAGGTCGTCAGCCCGCTGAGCAGGGTAGGCGAAACCGGGAGGTCGGCCCATGGTGCCAAGGGTGGGCGCAAGGCGGTCCGGGAAAAGGGCGGTGTCCGGCTCGGGACCTTCCCTTCCCGCCTCCGACCCGTCGAATCTCGCAGCCATCTTCAGGGCATTTGAAGATGTCGGCGCCGTCACGAGCCTTCCGGAAGGACACCTCCTCTGGAGGCGAGGGGACGCCGGCAAGCACGTGTTCCTCCTCCTCCGTGGGACCATGGAGGTGTCACGGGATGCCCCGACGGGAGAGGCAGGCGGAGTTTTCCTGCGCACGGTCAGGGAAGGGGAGATGGTCGGTGACCTCGCGGCCGTTTGCGGTTGTAGCCGAACGGCCGCGGTGCGCACCGAGAGCCCCTGCATGGTTCGTCGTATCCCTGCGAGAGTATTCCGCGAGGTCGTGTACCGCCGACCGGAGCTCCTCCTGCCGATCCTCCTGCTCCAGGCGCAGCGCCTCATCAGTTCCTCAGACCACGTGGTGGAGGCAAGCGAGCACTGCCTCCACGATCCCTGCACCCGGGTCTACAACTCGCAGTTCTTCCAGGAGTGTCTGCGCCTGCAGGTGGACAACGCCGACCGGACCCGGGACGCGCTCTCCGTGGCGTGGGTGGAAGTCGACCGTCCCCACGCGGGGAGCCAAGTGGGCGAAAGCCCGGATTCGGGTCCGATCCTGGCGAAGGTCGCACGCTATCTTTCCGCCGCGGGTCGCCCCTCCCCCCGCGTCGTCTCCAGAGCCCCCGGCTGGAACTTCGCGATCCTCCTGTTCGGTGCGGGCGCGCCCGAGGCGGCGGAATACGCCGAGAGAGTCCGCCGACGGGTGGAGCGGATGAAACCGGGGAGGAGTGCGGGCCCGCGAGGCAGCGTCACGATCAGCGTTGGGGTCGCAACCTACCCGGAGGATGGCAGAAACGGCCTGGGGCTCGTCCTTGCCGCGAAACGGCGGGCACGCGAGGCCCGCCGAACGGGTGGGAATCGCGTGATCGCCGACCGCACCCTACCAACCTGAATCGCGAATCGCGCCCATCCCAGCAGCGGCAAGGACGGCGCGCCTGCCGCGCCTGGTGAGGGCCGCGCCCCGCGTCGGCGAAAACCGAACCGCGACCGTGAGGGAGCGGTCTCGAGGCGTTCGCGCGCGCCGCCCCTTTCGGCCGCGCGCACTCTTCGTCGACGACCTCCGCGACCGACGTGTCCCCCTCGCCAGGAGGCCGGCTGCCCGGACCGCTGGAATCGGTGGAGGAATTCCCTCCTCCTCCCTGGCCGTGCACCCGCGGGAGAGAAGGGGGTCATTTCCGACCTCGATCGTTCCCTGGGTCCCACCCCGGACGCTCCCCAGTAGCCGGGATCGAATCGACGGAGGCCTTCGACAGGGCCTAGTGTCCCGTCTACGCTAATTCCAAGGGTCCGCGGCTGTAGCGGAGTACGCTTTCGGTGAACCCGTCATCCCGGCATGTCATCCTGAGCGGAGCGCCGCAGCGCGAAGCGAAGGATCCAAGCAAAGACGGACGCCCAACCTTCTCAACCGGCCCTCGGACCGTGCCGTGTGCGAGCCAGTGCCCTGTCGAGAAAAGCGGTCGCTAC
>JACPWG010000060.1 GCA_016197205.1 Planctomycetota bacterium
AGCGCGTCGTTGCCGGCGTCTGACCGTCAGTTGGTTCGTGCGCCGGCTATGGAGGCGAGAATCCTCGCGGCGGCGAACAGCCGCGCTCCGGTAATTACCGTAGCTTTGGCGTAGCGGCAACCGTAGAATGACGCCGTAGCAAGCACGACATGAACTCCGGGTTCACGTCCCGGTACAGTGTGAACAGGCTGGTCTACCTTCAGACTTACACGGACATCCGCCAAGCCATCACTCGAGAGAAGCAGATCAAGGGCTGGACCCGTGCGAAGAAGATCGCCCTCATCGAGGCGGACAACCCGCACTGGGACGACCTCAGCATGGGGTGGTACAGTCGGCCCGGGACTCCGGGTAATGATTGAAACAGGTGACTCGGATCCTTCGCTTCGCGCTGCGGCGCTCCGCTCAGAGCCTGCCCTGAGCCGGGCGGAAGGGATGACATCCGGGGTAGCGCTTGAGCAGTTGGAGCAAAAACGCAAGAGTTCAGTCCTTACTCCTGAACTCTTGCGTTTTTCCCTAACTCCTTGGAGAAATCTGTCTCTTGTCATCCTGAGCGAAGCCCGAAGGGCGCAGCGAAGGATCCGGAGTCAAAGAGGTTACGGAGGTTGAATTCGGATTCTTCGCTTCGCGCCACTGCGGTGGCGCCGCGCTCAGAATGACAAGACGCAAGAGTTCTGTTACTCGCTGCCCCCCAGTCTTCCTGTTCTCCCCCTCCGTGGTGAATTCATGACGACCTCCAACTCCCCGTCCCCGTCCTCCCCCTCCGCCTCGTTTTCCTGGCTCCACCTCTCCGACCTCCACCAGGGCATGACCGACCAGGGCCGGCTCTGGCCCACCGTGCAGTCGGTCTTCCTGGACGACCTGGCGCACGTGCGCGCGGCCGTCGGTCCCTGGGACCTCGTCCTCTTCACCGGGGACCTGACCCAGCGCGGCGCCCCAGACGAATTCACTGCCCTGGGCGGGACCCTCGACCGCATCTGGCGGCGCTTCACCGAGCTCACCGCCTCCCCCCTCCTCCTGGCCGTCCCCGGCAACCACGACCTCATCCGGCCGAACCCCAAGCTGCCCGAGGTCAAGGTCCTGAACCAGCTCTGGGGCGAGGCCTCCGTGCGCGCGGAGTTCTGGCGCGACCCGGCCTCGCGCGAGCGCCGCGTCGTGGCCGAGGCCTTCGCGCCGTACGAATCGTGGTGGGACGACTGGCGCCCCGCAATCGCTACCAGGCGGGGGCTCCAAGTCAACATGAAGAGGACTCGTTCCCCTCCGAGCCGTTTCGTCGCAAGCCGCTGGCCTCCAATGGCGGTGCGATTTCAGGCACGCACCTTCCGGATGAACCAGAAAACGAAGAGGGCGCGGAAGAAGGCGACGACCAAGCCGGCGAGGTGGAGGACCACTTCACCGTTATGCGAGTGGCGCCCGGCCTCGTGTGGCTGGTGGGCCTGCTGGACGGTCGGAAGCTCGAACCGGTCAAGGTCCCGGCGCGGCTCAGTAAGCGATGCCAGGTGGGGGGTAAATCTCCGGCGTCCTCGCCCCCAAGGGCAAAGGCTGGCGACTGTGTGGAGTCTGGTACGTCTTCCCGGGGTAACCAGGATCGGGGGTGAATGGAACTGCCGCGGCCAACGCGCGAGCACGACAGCTGCGCCTCGCTTCTTGGGGACGGCAGCACCGCGCCCCTACGAGTGCCGACCGAGCGCAGCGTGCCAATCTGCTTCGAACCAGGTTCGGCCCCCGGGGCGAGCGGACTGAGGGCCCACCCGGAGCGCAGCGTCGCGGGTGCCTGCCGCCCAGGTCCCACAATCGCACACGCCCACCGCGCACGCCTCCACCGTCCTCCCTAAGCCCTCCGTGCGTCCTCCGTGACTCCGTGGTGAGAAGCCCATATCGCCTACCGCACCGCTCGCCGCCTCCCCTCCCCCCCCGCGCCGCGCCCTCCCTCGCGCGCCCCGCCCGCCGGTACAGAACGCTTGCACCCGCCCCCCCCTTCGGCGATAATCTCCCGCCCACGCGCCTCCACCCCGCACCGAGGGAGACCCCCTCACGCGATCGCAGGAGCGACTCGACCATGACGCAGGGGACAGCGAGGCAAGGGGAGGCAGGGCGGACCGAGACCCCGGCGGAGCGGGACTTCGCGCTCGGCATCGAAGGCTTCGGATACAGCGACCTCCATCAGCCGGACCGACTCGCGGACCTCTCCGACGCGTTCGATGACGCCCTCCGCGCAGCCGACCCAGCGCTGGCCGGGGAGTTCGCGGCCTACCGCGCCGCGCACGCCGCGCCGCTCGTGCCGCCGGCACCGCCGCTCGGTTATGCGCAGGTCCACCCGCACACGCATCCCCCGTCCGCGCCGCCGGCCGCGCCCGCCGCCCCCCCTGCACCCACGCCGCCGCCCACACCGGCCGATCCGGTCGCGGAGTCGCGACTGCTCGTCCGCGTCGCGGGCCAGCTCGGCCGCTTCCTCGCTCGCCTTTTCCGCATCGAGGCCGAACACGAGGCGATGCTTCAGCGCGCCGAGCGCGAGAAAGACCTCCTCCGCTTCCGCAAAGACCTCGTCGCGCGGCGCGTCCCCAAAGAGGTCCACGCGGCCGAAGTCCCCGAGCTGCCCGCGCTTGACCTCCAGGTCGCCGCGCTCCGAAAGGCCGGGTTCCCCGAGACGCTCGCCGAGACCGACCTCGAAGTCGCGACCGCGCGCATGGCGACCGTGCTCCTCGACGGCGCGCTCCCCGCAGGCGCCGCGGCGATGCGCGCGCTCGCTGCGCGCCTCGCGACCGACGCCGAGGCGAGCCAGGCGCTCGCCCCGCTCCTCCCCGACCCCCCGACCGCCGCCGACGGCGCGCCGGCCCGGCTCGCCGAGCGGCTGCTCGACCTCCTCGGCCGCTGGGTCCTCGCACTCGCCACCGACCCGCGCGGTCGCGCGCGCGTGCGCGGCTGGATCGCGTTCAAGCGCGCCGAGCCCATGCGCTTCCCCGACGGCCTCGTGCACTTCGAGCGTCCCCGCGCCGACCTCCCGAACCTCATGGTCGGGCCCGCGGCCGCGCGCCGCCGACGCGACGGCTTCGGGCTCACCGACCCGCGCATGGAGCCGAAAGAAATCCTCCATGAGGCCAACTACTGCATCCTGTGTCACGAGCGGATGAAGGACTCCTGCGCCAAGGGCCTGCCGCTCCCGCGCAAGCCGCTGCAGCCGACGACCAAGAACCCGCTCGGCATCCCGCTCTTCGGCTGCCCGCTGGACGAACGCATTTCCGAGATGCACGCGGTCCGCCGCACGGGCGACAACCTCGGGGCGCTCGCGCTCGTCATGCTCGACAACCCGACCTGCCCGGGCACCGGCCATCGGATCTGCAACGACTGCATGAAGGCCTGCATCTTCCAGAAGCAGGACCCGGTCAACATTCCTCAAGTTGAAACGCGCGTCCTCGTGGACGTGCTGGAGCTGCCCTACGGCTTCGAACTGTACGACCTCCTCACGCGCTGGAATCCGCTCAACCCCCGACGCCCCCACGCGCTCCCCTACAACGGCAAGAACGTCCTCGTCGTCGGCCTCGGCCCGGCCGGCTACACGCTCGCCCTCCACCTCCTCAACGAAGGCTTCGGGGTCGTCGGCATCGACGGGCTCAAGATCGAGCCGCTCCCCGCCGACCTGACGGGCCAGGACGGCCAGTGCCCGCGCCCCGTGCGCGACTACGGGGAGATCCGGCGGCGGCTGGACGAGCGCGTGCTCGCGGGGTTCGGCGGCGTGGCCGAGTACGGCATCACCGTCCGCTGGGACAAGAACTTCCTGACCGTGATCTACCTCTCGATGGCGCGTCGCCGGCGGTTCAAGATCTTCGGCGGTACCCGGTTCGGCGGCACGCTCGAGATCGACGACTGCTGGCGCTTCGGCTTCGACCACATCGCGATCGGCGCGGGCGCGGGCAAGCCGACGATCATCGAAATGAAAAACAACCTCCTCCCCGGCATCCGGAAGGCGAGCGACTTCCTCATGGCGCTCCAGCTCACCGGGGCGTTCAAAAGAGACTCGTTCGCCTCCCTCCAAGTGGAGCTGCCGGGGCTCGTGATCGGAGGAGGGCTCACGGCGATCGACACGGCGACCGAGATGCTCGGCTACTCGATCGCTGGGGTGGCGTCACGATCGCCTACCGCAAAGGCATGGTCGATTCCCCCGCGTACCGCCTGAACCACGAAGAGGTGATCAAGTGCCTCGAGGAGGGCGTGGTCTTCGCCGAGGGGTTCGGCCCGCTGGAGGCGGTGCCGGACGCGGAGGGCCGCGTGGAGGCCGTGCGGTTCGAGCGGCTGAGCAAGGAGAGCGGCGACTGGAAGACCGCCGGCGAAGTGGTCACGCTGGCCGCGCGCACGGTCTACGTGGCCGCCGGGACGACGCCGAACATCATCTACGAGCGGGAGCACCCCGGGACGTTCGAGGTCGACCCGAAGCGGCGCTGCTTCAAGGGGTACAAGGCGGTCGAGCGGCCTGACGGGAGCTGGCAGTTGCAGCCCGCGGCGTCGAGCAGCGACGACCCCGGGTTCTTCACGAGCTACGCGCGGAACCAGCGCTTCATCACCTACTACGGCGACAACCACCCGGTCTTCGCGGGGAGCGTGGTGAAGGCGATGGCCTCGGCCAAGCTCGGCTACCCGCACATCGTGAAGCTCTTTCGACGGGAGCTGTCGAAGCTCGACCCGGAGGACCAGCCGCTTCGGGACGCGCACTGGGCGTCGCTGGTCGCGCGCCTGGACGAAGAGCTGGTGCCGCGCGTCGTCGAGGTGAAGCGGCTCACGCCGAAGGTGACCGAGGTGATCCTGAAGGCGCCGTTGCAGGCGCGAAAATTCCAGCCGGGTCAGTTCTTCCGCCTGCAGAACTACGAGGCGCGCGCGCCGCTCGCTGCCGGAACGCCGCTCGCGATGGAAGGGATCGCGCTCACCGGCGCGTGGGTGGACGTGGAGGAGGGGCTGCTGTCGCTCATCATCCTCGAGATCGGGGCGTCGTCGCGGCTGTGCGCCTTTCTGCGGCCCGGGGAACCGGTGGTCGCGATGGGGCCGACCGGCGCGCCGTCGGAGATCACGAGCGGGGAGACCGTGCTGCTGGCGGGCGGCGGGCTCGGAAACGCCGTGCTGTTTTCGATCGCGAAGGCGCTGCGCGAGCGCGGGAGCCGGGTCGTGTACTTCGCGGGGTATCGCGAGCAGGCGGACCTTTTCCACCGCGAGGACATCGAGGAGGACACGGACCAGGTGATCTGGAGCGTGGATCGAGGCGCGGCGATCGAGCCGGGCCGGCCCCAGGACAAGACGTTCGTGGGGAACATCGTGGAGGCGATGGGGGCGTACGCGCGGGGCGATTTTGGCGAGCCGCTCTTTCCGCTGTCGACCGTGGACCGGATCATCGCGATCGGGAGCGACAAGATGATGGCGGCCGTGGGGCGCGCGCGCCGTGACTCGCTGGCGCCGTGGCTGAAGGGCGACCACGTCGCGGTGTCGAGCATCAACTCGCCGATGCAGTGCATGATGAAGGAGGTCTGCGGGCAGTGCCTGCAGGTCCACCTCGATCCCCAGACCGGGGCGCGTGCGGGGGTGGTTTTCTCGTGCGTGAACCAGGACCAGCCGACGGACTGCGTGGACTGGCGGAACCTGGCGGACCGGCTGCGCCAGAACAGCGTCGAGGAGCGGCTGGCGGGGCTGTGGCTGGACCATTTGGTGGAGCGGGCGCCGCACCTGGGGCGGGCGTGAGGGGGGGGCGGAGGCAGGCGAGCGAACGGCGTGCGTGGGATGAGCGAGTGCTCCGAGCAACAAGTTCGGTGACGTATTTGGACAGGATAACAGGATCAACAGGATGGTTCCATTCGAATCCCGTTGATCCTGTTATCCTGTCAAAATAACGACGTACGTCATCGAAATTTCGGAAACGTATCCTAGGATGTATATGGGGCCTCGAGCATGGGAGAGCGTCAACCAGGGAGACACGGAGGCACGGAGATTTCACGGAGGACATTCGTCAGGCTCAGGCCCTCTCCGTGCGTCCTCTGCGACTCCGTGTCTCCGTGGTGAAGCGTCTCTCGTGGTGAAACGGTCCTCCCTGTGAACGCCACCGATCCTCGAAGCCGCAAATTGTGAGATGCCGCCGATGTTTGAGTGTCCGATCGAGACCGTCGAGGGCGTGATCGTGGCGCGCCCGGTGGGGAAGATCACGGGCGGGGAGGCGGGGACCTTTCTGGCGAGCCTTCAAGACAACCTGCCGGAGAAGGACGGGAAGCTGGTCGTGGACCTCTCGAAACTGAACTACATCGGCAGCCAGGGGATCTCGCTCTTCATCTTCCTGACCGAGGCGCATTCGGTCCGGGTCGCCGCCGCGCCGGCCGGCGTACTGGCGGCGTTCAAGGCGCTGATGCTGGACAAGCTGATCCCGTTTCACACGACCGCGGCGGAGGCCATCGCGGCGTTCCGGGCGAAGTGAGGGCGGTCGGGGGCGGTGAGCATCCCGATCCGCTGCGCGGGAGAGGGGGGAGGCGCGGATACGGCGACGTCGAAGCATCTTTCCACGCGTCCGGGACTCTAGGGCTGCAGCATCTGCCGGCGCCAGCCGGGCGGCCGAGCGTTCGACCTTGACCGCTTCCCAGCCGCGCCGGCGCGCGTGAAGCGCTCCCGGTGATGCAGCCGGTGCTTCCCCTGGGTCCAGAACTCGATCGCGTCCGGCACCAGCCGAAAACCGATCCAGTGCGCCGGACGCGGAATCTCCCGCCCCGCGTACCGACGCTCGAGCCGCGCCACGCGCGCGAGCAGGTCGCGCCGGCGCGCCAGCGGCCGGCTTTGACGGGAGGCGAGCGCGCCGAGCCGGCTCTCCCTCGGCCGCGTCGACCAGTAGGCGTCCGCCTCCTCCGGCGCGACGGGCGCCACACGCCCTTCGACGCGGACCTGACGACCCAGCCGTTCCCAGTAAAAGGCCAACGCGGCGTGCGGGTTCGCCTCCAGCTCGCGCCCCTTCCGGCTCGTCCGGTGCGTGAAGAACACGAACCCGCGGGGGTCGACACCCTTGAGGAGCAACATGCGCACGGATGGACGGCCCCGCGTGTCCGCGGTCGCCACCGCCATGGCGTCGTACGCGGGCGCACCCGCGCGCCGCGCATCCTCATACCATCGTCGAAAGCGGGCGATCGGGTCGGGCGTCATGGCGTCCTCCGGAGCTGCCGCTCGTACGCTTCGATGAAGGCCGGATCGCGTCGCCGCAGGTTCTCGTGGTCCACCTTGCCGCTCCTTGTCATCAGGCGGTAGGCGAAGGGGATCGGGTCCAGGTGGAGGAGGTCCTTGACCCGCTCGAACCAGAGCAGGCTGCCGTACGCCACCTCCTGGTAGGCGTCCACCTTCGGCTTCCGCTCCGCCTCGAACGCCGCGAGCGCGGGGCCCACCTCCCGGTGTGCGGCGAAACTCCGCGCGAGGGCGATCGCATCCTCCATCGCGAGCTTGGTCCCCGAGCCGATCGAGAAGTGCGCGGTGTGGGCCGCGTCCCCGAGCAACACGACGTTGCCGGTCGTCCAGCGCCGGTTCTTCACCAGCGTGAAGCGGATCCAGCGCGAGGCGTTGGAGAGGAGCGGCTCCCCGCCCAGCTCTTCGCGAAAAACCTCCGCGAGGCGGGCGGGCGTCTCGGCCTCCGACCACCCGGCGAGGGGACCGGCGGCCCAGGTCTCCTCCGGGCACTCGACGATGAACGTGCTCCGGGTCTTCGAAAATTTGTAGGCGTGCGCGGCGAGGACGCCGGCGGGGGTCTGCTTGAAAATCAGGGTGAGGCCGTGGAAGAGCCGCGGCGTCCCGAGCCAGATGTAGCGGTTGCGGCCGGCATCGAGCGTGGGTCCGAAGTCCGCGGCGTGCGCCTGCCGGACGAGGCTGTTCAGCCCGTCGGCGCCCACGAGCAGATCCGGCGGCCCGCCGAGGGCCGCGAGCCCGCTCCATTCGGTGACGTTGGTTCGAAACCGAAGCTCCACGCCGAGCTCGTGGCACCGCCGCTGCAGAAGCTGGATCACGTCGATGCGCGCGACGCCGCCGAAGTCGTTCCCTCGGATCGAAATCTTCTCGCCGCGGTGCACGACGTCGACGTTGTCCCAGGTCTCCGAGGCCGCGGAGATGGCGGCGTACGTTTCGGGGTCGGTCTCGCGAAGCGAGGACATCGTCTTCGCGGAAAAGACGACGCCCCAGCCGAACGTGTCGGAGGGCGCGTTGCGTTCGAGCACCACTACGTCGTGCGTAGGTTCGAGCTTCTTCATGAGCAGCGAGAAGTACAGCCCGGCGGGCCCGCCGCCGAGAACCAGGATGCGCATGAGGCGGTTCCTTTCTCGCGTACGTCTCGAAAAGGCCGGCTACTTGGGCTCGGGCTTGGGCTGCGCCGCCGCTTCGGAGAGTCGTTGGATGTGGCGGAGCACGCGCAGGTGGATCTTGTGGATCACCAGGTCGGACCAGAGCTCCCAGTAGGTCGCGGGCCACATCGTGTGGACGTACCAGGTCGTCCCTTCGAGGCGCGTGCGGCCGCCGGGCAGCGGCGTGAGCAGGAACTGTCCGCCGTGCGAGAGGAAGAAGCCGTTCAGGTGCGGCGGGCGCACGTCGTGGTAGGGCGTCCACTCCTCCATGGGCGGGGGATTCGCGGTCACGGAGAATTTCAGGAGGCGCGGCTCGTCCCAGGTCTCGATCGGCTCGACGAAGGCGCCGGTCGAGAACACGCAGCGGCGAACGGCGCCGGGGCCGGCGCCTGCGATCTCCGCGCGCAGCGGGTAGGAAACGCCGGCGCGGAAGAGCCACTCCGACGGCTCGGGCAGCTCGGAGAAACTGACGACGTTGCGCCAGACGACCTCGGGCGGGGCCGCGACCTCCACCGAGGTCACGGCCCTGAGCACGGGCGGCGCCATGGGTTCGAGCGCCTCCGCGCCCATGAGCAGGGGAGAGGCGAGGGCAAGGACGACGAGGGAGCGAGGCAGTGCGCCGGGGGCGGCGGCGCGAAGCTGGAGCATGTAGCCGAGGCAGCCGCCGAAGAGGGAGAGGACGAGCCCGATGGGCGCGGCCATGGCCACGCAGATCACGCCTTCGATCGCGAACGCGAGGAGGGCGAGCCCGACCAGGACGGTCGAAAGCGAGGCGACCGCCATGCACGTCCCGAAGCTGCGCCGGCCGTGGTAGCTGTACAGGATGACGGAGCCCATGCCCATGCAGAAGGGATTGGCGACAAAGAGCCCCCAGCCGTATTTTCGGAGGACGAGCGTCGCGGCGAGCGTGACCACGGCGCCGAAGATCGTAGAGAGGAGGAGGGCCATGGCCGCGCTTCCGACGGGGTGGTTCGGGAGGATCCGCCCCAGGACGTCCCGCCGGCGGCGCGCGGTCAGCGGTTCGCCGGTTTCGGCCTCCTCCACGTCCGGGTGCGTGGGGATGACGGCCAACAGCAGAAAAAAGACGAGGTTCAGCACCGGGGCGAAGAAGAGGACCGCGAGCCAGGTGGGCAGCCGGATCGCGCGGAGCCGCCGCAGCGTGAGGCCGAGGCCAACCCAGATGAAGGGGAGGGCGAGGGCGACGAGCGTCGCGTAGAACGTGGCCAGCTCGCGGCTGAGTCCCTGGATGCCGGTCGGGGTGTCGAGCGGGGCGAGGTAGTTGAAGATGCCCCAGGGTTGGTGGAAGACGGCCGTCGCGACGATCCGGTCCAGGTTGTGCTTGAGCGCGAAGCCGAGGACGCCGATCGTCAGATAAGGCCCGCGGTCGACGGTCCCGTCCCAGCGCCAGAGGTCGGAGAGACGAAGGTTCATGCCGGCAGCCCTGTTTCGGGTCCTTCTTCGTAATCGACCCACTCGACCACGCCATCCAGGTCGAGTGCCAAGGGCGCCTCCGCGGAGCGGGCCAGGAGCGCATTCGATTCCACGGATTCGACGCCGGCCAGCTTGCTCACCGTCACGTGGAGCGTCCCGCCGTCCCACGTGCGCCGCGAGGAACCGGCGATTTCGACGCGTAGCGCCTGAATGCGGTCGTCGCGGCAGAGGCCGACCGCGTGGAGAAGGACGCGTGCGCCGACGTCGGCGCGGCCCGGGATCCAGTCCGGGTCGAACTCGCCGTCTGGGACTCGCGCCGCCAGCGTCACGTGGTCGGCGCGCACCTCGGGGAACGCGGCCAGCGCGCGGACACGGGCCGCGCTCTCCGGCGAGAGCAGGATCGCGAGGTTCCGCATCACTCCGGGCCGATCCGGTAGGCGATCCCGTCCGCGTTCTCCATCCACGTGCGGAACATTTCTCGGCGCGGGTAAACGCGCCGCACGCGCCCGCCGCGTCGCGGGTCGGCGGCGGGATCGTTCACCACCACGTCCCCGTTCGCGTCGAACCCGACGACGACGATCAGATGGCCGTCGGAGGATTCGACCGGGGCGCCGGTCAGCTCCGACTTTTTCCAGCGGTGGCTGATGATCACGGGGCGGCAGGCCAGGATTTCGGCCTCGAGGTCCTCGAGCCCCGCGAAGCGCACGACGTACGACTCGCGCAGGCGGCCGGCCGAGGCCTCGAAGGCGAAGGCGGTGTTGAAGGGCCAGTTGCCATAGATCGCGGCCTGGGCGTCGTACACGCCGCGCGCGACTTCCGCCGTCGGCAGCGACACGCCCCAGAACTCGAGGACCATCGCCAGAGACGTGGGACTGCAGATCGAACCGGCGATGGCCGGGTCCTCGACGCACTGGCTGCGTTCCGGCACCGCGAGCACGCGGCCCCAGGCGGGGGAGGGGTGGACGGCGAAGGGGGCATGCTTGCGCGCGACCCAGGTGGAGAGCGTGAGGGAGTGGAGCACGGGCGTGGCGGCGCCGTCGCTGGTCAACGTGACCCAGACGGAGGCCGAGGCGACGTCGGCGGGCTGCGCCGGCTTGATCGTGTCGACGTCCACGCTCGCTCCATCGCTCGACGCGGTGCGCTTCTCGCCGCTACGGTGTTCACCTGAGGGAAGCCAGGCGAGGACGGGGAGGAAGCCGGGGGTGGGTGCAAGCTCGAGGGAGTCGGTCGGGGGGACGAGCGGACGGTCCGAGAACGCAAGCCGCAACCCTGTCCCGCGGGGGAGCGTGGCGGTCCAGGAAAGCACGGCCCGGTCGTAGACTCCGCCGACGGCGGTGAGACCCCCGACTGCGCAGACGCCCTGCCGGGCATAGGTCCCGTCGGCGTAGCGAGGCAGGATCAGGAGTCCCGCGCCGGTCGTGACGTCGAGGGAAACCGAGCCCATGCGCAGGGTCGCGTCGCCCACGGTTCGAAGGCGGAGGAGGCGGGGATGGAGCCGCGAGCCGGTCGGGGCTTCATCGACGGCCGCGCCGCAGCCGCAGGCGACGGCCGCGAGGAGGGCGAGGGTGCCGAGCCAGACAATCGAGGACATGGCGTGTGTGGCCGTTGAACGGGGCATGGGGTTGGTCGAGCAGTTCGGGACGGACGAGAGCAACCGCGGAGCCCGCAGGATGGGCGCCAAAGCGCGGTGCGTCGACGTCGCATCACACCCTCTGCAGCGCTGCGAGGCCGGGACATGCGTCGACGCTTGGATGCCGCGGGACCGCTCGCTCACGCTCGCGGTTCGGAAGGCGGCGGGCACCCGACGATCAGCAATCGCGCCTCAGCTCAGATATTCGATCCACTCGCCGCAGCCCTTGCAGAAACGGGGCGGGAATTTCCGGCCGAAGCCGAATCGGCCGCAGCTCGAGCAGGGGCCATAGCGCCGCCGGAGGCCCCAGTCGCACAGCCCGCCCGCCATGCACCCGAGGAGGATCCCGAGCACGACCAGCGTCGCCTGGGGGACCACCGGGTTC
Source organism: Planctomycetota bacterium (assembly GCA_016197205.1). Classification (GTDB taxonomy): domain Bacteria; phylum Planctomycetota; class MHYJ01; order WSZJ01; family JACPWG01; genus JACPWG01. The sequence goes on from JACPWG010000060.1 coordinate 11,780, forward strand.
AGGGTCGTTCCCTTCGCGTCGTAGGCGATCTTCATCTTCTCGAGCGTGGGGACGAGGAAGGGGAGCTGCTCGGCGAGCGGGACGAAGAACGCCAGGTAGAGGCAGCCCGCGAGGACGGCGATCGCGAGCAGGGCGCCGAGGGAGCGGACGAAGAAATTGACGAGCCGGCCTTTTTGGAATTGCTCGAGGAAGGCCCGGAATTCGTCGGAGAGCAGGACGTCCTTGAAGGCGGCGTCGGAAAGGCAGGTTTCGCGGAAACGGCGGTTCCCGAGGATTTTCATGAAGGCCGGCGACTCGAAGAGGTAATCCCCCGCGAGGTTCATTTCCAGTTCGTTGATGACCGGGTAGACAATGAGCTTGCGGAACCAGGCCTCCTTGCGGAGCTCCGGATAGAGGGTGTCCTCCGGTCTGGGCCGTGCCTTTTTTTCACCGGGACGCGATCCGCCCGCGGGCGCGGGTCTTTTTTCAGGCTGCTTCGGCGGTGGCGCGTCCGCGCGCTCCTCTCGCTCGGTCGCGTCGTCGGCGTCGTCCCGCGGGACCGGTCGCGGCGCGGGCGGCCTCGGCGCGGGGGGCTTCCCGACCGGCGGCTTTCCCTGGACCGGCTTCGGGGCCGCCGGCTTGGGGAAGTTGCGGACCGTCGGCCGGTCGTCCGACGCGGGGCGCGGCGCGGCGCCGGGCGCGGGTACCCGGTCCCCTCGCGGCTGCGTGGGGCCCGCGGGACGCGGCGCGCCCGGCTTCCCTGCCGGCGTCGGGCCGGGCGGCTGGCCCGGCTTGCCGGGTTTCCCCGGAGGCCTGTCGGAAGGCATCGCGAAATCCTACTCTTTGCGGGTCTGTCGCGAGTGTCGGGTCCAGCGCGCGTCGTCGCGCTCGGGGAAGTCGGTCCGGTAGTGTACGCCGCGCGTCTCGGTGCGCGCCAGAGCCGCGCGCGTGATGGCGTTCGCGACCGTGAGGAGGTTCCCCAGCTCCCAGCCCTCGGGCCGCTCGAACTCGCGCTCGAGGAAATAGCGGTACCAGAACTCGATCTGCGAAAGGGCCTCGCGCAGGCCATAGTCCTCCCGCTCGACTCCGACCGACCGCCACATCAAGCTCCGGAGCGAGTTTTTGACGTCGAGGAGGTCCGTGTTCGGGGGCGGTTTCAGGCTCGGCCGGTCGCACGCGATCGGGGTCTCCGCGGCCGGCCCGATCGCCCGCAACCGCCGGCCGGCCTCCCGACCCGCGATCTCGCCGAAGACGAGCCCCTCGAGCAGGGAATTGGACCCGAGCCGGTTCGCGCCGTGGAGGCCGGAGCTGGCCGCCTCGCCGCAGGCGTACAACCCCGCGACGCGCGTCTCCGCGCGTGCGTTGATGCGCACGCCGCCGACCATGTAGTGCGCGCTGGGCCGCACAGGGATCGGCTCCTTCGAGATGTCGATGCCATACGTGGCGCACAGCTCCCAGAGGGTCGGGAACCGCCGCCTTACGCGCTCCGCGGGCAGATGCGTCAGGTCGAGGAAGGCGCTGGTGTCGCCCGTGAGCTTCATCTGCCGGATGATGCCGCGGCTGACGACGTCGCGCGGCGCGAGCTCCGCCTGTTCGTGCAGCTCGGGCATGAAGCGCTTGCCGCCGTGGTCGCGAAGCAGGGCCCCTTCGCCGCGCACCGCCTCGGAGATGAGCGAGCGCGAGGCGCCCGCCACGTAGAGCGTGGTGGGGTGGAACTGGACGAACTCCATGTCCTGGAGCGTCGCGCCGGCGCGCAGGGAGCAGGCCATGCCGTCCCCGGTCGCGACCGAGGGGTTGGTGGTCTCCCGATAGACGCAGCCGAGGCCGCCGCTGGCGAGAATCGTGCTCGCGGCGTAGAGGACGCGCAGGCCGTGCGCCTCGTCGTGCAGGAGCGCGCCGTGGCAGGCGCCGTTTTGGGTGAGGAGGTCGACGACGAACGTCTTTTCCAGGAGCTGGATCTGGGGGACCGAGGCGACCTTTTCGAGCAATGCGCGCTCGAGCTCCTGTCCGGTCGCGTCCCCGCCGGCGTGGAGGATGCGGGGCATGGAGTGGCCGCCTTCGCGCGTGAAGTGCAGCTCGCCGCGGCGCGTGTCGAAGCGCGCCCCCCAGTCGATGATCTCGCGGACGCTGGGGATGCCCCGGGCGACGACGAGGCGCACGATGCGGCGGTCGCAGATCCCCTGGCCGGCCTGGAGGGTGTCCGCCACGTGGGACTCGATGGCGTCGTGCGGGGAAAGGGCGGCCGCGATGCCCCCCTGCGCGTAGTGGGTGTTGCACTCGGCGGCGGTGGTCTTGGTGACGACCACGACCTTGCCGAAGCGGGAGGCCTCGATGGCGGCGCGCAGGCCGGCCACGCCGCTTCCGATAACCAGCGTGTCGGTGAGGAGCCGCGGGAGCTTGCGGGTGGAGAACCGCACCAGATAGCGAGGGACCCGGGGACCCGGGTCGAGGTCCAGGTCGCGCGGCACCCGACTACCTCGGAAGGGGACTCGAGTCGATTCGATGGACGCGGTGGGCCCGACGCTGCGGTTTCGGCTTCGGCTCCGGGGCACGGCATTGCCCTGCGAGCCCGGGTGAACGCGCCGGGAGGGGGGACGAAGGCTCAATGCTCAATTTTCAAGCCTCAGATAAGGCTCAAGGTTCAATGCTCAATGACCACCACGGAACGTAGCCCGGGCACGGAATCGCGGACTCTGAGCCTTGAACTTTGAGCCTTGCCTGAAAATTGATCATTGAGCCTTGAGCCTTTTCCTGAGGAGTTCCCCGGTTTCCGAACTGCATGAGTTGTTTCTTAACGGTCCCTGAGCATTTCGGTGGTAGTCCGCGTTCACGTCCAGGGTCTCCCTGAGCCTTGAGCATTGATCCTTCGCCTCCGGGGCGCGCACTCCCAGGATCGATGCTGAAGGTCCGCTAGTCTTCGAAGAAGGTCAGCCCTTGGAACAGCGTGCCGTTCTGGTGGGCGACGAGCAGCGCCTTGACGACCGCGTCGTCGTAGGCGATGCCCCCTTGCCGGGACACGTCGATCAGCACGTCTTTCACCGCCATGCCGGCCCCCGCGCCGCCATAGGTGCAGAGATTGTCGAAGACGTTCGCGACCGCGATGACGCGGCCCATCAGGGGAATGGCCTCCCCCTTGAGCCCGCCCGGATAGCCGGTCCCGTCCACCTTCTCGTGGTGGAACTTGATGCCCGCCATGATGTCGTCGAAGCCGACCATCTTCGCGAGGAGCTTCTCGCCGAGCGCGACGTGCTCCTCCTTGTGCTTCAGCGGGTCGACGCCCGGCGGTGCGGGCGGCAGGGCGATCTTGCCGACGTCGTGCAGCAGGCCCGCGAGCGCCATCTTGTGCGCGTCCGCTCGCGGCAGCCCCATGGCGGTCGCGATGGCCGCCGCGTAGTTCGCCACGCGCTCCGAGTGACCCGCGTCCTTCGGGTCCTTCAACTCCATCGCCTCGATGAGCGTCTTGATCGTGCTCATGAAGGTCCGGCGCACGCGGTCGGAGGCGACGTGGCTCGAGATCGCCATCCCGGTCTGGATCGCCACGGCCGTCGCCAGCTCCAGGTCCTGGATCTGGAACGACTCCTGCATCTTCGAAGAGTGCAGGTAGAGCACGCCGGAAATCCGCTCGTGCGAGACGAGGGGCGCGCAGATCACCGACTTGATGTGCTTCAGCACGACGCTCGTCGAGCCGGCGAAGCGCGAGTCGAGCTGCGCGTCCGAGGTGAGGAGGGAGCGCGCGTACTGCATCACGCGCTTGACGATCGTCTTCGAGACCTTCGCCGAGCCCTTGTCCTTCTCGAAGTGCGCGCGGAGGTTCAGCTTCCCCGAGCCGCCCTTTTCCGCCGTGAACACGTACCCGGCGTCGGCCCGCGTCGCCTCCACCACCGTGTTCAGGATCCGCGTGAGAAGCGAAGGCAGCTCGCGTTCGGTCTGGATCTGCCGGGCGATCTCGTAGATCGTGGTCAGGTTCTTCGACTCCTGCTCGAGCCCGAGCGCGGCGACTTTTTCTTTCAGTTCCAGCCGCCGGTCCAGCTTCAGCTCGACGGTCGACGTGCCGAACTCCTCGCGGCTTTCGAACTCCACCTGCTTTTGCACCTGCTCGATCGCGGCGGAGCGGTCCTCGAAAAGGATGATCGTGGAGCCGATACGGACCTGGTCGTTGTGGTGGAGGATTTCCTCCTCGATGCGCCGGTCGTTGACGAAAGTCCCGTTCGTGCTCTTCAGGTCCTTGATGAAGCACATTTCGCCGATGCGGTAGATCTCGGCGTGGGCGCGCGACACCCCGTGATCGAGGATCTGGATCGTGGAGGAGTCGTCCCGTCCGAGGGTGATGATCGAGTCGTTGACGTCGTGCACTTTCCCCTGGTTGTCGCCGCTCAGGAGCTTCACGTGGGCCATGAGGGTTCTCCCGGATAGGGGCCGGTCCGGGGTCGGCCCGCGCCCGCCCCCTTGGAGGGGTGCTGGGGCTGGGGCGGACGGACGTCCGGGACCGAGTGTGTCCGTGGGTAGGCGTCGCCCGGATGGGGAGGGCGAACGCGCAGGCTTTGCAGCCCGATCACCGTAACCCCCCGGCGGCGCGCAGTCAACGGAAATGTACTAGGAGCAAGGCCGGTTTCCAGCGACAGCGCAGCTAGGCTTGACCTGGCGGTTCCGCTTCGCGGCCGGGGGCCGGGCCGCGGGCCGGCGGCAGGAACTCGGGCGGGGGCGCGGGCGGCATGTCGCCCCGACCGAGCCTGCGGGGCGGCGCCTCCGGGTCGGGCTTGGCCACGGCGTCGAGGAGGGGAGCATGCCCGGGCGCGGCGCCCTCCGGGTCGGGCGAGACGCGTGCCGCCAGCCGGGCCGCGGCGGCGGCCGCCGCCTCTTCGCCGTTCACGATCCGGCCGTCCTCCATGTGCAGCACCCGGTGCGCCTCGCGCGCCAGGGCCTCGTGGTGCGTCACGATCACGAAGGTCGTCCCCAGGCTCCGGTTGAGGTCCCAGAGGGCGCGGCGGATCTCCTCGCTCGTCCCGTGGTCGAGGTTGCCGGTGGGCTCGTCGCAAAAGATGACCGCCGGGTCGTTGGAGAGCGCGCGTGCGATCGCCACCCGCTGCCGCTCGCCGCCCGAAAGCTGGCTGGGGCGGTGGTGCAGGCGCCCACCGAGGCCGAGACGTCGCAGGACGTCCTCCGCCCGGCTCCGGTACCTGCCCCGGTGCTTCGGCCACGCCAGGAAGGACGTGCCGATCATGTTCGGCAGGAGGGCGTTTTCCAGCGCGGTCAACTCGGGGAGCAGATGGAAGAACTGGAAGACGAAACCGAAGTGCCGGTTCCGGTGGTTGGCGCGCTCCCGTTCGCTGAGTCGTCCCAGGGCGCGGCCCTCGTAATAGACTTCGCCCGTGGACGGGCGATCGACGAGGCCGAGGATCTGCAGGAGCGTGCTCTTCCCCGCGCCCGAGGGCCCGACGATGGCGACGATCTCCCCGCGGTCGATGTCGACGGTCGCCCCGTTGACGACGCACAGCGGGCGGCCGCCCATCGAGAAGGTCTTGGTCACGTTTTCGGCGTGGAGAAGCATGGGGATTTGAGAATGGGGATTTGAGAATTGAGAATTGAGAATGATTGCGACGAGGCTTGCTCGGGATGAACACCACGGAAACCACAGATTACACGGATTCTACGGGATTTCACAGATTACGAAGCTGTGAAATCGGGGAGGAAATTCTAGTGCAGCAGCACTCGGGGGGGAGAAGAGTGGGAAATGGGTTTGGGGTGGCAGGTTTTTTTCAACGCAGAGACGCAGAGGCGCAGAGGATCTTCATTCGATTGAACAGCTTGTGCGGGATTTCAAAGCTCGCGAATCTGTGAAATCGTCGTAAATCTGTGAAATCTGTGGTTTCGTCGTTCCTGGATTCGCCGCGAGCCACGCGGCCTACTCGTACCGGAGCGCCTCGATGGGGTCCATGCGGCCGGCTTTGATCGCGGGCCAGAGGCTCGACAGGATGCACACGGCCAGGGTCGAGGCGAGGATGAGCGCGACGGCCTGGGGGGACAGGTAAGCCGGGATGCGGTCCAGCATGTAGACGTCGGGCGGAAAGGGATGCCAGCCCGTCCACGCGTGGATCCGATCGGCGATCGGGTTCAGGTTCCGCACGAGCAGGACGCCGAGGATGCACCCCACGGAGCAGCTCACCACGCCGATGAGCACGCCCTCCCAGAGAAAGATGGAGCAGATCCCGTAGGCCGACGCGCCCAGCGATTTCAGGATGCCGATCTCCCGCGTCTTCTCCACGACGAGCATCGTGAGGACCGAGAGGATGCCCATCCCCGCGACGACCACGATAAAAAAAAGAAAGATCGCATTCAGGCTCCGTTCCATCGCGACCGCCCGCAGCAGGTTCCTCTTTTCCTCCTCCCAGGAGGTGACCTGGAACGAGCCGTACTTGTCGAGCACGCGCGCGAGCGCGGCGCGTACCTCTTCGACCTGGGCGGCGTCTTCGTAGTCCTCCACGGCCACGCAAAGGGTCGTGACTTGGCCGCGGGCGCTCAGGAACTCCTGCACGGCTTCGAGCGGCGCGTACGCGACCGTGCTGTCCACCTCGTTGTACCCGACCCGAAACTTCCCGACCACGGTGAATTCCTTCTTCACCGGGACGAGGACGCCGAACGAAAACGGCGCGGAGAGAAGGGTGACGCGGTCGCCGGGGGACGAGTAGGGGGCGAGGAATTGGCCCAGGAAGAGCCCCGGGTGCTCGGTCGCCTCGCCGTCCACGTTCCAGTTGGGGTGTTCGTCACCGAGATACTTGCGGAGGGACGAGACCTGGAGTTCCTCCTCCAGGTTGATGCCGACGAGCTGGACGGGGGCCATGGCCGGGGCGAGGAGGGCGAGCCACTCGAGGTGGGGCGCGGCCGCGGCCACGTGCGGGAGCGCACGGATCTCTTCGAGCATCCGCCCGTAGTTTTTGAAAAGGACGCCCGGCCGTCGCACGATGAGGTGGGAGGTCGTCCCGCGGATCTTCGACTGCAGCTCGCGCGCGAAGCCCGAGAAGATCGCGGTGACGGCGATGAGGGCGATGACCCCGACGGCCGCGCACGCCATCGGCAGCAGGGAGATGAGGCGGGACCGGAGGAAGCGCGTGGCGAGGAAAATCTTGTACACGGGGGCCTCCGGCGGCGGACTCCTTGCGCTACGGCGCGCTCGTGGGCGCGGCATCCCCGGGAGCCGGCTTGGCGGCGCCCGCGGCCGCGGCTTCGGGTGCGGCCTCGGCCGCCGGGAGGTCCCGGTGCTCGCGGAGCAGCGGGAAGAGCACCACGTCGCGGATCGAGTGCGAGTTCGTGAGGAGCATGACCAGCCGGTCGATGCCGATCCCGAGCCCGCCCGCGGGCGGCATGCCGTGCTCGAGCGCGAGCAGGAAGTCCTCGTCGAGCCGCGCCATGCCTTCGTCCTTGTTGGCGAGCTGTCGCAGGAACCGCTCCCGCTGGTCCAGCGGGTCGTTCAGCTCGGTGAAGGCGTTCGCCAGCTCCATGTGGGCGATGAAGAGCTCGAAGCGCTCGCAGACCTTCGGGTCTTCCCGCTTGGCCTTGGTGAGCGGGCAGATCGGGGTCGGGTATTCGGTGATGAAGACCGGTCCGGCGAGCGTGGGCTCGACGTGCCGTTCGAAGAGGTCGCCGGCCACGGCCTCGATAGGACGGGTGCCGGTCGGGATGTGGTCGGCGGCGGCGCGTTCGAGAACGCGTGCGCGGTCGTCCCACTCGAAGCCGACGTGTTGCCGGAAGAGCTCGAGGTACTTGCGCCGTGGCCAGGGGGGCGTGAGGTCGAGCGTCATCTCGCCGTAGGGGAGCCGCAGGTCGGCCTGGACGTCGCGCGCGAGGTGGACGAAGAGCCCCTCGGTGAGGTCCATCATGTCGTTGTAGTCGCCGTAGGCCTGGTAGACTTCCATCATCGTGAACTCGGGGTTGTGGCGCGTGTCGATCCCCTCGTTCCGGAAGTTGCGGTTGATTTCGTAGACCCGCTCGAAGCCGCCGACGAGGAGGCGCTTGAGGTACAGCTCCGGCGCGATGCGGAGGTAGAGCTCCATGTCGAGGGTGTTGTGGTGGGTAATGAAGGGGCGCGCCGCGGCGCCGCCGGGGATGGGGTGCATCATGGGCGTCTCGACCTCGAGGAACGCGCGTTCGTCGAGGTAGCGGCGGATCTGCGAGAGGATCCGGATGCGCCGGCGGAACGTGTCCTGGACCTCGGGATTCGCGATCATGTCCAGGTACCGATGGCGGTAGCGCAGCTCCACGTCGCGGAGGCCGTGGTACTTTTCGGGGAGCGGCAGGATCGACTTGCAGAGGAGCGTGAGCTGCTTCACGCCGATGGAGAGCTCCCCGGTGCGGGTTTTGAAGAGTTCGCCGCTGACGCCGACGAGGTCGCCGAGGTCGAGGCACTTGTAGAGGTTCCAGAGGGCGTCCCCCATCTGGTTCTGCTTGAAGTAGAGCTGGACCTTGCCGGAGGAGTCCCGGAGGTCGGCGAAGGCGGCCTTCCCCATGTCGCGGATGGTGCGGATGCGGCCGGCGGCGGTGACCGTGGGCGCGGGCGCTTCCTGCGTGGGATTGTAGCCGGCGAGAAGCTCGGCGATCGGACGGGCGCCGACGAACTTCCCCCCGAAGGGGTCGAGGCCGAGGGCGCGGAGCTTGTCGAGCGTCTTCAGCCGCTCGTCACGTTGCTGGTTGGACATGGTCGGCTCCTTGACGGAACGGAATTGGCGGGGCGAGATGATAACACGAGGCCGGGCCCCGCGCAACTTCCATCCAGCTTGCCGCCGAGCCCCGATCGTGGTTAAATCGGGCGGCCGCGACTTCTCGGAACCCCCGCTTCCTGGGTGCTTGCATGAGCCTCTTCGCCTACCCCAAGTCCGCGCGGCTGCTTCGGCGCCGGGAGTTCGACCGCGTCTTCAAGGCGGGCGGCTCCTGGAAGGACGGCGACCTGGTGGTGTACTGCCTCCAGAACGACCTCCCGCAAGCCCGGCTCGGGATCGTGATCGGACGCAAGGTCAAGCGCGCCGTCGATCGCAACCGGATCAAGCGGTGGATCCGGGAGGCCTTTCGCCTGCATCCCGAGGCCGTCCCGCCCGGGGTCGATCTCGTCGTGCTGCCGCGGAACGCGCCCTCGCTCACTTGGGCACGCGCGGAGCGAAGCCTCCTCAAGCTGCTCGGCGCGCGCGCCCGGGACCTCGCCCGGAGGGGTACCCCGTGAGAACTCTCCTCCGCCTTGCCGGCCGGTGTGCGACGCTGGTGCTGCTCGGGCTCATCCGGGCCTACCAGCTCACCCTTTCCCGCTGGCTGCCCCCGGTCTGCCGGTTCGAACCGACCTGCAGCCGCTACTTTGCAGAGGCCCTGCAAAAAAAAGGTTTCTGGAAGGGCTGCTGCCTCGGGACCCGCCGCATCCTCCGCTGCCAACCCTGGGGCGGCAGCGGCCACGACCCCGTGCCGGACTGAGGGGCGGGGCGAGGGTGGGAAATGGAGGTGGGGTGTCAGCCCTCTTTTACACAGAGACGCGGAGACGCAGAGGCCAGTTCTTCGATTGAACACCATCCAACCGATTCGCCAGATTTCGTATCTGTGCAATCTGTGACACAAGCTCGCAAAAGCTTGTTTTTTGGGCAACGAATTCTCCGCAGAAAATTCGCGAAATCGGCGAAATGCGCGGTTCGTCTTTCGGTGTTTTCGGCGTCTTCGGTGGCTCGTCCCTTCGGTTGCGGCCGGCGGCTGCTCTGAAATCTGTGGTTTCGTAGTGCTTGGGTTGCTACGCCGCCGCGTTGGGATTTGGGACTTGGGATTTATTTACCCCACGTCCGCCCGTCTACCAGCAACCGGCACACTTGCCCGTCCCCCGCTGCCGTGATCGACACCTCCACCGTGACCCGGCGCTCCCGAGCCGCGACCTCGATTTCCCGGCCCCGCCGCTCCGGCACGAAGTACTGCTCGATGCCGTACTCCACGCCGACCCGCTCGTCCGTCACCGTCGTCACCCGTCCGCGCAGGAAGAGCGTCCCCCGGGCGGGCGGCGAAAGGGACGCGCCCGCCGCCTTCACCTTCGTCCGGTCCCCCGCCTCCCGCTCCAGCGTGACGAAGAGCGTCTGGCCGGCGTCGACCGGCGCCCCCGTCAGCCCGGCCGGCCCGCGCTCCAGGCGCGAGAGGTTGTAGCCGAGGACGACGTAGTCCCCCCGGAAAAAGTCCCGCGGATCGACCGGCACGACCTCCAGCACCACCTTCTCCCCGGTGACCCGCTCGTACTGCTTCACGATTCCCATCGACGCGAGGAATCCGAGCTGCAGCGCCACGACGGCGTAGAAACCGACCCGCGTGTTCATGCCCCCTCCTTGCGGATCGCGGTGACGAGCCTCCGGCGCTGCCGCTCGAAGAGGAAGCCGCCGGCCAGGAGCAGCCCTCCTCCGCAAATGAAGGCGAGCCCCATCGGGAGCATGCCGGCCAGCGTGTCCAGGTAGCGCGTGAAGAGTGCGATCGAAAACGCGCTCAAGCCGAGGTAGACAGGCGAGTACTCGCGGCGAAGCGAGCCCACCACCGTCAGGCCGAGGCTCCCGCCGAAGAGGACGAGGTTCCACAGGATCGCCTGGAGGAGCGACGCGTCCCGGTCGGCCCCCGGGAAGGCGAAGAGGAGTGCGGTGAGGGCGAGGACCACCGCGACCGCCACGCGTTCGTACGCGGCGGCGCGTCCCCCGGACACGCCCGTCCAGCGCGGGAGCGCGGCGCCGGCGGCCGCCGCGGCGACGGCGAAGGCGACCAGCACCATGAGCACGGCGAGGTAGGCGCCGTGCTCGCCGGCACGACCGAGATCGCGTCCGAGCTCGTGCTGCGCGTCGGGGAAGCTGAAGCCATAGGCGAGCAAGACGATGCCCGCCGACCCGAGCAGGGTGAGGGTCCAGCGGAAGGGCTCGGCCCCCGCGAAGGAGGCCAGGGTCGTCCCGAGCGCGAGGACGGCGACGGCGTAGAGGAGGAACAGCGGGAAGACGAGCCCCCAGTCGTGGCTGACGAGCCACGCGTCCGCGCCGAAACCCAGCCAGAAGGCGAGCCCCGCGACGACGCAGGCGAGGGCGAACGAGGACCGCTGCCGCCACGCGAGCGGCGCGAGGAGGAGGAGGGCGACGCCGAGGTACGCGGGGTTCGAGTGCTGGGAGACCGCGGTTTCCGTCCCGGTCCAAAGGGTGAAAAGCACGGTGGTGAGCACGAGGAGCGGCGTGGAGCGCAGCAGGAAGGGCACGGGGAGCACGCCGGCCGCCCATGCGAGGACGCCGTTCGGGTAATGGGAAGCGAGGTTGAAGATTTGCGCGATCAGCCAGATCCCGGCGCCGTACAGCATGGCCCCGAGCAGCACGAGGGCTTCGCCGGTGCGCGGGTGCGTCTTACGGTGGTAGCCGAGCTGGTAGCCGAAGTGGTAGGCGGCGCCGGTGAAAACGAGGACGAGGCCGACGCGGAACGGCTTGGGGATCTCTTCCCAGTTGGCGGCGAGGAAGAGGAGGACGCCCGTCCCGACCAGCAGGCCGCCGAGCAGCGAGAAGATCACGATGAGGAGGCGGGGCGCGCCGCGCCGGTCGGCCGCGGCCTCCGAGAGGTCGTACTGCCCCCAAATCGCCTTCTCCTGGTCGGCGCTGACGATCCCGGCCATGCGCCAGGCCGCGAGTTCGCCTGCGAGCCAGGCGGCGAACTGCGCGGAGGGGGCGGGCCGGCGGCCGCCGGGCGCCGGGGGCGTCGTGGGGCCGGGCTCCGGGGTGGTTGTCACTCGCGTATTCCCACCGGGCCGGTCGAAAGGTCGTGCTCGTGCGCGAAGGATCGGTTCCGATCGGACGCTGACACCCCGAGAGTATCGGCTGCGAGCCCTCCCCCTGTCAACGTAAACCCGCGTGCCGTTGGGGCTGCGTGTGGCTGCGTTCCTCTGCACGCTCGCCGACGCGGTGCGCGCCGCCGTGGAGGCACGGCGCCGCCGTGCCCGCGAAGCGCCCGCGAAAAAATAACTGCGCAGATTCGGACCTCGAGGCTCCTGGGGGCGCGGCCCTCTGGCCCGCGCCCCCAGGCATCGGTCGATCCACGAAAATGCAAAGTGATTCTTGCGCGGGCACGAAGTGAGCAGCCGCTTTCGCCCTTGCGCAACGCCCGCGGCAGGTCGAACCATGCCCCGAGAGCTCCCCGACATCGCTCGGAAACGAGAGGTCTCTCTTGCGCCCACCTGTCTCCCCGGGTATCCTAGGGGGTTCTCCCGAATCTGATCCCTCGGTAGCGCACGCGGAGGGGGGATGTCCCCGGTCCACCTTTCCTTTCTGATCCTCCTTGGCGAGATGTTGGTCGTCGGACTCTCGGTCCTGGCCATCTACGCGCTCCGGAGGCCCCTCGGCCTCGCCCCTCTCTTCTGCTTCGTGGGCGCGCTCCAGGCCGTGATGTACGCCTACACGGGGAACGGGCAGGTCGACTTCCCCTTCGGCGTGACCGTGATGCCCGCGTCCTTCGTGCTCTTCTCCGGGCTGCTCTTCAGCATTCTCCTCCTCTACGTCTGCGAGGGGACCCCTGTCGCCCGCCGGCTCATCCTCTGCATGATCGGCGTGAACGTCTTCTACGTCTGGTACGATCACGTCCACGTGTTTCAGATGTTGGCCCCGTTCACGCATCGTGCGGACGCCTCGGGCCCGTTGCCGGGCTTCGCCCCCTGGCGCATGGTGCTCTCCAGCGGGGTGGCGATCGTCATCGACTTCTTCCTCCTGGTCGTCGCCTACCAGTTTCTCGTGAACAACGCGCGGTGGATCCCCGAGTGGCTGCGCCTCTTCCTGGCGTTCCTGCTCACCACGCTCGTGGACGTCCTGCTCTTCAACACCGGCGCCTTCTACGGTCGACCCGAGTACGTCGAGATTCTCCGCGGCCAGGTCGTTTCGAAACCCGTGGCGGCTGCGGTCTACACGGCGCTCCTGGCCGCCTTCGTGGCGCGCGAGCGACGCCGGGCGGCGGGCGCGACGCCGAGCCCGGAGCGCGGCGTGCTCGACGTCTTCGGCTACAAGACCCGCTACGAAGAGACCGCCCGCCGGCTTCGGGCGTCGGAGCAGGCGAAAAAAGAACTCGAGGACATGAATCTGCGGCTCCGCGCCACCGACCGGATGAAGACGCAATTCCTCGCCAACATGAGCCACGAACTCCGCAGCCCGCTGAACGATATCCTCGGCTTCACCGACGTGCTCCTGCAGGAGCTGCCCGGTCCGCTGCTCGCGGAGCAACGGCAGCAGCTCGGCATCGTGGCATCCAGTTCCCGGCACCTGCTCGCGCTCATCAACGACCTCCTGGATCTTTCGCGAGTGGAGGCGGGGCGCATGGCCGTCGATCCCGCGCCGGTGAACCTCTCGACCGTCCTGCGGGAGATGGACGAGCGCTACCGGCCGAGCACGGCGCAGAAGGGGCTCTCCCTCGTGGTCCCGGAGCCCCCGCCGTTCGCCCTCGTCACGGACGAATTTCGTCTGAAGCAGATCCTGATCAACCTCCTGTCGAACGCGGTGAAGTTCACCGACGAGGGGGAGATCCGCGTCGAGTGCCGGACCGCGGACGGCCGGCTGGAGCTTGGCGTGGAGGACACGGGGCCGGGCATCCGCGCGGAGGAGCAGCCGTTGCTCTTTCAGGAATTCCGGCAGCTTGACGGCTCACACCGGCGGGCGCACGAGGGCACGGGCCTGGGGCTCGCGCTCTCGCGGAAGCTTGCCCGCTTGCTGGGGGGGGACCTGACCGTGGAGAGCGTCCCCGGTCGCGGGAGCCGCTTCCTCCTTCAACTGCCGCTGTCGTCGGCCCCGGTGCCGGCGAAGGCGAAGGCGGGTGGATGAGCTTGCCACCGAGCGTGCTCCTCATCGAAGATCGGGAGAGCAACATCTACCTGTGCCGCTACATCCTGGAGCGCTCCGGCTTTCGGGTCCTCGCGGCGCGCACGGGGCGGGAGGGGGTCGAGCGGGCGCGTGCGGAGCGGCCCGACCTGATCCTCCTCGACCTGCAGATGCCCGAGCAGGACGGCTTCACGACCGCGGCGGATCTCCGGTCTTTTCCGGAGACGCGCGACACGCCGATCGTGGCCCTCACGGCGTGCGTCCTGCCCGCGGAAAAGGACCAGGCGCTGGCGGCCGGCTGTCGTGGCTTCATCGAGAAGCCGATCCGCGTGAGCGAATTCGCGCGCGAGGTGTCGAGCTACCTGCCGACGAAGTGAACTGGGCGGAAAAGCGCGGCTGGCCGCGGGGAGCGCCTCGGCGCGGGGCTCCCCGGGCGAGGGGGCGCTCTTGCCTGAAAAACGCTTGCGCGTCCTCGGTCGGCCGGTATAATGTCCGCCCGCCGGGGTTTCCGAGGCGCGCCCCCCCTGCGGCCCGTCGCGCGGAGGGTGAACGGCGAGAACCCTTCGTGGGGGCGTAGCTCAGTCGGTAGAGCAGCAGCCTTTTAAGCTGTTGGCCGTGGGTTCGAATCCCACCGCCCTCACCACTCGGCTCGCGTGGAGGTCGTTCCGCCGGTATCTCCGTCGCGCGTGCCCTTGGCGTCGCCGCGGCCGGCCGCCTCCGGCCGCCTCCCGGTGCTCCCCCAGCCCCACGCCGCCCCGATCGTCTAGTCTGGTCTAGGACACAGGCTTTTCAAGTCTGCGACACGGGTTCAAATCCCGTTCGGGGCGCCACTCTCTTCCGCGTTGTGCAATCCTCGTCGCGTTCACGGACGCCTGTTCGCGCTCGCAGGGTGCCCTTGCGTCAGGGCCGCCGGCGCTGCATAGCGTCTTCATGAGATGTAGAGCACGACGCCGAGACCCCGTCGAACAGCGTGATCGAGCGCACCGCGAAGCGCGAGGAAGTAATCGAGCAGGTACTCCAGCTCTTCCTCCCCGCGATCCCAAACCTCTGGATAGACTCCCTTGGCCAGCATGTCTTGTGGATGAAATCGACGGCCAAGCTCACTCTCCGTGAACTCTGACAGGACCTCCAGGAGAGCCTTCGTCTCCTGTGCCCGGAAGACCCTAGGCGGTCCATACCCCACCTCAACCTTTGCGACCGGTGTTCCCCCTGCGAGCAGAAAATTGAGCGGCGGGACGCCCTCCGACGACGTTCCCGTCAGCAGGTAGTGGATCCCGTTCCACGCCTTATCCAGGTCGGTGTCGATCCCCTCGTCATCCAGCAGCGCAAGATCGGCCGCCGGGCCGCTTTGGTCGGAGCGGGAGCCGCCCGCGAACAGCCAGGAGAAACACCCGCGTTTTCGCGAGGCCCTCCGCGCCTCTTCATACAATTCCGTATCGGCAGGCTCCAGCACGCGCCAAATCAGAGGTGGATCCTGGAGGACGCGAGCGATGTTCGCATCGCGGATGGTTACCACATGCATGTACATGCCCATGGATCGGTGATCCCCTATCGCTGCCACCCGAACGCCGGCGCAGAAGCTTCGATCGCCGTGCGGAGAGTAGCACCCCTCGGCCTCGCGTTCCAGGTGTTTCCCGCCGGACAGCGCGGGGCCTGGCGACTCGCAGGGAGGGCCCGATGAAGAAGACTTTTCGCGGCGTTCTCGGCACCGACGACCCAGGGAGCCTCTTCGTGGAGGTCCCTTTCGACGTGAAGGCGGTGTTTGGGCGCGCAAGGCCGCCGGTGAAGGTGACCATCGGCAAACACACGTGGCGCTCGACCCTCTCCGTGTATGGGGGCAAGTCCTACGTCGGCGTGCGCAAGTCGAATCGCGACGCGGCCGGCGTCACGGTCGGCGAGCGGGTCACGGTGACGATCGAGAGCGACGACGAGCCTCGCATCGTCACGCCGCCGCCCGAGCTGGCCGTGGCCCTTGCCGGTGACGCGCGGGCCGCCGCCGGATGGGCGCGGCTGTCCTACACGCACCAGCGGGAGCACGCCGACGCGATCGCCGAGGCGAAGCGTCCCGAGACTCGTGAGCGCCGGGTCGCGCGCGCGCTGGAAATGCTGCGACGCGGCCCCTGAGGCGGGAGAGCCGGTCTATCGCGGTGGGCTGACCGCTTCCCCAGGGTCCATACCTCGTCCATCCCGCGAGGAGACTCGCCATGGCTGTGCCGGCGAAACCGCATATTGTTCTGCTCGGGGACTCGATTCTCGATAATCGTGCGTACGTGGGGGACGGTCCGGACGTCGTGTGTCAGCTCCGCACGCTCCTCGGCGCGAATTGGAAGGCGACGCTTCTCGCCCGCGACGGCAGCGTAGTGAGCGACGTGCGCCGTCAACTCGAAGGTGTGCCGGCGGATGCTGGGTGCCTTGTGCTCAGCGCCGGAGGAAACGACGCCATCGGCCATGTCGGCATCCTCGACCACCCTGCGAGGTCCCCTGGTCCGCTGTTTGACGCGGTCGCGGGCGTGTCGGAGCTGTTCTCCGGCGATTACACCCGGCTGCTTGACGCGGCGCTCGCGCTCGGCCTGCCCACCGCCGTCTGCACCATCTACCATCCGCAAGCGGAAAACCTCCAGCGGCGGCGAGAACTGCTCGCCGCGCTCACGATCTTCAATGATGCCATCCTCACCGCCGCGTTCCGCGCGCGCGTACCTGTGATCGACCTGCGGCTCTGCTGCACCGAGCCCACAGACTTCGTGAATCACATCGAGCCGTCGGTTCATGGGGGCGAGAAAATCGCCAAGGCCATCGCGGCCTGCGTGCGCCGGCACGATTTCGCGAGCGGCCGGAGTGCCATCTACGGCCCGGCCTGAGGCCTCGCGCCGCACGGTCATGCTGTCGGCCGCGCAGGTCGAGTCCGCGCCGTGTGACGGCCCGGCGGCTGCGAAACCTCTTGCGAATTGCCGGCTGTACGAGGCATTGAGGGGAGTTCCGAGGCTGGCGAAGGCACACGCGTCGGGTCCGCCCACGCCGCATTTGCCCACGCCCACACTGCGCCGCTGGAGGTTGTGTCACGGCCGCTGGGGGCTCTCGGGGACGAGTGCCCCGCGACTGCCGTTGGACCCACCCACTCGAACCTGAACGCCCGCTCTTTACTTCGTCCAGTCCTCCAACTCCAACGGGGCGCCCACGCGTTCGAAGTCGCCGTCCGCGCTGACGAGGACGGCTCCCAGCGAAATTGCGGTAGCGGCGATCCAGAGATCGTTCTCTTCCATGCGTTGACCTCGCCGTTCTGCACTTGCCTTGATGCGCGAGTAGGCTCGCGCTGTTTCGACAGAAATCGGTTCGATCGTAAGCCAACGCAGGAGCTCGCCGATCCCTTCCGCAAGCGAGTTGCGCTTGCGACCCTGAGGCATCCGCTCAAGGCCGTACTGGAGCTCTCCGACCGCGATGGTGCATGTGAGCACGCGATCCGGAGCGACGAGTCGGTCGAGACGCTCCAGAGCACGCGGGTTGCGCCGGAGGAGATGGCTCAACGTGCTCGTGTCGAGCAGGAAGAGGGCCACACTACCTCCCGCGACGCGGGCGGAGCGGATCCCGATAGTTGGCGGGATGCCGACCCTCCTTGACGAAACTCATCAAATCGTCGACGTCTTCCGATTTGATTCCTCGCAGGCGCTTGACGGCTGCCAGCACCGCTGCAGGGGAGCCAGGGGCTGGATCGAGCGGCACGACGAGTACCTCCGTTCCGTCCGGCAAGCTCGTACGCTCGTGGAGGACGACTCCGCCGTCCTCCACGTGCCCACGGTAACTCGTTTTGTTTTTCATACGAATTCCTCGTGAGGGGATTAGCTGGACCCGGTTCGGAGGATAGGCCTCCCGCGACCGATTCCGGACCGGAGCTCCTCCTTCGTTTCGGTGATGTGCTTGACTCCTTCCAATACCGTAGGGTAGTCTACCCTTGGCGATGGCGGCTGAGCAAGGGGATTCCCGCGGTCGTAAGGAGTCGCGCAGGGTCCGGCCGGCGCGGTTTTCCGTGCGTCAAGAAGCGGGGTCACCGGCAGGCTGGGGTCTTGCTGCTCACAGGGCGCCGTCGGTCCCTGGGCGCGAGAACATCGCCCATGCCATCGCGGCCTGCATTCGCCAACACGATTTCGCGAGCCGCCGGAGTTCGATCTACGGCCCGGCCTGAAGCCTCGCGCCGCACGGCCATGCGCCCAGCCTCGCAGATCGAGCTCGCGCCGCGCGACGGCCCGGCGCCTGCGTAACCTCCTGCGAATCGCCGGGTGGGCGAGGTATTGAATTGACTTCCGGGACCTGCGGATCAACCACGCCGGGTCCCCCCACGCTCACCTTGCGCTGCTGGAGGTCGCTCATGAGACTGACATCGATCCCGCTCGCCGCCCTCGTCCTGCTCCTGGCCTCCGCCGCCCCGCTCTCGGCCCAACCCGCGGTCCTCGAAAACGCCGACCAGGGAGACCCGGACCTCACCGCCACCGCGCCCATCGCCTGGTTCGGCAGCCTTCAGCAAGGGTTTGCCGAGGCGAAGCGTACCGGCAAGGCGATCCTCGTCTTCTCCGCCACGCCGCAGTGCCACAACATCCCCGGGGTTTGGTGACCCGGCTACACTCGCTCGGACGGGAGTTTCCTGTCCAACGCCGAAGTGATCGCCGCCAGCCGCGCGCTCGTTTGCATCCGGCCCGCCACCTACGAAAGCGCGGAGGAGGCCAAGCAGCTCACCGCCCTTTTCACCGGCCGCGCGGGCACGCTCGAAAATACGGTGTTCGCCCTGCTCGAGCCCGACGGCGTCACGCGCCTTGCCCGCACCGGGCGGTCGCCGTCCTTCGACTTCAGGGACGCGAAGGAGTTCGCCGCCGAGCTGCGGCGGATCTGTGCCCGTTTCCCAGGGAAGGCCGGCGTCGCGCCCGCCGTGCCGCTCTACGCCACGGTGAGGCTCGCGCTCGACGTCGCGGCCTGCGATCAGCGGCTGCTCGTGCTCGTCCGCGGCGAAGACAAGGAGGCGGACGCGCTGCTGGAGCGACTGGGGCCGGTGGCGGCCGAGGAGGCGCTTGCCGGGAAGCTGCGCTTCGCACGGGCCGCGGCGGAGGCCGAGCTGCACGCGATCGGCGGCGTGCCGAAGGACGCGAGCCTGCTGGTCGTTCGTCCGGGGAAATTCGGACTCGACGGAAAAGTGGCGGCGAGCGCGCCGTCCACCGCGGATGCCGCCGCCTTGCGCAAGCTGCTCAGCGACGCGGTGGCCGCGTATCAGCCGGGGGAGAAAGTCTACGCGGAACACGTGCGTGCAGGGCGCCAGGCGGGCGCGCACTGGGACACGGCCATTCCGCAGACCGACCCCAACACGCCGGGGGGGCGCAGGCCGCCGCCGCCGGGGGGCAAGTGAAGGGAGACGGGCGCGGGGAGGGGGAGGGGGTGAGGGCGTGGAGCAGCACCGCCGATCGGCCTCAGGCGCCGGGCCGCGGCGGCTGGGTGCCGTCGACCACGCGTTCGAAGTACTCCATGCACCTTCGGACGTACTCGCGTTTGATCGTGTAGTTCCCCGGGTAGAAGCTCCGCTTGAACCCGTACACGATCACGTTCTTCAGGTCCTTCATGCCGAGGCCGAAGGTCGTGACGGCCTTGTGCACCTCGTCGGTCACCGTCGTGTGCGAGACGGTCCGGTTGTCGGTGCACAGCGTGACCGAGAGCCGGTGCTCCATCATGCCGCGGAAGGGGTGGTCCTCCAGCTTGCGATAGGCGGGATTCGTCTGCTGGTTGGAGGTGAGGCAGACCTCGATGGTGATCCGCCGGTCGGCGATGAACTGCGCCAGGTTCCGCACGTAGCGACCGCGGTCGACGATCGCGGGGTCGCGGATCGCCTTCGGGTTCAAGAGGAGGGTGCCGTGGCCGATCCGGTCCGCGTAGCATTCCGTGATGGCCTGGAAGACGCTCTCCGGCCCGTACGCCTCGCCCGCGTGCACCGTCTTCTTGAGGAAGTTCCGGTGCGCGAGTCCGTAGGCCTCGTGGTGGTCGCCGGGCGGATACCCGTCCTCCGGCCCCGCGAGGTCGAAGCCCACGACGGGCACGCCGTGCTGGTCGCGCGCCTGGATCGCCGCCTGCACCATTTCCATCGAGGCGAGGCCGTACACGCGGTCCTTGTCGGAGTAGCGGTGGGCCTCGACGAAGTTCTTGTGAAACGTCGAGAAGTGCTCGTTGAAGAACCGCATCGCGCAGGCGATGATGCCGTATTCGAACGGCGGTTCCGCGCCGCTGACGATCTCGGGACGGGCGTTGAAGGCCTGCTTCGCGTGTCGCAGACCCGCGTCCACCGCGCGCAGGACCTCGACGCTCGTGAGGTCGCCGTGCGCGTGGAGCTGCGGCGCGAACCGCACCTCGATGTACCGCACGCCCTCCGCCTGGTTGTCCTCCGCCAGCTCGCGGGCGACGCGCTCCAGGTTTTCGCGCGTCTGCATCACGGCGCAGGTGTAGCCGAAGCCCTGCAGGTACTCCTCGAGGCTCGCGTACTGGTCGCGGAAGACCTTTTCGCGCAGGCCCTCCTCCGTGTACGAGGGGAGGACGACGTTCGCCTGGCGCGCCAGCTCGATGAGCGAAGGGAGGCGGATCGACCCGTCCAGGTGGAGGTGTAGATCGGTTTTCGGCAGCCTCGCGATGAGGTCGCGCGGGATGGTTTCGGCCATGCCGTCTCGCGGGGAACAAGGGGAAAAGAAAACCGCTTCGGCGCGGTCCGCGTCCGCGCGGGGGCTGCGACCGGGCCGGCGATTCCTGGATTCTACTCGGAGGCACACCGGGAAGCAAGGGACTCTCGCTTCGCGCTGAGCGCAACGCATCGAGCCCCTTCGAATTCGAGTGGCGTTCACGAGTCCGGGCCGATTTCACTCCCACTCCCGACCTCGACCTGCTAGAGTTGCTCCCCGGCCCCCCAGGTGGCGGGGTCCTGTGGCGGAGGGCGACATGCCGACCATCGACCAGCGCGCGCGGCGACGCATTCTCGACATCGCCCTCTCCCTCTTCGAGCGCGCGGGCTACGCGGACACGACGCTCGCGCATGTCGCCGAAGAGGCCGGCGTGCCGCTCGAGGAGGTCTACCGCCACTACCCGCTCAAGGAAGGCTTGGTCCTCGCCCTCTACCACCGCCTCGCGGCCGACCTGGAGGGGAGGGTCGAAGAGCTGCCGAAGGGTCGGGTGGGGCCGCGTTTTCACGCCGCGATGACCGCGAAGCTCGACCTCCTCGAGCCGCACCATGCCGCGCTCGGGGCGCTCTTCGCCGCCGGGATCGATCCCTCCTCGCGGCTCGGCGTCCTCGGCGAGCATACGGACGCCGTGCGGCGTCGCGTCGCCGGGGTCTTCGCCGCCGTCGTGCAAGGAGCCGCCGACCGCCCGCCGGCGCCGCGCGACGCACGCCTTGCGCGCCTCCTTTACGCGCTCCACCTCGGCCTGATCCTGTGCTGGACGCTGGACCGCACGCCCGGCCGGGCGTCGACGCGCGCCGCCGTGGATCTGGCGCGCGATCTGCTCGCGTTCGGCGTCCGCTTCGCCCGCGTCCCCGGGCTGGGGCGGCTCGTAGGCCGGCTGCTCGAGCGCACCCAGGGGATCGTGGGCGGCATCCTCGTCCCCCCCAACGACCCCGAAAGACACGGTGCCGCCGAGAACGTCCTGCGCCGCGTCTTCCGCCACCGCCGGCTGCGACCGGACGCGGGCGCATGCGCGAAGTCACCCTGCTCCGCCTGCCTCGCCCTGCATTTGCCGCTCGTCGAGTCCTTCGTCGAGGCCGGCCGGCCCGTGCACTTCGTCCTGCCCGCCTTTCCGGCGAAGAGCCCGAGTGAGCGCAAAGTCCTCGGCCGGCTACCCGACCTCGGCGAGGAACTGTCGCTCGGCTTTCTGCAGTCGGTCTGCGAGGAGGTGCGCGAGGTCTATCCGCCCGGGGCGCGCATCACGATCTGCTCGGACGGACGGGCGTTCGGCCGGTTGGTCGGCGTCGAAGACGAAGACGTAACCCGCTATGGCCGCGAGATCGAAGCCCTCGTCGCACGGCTCGGCGACACCGCGCTCGACGTCTTCCGCATGGAGGACGCCTTTGATGGGACCGACTTCGACGCGATGCGGCGGCTCCTGGACGAGCGCTACTCGGAGCCGCTCGAAACCGTGCGGGCGCGCTGCCGCGAACACGACCACCATCGCCGGCTCTTCGACGGCATCCACCGGTTCCTGTTCGAAGATCGCGTGGAGGTCGAGGCCGGCAAGAGCCGGAACAAAGTGCGGGAGGAAACCAAAGAGCTGGCGTACGAGGTGATCCGGCGTTCGAATGCGTGGGGGCGGCTGATCGCGGAGTGTTTCCCGAGTGCGCTCCGGCTCTCGATCCATCCCCAGTCGCCGCACGCGGACAAGATCGGCATCCTGCTGGTCCCGGCCGAGGACGCCTGGCTCACGCCGTGGCACGGGGCGGCGGTGCTGGAGGCGGACCGGTTCACGCTGCGCAAACGCCGGGAGGCCGAGGAAAAGGGCGCGGCCGTCGTTTGCGGTCCGGACGGGCGGCCGAGTCATCTGGCCATGCCGAGCGCCAAAACAACCTCACGGTGAGGGCACGATGCCGCCTGGACGAAAGGGTGCCTGTCGAGGAGGATGGCCATGAATCCGACGCTCGCCCCCCTGACTCCGTATGGGCTGGAAGTGCGGGCCGCCGCCGCCCCCTCGGCCGATTTGCGCGACCTCGCTCCCGAGTCGGTGCACCAGTGGCTCCGCCTCCACCGCGTGGCGCTCTTTCGAGGCTTCCGCGCGCTCGACGAGCCGGCCTTCATCGCCTGCGCCGAACGACTGGGCGAGCTCCTGCGCTGGGAGTTCGGCTACGTGAACCACCTCCGCGTCGACCCGCACGCGAAGAACTACCTCTTCACGACGAGCGAGGTCCCGCTGCATTGGGACGGCGCGTTCGCGGCGCGCGTGCCAAGGTACATTTTTTTTCAATGCCGGGCAGCGCCGGCGGCCGGGGGCGGCGGGGAGACGCTCTTCGCCGAAACCACGCGGGTGCTGGCGTCCGCGACGCCGGAGGAGCGTAGCCGCTGGGCCGGCGTGGAGGTCACCTATTCCACCGAGAAGGTCGTCCACTACGGCGGCTCGGTGCGGGTGCCGCTTCTCGGTCGCCACCCGGTCACGCACGAAGAGGTGCTGCGGTTCGCCGAGCCGGTCGTGGATCTGAACCCGGTCCGCCTCGACATCCACGGCCTGCCGCCCGCGGAGCACGCGGAGTTCCTCGCCTCAATGCGCCGGCGGCTGTATGCGCCCGAGGTCTGCCTCGCCGTGCCGTGGTCGGCCGGGGACTTCCTGCTCGCGGACAATCATGCGCTCCTGCACGGTCGTCGGGCCTTCGCCGAGGGCGGGGCGCGCGACATCGAGAGGATCAACGTGCTGTGAAGCTGAAGGAGTTCCTGCTCGCAAACCTATGGATCCGGCGGCCGGAGTACTGGCTCGCCGAGGTGCCGATCGTCGCCGTGCCCGTCCTGCTGGCCGCGCCCGGGCCGCGGGTCTTCGGCGGCGGCTTTCTCTGGGAAGGGGTTGCGCTTTTTTTTCTGCTCTTCCACTACGGGGACATCGTCAACTGCCTGGCGGACCGCGATCGCGACGCGATCTACAAGACGCACCTCTCGCGTGCCGTGTACACGCTCGGCGTGCGCAACGTGGCGGCGCAGACCGTCGGGACCGCGCTCGCCTCGCTCGCGCTCGCCGCGCACCTGGCCGCGACGTCCGGCCGCTGGACGCTCCTGGGCCTGGTCGTCTTCGGGCTGTTCCTCGGAGGGGCGTATTCTCTGCCGCCCGTGCACTTCAAGTCGCGCGGGGTCGGGCAGCTCGTCTGCCTGTGGGCCGTGATCTTCGTCGTGCCGATGGCGCTCGCCGAGCTTTTCGTGAGCGACCGGGTCTCGGGCGGGCTGCTGGCCGTCGCGGTCGGCTATGCCGCGCTGCAAATGGGGGCGATCCTCGTCAACACGGCGGAGGACTACCCGGAGGACCTGAAATTCGGGATTCGCACGACCATCATCGCGCTCGGGCTGCCGCGCGGGATCGGGCTCGCCGCGGGGCTCGCGGCCGCGGGCGGGGCGTGCCTCCTCGCGGCGCTTTCGTGGATGGCGCGGACGCGCGGGCTGGGCGTGGCCGGCTGGGCCGCATTGGCGCCGCTCGCCGCGTCCTGGCTTTTCGTGACCGTCGACCTCGCGCGGCTGGCGCGGCAGGTCGCGAGCGCGCCGCTCGAAGAGGGGATCGCGCGCGTGAAGGCGATGGGCCGGCGGGTCCCGGTCTGGGTCACGCTGGACGCCTGGGCGACCTTCGCCGCCGCCGCGGTCTTTTTTTGGCTCGGTGGCGCCGGAGGGCGGGGATGAGAGCGGGGCGCGCGCTCGTGGTCGGCGGCGGGATCGGCGGGCTCGCGGCGGCGATCGCCCTCGCGCGCTGCGGCTGGAGCGTGGAGGTGCATGAGCAGGGGGACGCGCTGCGGGAGATCGGCGCGGGGCTGACGGTCTGGCCCAACGGCGTGAAGGCCCTGCGGCGGCTCGGCGTGGAGGACGCGGTGGTCGAGCGCGCCTCGCGGTTCGAGCGCTTCGAGGTCCGGCGCTGGGATGGGCGGCCCATCGGCGCGAGCGGGGCCGCCGACTACGCGGAGCGTTTCGGCGCGCCGATCCTGTGCGTGCCACGGCCGGACCTGCTCGCCGCCCTTGCGGCGCGGGTCGGGCCAGCGCGCGTCCACGTGCGCTCGCGCCTCGTGGCGCTCGAGGAGCGGGGCGCGGAGGTGGTGGGGCGATTTGCGGACGGGCGGGAGGCCGCCGCCGACCTCCTGGTCGGCGCGGACGGTCTGCGTTCGCAGGCGCGCGCCGCGCTTCTGGCGGATGGCCCGGCGCGCTACGTCGGGTACACGTGCTACGCGGCGCTTGCGCGGCTGGAGCACCCTGCCTTCGACCGGTCGGTCTCGATCGAAACGTGGGGGGCGGGCACCCGCTTCGGCCTGCTCCCCTGCGGGGCCGGGCAGGCCTTTTGGTGGGCGATCCGGAATGCGCGAGAGGGCGGCGCGGACGGGCGTGATGGCCGCAAGGCCGACGTGCGTCGGCTCGTGGCCGGTTGGCGGGAGCCGGTCCCCGCGGCGGTCGAGGCGGCTGCGCAGGAGGCGATTTTGCGCATCGACGTTTACGACCGGGACCCGGTGCGGAGCTGGGGTGCGGGTCGTGCAGTGCTGCTCGGCGATGCGGCTCATCCGAGCACGCCGAACCTCGGCCAGGGGGCGACCCTGGCGCTCGAAGACGCGCTCGTGCTCGCGGACGCGCTGCGCGCGGCGCCGGACCTCGCTGCCGGGCTCGCGTCGTACGTCGAACGGCGGCGCGAACGCACGTCACAGGTGGTGCTTCGCGCGCGGCGAATCGGGCGCATGGGCCAACTCGAGGCGGCGCCCGCAGTCTGGCTCCGGGATCGCTTCGCGGGCGGCGCGCTCTTCCAGCGTCGCATCCTCGGCTGGATCGAGTCCCTCTGCGCCTATGAGCCGCCGGCGCTGCCGTGAGGGGCGCGCCCGTGTGGACGTGCTGCCAGAATGCCGTTGAGCGGCGATTGCCCTCGAGCAAGCGCCCTGGCTCCTGGGGGGGGGGGGGCCTCCGGCCCATGCGACCCGCCACATGGGCCTCGATGTCCCGCGGAGGGATCCCCGCGCCCCCAGGAATCGTGTGTGGACGTCGTCAACGCTGCGCTAGGGCGATGGGCCGGCCCTTTCAAGGTGGCTGCGCAGCCCCTTGTTCCAGCGGCAAGTAGGCTGCTCACGTGATCATGCGACTTGAGTGCGCATTGTGGTGCAGGGCTTCCGCCTTCGCGCGCGGCGCTTCGGTGGACGTGTCCGCCCCGCACCCAGTCGCGCGCGGACAATGAAAAGCACCTCCCCGGTTTCTCCAGGAGCCGCTCCCGCCCACTCCCAGCTCCGTGTTCTCGACGCCGGTTGCCCCGACGGTGCAGGGCGGAAGCCCTGCACCACAAGGGCTGGTGGCCAGCGGAAAATGGCAGTGGGACGTTCGCCCGTTCCGAGAGCCGACCCTTGATGCTCCATTTCACAGGAGACGACTCGTGCTTTGCACCTTGAAAGGGCCGGCCCATGGGCGCGCGACAAACCGCCCGCCCGCCTTGTCGGCAAGCGGTGGCGGGGCGTCCGCGCAGGAGGGCTTCGCGATCCGGCAGCGGGTGCGCAAGCCGCAGCCGGAGGGCTTCGCGCTTGGGGACGAGACGTCGCCAGTGAGATATCCGGTTGAGCCTGTAATCCTGTCAGAAAGAGAGCCGACACCCTTGCTCTCGGAAGATCGTGTGTTCGTAAAGCCGGCGAAGGTCATCCGCGAGGCCTCCGTTTCTCCGTGCTTCCCCAGTGAAAGGTTACAACGAAGCAAGGCATCCTCGCACGGCCGCGGAGGCCGGTCCATCGGTGCAATCGGGGACCGGACTCGGGCACACTTTGGCTTGCCTGCGCGGCGCGGGGGTCGCTAAAATGGCTGCAATCGCTCGGGCACAGGCCGGCTACCGTCTAAAGGGGGCGAGTGCCTCACCGCTCGTCCCGACTTCGACCGCGCGCGTCCCGCCAAGGATCCATTCGTCGTCGGTGTTTCTCCTTCGACACCCAAATCCGTCGGAAGCTCGAATACGAAATCGGACAACGCGGCGAAGCCAAGCGGGGGTTCGAAGCATCGACCTACGACAAGGGGCTTCCTCATGGTGTCGCTTGACGACCCTTCGGGGGAGAAGTTCTTCGGCCAGGTGGCCGTTGAGCTGGGGCTGGTCACCCCACAGGAGATCGCTGAGTGCACTGCGCTTCCGCGGGAGGGAGGAGTCTCCGAGCAGGGTATGGAGGGCCTCCTCGTCCTCAAGGGCTACCTGAGCCAGGCCCAGGTCGAGACGGTCAGGCGTGAGGTGGAGAGGCGGCAGAGTTCCATTGATTCCCGGGAAGTGCCGCCCGCCCTCTCCCTCGTTGGCCGGATGCTCGGCAAGGGCGAGTATCGCCTCCTGCGCCCCCTGTCCCAAGGGGGAATCTCACGAATGTACCTTGCGCACCAGCGGAGCGCG
This sequence comes from Planctomycetota bacterium, assembly GCA_016197205.1. Taxonomy (GTDB): domain Bacteria; phylum Planctomycetota; class MHYJ01; order WSZJ01; family JACPWG01; genus JACPWG01. Next base: position 38,647 of record JACPWG010000060.1, read on the forward strand.
GACCGGCCTGTGGTCATCCGCGTGGTGCACAGGAAGTACGCCTGGACACTCGAGCGTGTGCTGCGTGCCGCCTCCCTTCTCGGCGAACATCCCAACATCGTCCGTGTGTTCGAGGGCGGCCGCGAGACGGACCTGGACTTCCTCGCGACGGAGTACGTGCCCGGCGGAGACTGCGAGGCACGAATACGGGACAAGGGTCCCTTCTCTCCCGTGGAAGCGTTAAGGGTCGGACTCGACGTGAGTCGCGCCCTCGCCGCGGCCCACGAGAAGGGCATTGTCCACCGAAACGTCAAGCCTTCGAATATCCTTCTCGGGAGCGCGAAGCTCGGCGACTTCGACCTGGCGTCCCTGCCGGGGGATCCGGCCGACGGCGGACCGGTGGCGCACTGCGGCACCCCCGCCTACATGCCGCCTGAGCAGTTCGAGGCGGAAGCGTCGGCCCCTTGGTTCGATACACACGCTCTCGGCGTAACACTCTTCCGGATGCTGACCGGCCAGTTCCCCTTTGGGTCCGGAGGCGTCCTCGAGCTGTGCGCACGAAAACGGGTGCCCGCTCCCGCACCGTCCGCGTTCCGTCCCAGCGTGCCAAAGCGGGTCGACCAGCTCGTCCTGCGGCTCCTGGATCCCGAGCCCACCCATCGACCCAAATCGGGGGCGGAGGCCGGGTCGTGGATCGAGTTCGCGCTCATCGACCTGGGCGAGCGCGTACTCGATGCCTCGGACCCCGCGTTCGCTCGGGGGGAGTACGCGCGCGAACTCGATGGCCCGGGCCTCAGGCGGGAGGCGGATGGTCCTACGGGGAGAGCCGGCGGCCTGGGCGAGGAGGCTGTGAGGGAAGTAAAGGGTGCCGGACGTGCGATCGGTCCGACGAAGACCGGCGGCCTGGGCGAGGAGGGGGACCTGCGCCCCCCGGCGGCCGCCGCTCCCCGCCTCCCCAACGAGCCCAGGACCGAAATCGCGCGGTGCGTCCCGCCATCGGTGCGCTCCGCTCCGGACCGCCCACTGCATCCGGCGGATCTGGGCCCGACGAGAAGCGTCGTCCGTGGCGACTACCTCATCCGCGAGGTCCGACCTCACCCCTCGGACGTCGCTCGATCGCACGACGCGTTTGAAGACCGACGCCCCATCTCGCCAGGGGCTGCCCCGCGCGTCCCCAACGAGCCCCGGACCGAAATCACCGAACCCGCCCCACCGCCGGCACCCTCAGCGCAGAACCGCCCCCTCCACTTGCACGAAAACGCCCAGTTCACCTTGTACCGGCCTCGGGTGATCGATGCCGGGCGTTGGCACACGCTGCTCGCCTTTGCGCACCTTTCGGAGAGAGCACCGGACGCGCCCGCGAATGAGCCGGATCCCGTCGAGGAGGTCGCTCGACAGGCAGCCCAGGTTCTCGGAGCCGACGCCGAACGCTATCAGCAGGCGGCGCAGGATAGCCGACAGGCCGTGCCGTCCGGGAGCCAGATCACGTTCCTCCCCCATCTCCCGGATTTGGAAATCAATCCGCCCAGCCGCAGCTTCCAATGGATGGAATCCGTGCACCGCGAGGAATTCAGGCTGCGAGCGCCGGCGACGCTGGAGGGGCGGACGGTCCGAGGGCGATTGAGCGTCTTCCTGGGAAGCCTGCTCCTCGCCGAGTTCTCGCTGTCGATCCGCGTGAATTCGGGAGACGCCGGGAGCGGGAAGCGGCCGGGCCCCTTGCAGCGGGACGCGATGCGCCCCTATCGGCGGATCTTCGCCTCCTACTCCCGCAGGGACGTGTCCATCGTGGAGCAGTTCGAGCGGTTCGCTCGTGGCGTCGGAGACGAATACCTGCGCGATCTCGTCCACCTTCGGACCGGGGAGGTTTGGGACGATCGGCTCAAGGGCATGATCGAGCAAGCGGACGTTTTCCAGCTTTTCTGGTCCCGCAACTCGATGGGTTCTCCCTACGTTCGGATGGAATGGGAACATGCCCTGGGGCTGAACCGACTTCACTTCATACGTCCGGTGTACTGGGAGGATCCGTTGCCGGCGGACCCCGCGCGCGACCTTCCCCCCGATTGCCTTCGGCAACTTCATTTTGAGCGGCTGGCGGTCGGATGGGACGCCCCGCCGGCGTCCCGAAGTACCCGGGAAACCGGGGCCGCCCCCAGGCCGGAGGCGGAAATCAGTTCCGGCAAGAGGGCGGGGGTGTCAGCGGAGGAACTAGCGGCGGCACGCGCGGCCAACGCCGCGGCGTTGGCCGCGTGCGCGAGAGATGCGTCGGCCCCGGAGGCGCTCGACGGGGAGATGCTCTTCGAGGACTCAGACTTGACGGTCCCGGAGGAGGAAGCGACGGCCGTGGCGCGTGGCTCTGCGCCGCCCCACGAGGATCCGGAGACTGCGCCCTCGAGCGCCGGCGAAGAGACGACTGACCTCACGACTGAACCGCTGATCATCGCCGAGGCTGGCTTCGGGGCCGGTGCGGCGGCGGAGGAAGACACAGGGTGCGAGGTCGAGACGACACGGCCGCCTGTCACCCGGCAGCCGCCGGCTGTCGTTGCTTCCTCGCGTACCCCATCCGCACCCTTCCCGCAAGGCCTGCCCGCGATGCCCAGGGCACCTGCGGCCGGTGCATCGCGGAGGCCCTTGGGTCTCGAACCGCCGTTTCCCGGAGAGGAGGATCGAGCGGCGGCTCGGGCAGGGTGCAGACCGCACCGCCTCCTCGTCCTCGGGCTCGTGGTCGCCTCGCTGCTGGCGTTCTACTTCTTCGTTCTTCGTCGGTGAACGCGAAGCTTCTCCCGGTCGCATCGCGCGGAGCCATAGCGGTGGGGAGCCACCAGACCGAGGTCCGGCGGACGACGGCCATCGAATTCGATCCGACGCAGGTGGTGAACTGGCGACGTCTCGTCGAGCGGATTTCCTTAGTACCGCCCCACAGAATTGGGTGACCAATTTCCTCGGCGATTTCGGCCGCCTGCTTCGTTGCGCTCGCTCGACGTGGTTCTCCGTTACTACGCCTCGCTCGCGCGCCTCGCGGGCGGCCGAACTTGCCTTCGGCTATGGGTCACCGACTTCCGTGGAGCGGTACTTCGAGCTCGAGCCTCGGCCTACACCCACGGGCACGCGACGAATCGCCCGCCGCCTTTGCCGGCGAGCGGGGGCGGGGCGTCGGCGCAGGAGGGCTTCGCGATCGGGCAGCGGGTGCGGAAGCCGCAGCCGGAGGGCTTCGCCATCGGCGAGGGGACGTCGCCGGTGAGGAAGATCCGATTCGCGCGGTCGCGTTCGGGGTTGGGGAGCGGCACGGCGGAGAGGAGGGCGCGCGTGTAGGGGTGGAGCGGTCGGTAGTACACCTCGTCGGCGGGGCCAAGCTCCACCAGGCTCCCCAGGTACATCACGGCGATGCGGTTCGAGATGTGCTTCACGACCGAGAGGTCGTGGGCGACGAAGAGGTACGAGAGGCCGAACTCTTCCTGCAGGTCCTGGAGGAGGTTGATGACCTGGGCCTGGATGGAGACGTCGAGCGCGCTCACGGGTTCGTCGGCGACGATCAGCCGCGGGCTCGTGGCGAGAGCGCGCGCGATCCCGATGCGCTGGCGCTGGCCGCCGCTGAATTCGTGCGGGTAACGCGTCGCCTGCTCGCGGCCGAGGCCGACCTTTTCCAGCAGCCACGCCACGCGCTCCTGCCGCTCCGCGCGCGTCATCGGCGTGTGGATCGCGAGCGGCTCCTCGACGATCCGGCCCACGGTGAAGCGGGGATTCAGCGAGGCATAGGGGTCCTGGAAGATCATCTGGATGTTCGAGCGAAACGGGCGCATTCGCTTGGGGGAGAGGGTGGCGAGGTCGACGGCATCCTTGCCGGCGCCGCGGTGGAAAAGGATGCGGCCGCTCACCTGGACGCTCGGCGCGGTCACATGCAGGATGTTTACGATCGCCTTGCCGAGGGTCGTCTTCCCGCAGCCCGATTCGCCGACGAGGCCGAGGGTCTCGCCGGCCGCGAGGGTGAAGGAGACGCCGTCGACGGCCTTCACCTCGCCCGTTTTCAAGAGCAGGAACCCGCCGTACACCGGAAATTGCACTCGCAGGTTTTCGAGCTCCAGGAGCGGCTCGCCGTGCGCGACGGCGGCGGCGCCCGCGCCTGCCGGGACCCGTGCGGGATCGTGGGTGCTTGCCGCGGTCATAGCTTCGCCTCGTGACAGCGGACCCACCGGCCGGGGGCCAGTTCGCGCAGCTCGGGCTCTTCGGTTTCGCAGCGGGGGACCTTGACGTCGCAGCGCGTGCAGAACTTGCAGCCTGCGGGTAGGGCGAAGATGTCCGGGACCATGCCCGGGATCGCCCTCAGCCGGCGCGGGCCGTGCCCCTCGGCGTCCGTCCAGGGGATCGACCCGAGCAGCCCGCGCGTGTAGGGGTGGAGCGGCGCGCGGAAGAGGTCCTTCACCGGGGCGATCTCCTGGATCTTGCCGCCGTACATGACGAGCACGCGCCGGCAGGTCTCCGCGACGACGGCGAGATTGTGCGTGATCAGCAGGATCGCGGAGCCTTTGCGGCGCTCCTTCAGCCGGAGCATCAACTCCAGGATCTGCGCCTGGATGGTGACGTCGAGGGCGGTGGTCGGTTCGTCGGCGATGAGGAGGGCTGGGTTGCACGCGAGCGCGATGGCGATCATGACGCGCTGCCGCATGCCGCCCGAGAACTGGTGCGGATAGTCGCGGAGGCGGCGCCGGGCGTCGGGGATGCCGACCTCCTCGAGCACGGCGACGGCGCGGTCCTCCGCGTCTTTTTTTGAAACCTCCTGGTGCTGGCGAATGACTTCGGCGACCTGGAAGCCGACGGTGAACACCGGATTGAGGGAGGTCATCGGCTCCTGGAAGACCATGGCGATCTCCCGGCCGCGCACGCGTCGCATGTCGGGCCACGACAACGCGAGCAGATTTTGACCCTTGAAACGGATCTCGCCGCCGACGATCTCCCCGGGCGGGTTCGGGATGAGGCGGAGAATGGAGAGGCTCGTCACGCTCTTCCCGGAGCCCGACTCGCCGACGATCCCGAGGACCTCGTCTTCGCGGACCTGGAAGCTCACGCCGTCCACGGCCTTCGCGACGCCGGACTCGGTCCGGAAGTAGGTGCGGAGGTCGCGGACGTCGAGCAGCACTCCCGGGGGCGAGCTGGACGCGCTGGATGCGGTCATCGTGGCCTGCCTAGCGCAACCGGCTGAACGGCTTGGGGTCGAAGGCCTCGCGGATCGCCTCGCCGATGAAGACGACGACGAGGAGCGTACCGAAGAGCGCGAGGAACGCGAACGTGATCAGCCACCAGTTTTTGTTTGCGATCTGGTCGAGGCCCTGCCCGAGCAATTCGCCCCAGCTCGGGGTCGGTGCGGGCAGGCCGAAGCCGAGGAAGTCGAGCGCCACGAGCGAGGCGATCTCGCCGACGATCGTGAACGGGGCGAGCGAGATGACGGGCGTGAGCGCGTTCGGCAGGATGTGCCGCGCGATGATCGCCGGGGTCGACGCGCCGGTGGCCACGGCGGCCGAGACGTAGTCCCGCGCTTTCTCCCGCAGGTATTCGCCGCGGACGTAGAACGTCATGGACATCCAGCCGAAGGCGCCCATGATGCCGATCAGCAGCCAAAACCCGGGCTGCACGAAGTCGCTCCGGCCCTGGTAATACTTGGGGAGCAGAATGGCGCTCAGGATCATCACGAGGTAGAGGAAGGGGACCGTCGACCAGATCTCGACGAGCCGCACGCCCACGATGTCCACGCGTCCGCCGAAATAGCCGAGGGCGGCCCCGATGGCGATCCCGATCCCGTAGCTGACGACGGTGAGGATGAGCGCAAACGTGATCGAGATGTTGAAACCGTAGGCGAGCCGCGCGAACACGTCCCGCGCGCGATCGTCGGTCCCCATCGGGTGCGCGCGTGAGGGCGGATGGGGAGGGTTCCCCTCGAGCTCGTTCAGCAGGTTTTCGTTGGGGCCGTAGGGATGGAGCGGCAGCAGGACCCAGTCCTCTCCTCCGGCTTCGCGAAACTTCTCGGCGAGCTTCCGGTATTTCGCCTCCCCGATCCCCGGCATGCCGAACGTCTTCGCGGAGTAGAATTGGAGGATAGGGTAGTAGTACTTGCCCTGGTAGCGCACCACCAGGGCCTTGTTGCTGACGAAGAAGGGCAACAGCCAAGAGAGGAGGTAGGCCCCGGTCAAGAGGAGGAAGCAGTAGTAGCCGCGCTTGAGCGACCGGAATTTCCGGAGCCGTTTCCGGAAGAGGGACGCGGACGGCTTCGGCGGCGCGACGTGCGCGAGCGCGGCCCCAGGTGCGTCTGCGGCCGCGGCTGCGCGTGCGGAGTCGGTTGTCACTTGAACCGGATCCTCGGATCGACGACGCAGTAGATGATGTCGGACAGGATGTTCCCAAGCATCATGAGGAGGCTACTGATCACGAGCGTGCCCAGGGAGACCGGGAAATCGCGCTTGAGGAGCGCGTTGTAGCCGAGGTAGCCCATGCCGTCGATGGAGAAGGTCCGTTCGATGAGATACGACCCGGCGAGGATGAAGCCGAGGGCACCGCCGATGCCGGTCGCGAGGGGGATCAAGCTGTTGCGCATCGCGTGCAGGAAGATGACGCGTCGCTCGGAGAGCCCCTTGGCGAAGGCCGTGCGCACGTAGTCGGCGCCGAGGTTTTCGAGAAGGGAGTTCTTGGTGAGGATGGTGAGCGTGGCGAAGCTGCCGACCATGTAGCAGAAGACGGGGAGGCACGCGTGGTGGGCCTGGCCGAGGATCTTATGCCAGAGGTCGCGCTCTTCCCAGTCCATGGGCCGCCAGCCACGAAGCGGAAAGACGTCCCAGAAACTGCCGCCGCCGAAGAGCATGAGGAGCACGGTGCCCGCGACCCAGCCGGGAATCGAATAGCCGGCGAACACGATCGCGCTGGAGAGGACGTCGAAGGCCGAGCCGTGGCGGACGGCCTTCAGGATACCGAGCGGGATGCAGATCGAGTAGGTGAGAAAGAAGCCGAGCAGCCCGATGAAGATCGAGATGGGGAAGCGCGCCTTGATCACGTCCCAGACCGGCTGCCCGTATACGTAGGACTTGCCGAGGTCGAGGCGGACCACGTTCCAGAGCCAAAGGCCGTACCGGACGTGCACGGGCTTGTCGAACCCGTAGAAGCGCTTCATGTCCTCGAGGGCGTCGGCCGGGATCGCCACGTCCGTGCGCGCGGCCGAGCTGGCGCCCGCCTCGCCGCCGCCGGCCCCCTTGAGGCGCATCATGGCCTGCTCGATGGGGCCGCCCGGGACCAACTGCATGATCCCGAAGACGAGCGTGGTGATGCCGAGGAAGGTCGGGATGACGAGGAGGAAGCGGCGGAGGAAGTAGTTGACCACGCGTCAGCGCCTTGTCGATGCCGGGAGCCGGGGGACCAACAACTCCACACCCTGTTCGCCCACCGCGTGGTTCAAACCGCCGCCGACGTCGCGCGCAGCCGACCACGAAGCCTCGCTTCGTGGGCACGGCAACGCCGTGCCCCTACGGAAAGCAGCCCATTGAGCAGCGTAACCCGGGCTTGAACCTTGTTTCGAGTCGGTGGATGGTGATCCGTCGCCGGTCGTCGTTTTTTTGGGATTTGGGATTTGGGATTTGGGATTTACCCGTCCTTCACCGCGCGCCCCGGCGCTTCTCCCAATAATGCACCTCGGTCCCGCCCACCTCCAGCTTCGCCCCCGCGTCCTTCTTTGCCGCGTCGAGCGCGGCCGCCTTCGCCGGGTCGAACCACCAGAACCACTCGTAGACGGTCGAGTCGCCGACGCGCGGCATGCCGCTCTCCGGGACGCCGAACTTGTTCCAGTACAGGACCCGCGTGTAGGGGCCGTACCAGAGCAGGACGTACGGATAGGCCTGGGCAAGGATCCCGTCGATCTCCTGGATGATCGCCGCGCGGTCTTTCTGCTCGACGGTCTTGTCGTACTTCGCGCAGAGCGCGTCGATCCGCGGGTCCGCGACGCCGGTCACGTTGTTGTTGTCCTTCTCCTGCGCGAGCCGGCTGTGGTAGGACGTCTCGGGGTTCGGGAAGACGAGCGCGCCCCAGCTTGTGATCGTCATCTGAAAATTCTTCTCGGTCATCAGCTTCCAGCGGGTCTCCGGCGTAACCAGGCGCAGCGTTGCGCTGATCCCCGCGTTCGCAAGGTCCTCCTGGTAGACCGTCAGGTGCTTCTCGAACGTCTTCGTGTCGTAGGTCAGCTCGACTTCGAGCGGCTTTCCGTCCTTGAGCAAGTGGCCCTTGTCGTCGACTTCCTTCCACCCAGCCTCGGCCAGCAGCTTCTGCGCCTCGTCCGGATTGTACTCGTTCTTCGGGTTCCCGGAGTTCTCGTACTCGCCGGCAGGATAATAGGAGTTGAGCGGGAGGTACTGGTTGTACATGAGTTTGTCGAGGAGCTTCTTCCGATCGAGGAGGAGGGAGAAGGCCTTCCGCACCCGCACGTCATCGAACGGCGGGCGGCTCATATTCAGCGCGATGCCGAACGTACCGCGAGGCTCCTCGTTGAAGATTTTTCGCTTCTGGACCAGCCCGCGCTGCACGTTCGGAAAGTCCGTCTCCTCGACCCACATCTTGGCGCGGCTGACGACGTAGAGGTCGATGTCCCCTTTTTTGAGGGACTCGAAGGCGATGTTGTCGTCGGAAATGACCACGTAGGTCAGCTCGTCGAAGTTGTACAGCCCGACGTTCCGGCGGTGGTCGGCGGCCCAATAGTCCTTCCGGCGGCGGAGGGTGATGATCTGCTTGTCCTTGTCGATGTCCTTCACTTCGCCGTAGTACGGTCCGCTCGGGATCATGTACCGGAAGTTGTATTTGTCGAGCCATTCCTTGACGGGTTGCGCGCGCAGCTCTTTCGCCTGGAAGATGTGCATGCCGGAGAAGTAGATGAAATTCCGCCAGTTCGGCGTCACGCACTTGACGCGGACGATGTACTTGCTCTCGGCGACGGGCTTCTCGAACTTCTCGTACGTCATCTTGCTCGAGGGCTCGGAGAGGTCGGGGTCGACGCGGAACTCCCACGTCGCGATGACGTCCTCGGAGGTGATCGGCGTGCCGTCCGCCCAGCGCGCATTCGGGTTGAGCCGATACCAGTAGGTCTGTCCGTCCTCGGAGCTGCGCCAGTGGGTCGCGATGGCGGGCGCCCACTCCAGCGTGGTGGGGTGCAGGAAGAGGAGCCCGTCGAACATGAGGTCGCGGGCGAGGTAGTTGAAGGCCGTGTTCGCCGCCGGCCCTTCCGGGCGCAGGTTGTTGGGGAAGTCGGTCAGCTCTCGCACGATTCGACCGCCCTTGATCGCGCGCGGGTCGCCGACGAGGTCATACGTGGTGTTGGTCCTCCAGCCCTCGCCGGTGAACCCCTTGCCACCCTGCTCCGCGGTCACGGCGGGGTCGGCCCCTTCGTCCGCGTGCGGGAAAACGGGGAAAGCGTCCTTGGCCGCGCCGGGAGCCGCGGGCTCTTCCGCTCGGACCGTCGCAAGCTCGAATGCGAAAAGGGTCGCGGCCGCCAGGACCGCTCCTGTGAACATCCCGCGCGCGCTCATTTCGGGCTCCTCCTATCGCAAGACTCGCTGCTTCGTGGTTTGAATGGATGGGCTTGAGACGCTTGAGCCGGGCCTGCATCCTCAGGCGTTGGGATTTGGGATTTGAGGTTTGGGACTTCCGCCGGCCGAAGCTCGCATCCTCTCGATCGCCTCTCCCCATGGCATCAACGTCTGCTGGCCGCTCGCCATTTCCTTAACCGCGATTTTCCCTTCCTGAATTTCGCTCGGCCCGAGGATGAGGACGTAGGGCACGCCTCGCCGCGAACCCGCCCGGAGCTGGTTCTTTAGCGACGGCGACTTCTCCTCCTCGAACGCGGTCTCCGCCGACACGCCCGCCGCCCGCAGCTCCCGCACGAGGTCCAGGCATTTCTCCACGCACTCCGCGCTGTACGCCGCGACCATCGCGGTCGCGAGCCCCTTCGACTTCGTGGCCACGCCCAGCTCGACGAGGCCCGCGAAGAGGCGGTCGATCCCGACCGAGATGCCGACCGCGGGGACGTCCTTGCCGAGGAAGCGCGTGATCAGCTTGTCGTAACGGCCGCCGCTCATGACCGAGCCGAAGCCCGGGAGGTCGGTCAGGAAGGTCTCGTAGACCGTGCCCGTGTAGTAGTCGAGGCCGCGGGCGATGCTGAAGTCCACGGCGACGCTCTCCTCGGGGACGCCCAGCAGCCGCGCGTAGCGCAGCACCTGGCGCAGCTCCTGCACCGGTTGCTCGGCCGCCTCCTTGAGCAGCTCGGCGACCTTGCGGAGCTTTTCTTCGTTGGCACCGTCGATCGCGACGAAGGCGAGCACCAGCTCGGTTTGGCGCGCGTCGAGACCCGCGTCGTCCGCGAGGAGCCGGCGCACGCGCTCCACCCCCTGCGAGGCGAGCTTGTCGATCGTGCGGAAGACCGTCGCCGTCTGTCGCTCGTCGGCGAGGCCGAGCGTGCGGGACAGCCCGGAGAGAATGGTCCGCGTGCTCACGCGGATCTGGAAATTGACGATGCCCAGCGCGCGCATCACGGCGTTGTCGAGCGCGACGCACTCCGCGTCGAAGAGCAGGCTCGCGGAGCCGACCACGTCCGCGTCGCACTGCACGAACTCGCGGAAGCGCCCGCGCCCGGGCTTCTCGGCGCGCCAGACCGGCGCGATCTGGTAGCGCTTCAGCGGCTTCGGGAGGTCCGGGTACTGCGCGGCGAGGCGCGCCAGGGGCACGGTGAGGTCGTACCGAAGGCAGATGTCGCGCGCGCCGTTGTCCCGGAACCGATACAAGAGCTTTTCCGCGTCCGCCCCGTACTTGCCCAGCAGAATGTCGGAGTATTCAAGCGCCGGGGTCTGCAGCGGGGCGAAGCCGAAGCTCTCGAACACGGTCGCGATCCGGTTGATCATCCGCTGGCGGCCGATCATCTCGTCCGGGAGGTAGTCGCGGAAGCCGCGGAGGAGGCGCGGCTGGATCGTCGCGCCCGCGCTCGGTCGTCCGGCCGCGAGATCGACCACTTCGGCACCGGGCGCGAGACGGGGCAGGTCCTCGGCCAGGAGGCGGAAGCCGGCCATGGGATCGCCGGACGCGATCGACACCTCCTCGAGGTCCAGGACGCGTCCGTCGATGAGGAGGCGGATCTTGCCCGCGGCGCACACGACGGGCGTGAGCGCGGCGATCGGGAGGCCGAAAGTCGCCTCGGCTTGGTCGACAGGAAAGAGCGTGGCGGGCCGATGCGCGGCGGCGGAGAGGGCCTCCAGGTTGAGGCGCGCGGACCCGGGGAGAAGGACGATGGCGGGGTCCTGGTCGAGGAGCACGGCCATCGCTTTCACGGCCTGGTCGCGGTCGGCGAAGCCCTCCTCGGCCGCAATCTCGTCCACGCCGCGCGCCGGCTTGGTGTATCGGACCACGCGGAAGGGGATCCCCCGTTCCTTGAGCAGCGCTTCCCAGTCTTGCATGTCGACTTCCTTCCCCGGGGCGAGGGGGCGGACGAAGGGGTGGACGAGGGGGCGGAATTATAGCACGGTCGCCCCTTCGGGCAAGGCAAACCTGCACCTTGCGTGGGCCGACTGCCCGGCTACCTCCTTCACAACGGCGCCCGGGCGGTCGTGGGTGGGCGGGCGAGATCGAACCCCGGGGCGACGAAGGACAACCCCAGACCGCTCCCTCACGGTCGCGGTTCCGATAACGGTCTGCCGCGGTCGGTGGCATCAAGAGGGCGCGCGGGTCCCCACAGGACAATGCGGATGGGTTCAGGACTGACAGCCCACGCGTCCCAGCAGGTGCTCCAGTACGCTCGCCAGATTTCGCAGCGCCAGGTCGGAGCGGGAGCGGAGTCGCGTGAGGACGCGGAGCGACGAGGGGTGGACGAGGATGTGCGTTAACCCGCCCAGGCGCAGGCCCCCCATCGGCGTCACGATGCGCGGGAGGTCGGCCCCGAGCGTCTCACCGACGACGTCCGACACCGCCCGCAGGGCGAGGAACGGCAGCCTCGCGACGCGCGCCGCCTCCGCGAGCGCCGCGCTTTCCATGTCGAGCGCGACCGAGCCCGACATCGACGCGAACCCCGCCTTCTCTTCGGCCGTGAGCACCATGTGATCGGTCGTCGTCATGCGGCCGGACATGCCCGGTACGCCCGTGGCCAGGATCGCCTCCTCCGCCATGCGCGTCAGCCCGGGATCGCACGCGAAGATCGGCACGTCCGGCCGCTTCGCGAACGGGGACCCTGGGAGCCATGCGACCTCGGTTGCGACCACGACCTGTCCGACGCCGCAGCCCGGGTGCAGACCCGCGCAGAGTCCGAGCGCGAAGAGCGCCGCGGGTTTCGGTGCTCCGGGTCTCGGCGCCTCCAGGAAGCGCGCGGCGGCCGCGCGCGCGCGGTCGTACCCCATCCCCGTTGCCGTCAACCAGCCCTTGCCCACCAGATCCGGTAGGCTCCCGTCCGCGCCGCGGACGCCCTGGCCCGCTCTCCCGAGACCGTTGGACAGGCCCCGAGCCTCGCGGGGGAGCGCTACGAAGGCGGCGATGGGGGGGAACAGGGGCATCGAGGGGTTCAATCTGAAATCGAACGCCGAGGCAACAACAGCTTTCACGGCTCATGTCGGATCTCACAGCTTGCGAAGCCGTGAAATCGTCGTTACTCTGCGAAAGCTGTGGTTCCGTTGTTCCTTGGCCGCAACGCCGCCGCGTCGCGTTTTGGGATTTGGGATTTGGGACTTGAGATTTTCGCCCCGCGATACAGCCCCAGCGCCCAAAGCGGGAAGTACTTCGCGTACAGGTGATACCGGAGGTAGAAGACGCGCGGGAAACCCGTCCCCGTGAACTCGTCCTCGTCCCAGCCGCCGTCCGGCCGTTGATGCCGGGTCAGGAACCGCACGCCGCGTTCGACCGCGGGGTCGTCCCAAACCCCCGCCCGCAGGAATGCGAGGAGCCCCCACGCGGTCTGCGACGGCGTGCTCTTGCCCATGCCCGCGCAGCGCCGATCCGCATAGCTGTGGCAGGACTCTCCCCAGCCGCCGTCGAGGTTCTGGCAGCCCCGCAGCCAGTCCAGGGCCTTCTGGATATACGGCGCGGACATGTCCTCGCCGATCGACCGCAGCCCGGAAATTGCGCTCCAGGTGCCGTAGACGTAGTTCACGCCCCAGCGCCCGTACCATGCCCCGTTTTCCTCCTGCTCGTCCAGGATGAAGTCCACGGCGCGGCGCGCGGGCGGGAAGGAGGCGTCGTAGCCCATGCGTCCGAGGATGTCGAGCGCGCGGCCGGTCACGTCCACGGTCGGCGGGTCGAGGAGCGCGCCGTGGTCGGCGAACGGGATCTGGTTCAGGAGGAGCTTGGTGTTGTCGATGTCGAACGCGCCCCAGCCGCCGTTCGTGGACTGCATCGCGAGGAGCCACGCGAGCCCCCGGCGCATGGCGTCGACCCGCCGCGCGTCATCGGGCAGCCGCGTCTGCCACAGGGCCATGAGCACCATGGACGTGTCGTCGGTGTCGGGGTAGACCTCGTTCTCGAATTGGAAGTACCACCCGCCGGGCTCGATCCCGGGCGCCTTGTGCGACCAGTCCCCGGGCCGCGAGCACTGCCGCGCGACGAGCCACTCGGCGCCTCGGGTGATCGCCGGATGCTCGGCCGGCAGCCCGGCGTCGAGGAGGGCGTTCATCGCCAGCGGCGTGTCCCAGACCGGCGAATGGCACGGCTGGAGGTACATCGAGTCCCCCTCGTGGACCTCCAGCTCTTCGATTTCCTTGAACGCCTTCGCAACGAGCGGGTGGTCCATCGGGTAGCCGAGACAGCGAAGGGCAAGGACGGAGTTCGCCATCGCCGGGTAGATCGCCCCGAGCCCGCCGGTCCCCGTCATCCGCTCCAGCATCCACCGGTGCGCGCGCTCCACCGCCGCGTCCCGCAGGGGCTTCACGTGGAACCGCTCGTACACTTTGAGGAGCGTGTCGACGTTCAGGAAGAAGTTCCGCCAGGTCCAGAACGAGGCGTCCTTGCGCAAGCCCCAGCGGAATCGGCCGCGTGGGCGTTCGAGCAACTCGTCCAGGCCCAGTTCCGGCGGGACTTCCTTGAGGGGGCGCTTCGCGAAGATGATGAGAAGCGGGGTGAGCACCGTGCGCGTCCAATACGACACGTCGCGAAGATTGAAGTAGAACCAATCCGGGCAGAAGACGACCTCCGGCGGCATCGTCGGGACGCCGCGCCAGTCGAATTGTCCGAACAGCGCGAGGGTGATCTTCGTGAAGACGTTCACGCCCGTGAGCCCGCCGCGGGCGAGGACCGCTTCGCGCGCGCGCACGAGGGCGGGGTGGTCCTTGGAGTAGCCGGCGAGCTTGAGCGCGAAGTAGGCCTTCACGGTCGCGCTGATGTCGACGGGGCCGCCGTGGTAGATCGGCCAGCCGCCGTCGGCCATCTGCTTTTGGAGCAGGAAGCGCGCGCCTTTGGCCTGCTTCTCCGCGTCCACGATCCCGAGGAGGTAGCGGAGCATGATGTACTCGGAGGTGAGCGTGGAGTCGGCCTGGCACTGCTCGAACCACCAGCCGTCCGGGTGCTGGGTGCGGAGGAGGTAGTCGCGCGCGCCTTCCACCGCGCGGTCCACGTCGCGATCCAGGGACGGCGCGGGTCCGGCGGGGTGCGGGGACTGGGGCTGTGCGTGCGCCTCTTGCGGCGCGCCGCCTCGGCGCTGCGAGCCGAGACCGGGAGGCGCGACGGCGTCTTGGGCGGGCGAGGAGGGGTGGACCGACGACCCGGCGAGCTTCGTAAGCGAATGGGTGAGGATGCGGACCAGCTTGCGTGCGCCGTCGCGGGCCTCGGCGCGGAGCCAGTGGTCGATCGGCGGGGTGATGAAGCACTCCATGCCAACCTCTTCTCGCTTGAAATTTTGCTCGGTTTCGAAGCGGATCAAGATAACAGCGTGGGCGTCGGGTGTCAACCACTCTTTTTTTGTGCGCCGCAACATGTTGTGAGCTTTAGTCTTGCGTTCTGGAGCGTGAAATCCTTGCCCCGCCGGCCCATTCCGCGGAAGATGGTAGCCTGCGGAAGGGCGTCCTTCGCGTACGTAACGCGGTTTTGAACCCTGGCGTCATTTGCATTGCGGCTTCAGGCCGCTTTAAAGTAGGGAGCTTCCATGACGTTTTGCCGTCTCTCGGTGTTTCCGCTGGTGCTGCTCGCCATCGTTGCCGGCTCGGGGTGTACCTTGCTACGGAAAAAGAGCGCGGAGCCGGCCACGGGCGGCGGCGGCCGGCCGGCCGTCGCGCCGGCGCCCGCCGCCGCCGATGCGCCGACCGTGCCGACCGCTGCTGCACAGGCCGCGGCTGCCCCCTCCACTCCCCTCATGAATGACGAGCCTCGCGTGGTGCGACTCCTGGTCCCGGACATGGAGGACCTGTGCTGCGCGGAGCGAGTGGAAGAGATCCTGGCCGGGGTCCCGGGCGTGCGGTCCGCGCGAGTGGACTTCCCCTCCCGCGTCGCCGTCGTGATCTACGCCCCCGACCGCACGCCGCCGGAGCGGCTGCTCGAGGCCCTGCGAAAAGAAAAATGGGATGCGTCGGCGATCGGGGGCACGGGCGGGAAGAAATAGGAGCCCGCCATGCCGCCCATCGAGGACGAGACCCGCGCGGACTGCGGCCCACCCGCCTCCCCCGCTACGGTTCCGTGCGGCCCCCCAGGCCCCGCCGACCTGACGGTTCGCCTCGAGTCCCCCTCGCCGGTCGCTGCGCCGCCCCCCCTGCTCCCTGCGCCCGCGGCGGTCGCCGCTTCCGCCCCCTGCGATACCCTCCCCGCCCGGCAGTTCGGCGCGCTCGCCGTCCGCCTCGGTCTCGCCCGCGCCGCCGACGTCGCGCGCGCACGGCACGAGCAGGCACGGCGCGCGAGCGCGGGAAAATCTGCGCCGCGGCTCGGCGACCTCCTGGTCGAGCTGGGCGCCATGTCCGCCTCCGCCGTGCAGAAGGTGCTCGCGGCGCAGCGCGCGGACGGCACGGAGCCCAGCCCCTCGCTCCCCGCGGGTTCGTCCGCCGGCGCGCCCCCGCACGAGGGCGCGTGGCGGCGCTCCCCGGCAACCATCGCAGGCGCGGTTGTGGTCGCGGCCCTGTTGGGCTGGACGGGGTTGCGCGCTTGGCGCGGGCATGTGGAGCGGCTACACGCTCTCGCGGCCGAGCAAGCACGGGCCGCGGCCGACCGGGCGCGGGAACGCGCACAGTTCGAGCGGACACGCCTCGCCGAGGAGGCGCGTCTCGCCCTGCGGGCGCTGGCGCGAAAGGGCCTCGAGGGGATCTACCTCGCCCGGCAGGCGCGGGGAACCGGAACCGCGGCCGAGTCGGAGGCCGCCCGCGGCGCGGCGGCGGGCGACCTCGCGGCGGTCAGGGCTTCCGCGCGGCGGGCGGAAGACCTGGACCCCGATTCCCCCGAGCCGCACTACCTGGTCGGGCGACTCTCGAGGGCGCTCTTGCATTTCGACGACGCCCTCGCGGAGGAGGACCGGGCGCTCGCGAAGTCCCCGTCCTACGCCCCGAGCCTTTACGAGCGCGCCATTCTGCTCTGCGTGCGGTATACGATGCGCGTGTCCGCGCTCCGGGAGCACTGGCTTCGGCGCGAGGGGGAAAGGCTGACCTCGGCGGGCCTGCTCGCTCGGGGCGGGCTTCCTCGTGGGGCCTTGAATCCGCTCCCTGCGGACGATGCCCTCGCCGCCGCGGACGAGCGGGCGGTCCAGATCTCGCGCTCCATCCGCGAGGACCTGGAGGCCCTGGTCCGGGCGGCCGGCGATGCGGAGACCGGCGGTGCTGCCACGCCCACACCCACGCCGCAGCCCGGGTCCGGCGGCGCGGTTGTCACGCGCGCGATGCTGCGGTGCGCGCGCGGGCTCTACCTCGCCCACGTGTCGACCCGGGACGAGGACCGGCGCGCGGCGTGGGAGCTCCTGGAGGCGGCCGTCGCAGCCGACCCGACGCTCCTCGAGGCCTACGACGGCCTGGCGCGCGTGGAGCTGGGCTACGGCAAACACCGTAGCGCCGTCGCCGCCTACGCGCGGGGGCTCGAAGTCGACCGGGGGTACGTCCCGTACCTCATCGCCCGGGCCCGCCTCTGGGCGTCGGGCGCGCGCGACGAGGCGGTCCTCGGGTCCCCGAGGGAAGAGTGCCGGCGGAATGCGGAGGCGGATTATTCGAAGGCGCTCGAGGTCGACCCCGCCTGCGCGGAGGCGTGGGAAGGTCGGGGCGGGCTCTTCCTCAACCGGGGCCTCCGCCTGTCCGGTCGCGGCGAGGACCCGACCGAGTGGTACGCGCGGGCGGAGCACGATCTTGGGCGCGCGCTCGAGCTGGATCCCGCGTCCGCGGGCGGCTGGATCGCCCGGGGCACGCTCCGGCTGAACGCGAGCGAGGCCCGGGAGGCGCGCGGGGAGGACCCGCGGGAGTCGTATGCCGGCGCGGAGGCGGACTTCACGAAAGCGGTCGTGCTGGACCCGGAGTCGGCGGAGGCCTGGGCGCGCCGCGGCGGGCTGCGCTCGAACTGGGCGTTGGAGGAGCACTTTCACGGGCGGTCCCCGGAGGACCTCGCCGCGCGCGCGGTGGAGGACTACGGCAACGCGTTGCGTCTCGACCCTTCCGCCTCGGAGGCGTGGATGGGGCGCGGGA
This sequence comes from Planctomycetota bacterium, assembly GCA_016197205.1. Classification (GTDB taxonomy): domain Bacteria; phylum Planctomycetota; class MHYJ01; order WSZJ01; family JACPWG01; genus JACPWG01. Next base: position 56,250 of record JACPWG010000060.1, read on the forward strand.
TGCTGCACGTCAACCGCGGGACGTGGAAGCTCCTGCGGGGAAAGGACCCCGGGCCGGATTTTTCGCAGGCCGCCGCGGACCTGGGAAAGGCCGTGGAGTTGGAGCCGGCGCTCGCGAGAGGGTGGGTGAACCTCGGGAACCTGCGCATGAACTGGGGGCAGTCGAAGGTCATGCGCGGGCAGGACCCGCGCGAACTCTTCGAGAAGGCCGAGCGGGACTACGGTCGCGCGCTCGAACTGCAGGCGGAGGACGCGGACGCGTGGATGCGTCGCGGCTCGCTGCGAGCGGCCCTTGCGCGAGCGCTGTCGGAGCGCGGCCTGCCGTTGGGGGACCTCGAGGAGCGCGCGGCCGCGGACCTCACCAAGGCCGTCGAGCTGAACCCGAGCGCGGGCGAGGCGTGGCAGCGTCGGGGCGAGCTGGCCGCGAGCCGCGGCGGACGCGCGGCGGAGGCGGGGGACAGGGCCGGTGCAGGGGCGGAAGAAGGGGGCGAGGCGTTCGAGACTTTCTATAAGGCTGCCGAAGCGGACTACGGGCGCGCGCTCGAGCGGAACCCGCGTTCTGCCGAGGCCTGGAGCCGTCGCGGGGCGCTGTACCACGCGTGGGGCTTCCAGACGCTGGAACGCGGCGGCGATCCCACCGGCCTCTTTGCGGAGGGGGAGGCGGACCTGACGCGTGCGCTGGCGATCGACCCCTCTCGCGGAGACGCGTTGCTGGCGCGCGGCGACCTGCGTCGGGAGCGAGCGGTCTACCGGCGCACGCACGGGGAGGACGGAGCGGAGGAGCTAACCCGCGCCCTCGCCGATCTGGACGAGGCCGTGCGTCTCAACCCGGGGAACGCGGAGGCGCGCATGCGACGCGGCTTCGTGCAGCAGGCCGCGGAGCGCTGGGCGGAAGCCGTGAAGGACCTGGAAACCGCGCTCTGGATCCATCCGGCCCTTAGCTCCCGGATCGAGCAAAGGCTCGCCGAGTGCCGCCTGCGCGCGCGCGGCCGCGCCGGCGCCGACGGCGGTGGCGCGGGCCCGGAAGCGGGCGCGGGCGGGGAGGCCTGGCGCACGGCCTTTGAGCGTGGCGCGGCCGCGATCAACGCCGGGGACTACGCGGCGGCCGGCCCCGCGTTCGAGGAAGGGCTGCTGGCGCGGGACGTCGCACTCAGGTCTTTACCTGATGCGGAGCGGGAACGCGCCGCCGCCGAGCCGGCCGCGCGCGAGGCGGTCCTGCTCGCCCACTACAACCTGGCGTGCGTCCTCTCCCTGCGCAGCGCCGGGAAGCAGTCCCCGGTCGCCGCGCCGGTCGCCGTGGCCGCCGCCCTGGCCGCCTCGCTCCGGGACGAGGCCTTCGAGCACTTGCGGGAGGCCGTGCGGCTCGGCTGGACGGACGCCCAGCACCTCCGGGACGACGCCGACCTCGCGCCGCTCCACGCGGATCCGCGCTGGGCGGCGCTGGTCGAATCGGTCGCGGGCGGGAAGAAGGATTGAGGCGGGGTGGTGGCCGTCGGGCGCTCAACCAGACGGCTACATGCTTCTACTGTGCGAGTTTCCCGGTAGGGCCCAAGTAGAAGCGGCTTCCAGCCGCTTCCGGATGCGGCAGGATGCCGCCTCTACTTGGCTCGTCGCGCGATCTCGCACAGTAGAAATACGGAAAGATGCGCACGTTTCCAGCGGCACGGCCTTGTACGGCCGCCGCCACAGAAGACCCACGCCCTTGGGACGCGCGGTCGCGCCCCGCAGGCCGTATCAGTGGGGACGGCGGCGCTCTCGCACACGAACGCGAACCATCTACCGTGCGAACTCGGGTTTGAGCACGAACCGTGGAGGAGTCACGCATTCGCAAATCAAGGGGCAGTCCGTAGGCACGGGTGAGTACTGCTCGGCCAGTCGCATAGCTGCCTCCGCGCTTCTCACCAAATGCGACGGAACAGGTCGCTCCCGAGCTTGGGCGAGGAGCTCGTAGCCGTCTTGAAGCAGCGAACGCAGATCAAGTCTGCGCAGAGAATATCGATTCCAGCGCATGGCTACTCGAACCGGATCGTTGATCGAATAAGCGCTCTCCGTGTAGATCGCATCCGCATCGCCCGCATTGGGCTGTAAGCTCACCCTCTGCCCCTTCCCATCGACGCGAATTGTGAAATGAGCACCCCAGGCGTCCCGTGATGGATTGAGCAGTCGGGCCCTGCCGTCGCGGCGGACGACTCCTTTCCGACCCCTCTTCGTGTTGCAATACCAACAAGCCAAGAAACAGTTCTCGTACTCGTTTCGCAGGTGAGCGTGGTCTGGCGTGCCCTTCAGAAAGTAATGCTCGACCGTTTCCAGGGGGCCTGTTCCCACCCCAACCCGCCCCAAGTCCACCTCGTGTACGAGACAGAACGGACAAATGAAGCTGAATTCCCACCGAAGGCAGGGGCGAAACTTCCGATAGCCGAGGCGTCCCGACCTCGCTTTCGGACGGTGCATCCGGCGGGTCGGAACCCTCGGAGGTCGAAGGACAGGCGGCAACAAGAGCATCATGGCCGGTGTTCACAATCCCTATCGGGCTCCAGAAGCGTCCGCAGGCGGCGAAGAGCGGAAAGGCCCTGACGAAGAGGATCGGCGACCTGACGGGCAAAGCGCCGGCGGACGAACGCCGCGCGGCGAGTCTCCCCTTTCCGAAGTCTGTCGCGAAGCGTTCCCAATCGTCGTGCGACAGTGGACTTGTCGTCCGTCGCCTCCAGGGCCTTTTCGGCCTCTTCGATGTCCGAACATAGACGGGCTAGCGACGCATCCTGCTTCCAGCCTCGAGCAACTTGTTCCCAGCAGGGGAGTCCCTCCGCGAGCTCGAAGTCCTCGACCTCTCGAATGCGCACAAGATGCCTCGGCTCCACCAGCATCGACGTGTCCGCGGTGAGATACCTCTCCGCCACGCCCGACAGAAAGAAGTTACCGAGCCTGTCCGCATCCGCCGCCGCCGAAAGCAGTACTTGACGCGCCTCCCGCGTGCGGCTGAGATGGAGCAAACACCGGCCTCGCTGCAAGCGTGCGATGACTCGCACGCGGGCATACTTCGCACTCTCGGCCAGCCGCTCGGCCTCCTCAAAGTTCTGCACACAGAGTTCGATTTGACGAGCCGCGCTTTCGGAGGGTTTCTCCCGACGACCCATACCGAGCTCAGCATGAATCAACCCTCCCGCCCCTTTCGTGTAGAGGCAGAGCGCTTCCCCCTTGACCATGCCAAGAGCACGAAATCTATTCAGCGCATGCTCGAAGTGCGTCCGGGCTTCACGCTGTTCGCCTCGCACCAGACATAGGAAGCCTTTGTGCTTTTCGTCATAGGGGACGTTGAGGGATTGTTTCCGTTGACCGGGTCGAATCTTCACCTCCGACTCGGCTCTCTCTCTGAACCACGCGTTGAGAGCCGGGTCCCCGGTGGACATCTCGATCAGCTCGCACCAGTTCGCCGTTCGAAAATGGAATAGGCTTTCGAGTTCAAGTTCCGCGGATCGCTCGCAATGGGCGGGCGCCAACAGTCGCGCGGCTCGATTCTGCTCGCTCAGGGCGAGACTGTGCGCGCCCTCGTAGCGGAAGATGTTGCTCTTCTCCTTGAGATAGGCGGCTTGCACGACCGCGGACGCGGCGGCAAAGTGCGCCGGCTCCGGCTTCAGCACGCTTCGCGCTTCGGATAGCTGTCCAACGTTTCGGTAGAGGAAGGACAGGGTGGTGCGGGTTCGAAGGACCCGATCGGCATGCGGAATGCCCTCCTCCCCCCGAAGCCGGGCCAAAACCTCCAGCAGGCGCTCCTGGATCTTCGCGCAGTCTTCGTGACGACCTCGCCAATACGCCGCTCTTCCCGCGAGGCACAACACCGCAATACCCCGATCCAAAGGCGAGAGGGGCAGGCTTCTCCTCGTGCCGACCGCAGTGTCCAAAACTCGCAGCCCGTGGTCGGCCACGAGCTCATAGGCACTCTGGTCCGCCGGTTCGAAGAAGGCTTGCTCGCACGCCTTCAGGGCTTCCGGGTGCAGTGCGTCTCCGGTCCTCAGCAGTTCGAATTCTCGTTCGCCTGATGCCATGTTCTGAAGGTCCTCGCGGACCGAGTGGGAGGGAACCTGGGACTCACGAACGAAAATCGCCCGCCACTCCCCGAGTGGGTGAGGACTCGAAGCTTCGAGGCGTCCTCAATGGTTATATCGCGAGGCTTTTGCGGCAGTCAAGGGAAACTGCCGGCAGCCCAGAGAGGCGGTCCCCTTGGCGAAAGAGGGGACGGCCGGCGCGGGCGTTGTGCCGGAGGAGTGTTCCCGTTTGTCTCATTTGTCGTCGGGCCGCCCTTCTTCTTGCGCTTCGACCTCCGCTCAGGCTAGAATCCAGGCGGGTCGGACGCCTCGGCTGCGTCGCGGGGTCCTCCGTGGATCGGCCGTGCCGGCCTCCCCGCCTCTACCCCTGGCCGGAGAGAGAGCGGCCTGGGTAGACGGACTGCTCCGCGGGGCCGCTCGGCGCGGGCCGGCGGCGTAGTCGGCATTGTTTTGCGGCTCGGCCGCGTGAGGCATGCCTGTGGCAAATCCGGCGTCCGCGCGGGACCAGTTGGTGGCGAAGCTGGCGCAGGAGCTGGGCTGGGTCTCCGCCGAGGCCGTGGAGGAGTCCCGTGGGAAGCAGGCGGCCGCTCCGCCGCCCGCCCGCGACCTTGCCTGGTGGATGAAGCGCCTCGGCCACCTCTCGGCGCAGCTTCATCTCAGACTGCAGGAACAAGTCGAGCTCCAATGGCGCAGACGGCCGGAAGGCAGCGTGCTGCGGGACGAGTTCAAGCTGGTCCGGGAGCTGGGCGAGGGGAGTTTCGGCGTGGTCTGGCTGGCCGACCAGTTCAAGCTGAGTCGAAGGGTGGCGATCAAGTTCATGAGCTGGCGGTACGTAGAGGACCGGGAGTTCGTGCGTCGCTTCGAGCGTGAGGCGGAGGCCGCGGCCCGGCTGAAGCACCCGAACGCGGTGCAGGTCCTCACGATCGGCGAAGATGCGGGCCGTCCATTCCTCGTCATGGAGTACGTCGAGGGCGAGAACCTGCAAACGCTGCTCGAACGAGGCAAGCGTCTGTCGGTCGGGGAGTGCGTGGAGCTCGGAAGGGCCGTGGCCGCTGCCCTAGTCGCCGCGCATGCGGTTGGGCTGGTCCACCGCGACGTCAAACCGGAAAACATCTTCCGGACTCGCGCGGGCGAAGTGAAGCTCGGGGACTTCGGCCTCGTGAAGGTCGACGCGGCGAGCACCCTCACGCTCGACCATGTGGCCCTGGGCACGCCCCTCTACATGCCGCCGGAACAGCAAAGAGATGCGGCCGCGGTGGACCTCCGCGCGGACCTGTACGCTCTCGGGGGGACGCTGTTTCACCTCCTCACGGGGCGACCGCCCTATGTGGCTGCCGGCGCCTTCGACGTGATGAAACTGCACCGGGAGGCCGCGATCCCATCGGCGCGGGAGGCCGAACCTCCGGTACCGGTGGAATTGGACGCGATCCTGCGGCGGTTGCTGGCCAAGAGGCCGGAGGACCGTTTCCAGCGGGCGTCTGAAGTCGTCGAGGCCCTGAGCGGCCTCGGCGTCGTCCAAGTGCTCGATTCGACTGGCACAGCCGGCCGACAGGATGCGGCCTCGCAGGCTGCGCACGTTGCATCCACAATGGTGCTCCCACGCCCGGAGGGGGCTGCGCCCGCACGCGTGCCGGAGCCGTCCGAGCGTGTCCATGGCGAGCCCCCTGTCCGTCAGCCTGCGCGTGATCTCCTCGAGGACCCGTCGCAGGCGACACCGTTGCGGGAGCGGATCGAGCTGGCGGAGAGGTTGGGTCGCTCGGGCGACCCGAGGCTCGGCGCGACCCCGATGGACATCCCCCTCGTGGAGGTGCCTGGAGGCAGGTCTCGGATCGGGTTGGACACGTCTCCATGGGACGGTGAGCAGCCCGAGCACGAGGTCGAGGTTGCGGCATTCAGGATCGGCCGCTTCCCGATCACGAATCAGCAGTATCACGCCTTCGTGGCGGCGAAACGCCATCGACAGCCGGATCCGCAGGTCATCGTTGGAGCATACCGGGTCTGGGAGAACGGACGGCCGTCGATTAACCGGTTGACCCACCCGGTGGTTGGTGTCGCGTGGCGCGATGCCGTGGCCTATTGTCGCTGGATTTCCGAGGTCACGGGGCGTCCGCATCGCCTCCCGACCGAGGCGGAGTGGGAGAGGGCCGCCCGGGGAACCGATGGTCGCGAGTTCCCCTGGGGGAACGAGTGGAGGGAGGGACTGGCCAACGAGTCCAGTCTTGGGCTCGGCGGGACCACTCCGGTCGGGGTCTTCCCGGCGGGTGCGAGCCCCTCCGAGTGCCTCGACATGGCCGGCAACGTGTGGGAGTGGTGTAGCAGCTTGTACCGCAAATATCCGTACGACGCTCGCGACGGACGCGAAGACGCCGCTGCGGGCGGCGCCCGCGTGTTGCGCGGCGGTGCTTGGGATAGCGGTAGTTTGCTCGTCCGCGCCGCTTGCCGCGGCGACATTGCTCCCGGCGCTCGTAGTGACCGCGTCGGGTTTCGGGTGGTCGTTGGCGCAGGGGTCTGAAATTCGGTCTTTTGGATCCCTACCGTTCGACTTCTTGAAAGCCTGTCGCGATTTCGGAAGCCGTGCGCTCCGCCCACGGAAGGACGAGCCACCGAAGACGCCGAACGACCCGTCGTGAAATTCGGCGTCTTCAGCGTCTTCGGTGGCTAATCATCGTCTTTGGGTTTCGGGCGCGCGCCGCGCCGCAGCGCCCGATCCGCTTCGCAGACCGACGAGGGGCTGGGGGCGCGGGCCCAAGTCCGGTCACGCTTCCTGGGGGAGCGGGCCTCCCTCCTTCGCTCGCTCGCCGCGAGCTACGGAGCGCAGGCCGGCCCGTGCGAGCCGGCACACCGTCTGCGACTCGCGGTCACCGCCGGGACGCTTCTGCCCGAAGACCTTCAACGCGGCGCTACGGCGTCGCCGCGGGGGCGGGCCAGCCGATGAACCGCACGTCCCCCAGCTCGGTCCACTCCGCGTTGCCGTGATTGGTGAGGATCTCGATTCGCACGCGGTCCGCCCGAGCCGGGGTCGAGAGCCGGACCTCCTGCCCCGCCCCACCCGCCGCCAATTCCGCCTCCGCGACCAGGCGCGGGGCGAAGTCCTCGTCCTCCGAGAGCGAATAGATCCGCACGGTCCGCGCCTCGATGCCGGGGTGGCGGAGCGCGCCGTCCACGTTGCCGTCGATCCGGAGCGCGGCGACCAGGGCGCCCCGCGGCACTTCGAAGTCCAGCTTGTGCGGGAAGACGCTGCCCGCGCCGGAGCACCAGCAGCGGTCGCTCGAGCCGTCCAGGACGCACTCGGGCCCCCAGCCGGGATAGGCGCTCGACGCGGAGTGGGCGCGCACGCCCGTCAGCTCGGCGGGCTCCGCGCGCCGGAGGAGCCCGCCCTGGAAGAGCGCGGAGTACGGGGCGGCGTCCCCCCAGGCCTTCGCGTAGAAGCCGACCTTCGGCGACGCGCCCAGGTCCCCCTGCGCGTCAAGGTAGATGCCGGCGAGGGTCCACGCGGTCTCCGTGCGATAGGAAAAGAAGTAGCGATTGCCGTGCCGCACGACGCGCAGGGAGGAGGCGCTCGCAGGCACGGTCACCAGGCCGCCGCGCCCCTCGTTCGCCAGCACGCCGCCCGCGTGGAGCTGCCGGCCGTGCACGGGGCCCCAGGCCAGCCAGTTCTTCGCGTCCCTGTAGACGATCAGCCCCGTGTGCGTGCCCGGGCCGGCTTGCGTCCGGAGATGCGCTTCGAACGACCACGACTCGCCGGGCGCCTCTCGGAGCACGCGCGGCGCGCGGTCGATGCCCACCCAGAGGTCCTCCTGCGCCCCGCACTGCAAGACGACGGTGTCCGTCAGCACCAGGGCGCCGCCGCCGGCCCCCGGGTCGCTCACTCCCCACTCCGGCCCTTCGGCGTGCACGGCGACGGCCGTCGCCGCGCCGAAAAGAAGCACCGCCGCCCAAGGCAGCCGGCGGGTGAACGTCGTCGCATGCAACATGTCGTCCTCCTTCGAACCGAAAAAAAGAGCGCGGTTGCGAAACCGCCCCGTTCGTACTCTCGTTCGACGCGCTCGCGGGCGGGAGGTTCCCCGCTTGTCGGACGGACCCGAGCCCGGACGCCGCGCGAGGCCGTGGTGTCGAGGCGCCCGGGAGGGAATAGAGGTGGAGCGGGGCCGAAATTCCCGGCCGATGCGGCTGAAGCCGGGGCCAACCGCCGCTAGCGCTGCGGCGGCAGGTTTTGGAGGGCGATGATGACGAGTCGGGTGCCCGACCGGACCAGCGTGTCCGCGGGGGGATTCACCAGAATGCACGGCTCCCCGTGGCCGCACGCGTGCGCGGGAGGGGCCTTGAGCGAGGTGCGGGAAGTGACCTTGGTTCCGCCGGGTTTCGTCTCGGGGGTTTCCGGCTCCTCCAGACCGACCAGGATGACGTTCTGCTCCGCCTTCAAGCGCCGCGCCAATTCGACGAAGGTCAGCCCCACGCCCCAGGGGGGGCAGTCGGCGACGTGGAAGGAGTTTCCGTAATTGCGGTCGAGGAGCTCGGTGAGGACCTGGCCGAGGCCGCGGTCGGCCGCGAGGGAGGCGATGATGAGCGCGCCCCAGTCGGACGGCACGACGATGTCCTCGACGCCGGCCATGCGGAGATGGCCCTGGTTTTCCGGGTTGAGGAGCTCGACGCAAGTATGGATCTTGGGGTTGAGCTTTTCGGCCACGAGGGCGGTGAGGACGGTGCGCGCGTCGCGGTCCTGATCGGAGCGGCCGCCGGAAGCGTCGGCAAGGAGGATGGCCATGGCGGCGCGCTCGATGCCGGCGTGCCGGAGGGTCTCGATGCGAGTCGGGTCTCCTTTGATGAAGAGGGGAAGCTGCGTCCCCTGGCCGGCGAGCTCCTGGTGAGGGGCGTCGTTCTCGGCCACGACCACGACCTCGCGCCGCGTCTTCCCATGGGAGCGGATCTCTTCGAGCAGCAGGCGGCCGGTGCGGCTCCAGCCGCACAGCACGATGTGGCCTGAGAGGGCCTCGATGTCCATGGCGGAAGCCTCCACGCGTCGGGAGAGTCGCTGGGAAATCACGGCGGTGACGACGCCCGTGAAGACGGCGATCAGGGTCATGCCGCCCAGGGACAGGATCGCCGCGATGACCCGACCGGCCTGCGAATAGGCGGGCGGGTCGGTCGGCTGGACGGCCATCATCGAGAAGAGCGTGAACCAGAACGCCTCGCCGAGCCCCCCCGTCCCGGCGAAGCGGCCCCCGGCCCCCTGTTCGACGACGTGCATGCCGGCGCTGCCGAGCAGGAGAAGCGCGGGCACGACGATGCAGAGGAGCAGGACCGTCGCGCCGACCTGGGAGAGAGCGCCGGAGTTGCGGCGCACTCTGCGGCTGAGGATCATTCCCACCCGGAAAAGGCGGAGGATCCGCAAGAGGCGCAGCAGGCGGAGAAGACGCGCCGAGGGGATGGCGGGCACCGGGAGAACGGCGAGGAGGTCGAGGCCGTACTCCTCGACAAACGCCCGGGTGCTCGAGGCGACCCACCAGCGGGCGGACAGCTCGAGCCAGAAGACCACGAGCGTCCAATCGCCGGCGGCCGCGAAAACAGCCGCCTGCCCGGGGGACTCCGCGAGCAGCTCCAGGAGGAGGCTTAGGACCGAGAAGAGCACGAGCCCGACGACGAGGTAGTCGGTCTCCCTCCGGAGGAGGAGCTTGCGGACCGAGTTCCTCATGCGTGTCTCAGGGCTTCACCCGAGGGAAGGGGAAGGCGCCGTGGCCCACCGGCGCAGGGGGGCGCGAGATCGAGGGCACGGCAACGCCGTGCCCCTACTCGGCAGGTCCACGACCGCGAAAGCGGGGGAGCGCCGTGCGGCGGGGTCACGGCCGCGAGCTCGCGGACACGGCACCCCGTCCGGCGCTGCCGGCGCGGTCGCCCCGGCGCGTCGGCGCCGTCCCCCTTGTGCGCGTTGCGCTATTGGCCCGAGACCGGCGCCTGCTCGCCGCGCACCCGGCGGAAGAGCGAGTCCGCGCGGAGGTAGAATTCCTTGGTCGGGCGGTGCACGGGCGCGTCGTCGACCAGCAGCTCCTTGTCCGTGCCCGGGACCCGCTCATAGGTCTTCCGGACGCCGTCGTAGGAGATGACCGGGTCGCGGCGGCTGATGCTGAAGAGGACGGGGACCTTGATGCGCGTCGCGAAATTCGAATTGTCCAGCAGCCGAAGCTGCCGCATCCCGTCTTCCTGGTTCTTGAGCGAGGCGAGGTAGGCGCGGAGGAGCAGCATCCTCGGATCCTTCGCGTCGCGCACGGACGTTTCGAAATCGCAGAACGCGGGCGCGCCGATCGCCGCCGCCTTGATGCGCGGCTCAAGCGAAGAGACCGCGAGCGTCAGCCCGCCGCCCAGGCTGAAGCCCTCGATAAAGAGCCAGTCCGCGTTCACCTCGTCCCGGGACGCCAGGAGGTCGATCGAACGAAGGACGTCCGCGATGCAACAGGGGAAGAAGTGGTCCGCGGGCGTGCCCATCTTGTACATGGCGACCACGTCCGGGATCGCGCCCTTGGTCTTCCCCTGGCCGCGCAGGTCGATCGTGAGCGCCGCGTACCCCTTTTTCGCCGCCTCGAGCGCCCAGTCCGAGCGCGCGTGATCCCCCAGGCCGGGGACGATCACGAGGCCGGGGTGCTTGCCTTCGCCGGCCGGCACGGCCAGGTAGCCGTGGATCCGGACGTCCTTGATCGAGTCGAAGTACACGGTCGAAAGCGAAATGCCGTCGACGTCCTTCCAGTGCTTGACCGTCGCGTTGAGGGGGGCGGTCTTGAAATCGGCGACGCGCTCCGCCCAGAAGCGGTCGAATTCCTCCCCGGCAGCCTGCACCGGCGCCTGCGCCTGCGCCTTCGCGTCGTCGTCGGCGAGGGCCATGGAAGGCGCGAGCCGCAGGGAGGCCACGAGCACGGCCGCGGACAGGGCAACGGTCGCAAGGCGCCGGAACGGCAGCGGTCTCAAGGCGAGGGGAGTCATCGGGGCTCCTTCGGATTGCGGTCAGGGGGAAGGTCCGATTGCTGATTGCGGATTTCTGATTGCTGAATACGGCCGAGGCGGGGAATGCGCTGGGTTTTTTTCGGCGGAGTCCGCAACTCTTGCGAACCGCGGTCCGCGGCATCATGTCGGCGGGATCGAACCCGGGGCTGCGTCAGGATAGGCAGAGGCCGCTCCCTAACGGTCGCGGTTCGGTTTCCCGTCAGGCCTCACGCGCCGCTTCCCGCCCGTCAATCAGCAATCGCCAATCAGCAATGGGTGTGGCTACTTTTCGACGACAGCGCCCAGACCGCCTGAAGGCGGTACTACGAACAGTAGGTTCCGAGAGCAGCACCCACTGTTTGTAGTACCCCCTTCAGGGGGCCTACGAAAAGTAGCCACACCCATCAGCAATGAGCCGGTCCAGCGTGCGCCCGGGGCCGACCACGACGCCGTCCCCCTCCTTCACCCCTTCGAGGACCTCGACGAAACTCTCGTCCATGATGCCGTCCTTGAGGGCGCGGATCCGCGCGCGGCCGTCCTCCACGACAAAGATGACCCGGACCTTCGAGGCCGGATCGACCTTCTTCTCCGACCCCGGCTCCGGGGCCGCACCGGGCTTCGCGGGCGTCAGGTCCGCGGCCGAACGGCTCTGCACGGCCGGGATCTTGATGACCAGGGCGCGCGGCTTGGTCGTCGTCACGATGTCGCAGTGCGCGGTCAGCCCGGACCGCAGTTGCGGCAGCTTCTCCGCGGGACTCGAAAGCGCCACCACCACCTTGAAGGTCGAGATGTTGCTTTTCGAATTCTTGTCCGCCGACTGCGCCACCCGCTCGACCTTCCCCTGGAACCGGATGTCGGGGAAGGCGTCCATGCGCACGTTCACCGCCTGCGCCTTCCGCTCGTCGATCTGCGAGATGTCCGACTCGTCCACCTCGGCGACCACCATCATGCGCGTCGTGTCGGCGACCGTCACGAGCGACGTCGGCTCGTTGTTCATCGTCCCCGGCGTCACCACCGCGTTCACCGCCACGTTCATCTTGGTGACCTTGCCGGAGAGCGGCGCCCGGATCTCGGTCTTCGCCAGGTCCTCGCGCGCGACCGCGACCTTCTCGTTCGCCCGCTCCACCCCCGCGCGCGCCGTGTCCACCGAGGTCTCCGCGCGAGAGAACTTCCCTTCGGCCTGGGCCAGCTCGCGCTCCTCCGTGACGTCGCTCTTCAGCAGTTCCTGGGAGGCCTGCTTCACCTTGTGCTGCGCGGCCTCGTAGCGGGCCTTCGCCGCCTCGAACTGCTCCCGTGCCTCCTCCTTCGCCTTCCCGCCCACGCTCGACTCCGAGGCCTTCTCGTAGCGGCGGAAATTGTCCTCGGCCTTCTTCATGTCCGCCGATTGCGCCCGCTCCTCGGCCTGTGCCGCGTCGATGCCGGCGGTCGAACGACCGAGCCGGTGCAGGGCCGCCTTTCGGTCCTCGAACTCCCGCTTCGCGATCGCGTGGTCGTTCTCGGCCTCGTTCAGCTTCGCACGCACTTCGGTCAGCTCCAGCTCCGCGAGGCGAATGTCGGACTCGATCTTGCGCGCGTCGAGGCGGATGAGGACGTCCCCCTCCTTCACGACGTCCCCTTCCTTGACGCGGATCTCCTTCACGAGGCCGTTGATCTGGGAAGGCACCTGCACCTCCTGCGCCGCCGAGACGGTGCCCGGCGCGGAGATGCTGCCCGCGATGTCCTTGTAGACGGCCTTGTGGACGGTCACGCCCTGGACGTCGTCCTTGTGCGAGCCGAAGATGTCCAGCCCGCCCCCTTCGCTCAGATTGAAGTAGAAGATCCCGCCGACCGCGAGGAGAATGGCCAGCGCGATGCCGAGTTTTTGCATCAGGGTCCCCCCATATTGAGCTGGCGGCGGAGGACCACGACCAGGAGGAGCAGCAACGCGAGTCCCGCGGTGCAGGCCACGCTCTTGCCGAAGGAGAGCTTCCCGCACTCCTTCAGCGCGATCGTCCAGAGCACGTAGTGCCAGAGCAGGCAGCAGCCCAGGAACGAGGCGATGAGGCGGAAACTCACGGAGCGGACTTCCTTGTCCATGGCCACCCCGATCTCCTGGACCTTCTCCTGCTCGCTGATGTCGGTCCGGAGCGGGAGGTCGAGGCTGGGGCGGTAGAAGAAGGCGAAAAGGAAGAGGCAGACCGAGAAGAGGAGGAGCGGCAGGTGGGCATAGCCGCCGAGCTCGAGGACCTTCCGGAAATCGGCATCGCCGTCGAGGAGGATGCAGAGGCAGCAGAGGATGCCGGAGCCGATGATCCAGAGCAAAAGGCCGGCGACCCCCCAGATCAGCACGGTGACGGAGTTGCCGAAGAGCACCGTCTTCCGGGCGTCCTCGGAGACGAGGAACGCGGAGGGGATGGAGTTGACGATGCGGTGGCCGAGGAGCGCGAGCCCGATCATCCAAATCAGGAGGCAGGCGCCGACGATGCCCGCCGCCAAGGCGATGCGCGGCTTCGCGGGGGTCGCCGCGCGCACGAAGCCGACGGGGTCCCAGAAGATGGAGACCGGATTGGCGTAGGGCAAGTACGACTCCTTCAGGGTAACGGTTGCGCTGGGAAGGGGGAGGGCGTCGGAAAAACGCCGCCACGCCCGCCTCCAGGACGGCGTATCCTAGCAGCGACCCGGCCCGATGTCAACGCGCATCGCGCTCCGCGGTTTTCTTTTGCCTTGCTTTCCCACGGCCGGGCTGGTATCGTGCTCCGCCTTGTCCATCCTCCCCTTCACCCTCGCGAGGTGCGCATGGCCGTTCCGGTTTCGCAGATGTGGACGGTGGCGACGTACGTCCTGGGGAAGAAACTCCGGGGCGTGAAACGCTACCCGCTCGTCCTCATGCTCGAGCCCCTCTTCCGCTGCAATCTGGCCTGCGCCGGCTGCGGGAAGATCCAGTACCCCGGCCACGTGCTCAAGCGCAACCTGACGCCCGAAGAGTGTTTCCGGGCCGTGGACGAATGCGGCGCGCCGATGGTCTCGATCCCGGGCGGGGAGCCCCTCATGCACCCGCGGATCGTCGACATCGTGAAGGGGCTCGTCGAGCGGCGGAAGTACGTCTACCTCTGCACGAACGCCATCCTTCTCCGCGAGAAGGTCGAGGATTTCCCGGTCTCGAAATACCTCACCTTCAGCGTCCACATGGACGGCCTGGAGGAGGAACACGATTTCGCCGTGTGCCGCGAAGGGATCTACGCGAAGGCGCTCGAAGGGATCCGCGCGGCGATCCGGCTCGGACATCGCGTCACCACGAACACCACCCTCTTCCAGGGTGCCGACCCGGCGCGCGTGCGGGCCTTCTTCGACGAGATGATGGAAGTCGGCGTCGAAGGGATGATGCTCTCGCCCGGGTACAGTTACTCGAAAGCGCCGGACCAGGAGCACTTCCTCAAGCGGCGGCAGACCGCGGACCTCTTCCGCGAAATCCTGGCGGAGCCGAAAAAGGGCTGGAAATTCAACCAGTCTCCGCTCTTCCTCCAGTTCCTGATGGGGATGCGGGACTACGACTGCACGCCGTGGGGCAACCCGACCTTCAATCTCTTCGGCTGGCAGAAACCGTGCTACCTGCTGCAGGAGGGGTACGCGCCCAGCTTCCGCGAACTGATGGAAGAGACGGAGTGGGAGCGCTACGGCCACCGAAACAACGATAAGTGCAAGGACTGCATGGTCCACTCCGGGTACGAGGCGTCCGCCGTGGACGCGACCTTCGGCCGGATGTCGGGCTTCTTCTCGACCGTCTTCGCCACGATCATGGGCTATGCCTTCGGCGTGGCGCGGCGCGGTTTCCGGACACGGAAGCTCGGCATCGGTCCGCTCGTCGAACTGGTTCGCGAGCCGGAGCCGGAGCCGGAGACGGTCGCGGCGACCGTGGACGCCGCGCCGGTCGGCTGCGGGAGCGGTTGCGCGCGGGGGAACGAGAACGAGCACGGCGGCGCGCACGGCGTCGAGGCCTTCCAGCGGAAGGTGGGCGCCCGTGAGTAAGGCCTCGCTCGAAGGCTGGTCGCCGGAGCTTCCGGACGCCATGGCGAAGGCCGAGGCGATCGACCGGGCCTTCGACTATCGCGGCGACGTCACGCTCACGCTCGCGGACGGCACCGTCCTCGAGTGCTACGTCTTCAACCGGAACGCCAAGGCGAGCCCCCCGTTCGTCCAGGTCTATCCGAAGGACGACGCGGCGGCGCGGACGATCCCCTACGACCAGGTCGTGGGCGTGCGGTTCAGCGGGCGCGACCCCGCGTCCGGCGCCTCGTGGGAGTCCTGGCTGCGGAACTACGAATCCCGGCATGCGAAGGCCGCGGCGCCTGAGGCGGCCGCGGAACCGCCCCGGGCGTAGCGCGAAAAGGGCGAGGGAGCGGGCGCACCGACTCCATCGACTCCCCCCTCCCGGGGTTCGGCCCGTCCTCGATCCTTCCCTCCTCTGGACCCCGCCGCAAGGTTGTAGTAGAATGCGAAGCTGTCGTGGGGGTCCCTATCCGCACTCTTCGTCGGACCGGCTTCTCTTCTCGTAGCCGTCGCCAAGGAGGGTCGGAGACACGGAGGCCTCACGGAGGACCTTCGCCGGAGTTACCGGCCCAGGATCCTCCAAGAGCATGCGACGGCTCTCTTTCTGACAGGATAACAGGATCAACGGGATAGGGCATTGGACAATCCTGTTCATCCTGTTATCCTGTCAAAACAGAGACGCTAGATTCCTGCATCGAAGTTCCAGTCTCTTCGTGCATCCGCCGGGACTCCGTGCCTCCGTCGTGCTGCGTACCTCCCCGTGAAAGGATACCTCTTCTCCAGGAGAGCTTTCTTGTCGAAACCGGTGGTTGAGGTCGAGCTTCTGTCGATCGGTGGATGCACGAAAAGAGTGCGGGCACTCTTCGACACGGGTTCGCACTACACGATTTTGCGGGACACGGAGCTGCCCGAGGGGACGCAGATCCTGAAATACGCCAAACCGGAGGCATTCAGGACGGCTGCTACCGGGGGGGCCCTACATGTGACCGGGACGACCTTGTTGAAGATCCGCATCGGAAAGCGCATGGTCCGTGACGAGGTGCTGGTCTCGCCCGATCTCGGCCGGGAGATGCTCGTCGGCGCGGGCACCATGCAGAAGTGGGACATCAGCGTCAGAAACCGCAAGGGGCGGACCGAGGTTACGGTCGGACACGATCTGCGGGATCCGGAGATCACCGAGGTGGATTGACGCCTGAGCAGCATAGTCCTGAGCCTTCGGCGTCTCCGGCGGGTTCGGTGGCTCGTCCCTCGCGTCCTGGCGAACCGGCCGACTCCGGATTCGGCGGGGGGGGGGCTCTACCGCGTGCGGACCTTTTGCAGCGCGGCCTCAGCGGCCTTCCGGACATAGGGGCTTGAGTCGCGAAGGGAGACGACCAGAGCAGGAACCGCGCTGCCCGCGCGCGGGCCCAGCGCGCCGAGCGCCTCCACCGCTGCCAGCTTGACGCGCTCGTCCAGGTCCTCCAGCGCGTGGACGAACGCGCGCACCGACTCTTCCGTCCCGGACCCCGCGCGGCCGAGGGACGCCACCGCCGCGGCGCGGACACGTGCGTCGGCATCGGCGATCGCGCCGCGCAGCGCCGCCTCCCGTTGCACCCCGTCGGCGGCCCGGCTCAGCTCGCCGATTTTCCCGAGCGCGATCGCGGCGCGCACGCGCACCTCCGCGTCGGCGTCGCGAAAGGCCGCGCACAGGGCCGCGGACTGACCCGCGGCCGACGGCCCCGCACGGAGCAGGCCGTCCGCCGCGGCGCGCCTCACGCGCACGCACTCGTCGCCGAGCGCGGCCACGAGGGCCGGCAGCACCCCTGAAACGCCCGCGTCCATTCCTCCCAGCGTCAGCGTCGCCGCGACGCGGACCTCCTCGTCCTCGTCCCGAAGCGCGTCCCCCAACGCCGCGGCGGCCGCGGGGCTGGCTGCCCCGATCCGACCCAGGCAGCGCGCCGCGGCTACACGCGCCTCCCGCTCGTTGACTCTCACCTTCGCGCCGGCCTCCGCCTCGCCGTCTCCGCCCGCGGCGCGCGTGGCGCCGTGCTCCGGGGCGCGCAGGACCGCGGCCACGTCCCGCAGCGCCGCGGCGCCGAAGCCGTCCAAGCGTTCGACGGCCCGCAGGATGACGACCCGCCCCTCCGCGCCGTGGGTGCGCAGTGCCTGCGCCAATGCGGGCAGGGCGACGGCCGCCCGCTCGCCGAGGGCCGCGACCGCGAGGAGCGCCTCGCCGATTTGCAGCCGAAGGCCCGGCTCCGCGTCCTGAAGGGCCTTGAGCAGGGCCGGCACGGCGAGTCGCGGATCGGTCTCGGTCCGTGCCAGCGCACGCGCGAGCTCGCCCCGAAGCGCGGCATCGTCGTCGGCCATTCGCTCGGCCAGCTCCCGGCCGGCCGGCGCCGCCGCGGGTCCGATCCGACGCAGAGCCCACGCCGCCGCGCAGCGCACGAGGCGCGACCGGTCCCTGAGTGCGGCCGCCAGCTCCGGGAGGGCGGGGGCGGCCGGGGGCCCGACGGCGCCCAACGCGCGCGCGGCGGCCTCGCGGACCGCGACCACCGGGTCCCTCAGTCCCGACGCCAGCTCCGGCACGCCGGCCGCGCCCATGCGGGCCATCGCTTCGAACACGGCCCGTCGCAGCTCGGGCTCGGGGTCGGCGGCCGCGGCCATCAACGCCGACCGCGCCAGCGCCTCGGTCGGGGCGAGCGTGCCCAAGCCTTCGATGGCCGCCTTCCGAAGCAGCGGTTCGCTCGCCCTTCGCGCCGAGTTGTAGGCTGCCAGCACAGCCGGTGCGCGCGAACCCACGCGCGCAAGCCCCCGGGCCGCCGCCAGGCGCAGGGAGACGGGCTCTTGTTCCGATGCGAGCACCGCCGCCAGCGGGCCTACGGCCGACTCGGCGCCGGCCGTCAGTCCCAGAAGCGCGGTCTCGGCAAAGGTCGAGAACGGAGGCTGCCCTTTCCGGATGCGTTCGAGGAGCGCCGAGAGGACGGCAGGGTGTTCCGGCCCGATGGCCGACACCGCCTGGCAGACGGCCGCGTAGGTTTGGGGAGGGCCCGAACGCAGCGCCTGCGCGAGCGCAGGCAGGGCGTCGCGCGCGTCCGGTCCCAACTCGCCAAGACTCGTCGCGGCGGCGTCCAGCAAGCGCGCCGAGTCCGACCGGAAAACCGCTTCAAGGGCCGTCACCACGGCCGGCCCTTCCGCATGAAGCCGTGGCAAAAGACCGATGGCCGAGACCCGGAGCGACTCCTCGGCGTCCGCATCGCCGGCGACCTCGAGGGCGAGCTCAAGCGCCGCCCCGGGGTTCGGCAGGGGGCTTGGCAGGAGAGCGAGGGCGCGGAGGCGCACGTCGCGGGCCGGATGGGACGCGAGGTCCGACAGGCAGGAGAGCGCCTCCTCCAGCGCAGGGAACTCGGCGAGGAAGCGCGTCGCTGCCGTGAGACGCGAACGGGGGTCGACATCGCGCAGCCCCGCGACCAGCGCGCCACGCAGGGTGGGGCTCATCGGCCCGGCGCTCCGGACGCCGGCCAGGAGGCACAGCGCCCATCCTCGGGCGCGGCGGTCGTCCCCGGTTGCGACCACCGCCAGCGCCGCTAGCACCTCCGGATCCTGGGTCGCCAGGTTGACCAGGAGCGGCTGAAGGTATTCCACGCTGCCGCGCGCGGCCAGCACGCGGATCGCCTCCGCCATGGCCTCTGGCGCGATCGCGAGGAGGGCGGCGAAGATCCCCGGGAGTTCGTTCGACGGCGCCTTCGGCAGTGCCCGCAGCAAGTGAGGCGCGGCCGCCCCCGCGGGCCGCCCGAGCTTCAGCAGGGCCCCCACCGCGGTGCCCCGCACCGACGCATCGTCAGCGGACACGAGCTCGGCCAGGGCTGCGCTTGCCGGTGCCCCGAGCCGGGCGAGCGTGTTCGCGGCGGTCGCACGCACTCCGCCATCCGCATCCCCGGCGGCCTGCAACAGCGCCGGAATCGCCGCGGTCCCCTCCGCGCCCGACGCGACCAACGCCGCGGCGCAGAGTCGTCGCGTCTCCGTTTGTTGGGAACCGAGTCCCTCGACCAGGTAGGGCACTCCCGCGGCCCCGAGCGCGCCGAGCGTTTGGGCCGCGCACGGAGGCTCCTGGCCGCTTTCCCGCCGCAGAAGCAACGCCAGCGCCGGCGCGGCGGCCTCCGCGGCCGTGCGATACGGCAAAAGCGCTCGCGCGCAAGCAGCGCGCACCCCCTCGTCCACGTCCGAAACCCCAGCCACCAGCAGCGGGAGGATGGAAGGTGACTTGTTGGCCACCCTGCCCAGCGCCATGGCAGCCGCGCGCCGGACCTCGACCACGGAATCGCGGAGGGTGGCGGCCACCGCCTCTCCGGTTGTCGCGAGAGCGGTGTCGCATTGGGCGATCACCAAGGCCGCGCCCGCACGCACCTCGGGCTTGCGGTCCGCCAGCGCGTCGATGAGCAGAGGACCCGCCAGGCCAGGAGAGAGTTTCCCGAGCGCCCGCATCGCCGACTCCCGAATGCCGGTGGCCTCCGCGCGACAGCGCGCGAGCGCGATCAGTTTGGGCGCGACCGAGGCCGCCTTTCCCTCCCGTGGCAAGGCCTCCAGCCCCCCCAGAGCCGCCAAGCGGACCTCGAGATCGGCTTCGTCGAGGGCGGCGACCAGCATGCCCATTTCCGCCGGCGCGCCGGCGGACGACCGGGCGAGCATGTGCGCCGCCGCCTCGCGTTCGGCGGGCTCGCGTCCGGGCTCGCGGAGCGCCGCCCGGAGGGCCTCCACCGGCAGGGCGCCGGCCGCGTCCAGGACGGTGACCGCCACGCGGCGGACCTCCGCATCCTCGTGCGACAGCTTGCCGAGGAGGGCCGTCAGGCCCGCGGCGGTGCACGGCGGGGCGCGGGTCACGGTCTGCCGGGCGAGCCGCCGAACTTCCGGATCCGAATCCGCGAGCGCCTCGACGAGCGAAACCGGAGCCTCACCGAAGCCCGCGCCCTCCGGCAGAGGTGGTCGTGGGCGGATCGGCAGGGCAATCGGTGCGCCCGGAGGGCCGGGTCCCGCGGGCGGACCCACGCCCGGCCGGCCCCCGGGGGGGCCACCCGCCGGAATCCGCGGCCGCGCCCCCGGCGGTGGGTCCCCTGAGGCAACCACTCGATTGGAGAGCGCCCTGGCCGCCAAACGGCGAAGCTCCACGTCGGCATCCCGGAGGGCCGTGCTCGCCCAGTCACCGCCGGGCTCGAACGCCGCCAGCTTGCCCACCGCGCACAACCTGACCTCGGCGACCGGATCGCCCGCCGCGGCGTGCAGGGCCGACAGCACCTCCGGGGACGCGAGGTCTTCAGCCAGCACCGAGTCGACCGCCAGCCTGCGAACCGACGGCACCTGGTCCTCCAGACCCGCCCGCAGGAGCGGCCGCCGTTCGTCTCCCGGGATCCGAAAGGTCTTGAGGCTTGACCATGCCGTGCTTCGAACGAAGGCGTGAGGATCGTTTGCCCCCGCGCGCAACGCCGCCAGAGCCTCGGGCGCATCCGGGAGCGAGCCGGTCAAGGCGAGGAGCGCCGCGCTTCGCACCTCCGGCTCGGGGACGCCGCACAGCTCCAGCAGCAGAGGGAGCGCCTCGCGGGCGTGCTCGCCCATTTTTCGGAGCGTCCCGATCGCACTTCCCTGGGCCGCCTTGTCCGGGTCCCGAAGGAAGGGGGCCACGCGAAGCGCTGCGCCGGCCTCTTTCGGCGGCGCCCGCTCGAGACCCGAAAGGGCCGCCCGACCCACGGCCGGATTCTGGTCGCCGAGCGCGTCCAGCAGGATCCGCTGCGCACCGGCGACCGCGAGCACCTGCGCGGCCGAAGACCGCAGGTCGGGAGGCGAGGCCGGGTCCCGGAGCAGGCCGGCGAGCGCCGGTTTCGCGCCCTCAGGAAGGGGCCGCAAGTTCCCGAGGGTCGTCAACGCCGCCTGTCGTATTTCCCTGTCGTCGTCCTCAAGAATCGCGATCAGCCCCGCCGCGGTCGCCGCTGCGCCCTTCGGGTCGCGACCCAACGCGAGTGCGGCCGCGCGACGGACACGCCGGTCTCGATCCGAGAGTGCCGCGGCAGCGCCGTCGACCGCCCCCGGCGCACCTGGTTTCTGGGCGGCCACCGCCGCGGCCCGAACGCGGGCATCCGCGTCGTTCAACGCGCCGCGCCAGCGCGTGTCCATCGCCTCGGTGGACTCGAGGTCCCGGAGGGTCGCGAGGGCTGCGAGCCGGACCTCCCCGTCCTCATCCGCGACTCGTGCCTGGATCTCCTGTAAGGCCTGGAGGGCGGGCTTGCCCAGCGCGGCGAGGGCCTGCAGCGCGGCGCGGCGCGCGCGAGGGAGAGGTTGCTCGAGGGCCTTTTTCAGTTGCGGCAACGCCGACGTCCCGCCGGTCGACAGGGCGGCGACCGCGCGGGCGGACACGCTCTCCTCCGGATCACCGAGGGCGCGGACAACGACCTTGGAAGCGCCGCAGCCGGAGGCGCCTAACGCGTAAATCGCAGCCCCTCGAACGGAAAGGCTCTCGTCCGCGGCTGCCTGCTCGAGCGCCTCGACCGCCGCTTCGTCGAGTCCCCGTCTTCGTCCGAGCGCGGACGCCGCGGCCTCGCGCACCGAGGCCTCCGAGTCCGCAAGCGCGGAGCGGAGGATGAACGCGGCCTCCGTCAGGTCCGGAGGCGCCTTGGACAGGCCCTCCAACGCGGCCATCCTCACGCGCCTGAACGGATCGCCTGCCAGTTGACGGAGCGCGGGCAGGGACTCGGTACGTTCCCAAGGCTGCGCCCCGAGGACCGCGGCTGCCGCCGCCCGGACCGTTTCCCCGGGGTCGGTCAGCGCCCTGCGGATGCAGGACCGCAGGCCCGGTGGAAGCCCCCCCAGACCCTGCAAGCCCCGCAGCGCCGCGGCGCGCACGCCCGGATCGGGGTCGGCGAAGAGCTGTTCGCGCGCGCCGGTGGACCCTGCAGGCGTCGGCCCCAGCCGGACGAGCGCCCTGGCCGCCGCGCGCCGCGTCGAAGCCGGTTCCTGGGGATCCGTCGCAAGCCGCAGCAAGGCCGCGGCCGCGCTCACGGCCTTCGGTCCGAGCTGGCCCAGGGCCGAAGCTGCGTCCGCGCGCACGCCCGGGTCGGCGTCCTCGAGGAGAGGAAGCAGGCAATCCGGTGCGAGCGAGGGCATGGAGAGCAGCGCCGAAAACGCGCAGTACCGAACTTGTTCGTCGGGTTGCCGGCAGGCGGCGAGCAACTCGGGCAGAGCGGCCGGGCCTGCCGTCGCCAAGCTCTGCGCCAGGGATAGCCGGACCATGGAATCCCGAGTCCGGAGGGCGAGCACGTGAAGCTTCCGCAGGCCCGGCGTCCCCGGATCCAGCCTGGGAACCCCGCGTGCGGCGACGTCACGCACGCTTGGATTCGGGTCTTCCAGGGCCGAGCGCAGCGCGCGGAGCACGTCCGCGGTACGGCCTGCCGAGGCCTGGACCGCCTGTGCGACCGCGGAGGCGGCCGTCTCCCGCAGCCAGGGATCCGCGGCCTGGAGGGCGGCGAAGACCACGCCCGCGGCCTGTGGGTCTTTGTGCACGAACGGTGCGAGGGCGAGAACGGCCTGCATGCGCGCTTCGGCCGGAGCGTCCTCCGCGAGCCGCTCCAGGGCCTTGAGGGTGTCCGGGTCGTCGACGGCGATTTCCGAGAGCGCATGCCCGGCCGCGGCGCGGACGCCCGGCGTGGAGTCGCGGAGGGCGGCGAGAAGTGCCTCGACCGCGACCCGGAGCGGGGGCCGGATCCGCCCGAGCGCTTCGGTTGCCTTCCTGCGCTCCGTGGCATCCTCCGTGTGCATGGCCTGGAGGACCTTGGGGACCGCGGGGGCGGCCCGCTCCGGGAATGAGACCGCCAGCTCAACCGCCGCCGCCTGCGCCACGCCCGCGTCGGCGTCCGAGAGACCTCCGACGAGGGCGTGCAGCGCCTCCTCCCGCCCGGCGCCAAGCTTGCCGAGGGCCCGGAGGGCCGCGCAACGGGTGTCGGGTTCCGCGTCCCCGAGCGCCGTCACGAGGATGGCGGGGATGCCGGCCACCGCCGGTCCGAGGGCGCCGAGCACCTCCGCTGCCGCGCGCCGATCTCTAGGGTGAACCCCTGAGAGCCGAGCCGTCAGGTCCGGTAGGAGCGGCAAGGCCTTTGTCGCGAGCGTGGCGAGCGAGCTTGACGCCTGTCCGCGGAGGTCGGGGCGTCCGTCCTGGCCTGCGCGCGCGACGGCGAGCAGCGTCTCGAGCGCGTCGGCCCGCGTCGGCTGGGCGTGGGCGAGCGTGGTTACCGCGGCGCGGCGGACCGCGGGGCTCCTGTCGAGGAGGCGCTCCCGCAGCAACGGGACCGCTTTCCCCGGGAGCTCGGAACGAACCGAGAAGCCCGCTGCCGCTGCGGCGCGAGTCTCCGCCCGTTCCGCGTCGAGGGCGCCGAGCAGCACAGCGGCCCCGGTCGCACCGAGCGCGGCGAGCCCTTGAGCGGCGCGGTTGGCCACCGTGGAGTCGGTGTCGTCGAGGGCAGCGGCAAGGGCACGGACCCGGAGGTCGGAAGGGTCGGGCGAGCCGATTCGAGTGGGAAAAATGACCAAGTCCAGGGCCGTCCGGCGGACCCCCGGGTCCGGGTCACGGAAGGCCGCGACGACTTCCTCGAGCGCCCCGGGCGGCAACGCGGGGAGGAACCGCATCGCCGCGAGCGCCGCGCTGCGCACGCCGGCGTCGGGGTCGTGGAGCGCCGTACGCAGGGGCGCGGCGACGCGGCCGGGCTCTCGGTGCACTCGAACGAGCGCGACCGGGGCCGCTCGGCGGACCTCGGGGGCGGGATCCTGGAGGGCGCGAAGGATGGCCTCGGGGACCGCCGGGCGCCCGTCCTCGACGGCGGGAAGGGCCTTGAGGGCTTCCGCTCGCACCGATGCGGTCGCGCGAGTGTCGGCAACCACCTGCAGGAGGCCCGGAAGCGCCCGCTCCGCGTCTTCCCCCAGCGACTCCAGTCCGCGGGTGGCCAGGCGCGCCAGGCGCGCGTCATTTGTGCGGAAGGCCTCGAGGAGCAGCGGGAGCAGTTTCGCAGGCGTGGCAAGGCCCGTCGCGCCGGAGAGGTCGCCGGGAAAGCGCTGCGTCACGAAGTTCCACATGCCGGAGTTGGTCTGGAAGGTGCGCTCGCCCTCCGGGCCGAAGCCGGGGATGCGCCCCTTCGCGAAGCGCGGCGAACGGAAGGCGTTCTCCAACAGTCGGTCAAGCTCGGGGAGGGTTGCTTCCGCCCAGGCCTGCACCTTGGGGTCGCCGCTCGTGCGCGCTTCGAGCAGGGACGCGACCGACGCCGCGCCCGACTCAGCCCCCATGCCGCCCCACGGCCCCAGGGGAAGAGCGCCGGGGCCGCCACGAGGCTCGTCGCGCCTGCGCCGAAGCACGGCGAGGGCGACCGGCCAGTCGCAGGCCATGGCATCCGGAGGGAACCTCGGGACGGACGGTGTGTTCGCCCACAGTCCATCCAAAACGCGCGCCGCGGCAAGGTCCGCCGCGGGGCCGAGCGTCGAGAGCAGTTCCGCGGCGGCCCGGCGAACCTCGGCCTCCGGGTCCACGAAGGCCGACACGCCCGCGGCGAGTGCATCGAGGTCGGCGTTTCCGCGCGCAGCCAGGGCCCGAAGAGCGTTCGCGCGCGCGGTCGCGGCCTCCGCCGGCGACGGGCGAATACCGGCGGGTGCTCCGCGCGTGTCCTCCTTGCTCGCGGTCGCGGGGTCGGGCCCGCCCCGAGAGGCTTCACGGGCGGACCTTTGCAGTTCCCAGATGCCCGCCGCCGCCGCGAGCCGCGCGATCGGGTCTTGGCCTTCGAGCCGGGCGGTGAGGCAGTCCTGCGCCACGGCTGAGCCGCGGGCCACCCATGACAGGGAGCGGCCGGCCGCGTTTCGGACTGCGGGGTCCTCGTCGGTGAGGAGGGCGTCGAGGAGGTCGACCCCGGCCTCGCCGGCGGCGTGGAGCCCTTCCGCCACGGCTGCGCGGACTCGAGCGTCCGGGCTGTCCGCGTGGCGCTTCAGAAAGTCCAGGCCGGAGGGTCCACGTTGCGCGAGAGCATTCGCGGCGGCGGCGCGAACACTGGCGTCCGGATCCCGCAGGGCGACGAGCAGCGCCGGCGAGGGAGCCGGCGCGGGAGGGGAGGGGGTAGCTGAGGAGGGCGCGGGAACGACCGCGGCGCGGGCTTCACCCGATCCCGCTCCGCCGGGTCGCGGCGGCTCGGGCCCCGCTTCGCCGAGGCAGGCCGCGAGCGCGCGCGCGGCCTCCGACGACACGCGCGCATCCGCGTCCCGGCATGCGCGTTCGAGGCGCGCGATTGCCGGGAAGCCCGCGGGGCCGAGTCGGGCAAGCGCACGCGCGGCGACGGCGCGAACGCTGGGGGAGGAATCGAGCAGGGCATCCCGGAGGGGGAGGACGGCGTCGGGGAGGTCTTCGCTGAAGTGGCCGAGCGTAGCGACGGCCGCGGCCCGCACGTCGCGGTCGGGATCGTGCGCGGCGCGCGCGAGCGCCGGCAGGCAGGGGCCGGTCGGGCGACGGAGCTCGCGGAGCGCCAAGGCGGCGGCGCGACGCAGCCGCGGCTCGCGATCGGCGAGTGCGGCGAGCAGCGGAGCGACGGCGGACGACCCGATCCGCCCCAGCGCGGCGGCGGCGGCGTCCCGGGCGCGGGGGTCGGCGTCGCGGAGGCGCTCGATCCAGAAGGATGCCGGCTTCCCCAGGTGCGTGGGTGGGTCGTCGGCGCGCGCGCCTCCGAACGGGAGGCACAGCAGGACGAGGAGCGGCACGAGCCGTCGAAACCGGAGCGCCGCTTCGCCCCGAGTGGAGTTCGTTTCGGTGGCGTGCGGGGTCGCGGTTGTGCCCCTGGAGGAAAGGTTGCCCACGGCCGGGTCTCCAGCGTCCACTGCCTCCCCGTCGCGCAGGCCTTAGTACCGCCCCACGGAATTGGGTGACCAATTTGCTCGGCGATTTTGGCCGCCCGCTTTGTTGCGCTCGCTCGGCGTTGTTCTCCGTTACTACGCCTCGCTCGCGCGCCTCGCGGGCGGCCAAACTTGCCTTCGCCTATTTGTCACCGACTTCCGTGGAGCGGTACTTAGCGAGTTCGCGCGCGTGGGCGGCGGTGCATGAAAATGCGTGGAGGCCAGGATAGCATCGTGAGGCTGCGGGGGGAAGTGGTTTTTCGGCGTGCCGGCCTACGGCAGGAAGTGCCGGATGAAGATGGGCGTGCCGAAGACTTCGACGAAGCCGGCGGCCACGCAGAGGAGTGCGCCCGCGACGGCCTGGCGGCGGACGGGGGAGAGCTCGGCCTGCGAGGGCAGAGTGCCTGACATCAGGTAATCATAGAAAAGGCCGCCGCCGCGTAGGCCCGCGCCGGCGCCGATGAGGAAGGCCGCCATTTCGAAGATGCCGTGCGGCACGAGGAGCGCGGCGAGGAGTGCGGGGGGCAGGAGCTGGGAGGAGGGGTCGCGAAGGGTGGCAACCGTGACCCAGGCGCCGAGGACGAGAAGCTCGATCGAGGTGAGGACGCCTGCGGTCACGGCGCCGGCCACCAGGCTTGCGTAGGCCAGGAGGTTGTTACGGAGAATGTGGCGAAGCTGATCCCAGGCCGGCTGCGCGAGGCGCTCATGGATGTTGCCGAGGACCCGGTCGCGTTTCGCGGCGTCCTGAGGGGCGTCGGTGGTGAAGGGCCAGCCGCCGACGAGCCCCGCCAGAAAGAGGGCCAGCGCAATGCCGAACGAGGCGAGCCCACCTAGCCGGCGGCGAGGTGTGGGCGAGGCCCCCGGAGAGGGACCGTCGTGGGTGGTTGCCGGCGCCTCCTCCATGCGCGCCCCCGAAATGTGAAAGAGGGAGAGCGCCCGCGAATCGAGCGCTCTCCCTCCGGGAATTCTCTGGGATGGGGTTCTACGCGATGAAGAGGATCATCCCCAGGAGGCCGAAGATCGGGTTGCCCAGGGCCGTGGCGAGGGCGTTGCCGACCGTCTTGCCGACGGTGAACATGCTGTCCATGTTCGCGTTCAGGAAGTAGCCCAGGTCCGGGGTCGCGCACACCACGAGCGCCGCGGAAGCCACGAAACCGGTGAGGGCGAGGGCAGCCTGCTGCTTCTTCGTCATGGGCCAAGTATCCTCTATTGGAGTCCTAGAAACCACCACGCCTCGGGTAACTCCCGATGACCACTCGAACGTACAGCAACGAGCGTGCCGATCACCATCAAGACGCGCCGTAAGTGCTTAAATCCTTTTGTGCCATTGTATAGAGAATTCTGTTTGTCGACATGCCCAGCCCGATGCGTTGGGGGAAATTCAAGTGCCGTTTCTCCAGCAAGCTGGAATCTGTCTCCAAGCCGGACACTCTGGCCATGACAGCCTCCCGTTGGAGTGCAGGCCCCGCGTGGGTTTTCTGCCGACCGCGAATGCGCGAGAGCCATCGTTCCTGAATCCGCAGCTCAGGGTTAGGGCGATTCTAACCCTGACCCGCAGGGATGGGCGCGAATCCAAATGCCCCAGGCCCAGGGTCGAACGACCGCCAACGGGCGCGCTTGATGCAGGCTTTCTGCATGGCACGCAAGCGTGCCGGGGATTGATCGGGATGCGGACAGAGGGAGGGGGGGGCGGGGCGGCGGGCGTTTCCTCGCAGTTGCCGCATGCTCCCAGCGCTACCCGCTTCGGCGAGCCCCGTCAAGCTGGGATGCGTCGTTCAGCGAAGAAGGATGACTGCGGAGCGGCCCTGACGCCTGTCGGTGTTCAGTCTGGTCATTCGGGCTTGGTCATTGATTGGTCATGGGTCATTGGCGCTTTGCCATTCGTCAGCGGCCTTTGGTTGCGGCGCTCGGCGGCTGTATGGTAGGATCGATTGCGCAAAGGTCATTCGGACTCCATTCGATGGCGGAGACGAGGTCGCTTGCATGTCCACGGAGCGCCGAGAAGGGGAGTTCCAGGACCTGCGCGCGCGGGCGATCTGGGTGCTGGAGCACGCGGAGAGCGCCGCGGCCTCTCCCCGGCTGGCGACACGGCAAGCCCGCCTGCGCCTCTGGCACTACGGCAGCTTCCGCGCGGAGGACGCCTCCTGGACGCTCTTCGTTCCGGGACCGCGCGCGCCGGAAGACGTGGAGCCGATCATTCGACGCGTGACCTGGGAGCGTGCGGCCGACCGCAGGCGCCTCCTGTCGGACCCGCTCGAGGGGCTCAAGCGCGGGTTTCATGTGCGGCCGACGATCCATGTCGTCGACGCGGACGTCCCTGAGGCGGAACTCGCGCCGATCCTGGAGGCAGGGGCTTCGCTCCCGGTCGGGGCCGTGAGTCTGCGCGAGTCGTTCGTCCACTGGATCGCCCTCGATGGGGACCGGTACGGCTTCGAGTCGAGTGGAGGGACGCCGGGGATCCGGCTCGAATGGCATGACGCAGGCCCGTCGGAGTGGAGCGAGTTCACGGCGTGGGTGGCCCGGCTGCGGTCTCTTTTTGCCGACTACCTCGCCTGGGGGGAGGCGGCCCCGGAGGACGGCCCCGCGTGAGTGCCGTCGCGAGCGCAGGTGCCGCGCATGCATGTCGACCCCTACCGTTCGGCTTCGCAACAACTGTTCAAGCCTTCGGAGCCCCTGCGCCCCAACCAGAAAGGGACGAGCCACCGAACTCGCCGAAGACACCGAACGACCCGTGGAGAATTTCGGCGTCTTCGGTGGCCAAGTCTTCGCTTTTGGGTTACGGGTGCGACCCCGACCTGGGTTATGGTTCCCCTCCGGAGCGCACTCGCGGCTCGGTTGTGTGCGATAGCGGCGCGGCGCCGCCGTGCCCACCGAGCGAGCGCTCGTTGTCGGCCGTGCGAGACGCCGGCGGCAGTTTGCAACCTGCACACGCGCTGAGAGGAGGACAGAATGGCGGACCCTGGGATGGGCGCCGTGACCGGCAAACACCTGATGGCGCAGGTCGTGGCGGGATTCCAACTCGCCTCGCTCCGCTGCGCCGCCGAGGCGCGGATGAGGGCGCGGATCGAAGGGCAGCCGGAGCTGCGACGCCGGCTCGGGGAGTGGCTGGCCGGCGAGGAGCGGGCCACGCGCCGCAAGCTCGCCCTCCTGACCGAGGCCTATCGCGTGGACGGCGCGATTACGCCTCGCCTCCACAAGCTCGGCTTCGTGTTGAAGCAGGGGCTGCGCCTGCCGGCCGACGTGGAGCTTTTCGTGCGCGGGAGCGCGGAGCGCGCGGCGAGGTGCGTGCCGTCCCGCTCCGGCAGCCGCCTGATCCTGCTCTTGGACTCGGGGCTGGTCGAGCTCCTGTCCGCCCACGAGCTGCTTTTCGTCCTCGGGGCTGAGATCGGACGCGCGCTCCTGGGGCACCGGCCCATGTCCCGCGTGCCGCTCGGGGATCCCGGCCTTTCCCCGCTCGACGCGGCGCGGCTGCGCGGGCTGGAGCGGCGGCAGGACGTGTCGAGCGACCGCATCGGCCTGCTCGCGTGCCAGGACACGCGCGTCGCGGCCGCGGCGCTCTTCAAGATGGCCGCGGGTCTCAGCGACCGCTGGGCCGCTTTCGACGAGAGCGCCTACGCGCAGCACTTCGAGGCCGCGGTCGTCCCGGAGGCGGCCTGGGGGCTCGAGGTCGCGGGGACCCACCCGACGGTCCCCTTCCGGCTGCGGGCGCTGTCGGTGTTCGCAAGGTCCGAACCCTACGCGCGGGCGGTTGGTGCGGCGTCCTGGGACCTCTCCACGGATGGGCTGGAGGCGGAGGTGGAGCGGCTCCTCGGGCTCCTGGAGCCGGACCTGTCAGGCCTGGAGGGAGTGGCGGAGGAGGAAGCGGCCAATCGGTTCCTGGTCGACGGCGCGCTGCTCCTTGTGGCGGCTGACGGCGTGGTGGAACCGAGTGAAGTGGAGTGGCTGCAGACCCACTTGGAAGGGGTGGAGGTCGGTCCGGAGTTGGTGCGGCGGATCACCGACCCGGATTTTCGCCGGCATGCCCTGGCGGGGCTGGGGGCGAAGGCCTACGTCTTGAGGAACAAACTCTCCGAGAACCAGCGGGCGGGCCTGCTCCGGCTGCTCTGCGACCTGGCCCTGCACGCCGGCGGAATGCCGCAGCCCGAGCTGGAGCTGCTGGAGGAGTTTCGGCGGTTGCTGGACGTGTCCGGCGAGCTGGCGCGAACGGCCCTGCGCAGCGCGGCGACGGAATCGCCCCCCGAGTCTCCGGCGTGAGCTGCGCCCGACCGCCTCTCCCCGCCGCCTCCCCTTGGAAAAGAAAAGGAGGGAGAACGACGATGGGGTCGTTCTCCCTCCGCGTGGTCATCCGAGCAAGCCCGAGGGGTGGGTTTCTACGCGATGAAGAGGATGATGCCGAGCAGGCCGAAGATCGGGTTCCCCAGCGCATCGCCGAGGGCCGAGCCGACCGTCTTGCCCATCTCGTACATCGAATCCATGTCGCCACCGATGAAGTACCCCAGGTTCGGGGTCGCAACGGCAACGATCGCCAGGGTCGCAGCCAGACCAGCCAACGTCATCAGCGCACGGCTCTTCTTCATCTCGTTTACCCCTTTAAAGCGCAGGCCCGAGTTACCGAATCCACAGAGAACCGACTCGTCGTCCCTTCCCCTCATGTTCGTGGGTCGTTTCCGACGTTTCTAGGCGATGAAGAGGATCATTCCCAGAAGACCGAAGATGGGATTGCCAAGGGCCGTTCCGAGGGCCGAGCCCACCGTCTTTCCGATGGCGAACATGCTGTCCATGTTGGTCTTCAGGAAGTAGCCCAGGTCCGGCGTGGCGCAGGTCACCGCCACCAGCGCAACGACCAGGGCGCTCAGGGTCACCACCGCGTTCTGCTTCTTCGTCATCGTTTTCACTCCCACTTTTTCCCTCGGTTGCCTTGGGTCCCATCTGCCAAACCGTGAATCGCAATGGTCATGCCCATTCTTTGGCCCTGCATTGAAATTGCATGTAAGACTATGTTGCCGCATGAATTGCATTTTGCCTATTGACAGCAAGCACGAATAGTGCGGCCGAAGACTCGGGGCGGAGCGTTACCGCTCGTAACGACCGTGAGGCTCTCGGCCACGACTCGCAGGGGCTTGACAGAGTTGCCTTTCGCTGCTGGTCGCTTATGGGTCGCATAAGTGCTGTGCGATTTGCATCTTGCGAATATGTTCGTCAGCCTGCCTGCTCCGGTTGCACTGGAAAAGGCGAGTGTCCGCTTACCGAACACTGGGGCCCCGCACTCGGATAGATTATTCGTGATCCGAAAGCGCATGGATGTAAATAGTCTGCGTGAAGTGTGTTGTGGCATCTGCTTGCCCCCGGGCCGCGAAGGCTCCAGGTCCTGTCAAGGCCCGACCCGCTCCCGTGCCCGTTCCGGCCTCCCCCGTGTCGCCGTGTCGATGGGCTCCCGTGACCTCCGCAGGCCGTCGTTGACATTGGAGTTGACCGCATGAAGTCGTTCCGCAAAGAGCTCTGGATCCAATCCCCAGACCGGATGGAGTTTCGGAACATCACCCCCCAGGTGGAGGAGGCCCTTCGCGAAAGCGGGATCCAGGAAGGGCTCTGCCTGGTGAACTCCATGCACATCACTTCGTCTGTCTACATCAATGACGACGAACGCGGACTGCTCCAGGACTATGGGGACTTCCTGGAGCGCCTCGCCCCACACGAGCCCCTCTCCCGCTACCGCCACAACTTGACCGGGGAGGACAACGGGGACGCCCACGTGAAGCGCCAGATCATGGGCCGGGAGGTCGTGGTGGCGGTCAGCGCCGGCAAGCTGGACTTCGGCACCTGGGAGCAGATCTTCTATGGCGAGTTCGATGGCCGGAGGCGGAAGCGCGTGCTGGTGAAGATCATCGGGGAGTGACGCGCGGCGGGGCTCGCCTCCTACGGGCGGAGTCCTTCCCCCGCGCGACTGCGCCCCGGCCGACCGCCCTCGTGCGCGGTTCCGGAAGGCCGTGCCTGGGAGCCCTCTGCGAAAGGGCGCTGCGCGGCGTCCGACCGGGGTGCTGCGCATGAGCGAGCGCGCGCTGCTGCTCGAGGCCCATCACACCACCCACATCGAGGGCACGCGGCTCACCCTCGAGCAGTCCGAGCGCCTCTGGGCCGGGCAGGCCGTCGAGCAGGCGCAGGCGACGACGCGCGCGAGCTGCTGAACTACCGTGCGGCCTTCCAGCTCGTGTCTGAGTACCTCGGGAGCGGCAGGCCCGTCACCGAGGCGCTGATCCGCGAGCTCCACCGCCGGCTCGTCGAAGGAGTGCGCGGCGGCCAGGGCCACCCCGGGGCCTACCGCACCGTCCAGAACTACGTCGCCCGCGCCGGCAGCCGTGAGGTGGTCTACATGCCGCCACCGCCGACCGATGTTCCGCCCTTGATGCGGGAGCTCGTGACCTGGATCCGCGGAAAGACCGACATCCATCCCGTCCTCGTCGCCGGCATCGCGCAATTCCAGTTGGTGCACATCCACCCGTTCGTGGACGGCAACGGCCGCACCTCGCGCCTGCTCTCGACGCTCTGCCTCTACCGGGAGGGCTATGACTTCAAGCGCCTCTTCACTCTCAGCGAGTTCTACGACCGCGATCGCGCCGCGTTCTCCCGGGCGATCCAGGACGTCCGCGAACACGGCCTGGACCTGACCGGGTGGCTGGAGTTCTTCGTCGGGGGGCTGGCGACCCAGTTGAGCGAGGTCATGGCGCGGGGCGAAATCGCGATCCGCCGCGACGTGGCGGCCAGGAAGCACCGCTTGAACCTGCGCCAGGCAGGCATTCTCGATCATCTCCTCACTAACGGCAAGATTTCGCTTGGCGACATGGTGGAGCGATTCCCGCGCGTGAACCGCCGCAGCCTGCGACGAGACTTCAGGGTCCTGCTCGACAAGGGGCTGCTGAAGGAAGTCGCATCCAGCCCGACGGATCCCAATCGGCACTATGTGCTCAAGAAGCTGGGACAGGAGCTGTGACAAACTGCCCGCGTGAGCTGTGACACTCGATGGCCGATGCGCCGCTTCGCTCCTGCGCTCTTCTTCCCCATGAATCCCGGCATTTCGCGGGTGCTCAATTCTGATAGCGTTGCAATATATTGCCATATAATATGATGCGTTAAATCGCGCCAGAATCGCGACAAGTATTGCGACCATATCGCGACACGACTCGCGCAGCCCGCGCCCCTTCCGAGCTGTGACACGGAGCTGTGACACCATGCCCGCCCCGTTCGCCTTCCTCCAACCCGAGTGGCCCGCGATCCACGAGGCCGCCGCCGCCGTCCATCCCGACCCACGCACCGCCTGCTTCTACGCCCGTCGCGCCCTCGAGCTCGCCGTCGCCTGGGCCTTCAAACACGACCCCGCCCTCCGCCTCCCCTACCAGGACAACCTCAGCGCCCTCCTCCACGAGCCCACCTTCAAGACCGCCGCCGGCGACGCCGTCTTCAGCAAGGCACGCGTCATCAACTCCCTCGGCAACCAGGCCGTCCACAGCCACCGCCCCATCCAGCCGACCGATGCCCTGACCGCGGTGCGCGAGCTCTTCCACGTCTGCTACTGGCTCGCGCACACCTACGCGCGCGGCGCCAAGCCGCCCCCCGGCCTCGCCTTCGATCCGAACGCGTTGCCGAAGGCCGAGCCCCTCCCGAAGCAGACGCTCGACCAGCTCCAGAGGCTCGAAGCCGGGCTGCGCGAGCGGGACGAGAAGCTCTCGCTCCTCCTCGCCGACAAGACCGCGCCCGACGACGAGCTGAAGCGCCTGCGCGCCCAGGTCGCCGCGGCCAAGAAGGCCGCCGCGGCCCAGCCGGACACGCACGACTACTCGGAGGCCGAGACCCGCGACTTCTTCATCGACCTCCTCCTCAAGGAGGCCGGCTGGCCGCTCGACCAGCCGCGCGACCGCGAGTACGAGGTCGCAGGCATGCCGAATGCCCAGGAAAAGGGCCTCGTGGATTACGTCCTGTGGGGGGACAACGGCCGGCCGCTCGCCGTGGTCGAGGCCAAGCGCACTCGCAAGTCCGCCCAGATCGGCCGGCAGCAGGCGAAGCTCTACGCCGATTGCCTGGAGCGCGAGTTCGGCCGCCGACCCGTCATCTTCTACAGCAACGGCTACGAGCACTGGCTGTGGGACGACGCCGCCTATCCGCCGCGCCCGGTCCAGGGCTTCCTGAAGAAGGCCGAGCTGGAGCTGCTGATCCAGCGCCGCACGACGCGCAAGCCGCTCGCTGATGCCAACGTCAACCAGCGGATCGTCGAGCGCTACTACCAGGAGCGCGCCATCCGCCGCATCGACGAGGCCTTCGAGAAGGACCGCGACCGAAAGGCCCTCCTCGTCATGGCCACCGGCGCGGGCAAGACCCGCACCGTCATCGCCCTGTGCGAGCAGCTCATGCGCTGCAACTGGGTGAAGCGCGTCCTCTTCCTCGCCGACCGCGTGGCCCTCGTGAACCAAGCGGTCAACGCCTTCAAGGCCCACCTCCCCGACGCCTCGCCCGTCAACCTCGTCACCGAGCGCGACAAGGAGGGGCGGGTCTACGTCTCGACCTACCCCACGGTAAGGGGCATGATCGACGAGACCCAGGACGGGCAGCGCCGGTTCGGCGTCGGGCACTTCGACCTCGTCGTGATCGACGAGGCGCACCGGTCGGGCTACCAGAAGTACCGCGCGATCTTCGGCTACTTCGACGCCCTCCTGGTGGGGCTGACCGCGACGCCGAAGGACGAGATCGACCGCGATACCTACGGCCTCTTCGACCTCGAGCGCGGCGTGCCGACCGACGCCTACGGCCTGGAGGAGGCGGTGAAGGACGGCTTCCTGGTGCCGCCCACGACTGTCTCGGTGCCGCTCCGGTTCCCGCGTGAGGGCATTACCTACGACGACCTGCCCGGGGAGGAGAAGGAGCAGTGGGACGAGCTCGAGTGGGATGACTCGGGCACCGCGCCCGCCCGCGTCGAGGCCGAGGCGGTCAACAAGTGGCTCTTCAATGCGGACACCGTGGACAAGGCGCTCGCGCACCTCCTGACGCGCGGCCAGACGGTGGCCGGCGGCGACCGGCTGGGGCGCGACGTGGCCGGGCTGCTCTCCGAGCTGCCGGCCGAGGACGAGGAGGCGAAGCGCTTCGACCTGTTGATGCTGAAGGTGCAGCTCGCCCTCCTGCGGCACTCGCCGGCGTTCGACCGGCTGAGCGCGCAGGTGAAGTCCATCGCGGGGCTGCTGGAAGAGAAGGCGGCGCTCGACCGGGTGCGGGCCGGGGCGGCAGCGGCCTGACGGGTGACCTCAAACGGGTGAAATAGGGACAGTAACTGTCCCTATTGATTCACTCCTCCATCTCGATCCGCAGCCCCGGCGGCAGGCTCTCGCCGAGGACGAGGCCCTGCTCCTCCGCCTGAAGGATCGCACCCTCGCGCACGAGCTCGATCGAACGCGCGGGCGCGCCGCGGCGCTCGAGCCACGAGACGGCCGCGTCGCGCAAGGAGTCCGTGACGTCTCGATACCGATCGTGCGTGCGCCGGGTGAGATGGACCAGCGCGAAGGGGGCCATCTTTTCCGGCGGGTCCAATTCCAGCAGGCGCCGCGCCCACGACTCGGCCGCCTCCGGCGCGACCTGCGCGTCGAGCGAGCCGTAAGCGGGGACGCGCGCACCGAGCCGGCCCAGCGCCCAGAGGGCCGCGTCGCGCATCACGGATCCGCCCCCGCCCCCGCTCGGCACGCCACACCCGGCCGCGGCTGCGCCCGCTTGCGCCACCGGGCTTGCCGCAGGGGGCCGGGCCGTCGACTTGAAGAACTGGAACAGCAGCTCCCCCATCTCGGCCTTCACCTGCGAACCCAGCAGCTCCAGCGACCCGAGCAGCCGCCACACTTCAGACCCTTCGTGCGGGCCGAAGGGCAGCGCAGGCCCCCGTCCGGCGGCCGCAACCGGCGTGGCGGGTCGCCCGGCCCTAGCGCCGCCGCCGGCTCCTCCCGCCTTGCCGCCGCCGCCGCCCCCTCCACCCGCCGGCCGGAGATGCTCGCGCCAAGTCGCAAGCAGGGGTTCCGCGAGCGCGTGCTGCTGCCCCTCGGCCAAGCCCCCCGCGATCCGCCGCCACAGGATCCACCACTCCGCACGGCACAGCTCGTTTTGTCGGTGCGTCACTCTCGAGCCGAAAAGCTTCCACGTCTGCGCGACCCGCCAATCGTCGATCGCCAGGCCGAAACCCGGCCGCAGAGAAAAACCCGTGAGCGAAAGCCACCGTGCCTCGTGCGGGACGCCGAGGTGCCGTCCGTCTGCGACCTCCAGCAGGACCTCCCAAAAGCCGCGCAGCCGCGCCGGCGCCCACGAGTGTCGCCCACTCTCCGTCAGTCGCTCCAGGCATTTCACCAACTCGTCCGGAGAGAATTTCCCCGCGGCCCCCCCGCCCGGCCGGAACGTCGCCCGGATCAGCGCCGCGCAGGCGTCTTCGGTCCGGGGATCCGGTGAACGCCCGATGCCTGTCGCGGCCGCTTGTCCCGCGCCCGCCCCCGCCGCGGGTGCGGCGACCGCCTCCGCCTCCGCCTCCGCCTCCGCCTCCGCCGGCGACGGCGACGGCGGCGGCGACTGCGCGACCACACGCGCCCGGAGATCGAACGACAGCCGCCATTTCCGGTCGCCGCGCGCCTCGGACAACCACAGGTCCAGCGTGCCGATCTCCGTCCGCCGGGCGTGCAGATGCACCCGCACGAGATCCGCCGCCCCGCCCCGGCCCGACCCGATCACCGTGCGGATCGGCGGCAGCGGGGCCATCCGCTCGTCGTCCACGCCCACCAGCTCGCCCGGCGCGTCGGTCGCCTCCGTCCGCGACACGTAGAGCGGGAACTCCACCGGCCGGCGAATCAGCAGGTCCATGGCCCGGTCGGTCAGGTCCACGCCCTGCCCTTCCTCCAGCCCGCTCGGCAAGAGGCAAACCGCGACCCGCCCGGCCGCGCCCCCCGCGTCCACGCCGACGTAGTACGAATGAAGCAGCCCGCCCGAGATCCGCACGCCGCGCCCGCGCCGCACCGTGCCGTAGTACGCCGCCCCGCGCGCAACCGCGAGGTCCAGCCGGTCATTTCGAAGCGTCCGCATCGCCGCGCGCTTGCCCCCCGCGCCCGCCTCGCGCCACGACGACAGCACTTCGAGCAGTCGATCGCGCAGCACCGGCGACGCGAAGAACCCGCCGTTCAAGAGCACAATTTCGGGCACGCCCGCGTCACCGCCTTCGTCCTCACCCTCGCCTTCCCGCGCCGCTCCTTCAAGGCCCGCCGCCGCGCCCGCCGCCTGCCTGTGCGCCGCGAGAAAGGCCGCCAGGTACTTCGTGATCGCCGGGTCCGGCGCATACGGAAGCGCGAATTCCTGGAACCCCGACCGCCGGGTCGCCGGCCGCGCGTCGAGGCCGACCCGCGGTAGAAAACCGTCGAGCACCAGCGCCTCCCCCTCCGCCCGCGTCACCTGCACCTGCACGCCGCCGCCCACGAGCCGCGCGCCGCCCCCCGCGACGTTCACCGTGAGCTCTTTCGGCGCCTTGTCGCCCAGCAGCGTCTCCTTCACCTGCCGGCAGGCGCGCACGAGCCGCCCCCACGCCGACGGGTCGAGCTTGCCGGCGCCGGCGGTCCGTTCCTCCAGGTGGTGGGCAAGCGCGAGGTCGAGGTTGTCTCCGCCGAGAATCAAATGTTCGCCGACCGCGATGCGCCGCAGCGCGATCGCGCCGTCCTCCCCCGGCTCCGCCTGGATGAGCGTGAAGTCCGTCGTGCCGCCGCCGACGTCGCACACCAGGATCCGCTGACCCGGCCGCACGCGCCGGCGCCAGGCCGCGCCCAGGCCCGCGAGCCATGCGTAGAACGCCGCCTGCGGCTCTTCGATGAGGACGATGCGCGGCAGCCCCGCTGCGACCGCGGCCTCCGCGGTCAGCTCGCGCGCGACTTCGTCGAAGGACGCGGGTACCGTCAGGACCACGTCCTGGGTCTCGAGCGGGTGGTCCGGGAAGGCGTGGTTCCAGGCCGCGCGGAGGTGGCCGAGGTAGCGCGCGGCGGCGGTGACCGGCGAGAGTCGCTCCACGTCCGGCGCCCCGCGCCAGGGCAAGAGCGGCGCGGTGCGGTTGACGCCGGGGTGGCAGAGCCAGGACTTCGCGGAGGCGATGAGCCGGCCGGGGACGGCCGCGCCGTGGTCGCGCGCGAAGAAACCGACCGCGTGCCGCGCGTCGGCCGTGCTCCAGGGGAGGCGGAGGGCACCGGCCGGAAATTCGCCGGGCGCCGCTTCGTAATGGCAGGAGGGGAGCGTGTCGCGCGCCTCGACCTCGCCTGGGCCGACGAGCTGAGGGACCGCGAGGTCGCGAACCTTCCAGCCCCGCGCGGCAGTGTCCACGTACGCGGCCGCGGAATTGGTCGTGCCGAGGTCGATCCCCACGACGTAGCGCGCGCCGGCCCCGGCGCCGTCTGGCGCTTTCATACCGCTACCCTTGGAGCACGGGCACGCGCGCCGGCGCCGCGTCCGTCGCGGGTCCGGCCGCGGCCTCGCCGCCGAAGAGCGCCTCCCGGAGGCCCGGGTTCGAGCCGTCGAAGCGCCAGAGGAACGCGTCGAGCACGTAATGCGTGGCCTGCGGAACGGCCAGAAGCGGAACGACGAGCGCGAGCAGCGCGGGCCGGTCCGCGATCGACAGCCACGCCGGCCATTCGCCAAAAATGGACGCATGGTCGCGCCAGAGGAGGACGTCCCACGTCCCCTCTTCGAGAAAGGCGAGCGCGACGAGAAGCCCGACGAAGACGGGCAGCAGGCGCGGCTCCGCGATGCGCGCGAGGAAGGCTCTGGGTGCGCGGTCGGGCGCGCGCCTACGGCAGTACAACCACACCAGCGCCATGTAGGGGACGCCGTGCGCGAGCACGTTGGTGGCGGTGAACGCGAAATCGGAATCAAAAAGCACGATTCCGACGTACCAGGAGAGGGCCGTGGAAAGGACCACGAGGACCTTGCCGGGGTTCGCGCGGCCGCGCGCGAGCAGCCAGCCTTGGCGGAGGACGAAGGCGAGGAGCGCGGCGCCGAACGCGCCGCCTGCGACGGTCGGGGCCCACGCGGCGGTCACTTCGACGAAGTCCCCGGCCACAAACCAGTGGAAGTGGCGAGGGAGCTTTGCGTGCCAGAAGACGAGCGGGTACAGCATGGAGAGGTAGATCGCGGCGCGGTCGATCGTGCGGTCGAGCGGGTCGCGTTCGCCGGCGCGGTGTTCGTAGAGGGCCACGAAGCCGTACTGTTGGCGGACGAAGTGGAACACCGCGACGTAGGCGAGGACGCGCCAAAAGGCGAGCGGGCCGAACGCATACGCGGCCACGCCGGCGACGTAGCAGGCGACGGGAGTGAGCGCGTAGAGGGTCGGGCGGCGGGCCAGCTCGGCGCGGTCGAAGTAGCTGCGGTAGAGCGCGGCATACACGTGGGCCACGTCCACGCCGAGAACGAAGAGCGCCCAGGCCCATGCGGGCGTCTCGGCTGCGGTGCTGGTCGCGCCGGGGACGAGGCCGACGAGGAGGACGGCGAGGAAGGCCGGCCCGGTGAAGAGCGTGACGTCGAACAGGGGGGAGACGAGCCAGAGGCGCGGGCGAGCGGCGGATGGTGGCCTCATGGTCGGGTGCGCGGCCTCCGGTTATGGTGTTGCGGGACCACGGTTCTCGAAGCCCGAGGCATTCGTTCGTATTTCCGCCCTCATGCGGATCGTCGTGCAGCAAGGCTGTCGACCACGGGGCGAGCGGTCGGAAAGTGAAGCAGAACGCTGTCGACGGGCCACGGGCGCCCCGTTGCCGAAAGCCGAGCACGATTCCTGTGGGCGCGGGCCTCCGGCCCGCGCGAGCCGGCACGCGACCTGCACTGCGCGCTAACCGCGGGGACGACCGTGTCCGAAGTTCCTCAACGCGGCTCTTGGAATCACGACGGACCGGCCGCGCGCGCCGCCGCCGTCGCGTATGCGCGTTCGCACGCCCGGACCGTCACCTCGGTCTCTTCGCCGAGGAGCGGCGGGAGATTTCGCTCCCAGTCCCAGGCGGGCCGTGGCACGCAGCAGAAGAGGTTGACGCAGAGCCCGCCGTACTCGGGAAACGTATGGCAGGCGAGGTGGGATTCCTGGAGCACCCAGACGCCCGTGAGTCCGTGGGTCTCCGGGAAACAATGCCACGTGGGCTCCCCGACAGGGTGGAGCCCGAGGTCCGCGACGAGCCTTCGGAAAAGGCCGTCGAGCCGGTGGCGATCCCGCAAGGCTTCGGGCCGGCATCCGGTCGCGTCCACCAGCCACTCGATTCCCGTGGGCATGTACCCCTCCGTTGCTTCTTTGGCGGTGCGCAGTCTATCCCCGGGCCCGGAGGAGTTGCAAGAGGTACTTTTTGTGAAAGGGAGCGCCGGCCCGGGTCACACGCTTTGGGCTGGCGTTGGCGCCTGCTTCCTACGATAATCGGGAAGCGCCGCACGTCTCGGAAGGAGGTAGCACTTGCCTCAACACGCGCTCATCGCCCGGGCTGGGGACAGCCCGGAGTCGGCGGTTCGTCAGGGCTGCGGCTGCCTCGTGTTGTGCGGGGCCGGTCTCTTCTACCTGGTCGGGCTCGTGCCCATGTACGCGCACCCGGAGGCGCTGCCCTTTCACATCGGTTGCGTGCTCGCCCTATCGGCCGCGTTTCGCTACCGCGGCCGGATGCCCGGCACGCTCACCCTCGGCGCGCTGCTCTCCGCGCTCGCGGTGCTCTCGATGATCGTCGGCGGAATCGCCCACGCCGAGCGGACCACCGCGGTCCTTCGCGCGGAGACGGCTCGCCTCCGCGACCAGCGGCTCGGGGAAAAGGAGTTGGCGCCCGACATCGACGCGGCGGCAGGCGGGGATCTGACGGCTCGTAGCCGGCTCGTGGTCGTCGTGCGGGAGCGAGGGCGCGGGTGGGGCTATGCCGTCGTGGCCATGGTCCGCGCGTGCGATCCTCAGGAGCGCCTAGCCTGGGAGCAGGAGGCCGCGGGCCGGGAGCCGTGGCTACACTGCGGAACGCCGTACTGCACGCTGCTCGGGCGCGATTCGCTCGGGGCGGCGAAGGCCGTGCATACGCGAGAGCTGGAGGCCCAGGCGGCCGCGGAGACGCTGCGGCCGCGCGCCCTCACGGCCGCGGAACGCGCGGGGTGGGGTGCGGCGGCCGCGCAGCCCGCGGGGCGGGCTTCGGGCTCGTGACCCAAGCGCGGTCCGCGCACACGCCTCGGCTGCGATCCTGCCGGCGCCGGCGAAAAAAGCGGAGCGTTGCACGCCATCGCTTCCGCGCCGGCAGCGGTCGCAGGCGCTTCCCACGCCTCGCCCCGCGCGGACGAACGCCCCTTGATTGCGCGAGGCTGGAGTGCTACGTTCGCCTGTGCTAGCTACGGACGGTGCGCTCGACAACGTGTCCGACGTCGCCACGGGGGCCAGCCCTTTCAAGGTGGAAATGCTGGTTCGACCGTCGTGAAATGGAGCATCCAATGCCGGGTGCGGGAAGGGGTGACCTTCTTCTGTTGTTCTCCGCCGGCCACGAGCCCTTGTGGTGCAGGGCTTCCGCCCTGCACCGACGGGACGCTCAGTGTTGAAGTCGCCGAGCCTTTGGAGTGCGGGGACGGCCAGAGGCAGTCGGG
This sequence comes from Planctomycetota bacterium, assembly GCA_016197205.1. Lineage (GTDB taxonomy): Bacteria > Planctomycetota > MHYJ01 > WSZJ01 > JACPWG01 > JACPWG01. The sequence goes on from JACPWG010000060.1 coordinate 97,792, forward strand.
GTGGAGTTTCAGGCGAGCCGTGCGAGAGCGGGGGCAGGGCGGAAGCCCTGCACCACAAGACACGCTCAAGTTGCTTGCTCAAGTGAACAGCCTGCTTGTGTCCGGCGCCAGCGCGGGGCGGCCACCTTGGAAGGGCTGCCACGGGGGCCGAGATGCCGGCACGCCTGATCGCAGCCGATGGGATGACGCCGGAGTGCCGGGAGCGATGGGTGCCTAACCCGCGATTTGGAGTGAAGCTCGTGGGCCGTTGTGCACTCCGCGCGGCGATGGTCGCGATCGCAATTGCGTGCGTCAGCGGTTGCGGCGACGAGAGCCCGCCCGGCGGGTCCCGGCCGCCCGCGCGCCCGGCCGCCGCCTCTCAGGTGAATACCCGATCCGCCCCCACGCCCGCCCCAGGCGCAGCCGCGCCGGTCGCGCATGCCGGAACGCGAGTGCCCCTCGGCCGTATTTCTGCTCGCGCTTTGTGACGCCGCCGACGGCTACACGCGCAGCGCGGTCGCGCTTTTTCTGACCGGGAAAGTGCAGCAGGCGCAAGGCGCGCTCGACGCCCTCACGCAGGCCGCCGCCGCGACTGACCCCGCGGTTCGCGCGATCGCCGCCCGCCTGTTGTCGCGACTCGGCGCCGGCGGTCTGCCCGCGCTGACGCCTCTCCTCGCGGATCCCGAACGCCCGGTTCGGCGAGCGGCGGTCCGCGCGCTCGCCCGGATCGGCGCCGCCGCCGGCCCGTCGTTGCCCGCGCTTTGGCCGCTCCTTCGCGATGAGGATCCGGGCCTCCGCGCCCTCACGGTCGGCGCGCTGTCCGCGATCACCCCGACGCAGGCGCCGGCCCTCGCTGCTTGCGTCCCCCTCTTCTCCGACCCGGAGCGCGATGTCCGATGGAACGCGCTCTCGGCCGCCGGCGAGATGGGACAGGAGGGCGTGGACGCGCTCGTAGCGGCCTTGCGCGGCGAGCGAGCGGAGGCGCGCATCTCGGCCGCAAAATTCCTCGCTCACACGCAACGGGCAACGCGCGAGCTGGTCGAATGGCAGCTCATGCTGTTGCAGAGCGGTGAGGAGCCGCGGACGTCCGCCCAGGATCGAATTCACTTGTGGTCGGCTCTTGCGTTCGCCAGGCAACGAAATCTTGCGCTCCAAGTGCTCGATAGCTCGCTGGAAGAAGGGAACGAAGCACTGCGTGTTTGGGCGGTCGAGTACGTCGAGGATACGCTCGATGATCGCTCGGCAGAGCTGCTGCTGTGGGCGCTCGCGGACCCGAGCCCCGCGGTTCGGGCGCGGGCCGCACGCGCCTTGGCGAAGGCGTGGCTTCTCGGTCCGCAGCATGTCCCTTCGCTGATCGCGGCCCAGCGTTCGGGGACGGCCGAAGGCCGCGTGGCCGCGTGCCGGCTCCTGCCTCCGCTTGGCCGGGCAGCCCGTCCTGCGGCCCCTCTGCTGGTTGAGCTTCTCGCGCAAGGCTCTCCCGCGGAGCGAAGCGAGGCGGCGCGTGCGCTCGCCATGCTGGGCCCGGAGGTGCGCGACCTGCTCCCGAACCCTCCGTCGGACGCGGGGCGGCCGCCGAACCCTTTCCTCACCCTCGTCCGCGCGTCGGCCGGACTCGCCGCTCCGCAGGACTTCGACTCGCTCTTCGACTCCCTGGGTGCGCCCAAGGAAGGGGCTGAGGATGAGGAACCGCCCGCGGTGTGCGAAGCCTTCGCTTGGCTGGGGAAGGAGGGCGTGCCCATGCTGTTGCGCGGCCTGCGGGATCCGCGTGGTGGACGAGGCGGGGTGGCTGACGGGACGGACGAGGCCGCGGAACGGCACGCCGGAAGAGGACGGTTTTCGGCGCGCCATGGCCGACCTCTCCGAGCGCTGGACTCTCGTCCGTGCCTTGGGCTGCATCGGCCCGGAAGCCCTTCCCGCCCTGTGGAAGGCCTCCCGGGACCCGTGCTACGAGGTTCGACGCGCGGCGGTTTGCGCCATCGCGAACATCGATCCGAAGTCGGGCGCTTCGCTACCCGCTGTGGAGGCTGCCGCCTCCGATCGCTGTCCGGAGGTGAGGCAGGTCGCGCTGAACCTCCTCGCGGAGGTCCGGCGGGCCGCGGCCCAGCCGGGGAAATGACGGCCGAGCTTGCCGCGTTCGCCGCGATGGCCGGGCGCGCTATGACGCAAGATTCGGGTGCTTTGCGCCCGCGCGAGAATTACTGCGCATTTCCGTGGATCGACCGATGCCTGGGGGCACGGCCCAGAGGGCCGCGCCCCCAGGCGCCTCGAGGTCCGAATCTACGCAGTTATTTTTGCGCGGGCGCTTTGTCGCGCGGGAGGCCTGTCCTCCGCGCACTGCCGCCGTCCGGCTCGGGCATCGCTGTGGAGGGAACCTGCCTTGCCAAGCCCCAAAGCCTGCCACCCTTCCCTGACCACCTGGGAGGAGCGCTTCGAGCTCGGTCAAGGCCGACGCAAGGTCGTGCCGCGTGCGACCCAGGGCGCGTAGGAGGCCGCGCGGCGCCGTCCCGATCCGGTGGAGACGCTGCTGGCGGCGAGCAGGGGCCGGCTCCCGGAGCTGCTCCCCATCAAGCTGGGCCGCATGGCGGCGTCTCCCTTCGGCTTCTTCCGGGGCGCCGCCCCGGTCATGGCCGGGGATCTGTGCGCCCTCCCGATCACCTGGCTCGAGGTCCAGCTCTGCGGCGACGCGCACGTGCGTAACCTCGGGGCCTACGCCGCGCCGGAGTGCGGGGCGGGGCTGGAGATGGCGCCGAGGCCCGCCGCACCTGCACCGAAGGCCGGTCTGGCTTCGTCCGGGTTCGGACGTCGTCGGCAACTGAGTTACCGCAGGTCGTAGCTCACGCGGTCGTTCGCGCGGGCCGGAGGCCCGCGCCCCCAGGAATCCTGTCAGGACTTCGGCAAGGGGCGACTGCTTGCGCCGTGGCGGGCTTGCGGCCCCATTCCCCCAAGCGATAGAATGCCCTTCTGCTGGGGCGTCCAGCCGCCCACTCGCCCCGGATTCCGCGAGTCCCATCCGGAGCTTCGGCATGCCCACGCCGGTCCACGAAACCTCCGCACCGGGGCAGTGCCCGCCGGAGGAGGCGATGCTCGCTCTGATGCGCGCCTCGCGCGGCCACTACCTGGCCTCAAGCAGCCTGGCGGGGATCGTAGCTTTTTTTTCCGTCGCGTGTGCGGCTGGAGGGGGGCGAGCCGGCTTGGTGCTCGCACTGCTGACGCTCGTGCCGTCGATCTGGCATTGCGCCACCCTGCGTTCGTGGGGACTGTCCGGCGCCGTGCTCCACGATTCTGATGCTCCTTCCATTTGAAATTGGGAGCGCTTCGGGCGTCCGGTTCGAAGGGAAGCTGGAGTGAAGCGATGAAGAAGCAGTCCCCGCCCAGGCCGCCGTCCCCTTCTTCCAACGCTCCAGCGGGATCCCCGGCGAACGGCGCCGCCGACGACGACGGCTCCGCCGAACGCGAGACTCGCTATGCGCGGCGCGAGCCGGAACGCAGCAAGATCCCGCGCTGCATGAGCACCCAGCACCCGGACAACGCGAGTCCCCCGTTTTTCGCCGACGCGCCCGCGCTCGGGCCCGAGGCCGAGATCCAGGAGGCGCACCACGTCTTCAGCCGCCTCGGCTGCGACGAGCAGATGTGGGATCACGAAGGCAAGGAAGTCGACAGCTTCGTGGTCTCCAAGCTGCTCACCCGATACGAGTCCTACTTCCGCGCGCATCTCCTGGGGCGCGACGTCTTCCTGACCGTGCGCATCCCCAATCCAGCGCGCGAACGCGGCATGGCGAAAGTGCTGCTGGAGGTGCTGGAGAGTATCCCCCGCTCCTTCGATCTGGCGCGACAGTTCTATCGCCGCGAGCTCGCGCCGATCTTCGAGATCATCCTGCCGATGACCACCGAGGCGCGGGAGCTCAACCGCGTCTGGCACTATTACCGCGACTTCGTCGCCGGCAAGGCCGACCGCCCCGTGATGCCGGGGGACGTCAGCCTGCGGCGCTGGATCGGGGACTTCGCGCCGCGGGAGATCCAGATGATTCCGCTGATCGAGGACCGCGACTCGATGCTGCAATCGGACCGGATCGTCGAGGAATACGCGGCGGGGAAGGCGCTGCCCTACGTGCGCGTGTTTCTGGCGAGGTCCGACCCGGCGATGTCGTACGGTGCGACCGGCGCGGTGCTGCTCCTGAAAATCGCGCTCGCGCGGCTGCACCGACTCGAAGGGCGACTGGGCATTCCGCTCTATCCGATCGTCGGGCTC
>JACPWG010000061.1 GCA_016197205.1 Planctomycetota bacterium
GATTCGCAGGCGACGATACCACAAAGACTCGAAGTCACTAAGACCACAAAGGCGCTTTTCGGCCGAGCCAAACTCGCCCCCTCACTGACGGTCCTTCGTGGTCTTCGTGCCTTGGTGGCTTGGTGGTTTCGTCGTCCGTTTGGGTTTCGGGCCTTCGCCCGAGTTGGGATTTGGGCTTTTCCGTCCGCTACCGTCGGCCGCCCGCGATCGCCGGAATGATCGCGACCTCGTCGCCGTCCTTGAGCGCCGTCGCCTCCCCCGCCAGCCCGCGCACGTCCTGCTCGTTCACGTACACGTTCAGGTAGCGGCGGAGCCGCCCGCCGTCGTCGCAGAGCCGCGCCCGCACGCCGGGATAGCTCTTTTCCAGATTGCCGATCAACTCGCCGAGGTTCGCTCCCGTCCCCTCCACCTCGACCTTGTTGCCGAGCACCTTCTGCAGCGGGGCCGGCACCCGCACCTTGATCGCCATGATCTTCACACTCCTCGATGCACTTCACGCGCTGTTCGTGATCGCCTCTTCCTCGAAGTCCTCCGCGCCCTCCGGGAAATGCCAGGACCGCACGTCCCGCACTTCCCCCTTTGCCACCGACAGGATGACGAAGGAATACCCGGGCCACCATCGGCCGAACTCCGCATCCGTCGCCGACGGGCGCGCGGGGTGATCGGGGTGGCTGTGGTAGATGCCGACCACGGCAAGCCCTTCCGCGGCCGAGGCGTCCTCCGTCCGCTTGTAGAAGAGCGGGTCGATGTCGAAGCGGTCGGCACGTTCGCCGGCCCGGCGGTTCTCGGCCGCGAGGACGCGCCGGACCGTGCGCGCATCGCAGCGCCGCTCCCCGACCAGGAGGCCGCAGGCCTCCTTCGGGTACGCCGCGCGCGCGAATGCGCGCAGCTCGTCAAGGGCGCCGGCCGGGAGCTCGAGCAAGCTCTTCTCCCCAGTAGGTCGTGCTCAAATAACGGTCGCCGCCGTCGGGGAAGACCGTCACTACCAGGCCGCGTTCGAGCCGGCGCGCGACCCGCAAGGCTCCCGCGAGCGCCGCGCCCGCGGAGTAGCCGGCGAGGATCCCCTCCTCGCGCGCGAGGCGCTTCGCCATCTCGTAGGCCTCCTCGGTTTCGACGAAAAGTTCCTCGTCGGCGAGTGCCGGATCGTGGATCCCCGGCACGATCGCCGAGTCGAGGTGCTTGAGTCCCTCGATGCCGTGGATCGGCGTCGCGGGCTGCACCGAGGCCGCGTGCAGCCCGGGCGCGAGCGCCTTCAGCCGGCGGGCAGTGCCCGTGAACGTACCGGTGGTCCCGAGCGCGGCGACGAAGTGCGTGACGCGACCGCCCGTCTGTCGCCAAATCTCGACCGCGGTCCCGTCGTGATGTGCCCGCCAGTTCGAGGGGTTGTCGTACTGGTTCGCGTAGAAGTACCGGTCCGGGTCCGCCTCCACCCTGCGGCGGACCTCGCGCAGCGCACCGTCTGAGCCTTCCATTGGCTCCGTGTACGACACCTCCGCGCCGTAGGAGAGCACGATCCGCTTGCGCTCTTCGGACACGCTCGCGGGCATCACGAGCTGGACGCGATACCCTTTCACCGCGCCGATCATGGCGAGGGCGATGCCGGTATTCCCGGAGGTGGAGTCAAGCAGGATGCGGTCCGGAGTGAGGCGGCCCGCCGCCTCCGCGTCCTCGACGATCCGCAGGGCCGCGCGGTCCTTGACCGAGCCGCCGGGATTGAACCACTCCGCCTTTGCGCAGACGCGTACCTCTCCCAGGCCGACCGTCACGCGGTGGAGGGCCAGCAGCGGCGTGTTTCCGATCTGGGCGAGGACGGAACGGCCGGCGGGCGGCTCGCCCGGCGCGGGGATGGAAGCGTAGGGCGCCCCACTTCGAAGTGGGGGTGGGCCTTGGGGCCCGTTAACGAAGTCCATGCGCGAGGCCCGGAAGGGGCGAGCCTCCCTCCTTCGCTCGCTCGCGGCGAGCTACGGAGCGCAGGCCGGCCCGCGCGAGCGGCCGCACGGGTGACGACCCGCCGTGACGGAGTTGACCGCTGGGTCCGAAGTTGGTCAACGGGCTACCCGCGCGCGGCTCCGGCCGCCTTGCTCGGACCTTCCAATCTAACGCCCGCGCACCTTTTCTGTCAAGGCCGCGGTCAGGCCGCCCGTCGATTGGCCTTGAGGCGCCGGCCCGCGGGAACTATAATGTGTCCTTCCATGGTCCTGCCACACTTGCGCGTCGAGCGTGAGGGTTGCGGGTCCGCCGTCACCTTCTCCCCTTGGGGGAGAGGGCTGGGGGTGAGGGTAGCCACCTGCGTGGCACCCGCGCTTCCCTTGGCCGCGGTCGCCGCACGTGTCGGTCCCCCCTGCGCCATTCTCCGAGGCCTCATGTCCGAATGGGAGTCCGGCCTGCTCCTCCGGTCCCGACTGGGGGCCTTGCGTCGCCGGCGCACCCTCCTGGAGGTGACGGACGCGTTCCTGACCGCCGCGTTCTACGCCTTCTTCGCCCTCGCCTGCCTGGCCCTGCTCGATCGCATTCGGCTGGAGGTCCTGCCGGGCGGAACGCCCTATTCCTCGGCGCGCGCGCTGGTCTGGGTCTCCGTCGTCGCCGCGTTCGGTTGCCTCCTGTGCGGCGCGCTTCAGGGCGTGCGTGAGCTGCCGCCGGATGCCGGTCTCGCGCGCGACTACGATCGCGAGATGCGACTCGAGGACCGCTTCGCCAGCGCCCTCGACGGCCTGCTGCGCGGGGCGCCGCCCGACGCGGGGCCGAGGCAGGTGGCCTTCCGCGCCGCACTCCTGCGCGACGCGGAGCGGGTCACGCGCGATTTCCGACCCGCCGCGGTCTACCGTTTTCGCCCGCTAGGCTATCGCTGGACGGCGATCGCGGCCCTGCTCATCGCCCTCTGGATCTCGGTCGTGCCGATCCCGCGCCCGCGGCTCGCGCCCCACGCGGGCGCCTCCGCGGAGGAAGAGGAACCGCCGGAGCGCGGGGCGCGACCGCCCCACAAGCCCGACGGCGCCCTGGGCGACCCGGAGCCCGCGGGTGGGCGCGGCGAGGGAAAGGGCGGCGGAGCGGTTGCCGGCGTGCCGGCGAAGCCCGCGGGCCGGCCGGAGCCGAGCGCCGATCCCGCGGGCGGCGGCGGCGGCGGGCAGAGCGGCGCGGGGAAGGGCTCTCCCGAAGAACTGCTGGGCGACCCCGAGCGGAACGCCAGCCGCAAACTGCCCAAGGCCGTAGACCCGCTCTTCGGCGAAGGGAAGGCCAACCGACGCGAAGTCGAAGTCTACGAAGGGGACGCGGCCGCGCCCGCGGCGGGCCAGGACAGTTCGCCGCTCTTTCGCTCGCAGCTCCAGAAATACCAGCGCGTGGCGGAGGATACGCTCGCGCGCGAGGCGATCCCCTCCGAGGAACGGGAGTACGTGAAGCGCTACTTCGAGGCGATCCAGCCGAAGTGACGCGTGGCGGGCGGCGCAGCCTGCGGGCGTGCCCCCGGCCAGGGAATCTTTGGAAGGAGCCGAAAGGCGACCGCGGTCCCTCTGACTGGGGCGGGAAGGCGTGATCGCGACGCTTGCGGGTTCGGTCGGGTGCAGCCCCAGTGCGGCTCATGGACTTTTTGTAACCGTTCACTGGCAGGGTGACTTAACCACGGAGACACGGAGACTTCACGGAGGACTTGCTTTGGATTCCCCGTGCTCCCCGTGTATCCTCCGTGCCTCCGTGGTGCAATGCGCCTACACGTGAACGGTTGCGCCTTTTTTTTGCTTTCGGGAGTGACGATTCGTGGCGAGAGGCCGACAGGGAAGTGGAGGAGGGCGGCCGCAGCGGTTGCCCTCGCAGCCGGAGTCTCAGCGCCTGAGCGAGGAGGCGGAGGAGCGGCGGCAACGCGCGGGCGTCCGGCCGCGTCCCGAGGGCGGCCGGTTCCAGGCGGGCCGAACGGGCGTGAGTCGCGAGCGGGCGGTGCTTGTCCAGCTCGTGACCACCGAGGACAAGGACGCCGGCGTCGACTCCCTGGCCGAGCTGGAGCAGCTCGCACGCACGGCCGGCGCGACCGTCGAGGAGCGCGTCGTCCAGCACCGGCCGAAGCCCGACAACACGTTCTTTATCGGACGTGGGAAGGCCGAGGAGATCGCGGACCTCGTCCGCACGCGCGACGTCGACGTCATCATCTTCGATCATGCCTTGAGCCCGGCGCAGGTCCGAAACGTCGAGCGGCTCGTGGATGCGAAGGCGATCGACCGGACGGAGCTGATCCTCGACATTTTCGCCACGCACGCGAAGACACGCCAGGCCAAGCTGCAGGTCGAGCTGGCCCAGCTTGAGTACACGCTGCCCCGGCTGAAGCACCTGTGGACGCACCTGGAGCGGCTCGCTGGGGGCGTGGGGATCGGGACGCGCGGGCCGGGCGAACAGCAGATCGAAGTCGACCGGCGGATCGCGCGACGGCGGATCGCCGATCTGAAGAAGGACCTCGCGGACATCGAGGCGCGCAAGCGGCGCGAAGTCGGAGCCCGGTCCGACAACTTCACCGTCAGCCTGGTGGGCTACACGAATGCCGGCAAATCCACGCTCATGAACCTCCTGACCGGCGCGGGGGTGCTGGTGGAGGACCGGCTCTTCTCGACTCTCGACACGAAGACGCAGACCTGGCGGCTTTCGACCGGACCGCGCGTCCTCCTGAGCGACACCGTCGGCTTCATCCGCAACCTGCCGCACGGCCTCGTGGCGTCCTTCCATGCCACGCTGGAGGAAGCCACGCAGGCGGACCTGCTCCTGCACGTCGTGGACGCCTCGAGCCCGGAGGCGCTGCCGCAGATCGAAGCCGTGCAGGCGGTCCTGGGGGAGATGGGGTGCGGAGGGAAGTCCACCGTGCTCGTGTTCAACAAGGTCGACGCCGCGCGCGATCCCATCGAGCTCCAGATCCTGCGAAACCGGTTCCCGCACGCGATCCCGATCTCGGCCCTGCGCCGCGAAGGCATCGCGCTCCTGGAGCGGAGCGTGGAGGAGGCCATGTCCTCGCGCATGGCCGAGGTGGAGCTGGACCTGCCCGTCGCGGACGGCCGGTCGCAGGCCTATCTCGCCGCGCACGGGACGATCCTACGGCGGGACCTGGACGGGGACCGCATCAAGCTGCGCGTCCGCATCTCCCGCCGTGACCTCGCCCGGCTAGCCCGGAACGGCAAACCGATGCCGTGGGCCGAGGCAGGTGCCGGGGCCGACTCGGGGGCCGAGGCGGCCGACGCTACGGCCGACGCCCCGTAACCGCGAGCGTGAGCGAGCGGCCTCCCGGCGCGAGCGAACCATGGGTCGTTCGAGTCGCCACAACGCGGCCGCGCCGCGACCCCGGAACCGCGAGCGTGAGCGAGCGGCCTCCCGGCGCGAGCGAACCATGGGTCGTTCGAGTCGCCACAACGCGGCCGAGCTGCGACCCCGGAACCGCGAGCGTGAGCGAGCGGCCTCCCGGCGCGAGCGAACCATGGGTCGTTCGAGCCGCCACAACGCGGCCGAGCTGCGACCCCGGAACCGCGAGCGTGAGCGAGCGGCCTCCCGGCGTCCATCGACCACGGTTTGTTCACTTCGAGTCGACGCCTCGCGATCCTCCTGCGTTCCGTGTGCCCGGTCCTCCCGACTTGGACTGCAGCTTCATTGCAGGACTCCGCTCATGCCCGCCGTCCCCTCACCGGACCGGTCCGCGCGCCGTGCCGCTGCTCCGCATCGAATTCCCTTGGCCTACTTCATCACCTTTCGCACGTACGGCACCTGGCTCCACGGCGACACGCGCGGCTCCGTGGACCGAAAGCACAATGTGTTCGGCATGCCGCTCCTCCCTCACGACCCGAAGCGGGCGGGGGAAGACGCCGCCGCGATGGCCAATCCGTCGAGCGTGCTGAGCGCGGCCCAACGGGCGATCGTGGAAGCGGCGGTCAAGGGTGTTTGCGAGCATCGCGGTTGGATTCTCCACGCGCTCAACGTGCGGACCAATCACCTGCACGTTGTCGTTTCCGCGCAGGTTTCCCCCGAACGGGTGATGGCCGACTTCAAGGCGTGGGGGACGCGGCGACTTGTGGAGGGCGGCACGATGGGGCGCGGTGCCAGGGTTTGGACTCGGCATGGAAGCACGAAGTATCTGTGGAGAAGCGAGGCCGTGGCGGCTGCGTGCAACTACGTGATTCATGGACAGGAGGGGGATCAATTGCCGGTGGAGCCGGCGAATGGGCCGTAGGGGGAAGATCGAACGCCAGGAGTCGTGTCGGGTGCGGATGATGGGGCGAGCAGCGCGAAAGGGGGGCGAGCGGGGGCGAGCGGGGGCGAGCGGGGGCGAGCGGGGGCGGAAGCGCGTAGGCGTTGAGTGGGATGCGGGAGAGGCGTGTTGGGCGAGA
>JACPWG010000104.1 GCA_016197205.1 Planctomycetota bacterium
TCGAGAAAAGCGGTCGCTACGCTTGGTTTGGATCCTTCACTTCGCTCCGCGCTGCGGCGCTTCGCTTCGCTCAGAGCCTGCCCTGAGCCGGGCCGAAGGGATGACAAGCGCATCGAACGGGTTCCCTGAAAGCTCTACCTGACGGGAGCCAGCCGACCTCCACCGAGCGCCCGGCGAACTAGCAGAATAGGCGTAGACGGGACACTCGTGGCCCGTTGACGAAGTCCAGGCACGATGCCTGGGGGCGCGGGCCTCCCTCCTTCCCTCGCTCGACGCGAGCTACGGAGCGCAGGCCGGCCCGCGCGAACGGTCGCATGGGTTACGACCCACCGTGACCGAGTTGACGACTCTGTCCGAAGTTCGTCAAAGGGCCACTAGCTGGCGCGAGGGGAGCCGGAGCACGGCGGGCTCGCGGGCGCCCCTCAGGACGACTGAAGAGCCCTGGCCTTCGACGGCCACGTCGAGCGGGTCGAGCCGGGCCCGGGGGAGGCCACGCTCTCCGGGCACGCGACCCCGGGGGCCCCCTCCGCCCGCTCCCCGCAGAAAAAAAAGACCGCGGGTAGGGAGCGATCCCTACCCGCGGCCTGGGGCTGGTGTCGTCGCCAATGCCGATGGCGGGCGGCGGATTTCCGCCCGGCTCTAGTACCGGTCCGGATCTTCCTCGTCGTAGTTGAAGAAGTGCCGGTCGATGAACCGGTGCATCTTGTGCACGTCCTGCTTGAACCCGCGCCAGTGGGCGAGGTTGTGGTCCCGGTCGAAGGTGCAACCGCCGAGGGTTGCGAGCGCCACGAGGGCGGCGCCGAGCCCGAGCTTCTTCAACAAACTATCACCCTCCACGTGAGTGAATCGCAGGAATACCCGCCAACGGTCACGGGATTATATCGGCCGCGGCGGGGGTGTCAAGTTTTTTCGCCCCGCCGCAATCGGGGCATTCGGGATCGCGTCGAAGACGGACCGTGCGGAACCGGGACTCCAGACCGTCATACAGGAGGAGGCGGTCGGTGAGGGGAGCGCCGGAGGCCAGGAGAAGTTTGAGGGCTTCCGCCGCCTGGAGGCTGCCGATGACGCCCGCGATCGCGCCGAGGACGCCCGCCTCCTGGCAACTCGCCACGCAACCGGGGGGCGGAGGTTCCCGGAACAGGCAGCGATAGCAGGCGCCGAGGCCCGGCCGGATCGTCATCACCTGGCCGACGAAGCGCAGGATGCCGCCGAAGATCCACGGTACGCCCGTCGCGACCGACGCTGCGTTCAGGGCGTACTTCGTCTCGAAATTGTCGGAGCCGTCCACGACGACCTGGAACCTGCGGACGAGCTCGGCCGCGTCCCGGGCCTCGAGTCGTCGGGCCAGGGCTTCCACGCGCACGCCCGGCGCCAGCGCGCGCAGCCGGGCCCGCGCGGACTCGACCTTGGGCCTGCCGACGTCACGGGTGGCGTGCAGGACCTGGCGCTGGAGGTTGGAAAGGTCGACCACGTCGAAGTCCGCGAGCACGAGCGTGCCGACGCCGGCGGCGGCGAGGTGGATGGCCGCCGGGCAGCCGAGCCCCCCCGCCCCCACGACCAGCACCCGGGCGTCACGCAAGCGCCTCTGCATGCCTCACGTCTGGATGGAATCGAAGAGGGAGATGCCGACCGAACCAAAGACCACTACCGGCGTCCACGTCGCAAGGAGCGGGTCGAGGATGTTCAGGTTGCCGAGGTCCACGAGCAGGAAGTGGATCAGGAAGAAGATGGCCGAGATGAAAACGCAGATGCCGATGCCGAAAAAGGCGTTCGTGACTTCCCGGCGAAGGACGAAGGGGACGCCCAGCGCGAAGAGGATGACGCAGTAGAGGGGATAGGTGAGACGCAGGTGGAGCCGGACGCGGAGGCTGGCGTTGTAGGGATCCTGCCGGGCCATATCGACCAGGTCTTCGAAGGGAATGTAGGCCAGGGGATCCTTGACTTTCTCGATGTCGCGGGGGGTGAGGGTCGAGACGACGAGCAGCCCGTCGGCCCCGAAACGCGCTTGCGAGACGCGTTTTCCCTCGCCGTCGTACCGGGTCTCGACCCCGTCGGAGAGCAGCCAGCCGGCGCGTTCCCCTTCGATCCACCGCGCGCACTTCGCGCGTGCCTGCCGGTCGGGCCGGTACTTCGGCGTGAGGTGCGTGACCGTCACCGTCTGGAGGGTGGAGTTGTTCGGATCGAAACGGGTGATGACGAACTTGTTGTCCAGGGTGTCCGCGAGCAGCTTTTCATGCACGACCCGGTTTGCGCGCAGCACGCGTTCGGAGTCGCGCAGCGAGCGGCTGAGGGCCGGCAACAGCCACTCCTCGCTGGCGCCCATGACGAGCGCGAGCCCCGCCACGGAGAGGAGGACCGGTCGCAAGATGCGGAGCGCGCTTACCCCGGCCGTGATCATCGGCGTCAGCTCGTGCGTCCGCGAGAGCCGGATCATGGCCATCATGGAGGCGGCCATGCCGACCACGGGGAGCAGGAGGAGGAAGAAGCCCGGGACGTGGTAGGCGTAGTACTCCAGCAGGAAGAGCACGGGGCTTCCCACCTCGAGCTGCAGGAAGTCCTCGAGCCGGAGGAAGAGATCCACGACGACGTAAAGCCCGAGGATCGTCGCCGCGCACGTGGCCAGGGAGACCGCGAAGTGCCGGAAGACATAGCGGTCGAGGAGTCTCACGTTTCCTCCTCGCGGGGCTGTCCGCCGCCGCCGAAAGGGTGGAGCAGGCGCCGGACGAGCCGGTTCCACCGGAACCTGCGCTCCAGCGCCTTGAACCGGCGTCGCGCCTTTTCCATGGCCTGGTGCTCGTCCCGGTAGGCCTGCGTGCCCGCGTCCGTCGGCAGCACGTACACCGCCGCGTTCGGGTTGACCCGGAAGGTCATGCGGTTCGCCAGGAGCCGCATGGCCAGCTCGCGGTCCGTGTAGCCGTACTCGTGCGCCTGGGCCATCGACTCGTTGAAGCCCCCGACCTCCAGGAGATGGGCCTTCTTGACGGAGGCGTTGCCGGTCTTGAAGTCCCCCGGGCCCAATTCGCCCCGCAGGCTCTTCTCGTACTCTCGTTTGCACTTGTCCCGCGTGAGCGCGAGCGGCAGGGCTTGCTCGAGGACCGCCGCCTCGTCCGAACGGTAGCCGGTCAGGAGGAGGCGGTCGACCTCGGCGTGGACGCGGACGTGCTCGGCGATGAGCGCCGGATGGCAGTAGCAGTCGTCGTCCGTGAAGATGACGAGCGGGCTCGCGGCCTCGCGCATGCCCAGGTTGCGGGCGACCGTGACCCCGTAGACTTCCTTGGGCAGCCCGGTCGTGAAGTAGCGGAGCTGGAAGTCCACGCGCGCCTGCTCGAAGACGGCACGGTTCAGGTGGTAGTTCTCGGGACCCGAGTCGTCGACGAGGAGGACCTCGAAACGGTCGTGGGGGTGGGTCTGCCTGGAGAGCCAGCGCAGCCCCTCCTCGACCAGGTGGGGGCGATTGAAGCAGGGAATCACGAGCGAGGCGTCGAGCATGCGGCGCTACCGGGTGAAGATGCGGTCGTAGAAGGGCAGGGAGAGCGCGGCGAGGAGCGCCGGCGCCCCCCACATGGCGACTTCGGGGGGGACGGCCCCGCGCAGGCCGAGCGTCTGGCCGAGGGCGTAGAGCATGTAGAAAACCAGCATCGGGAGAACGGCGAGCCCCACGCCGGCGAGCTTGCCTCCCGGGCGCGCCAGGACGCCGAGCGGCGCCGCGGCGAGCATGAGGACGAGCGGCGCGAACGAAAACGACGTCCGCCGGTACAGCTCGGTGAGCAGCTTGTGCGGTTGGTATTTCGACCAGCCCTGCATCCGGCTGGAAAAAAAGAGTTCGTCATCCGTCATGTTCGAGAGCGTCTTCGAGCTTTCGGGGATGATCTTGTCGAGGAAGAGCGGTTCCTCATATTTTTCGAAGATGATCGCGTCTTCGGCCATCGCCCCCGTTTTCCGGTCGGGCGTGTACTTCATCCCCGTCCCGTTCCTGAACTCGGCGACCAGGCAGTTTTCATCCGAGTCGAGCGCGAACCGGCACTTCTCGGCGAAGAGCAACTCCGAGATTCTTCCCGTCTCGGGGTCGTACTGGACGAAGGTGATCCCCCGGAAGTCCCCTTCCTCGACGCTCGTGTAGTGAAACTCGCAGTGGCCGATCGAGATGTTGTGGTTTCCCCAGGCGGGCGAGGTGATGAAGGTCTCGACCGACCGCAGGGCGAGCTCCCTTTTTCGGAGGTGGCAGTACGGCACGAGGACGTGATTGAGGTAGAGGCAAAAAAAAGTCAGAAAGAGGCCGAGGAGCATGCCGGGCGCCATCACGCGGGCAAGGTGGATGCCGCACGCGCGTACGGCGTCGATCTCGCGATCGGCGGCCAGCCGTCCGTAGGCGAGGGCGGCGGCGACCACCCCGGCGAAGGGAATGGAAATCGCGAGGACGAAGGGGACGGTGAAGGGCATGGCCTCGGCCAGGAAGGCGAGCCCGAGGCCCCGGTACAGGTGGAGCTGGTGAGCGGTGATGCCGATGAAGAGGATGAGGGTGAGCGTGACCAGCGTGAGCGAAAAGGTGACGAGGAGTTCCCGGAGGACGTAGCGCTGGAGGATCATCGCGGGACCTCCCGCGCCGCGGCGAGCCCGGCGGCCAGCCGCGGGGCGAAGAGCGCCTCCAGCCGGTCGCAGACGGCGTCCCACGAGAACCCACGGACGCGTTCGAGCGCCGCGGCGGCGAGCCGTCGTCCGAGCGCGGGCTCTTCCCGCAGGCGCAGGATGGCGGCGGCCAGCGCGGCCGGGTCGCGCGGGGGGACGACGAGCGCGGTCCGGCCGTCTTCCGCGAGGTCCGCCGTCCCGTTCGGCGTGCAGACGACCGGTGTGCCGCAGGCCATCGCCTCCGCGACCGCGTTCGACCAGCCCGCGGACAGCTCGGGGCTGACGAGGCAGTCGGCCGAGGCGTAGAGACGGGGGAGCTCCTCCTGGGGAAGACCGACCACGGTTTCCACGGGCAGGCCGAGCGTCCACCACCACGGGAGCCGGATCGGGGAGCTGTCGAAGAGCGTGAGGCCGACGCCCCGGCGTCGCAGTCGCCGGGCGGCCGCGACGGCATAGCGCACGCCCTTCACCTCCTTGTCGGCTCGGCCGAAGACGAGCGCTCGGAAGCGGGCCGGGTCGCGCGGCGCGGGGACGGGCCGAAAGAGTTCGAGGTTCACGCCGCCGCTGGCGGTCTCGCCCGGAAGGTCGAGGTTCGACCGCCAATCCTGGAAGAAGCCGACGACGAGGAAGTCGGGCCGGTGGAGCGCGCGGTACTTCGGGGCGTAGCGCGGTCCGAGGACGCAGAGGACGCGCAGGCGGGCGGGGCACTCGGGCAGACGACCGAGGACCCCGGGATCGCCGCAGAAGGCCACGTCGTGCTCTTCCGCCCCCAACTCGGACAGCGAGCGCGTCTCGCCGCGAAACGTCATCCAGGCGGGCGGCGCGCCGTCCGGGTGGTACACCGCGAACTCGTGTCCGCGGCGGACCCAACGGTTCCCGAGCTCGAGGAACCGCCGGACCCCTCCGTAGAGCCCGACGTGAGGTAGGATCGCTGCGAAACGCATCCGCGAAGGCCTCAGGAGTGGAAGTGAAAGTCTGGAGGACAGAGAACCAAGGGACGAAACCGCGAATTACGCCAAGTACGCGAATTTCTTTTTTTTAATTCTCGTCTCGGGCGCGGCCTGCGATTCGCCGCACATGAATTCGCGAAAGTAGCGAAATAGGCGGTTTCGTCGTCCTTGGCGAAATTCGCGGTCGCCCGCATTAGCGGTCCTTGCGCCCGCGCAAGAATTACTTTACATTTCCGTGGATCGACCGATGCCTGGGGGCGCGGGCCTCCGGCCCGCGCAGCGCGGCCCAGAGGGCCGCGCCCCCAGGAGCCTCGAGGTCCGAATCTGCGCAGTTATTTTTGCGCGGCTCCATCGCGCACGATGTCGCAGTGCGCACCGACGGGGGAGGCGACCGCTGGGACGCCGGCCGCCATGTATTGGAGCAGCTTCGTGGCGCACTTCCCTCGCGACCAAGGGTCGTCCGGGAGCGGCGCAAGGCCGACATCGAAGCGAGCGGCCTCGCCGGCCTCGCCGGCCTCGGTCCACGGCGCAAGCTCGACCGGCATCCGTGCGCACGCGACGGCCTCCCGGCTGACGACGCGCAGCAGCATGCGCCGCCCCGCCCGCGCCGCGAGCCGGTCCAGCGCCGGCCGGAGCGCGGCCAGGAACGGCAGCGACTTGCGACCGCCGATCCAGCCGAGGACCAGCGGGTCGCCCTCCGGTCCGTCCGCCGCGTCCCGCACGCGGTACTTCCTCAGGTCCATCACGGTCGGCACGGTCCAGACGCGCGGATTGAGCGGCTCGACCAGCTCCCGCAGGTAGCGGTTGCCGACGACCACTCCCCGGCTGGCCATGACCATTCGCCGAAAGCGGGCCAGCCTGCCCGGCGCGTCCGGGCTCGCATGGCGCGAGCTGGCGAACATGACCGCGTCGTCGACGTCGAATACCAACGGGACGCCCGTGCGTCGTACGCACCAGAGCGGCACGGCGCTCAGTCTTTTTTTTTGTACGAAGAGGAGGTCGTGCCCATGCGCTCCGCGCAGCGTGCGCACCCAGCCGAGGGGCGAGCGGGGGTAGTCCCGCACGGTCGGCTCCACGCCGCCCGCCCGCAAGAACTCCTCGAATTGGAGCACCCGGTACCGGCTGGCGGGCTGCTCGGGGCCCTGGATCAGGAAGAGGGCGCGAACCGGGGCGTTCACTCGGCCCCCGTGCGCGTAAAAAGGGGCTGCGGGCCGCCGCCGGGGCGAGCGGCGGCGGGGCGCGGGAAGAGCCCGCGGAGGCGCTCCGTGAACTCCCGTTCGCCCTCGAGGAATTCCCAGCGCACCACGACGGAGCGGATCGGAAGGAGCGAAGCGGCGGCCCCGGCCCCGGTTTCGGCGGCGAGCACGCGGCGGAGCTTCACGCGGTCCTTTTCGGTGACGACCACCAACTCCGCGCCCGCGCCTCGCGCCCGCGCGTCGAGCTCCCGCAGCTCTTCGGCGTCGTACGCGTGATGATCGGGGAAGGACCGCGTGGCGACCACGCGTGCCCCCAGGGCCTGGAGCGTCTTGACAAAGCCCGCGGGATTCCCGATCCCCGAGCCGGCGAGCACCGCACGGCCGGCGAGGGCGCCCGCGGGGCCGGCATCCGCGCCTTCCGGTTCGCGGAGGACCGTCGGGCGGTGGCGGCCAAGGAGCACGGGGGCGGAGACCGCCGACTCCGAGAACCGCGCGCGCAGGGCGGCCAGCTCCGCCTCGCCGGCGAGGTCCGCGCGGGAGAGGACCACGAGGTCCGCCCGAGCCAGGGCGCGTACGGGTTCGCGCAACGGGCCGCGCGGAAACAGCCGTCCATTTCCGAAGGGGCAGGTTGCGTCGACCATGCAGACGTCCAGGTCTCGCCGAAGGCGGAGGTGCTGGAAACCGTCGTCGAGCACGGCCAGGTCCACCCCCAGCTCGCGGAAGGCCCGTTCGCCCGCGGCCGCTCGATCCGCGCCGACCAATCGCCAGAACCGCTCGGGCGCGTCGAGGTCCGTGGGCGCCTCGTCGTCCGGAGGGTCCGCGTCAGGCGCCGCAGCCGGCGTGCCGCGGGCCGGGTCCCCGCTCCGGAGCCGGCCGTAGCCGCGCGTCAGCACCGCGACTCGACGCCCTTCCTCGAGGCACCACCGCGCGATCCACTCGACCAGCGGGGTCTTCCCCGTCCCGCCCAGGGAGAGATTGCCGACGCTTGCGACAGGACCGGGGAGCCGGATGCTCCGGAAGAGCCCGGCCCGGTAGCAGCACCGACGGGCTTGCACCGCGGCGCCGTACACGGCCGAGACGGCGGAAAGGGACGCGCGCAGCACGGCCGCGGCTGCTCCGCGCGTTTCGCCGCCTACCAGCTCCAGGTAGGCGCTTTTCCAGCGATCAAGGGCCATCGAGGGTCTCCAGGGGGCCGGCCGGAGTCCCCCTCCCAGGGGATGCGACGGACCGCCTTCGAAACCCAGTATTATAGGCCGTGCGGCGTCCGGGGTCAATCGTCGAGGCTCAAGCGCTACAGTTTGGCGCGGGTCCGCTGAAGTTCCTCCAGCATCCCCCGCTCGATGTCCGCCACTTCACGGAGGATGTAGTCGAACGTCGCCGCATCCACGAGCCCCTCCGCCCTGGCCGGAAAGAGCGCCCCCCGCATGAAGGAGGCCCCGCGCAGCGCGCGCTTCAGCTCGACGAGTCGATGCCCGTAAGGCGTGTCGTCATCCTCTCCTTCGGGGAGCGCCTGCACGAGTCCCCCGGACATTTCGACGACCCCTCGCATCATCGAATCGAGTGGACCCGCGGGGACCCGGGTCGGGTCCTTCGACAGCCGCAGGACCCGGAGCGTCAGCCTCCGCAGCCGCCGCGCCATGGGGTGCCGCTCCACGGCGTCGAAGGCCGGGTCCGCCGGAACGTCCTCCCCCTCGCCCGCCTCCCCGGCGTCCGGATCGCCGTCCTCCGCTCCGTGGGTCTTCTCCTCCGCATCCGGGCGCAGGCTCTCCCTCCACGCCTCGCCCTTCGCCTCCCGGGTCGCCTCGGCGATGACCTCCTCAGCGTCCGTGGCGGACCAGCTTTCCTCCCCGCCCGTTCCCTCGTCCTTCGTCGTCTCCGCTTCGGCCTCCCCCTCCCCCCCCTCCTCGAACGGGCTCACGATGCCCTCGGAGCGCATGGCTTCCTCAAAGGCTTCCCGAGGATCCTTCCCGTGCAAGGACCCTTCCCCGAAGGCGCGCATCAGCCGTTCCTGCTTTCGCCGGTGTTCCCGATACCAGGCGTCCCACTCCGCCTCCGTCCCGTACCGCCGCTCGTCGACCGCGGATTCCCCGCTGTCGACGAAGCGGACCGGCGGGTGCTCGAGGGGCCGTTCGAACGCCCGGCGGACCTGTTCGGCGACTCTGGCGACCCTCCTCGCAGGCATCGCCGCCCCATCCTCCGCCTCCGGGCCCGTCCGCGGTGCGGGTGACCGGCTTCGCTGCCGCCGCGAGCAGAGGAGCTCGAGGTCGTGCGACGACCAGTAGCCCCCCTCGTCCGATACCTCCAGGTCCGGGATGAAGTCCCTCCGAAGCGCGGCGAGGATGTCCACGAGCCCCGTGTGGGCCTCGACGGCGCCGTACTCGGTCCTCACCACGACCCAAGGGGCCTCGGTCAGGGTCCCCTCTTCGACCTCCTCCAGCGCGCCGAGCGGAAGCAGCCAGCCCTCCGGCGCGATCAGGAAACTGACGGGGTCAAGCCCCGGCGCGAGATCGAGAAGCGCGCCCCGGACGATCCGCTCGGGCTTCTCCTTCGTGGATGTGCGCCAGATGCGGGCGTAGCCGTCCAGCTCCATCGACAGCTCGATCAACCGGTCCTCGAGCGTCTCCAAGGTTTCCATGTCCCGCAGCCGTCCTCGGTAGCGGAGCGTGATGCCCATGTCCGTCCTCTTCGTCGCACGGGGTGGAAAAGCGTCGGGCCCGGCAGGGCACGCGAGGTGCCTGTCCGGGCCCGGGTTGTGCGAGGGCGCGCGTCTGTTTCATTCCTCCCGCTTCGCGGGAGAGGGGGACAGGTCGGAGCCGATCGTCAGCGCAGCGTTGCGCAGGCGCCAAGGTTCGAGAGCTCCGACATGTTTCCAGCTTCGTCCAGCACGCGCAGGGCCGCGAAGTAGGTCGTTCCCGGCGCGAGATTCGTCAAGCGGAAGCGCTCCGCGCTCCCCGCCGCGTGAGGCGCGGGGACGCCGGCTACGGGAGTCGCCGTGTCCCAGCTTGAGGCGGTGATCGGGGTGGCGCTCACGCGCAGGTCGTAGGCGGTGGCGGTGCCGGTCCAACCGTCGTCGCCCGTCGCCGTCCAAAACACGTCGAGGCTGGTTTGCGAGTCTGGGCTCGTGCCGTAGGCCTCGAACTCCGCCAGTGCCGCGTACCCGCCCGCGGTCGAAGAAACCGCGTCCACCTGCACCCGCACGAAGCGGCCCGCGCTCGCGGCCATGGGCACTTCGACCCAGACTCCCGGCGTGGCCGGGCCGTACCCGGTCACCTGGGCCATCGACTGCCACACGGAACCGTCCGCGCTGGTCAAGATCCGGAACGAGCGAGGGAACGAGGCCGATCGCCCGTTGGACGGGAGCATTCGGACCTTGCCGACACCGGTCAGCGCGCCCAGGTCGAGCGTCAGGCTCACGCCGCCGCCCCCCATCTTAGCCACCCAGTCCGTCGTGGCGATCCCGTCGATCGCGTTGCGCGGCGGGTTCGTGGAGAGCGACGTGGACGCGAAGGCGGACGACGCCACCACCCGTGCCCCGGTCCCGCCCACGTTGCCCAGTCGCAGGTCCACCACCGGCGCGGGCGCCCCGCCGTCCCGGTTCGGCCCGGTCGTTGCCGAAGCGATGTTCGAAAGCCCGGAAGGATTGCCCATCTCGTCGAGTACCAACAAACCGAAGAAGTAGGTCGTCGATGCGGCCAGGCCGCTCGCGAGGAAGACCTCCGCGGTGCCCGCGACGCCTGGCGCCGGTTCGCCGATCACCTGCGTCGCGGTCGACCAGCTCGCCGCGGTGATCGGCGAGGTCGAATACCGCAGGTCATAGCCGGCCGCCCGGCCGCTCGTCCCGTCGTCTCCGGTCGCCGTCCATTTGATCTGGAGCCGGTCGGGCAGCGCGCCCGCCGCGTCCACCACGTTCGACGCCGTGAGGTCGTCGACGTCGCCGGGCGCCATGAGGTCCGCCGGGGCCGACGTGGTCCCGCTCGACTGGTTGGAGAGCCCGGACACGTTGCCGTCGTCGTCGCATACCTTCAACCGGACGAAGTAGGTTGTGGCGACTGCGAGCCCTCGGAGATTGAAGCTCTCCGTCGAACCCGCGGCCTGCGGGAAGGGGAGTCCTGTGGCGCGGGTCGCGGCCTGAAAATCGGCCTCGGTGTTGATCGGGGACGTCGCAAAGCGCAAATCGTAGGCGAAGGCGCGGCCGACCAGGCCGTCGTCTCCCACGGCCGTCCAGGTCAAACTGAGGGCGGTCGTCGAGGCGGCGGGGGATTCCGTCGCGCCGGCCTCCGCCAGGCTCATCGCATAGCCGCCGCCCGCGCTCGGCGCGAGCTCTCGCACGCGCAGGCGCAAGTAGCGCGCGACCAGCGGCGGGAACGAGGCCTCCATCCATCCGCCGTCCGCCGGCCTGAACCCGGCCACCGTGGTCACTACGGCCCAGCTCTGAAGGTCCTGGCTCGCATCGAGCTCGAAGTCCACCGGGAACGAGGTGGGATCGGCCTTGTCGGGGTGGAGACGGAACCCGCCGACCGTTTGCGGCAGACCGAGATCGACCACCAGATGTTCGTCGACGTCGGGAGTCGCGGAAGAAACCCTCCACGAGGTTCCCGCGTCGCCATCCAGGGCCGCCGCGCCGTCCGCGTCCGGGCTCGACGCGCCCGAGGCGGAAACCAACGTCGTGGCCGGGGCCAGGTCCACGCCCGCCACTCCATCCGGCGCCGGGCCGACCCCGAGATTCGTGACCGCCGAAGGCGGGGTCGAGTCCCCGGTCCCCGGCGTCACGCAGGAGGCGATGTTCGAAACCGCCGAGAGATTGCCGGCCTCATCGACCGTGCGAAGCGCGAAGAAGTACGACCGACCCGGCCGCAGCCCGGTCTGGAGGAAGCCCTCGGCGCCCCCGGCGCTCGCGGGTACCGGTTCACCGGCGGCCTGGATGGCGGAGGACCAGTTCGCTTCCGTGATCAGGTTGAAGGAATACCGGAGATCGTAGGCGGTTGCCCGTCCCACGTTGCCGTCGTCGCCCGGCGCCGTCCAGGCGACCTGAAGCGCATCCTCGCGAGACGCGGCCACGGACCAGACTTCGAACTCGGCGAGGGACGTGCAATAGGCGTTCGGGCCGGTGACCTTGATCGTGCTTGGGACGTACAGCTTGACGAAGCGTGCGTTCGCGGGCAGGAACTCGATCGCGCCCCAGGTCCCGGCCGCGGGGGCCATCGTCGACTGCGAAGCGACGGTGGTCCAATTCGCGCCGTCAGCGCTGGTCCGGAGGGTGATGCTGCGTGGGAAGCTGGTCGGATAGGTCGGATTGGCCTGGAACCGCACCTTGTTGATGGTCTGGATGCCGCCGAGGTCGAAGGTCACTTGCACTGTCGTGGAGCCGGACGTGAAGCGCGACATCCAGGAGGTCGCCGGGATTCCATCCACCAGCAGGTTCGACCCGTAGCCGGCCTGGTCGCCCGAGGTGGAGGAGATCGCGAGAGGAAGGCTCCGCGCCGCGGACACGACTTGGGTGGCCCTCAGATCGAGCACGGTCCCCGGGCAGGTCACGTCGTTGTTCGAGAAGGTGACCGGCACCACGAGCGGCGAATTCGACGCTCCCGCTGCCGTGAAGGTGAGTTGGGCGCTCTGGTTTCCGGCGGGCAGGCTCGCGGTGTTGGCGGTGACTGCCGTCGTTCCGCCGGCGGTCCCCGAGGCCGGCGACGCGCTGAGCCAGGCCGCGTTCGAGGTCACGCTCCAGGAGAGGCTCCCGCCCCCGAGGTTCCCCACGAGCAGAGTCACCGGCGCGGGGGAGGCACCGCCCGCTCCGGGGGAAAATGCGAGGGAGGCGGGAGTGACGCTGAGGACGGGCACGGTGCCCGTCCCCGTCACCTCGAGCGAGACCGGGATGTTGAGCGGCGAGTTGGCCGCGCCCGAAGCGGTCACGCAGACGGTCGCCTGGTAGACGCCGGCAGCCAGCCCTGCCGTGTTTCCGCTCAAGACCGAGGTGCCGGAATTCACGCCGGAGGTCGGGGAGGCCGTGAGCCACGGGGCGTTATCCGTCACGCTCCAGGACAGCGTGCCGCTGCCGGTGTTCGTGATCGAGAGGGACACGGTCGCGGGGTTCGTCCCCTGCGTTGCGCGGACCTGGACGGAGAGGGGGGACGCGGAGAGCACCGGTCCGGCCGTCGAGGGACCGGCGATCTCGAGCTGCCAGCGCTCGAGCGTGCCGACATCCTGACCGACGAAGTCCGCGACTTCGAGCCTCCAGGTGCCGAACATGTCCTGGCCCACGAAGGCGCCCAGACTCTGGGCGGGGGCCGTGAGGGTGTCGTACCACGTGTCGATGTCGTCCGCGCTCCCGCCCGTCTGATCGTGGAGGCGCACGGCCGTGCCGGCCGGCGAGCGGACGGTCACCCGAAGGTCGGCCTTGTACGTGTGGCGGATGCGGACGTAGACGTTCACGTCGGAAATCGTTCGGTGCTCGGGGACCACGAGCGTGCTCACGACGCCGGTCGGAAATTCGTCGGGAATGGCGAGCGGCGGCACCTCGTCCTTGGTGTAGACCGTCGTGGGGAGCGAGACGGCCGTGAAGTCCTGCGCTCCGACGTTCTGGCCGGCGAGCGTCACTTGCCGTGTCGCGGGGGTGTAGGAGAGGCTCGTCCCCTGGGGCGTGATCGTGTAGGCGCCCGGGCCGAGGGCCCCGAAGCTGTAGAACCCCGCGGCGGAGGTGGTGGCGGATCTCGAGGCGGCGCCGGTGAGTTTCACGGTGACGCCCGAGGCGGGCTCCGGGTTGCCGCCGACGAGGAGGGAAACCGTTCCGGAGATGGAGGCGAGCGGGACGAGCGCGAAATTCACGCTCGAGGCGGACGGCGGCACGGACACGGACCGGGCAGGGCTGGTCGCGTAGCCGGTGGCGCCGGCCGTGAGGGAGTAGGTCCCGTCCGTGGCGGGGGCGACGCGGTAATTGCCCGAGGCGTCCGCGAGGACGGACCCGTTCCGGGGGCCCGAGAAGTTGACCTGGGCGCCGGCAAGCACCGCGCCCGTGAGGGCATCGGTCACACGCCCGGCGATGGAGCTGGACGTGAAGACGACGACCGTGAAATTGCTCGCCTCGTCGGCCTGGTTGGAGGCGCGCGTGGTGAGCGTGAAGGGGAGGGCGGTCCCGGAGGGGATGGAGGCGCCGAGCGAGACGAGGAAGCCGGAGGCCCCCGTCGCGACCGCGCCGGACGCTACGTCGCCGAAGGCGTCCCCGGAGGCGAGCACGGTCGCCCGGTTGTCGGTCGAGGCCAGCGTACCGCTCCCGGCCGTCGCCGCGACCGTCCCACGATTCTGCACCGTCACGCGGACGCGCACGGTTTCACCCGGGCTGGGCACGCCGTCGCCGTTGCCGATCGTGCCCGCGGCGCCGTCGTCCACGATCACCTGCGACTGGAAGGTGAGATGGGTCCCGGGCAGCCGGACGGCCTTCACGGCCTTGAACGCGTTGAGGCGTCCTCCCGTGGATACCTTGCCCGCCAACGCGGGGACCGGATCGACCGACGAAAGGATAGCGTTTTTCATTTCGGCGAGGGTGATGGCGGGGTTCGCGGCCACGAGGAGGGCCGCCACGCCGGCGACGTGCGGGGTGGCCATCGAGGTGCCGCTGAACGAGGCGAAGCCGCCGCCGGGAATCGTCGAAAGCGTGCCGACGCCGGGCGCGCTGAGGTGGACCGTCCGCGCGCCGAAGTTCGAGAAGCTCGCGAGCTGATCGCGGGAATCGGTCGCCGCTACCGCGATGACGTTCGAGGAGGTGAGCGACGCCGGGAAGCTGGGCAGCGCGTCATTGTCGTTCGATTCGTTGCCGGCCGCGGCGACGAAGAGGATGCCCGCGGCGGCGGCGGCATCGACCGAGTCTTTCAGGGACTGGGAGAAGCCGCCGCCCCCCCAACTGTTGGACATCACGCGGGCGCCCTTGGTCCGCGCGTAGTTGATGCACTTGACGGCGTTGGAGGTCGAGCCGCTGCCGCTGCCGGTGAGGAACTTCATGGCCATGATCTTCGCCTGCCAGGCGACGCCGGCCACGCCGAGGCCGTTGTTACCGACCGCGGCGATGGTGCCGGAGGTGTGGGAACCGTGCTCGTTGTCGTCCTTGGGGTCGGCGTCGTTGTTCGCGAAGTCGAAGCCGAAGACGTCGTCCACGAAACCGTTCCCGTCGTCGTCCACGCCGGGGGTTCCGTTCGCCTCGGCGGGGTTGCGCCACATGTTCGCGGCGAGGTCCGGGTGGGTGTAGTCGACGCCCGTGTCGATGTCCGCGACGATCACATCGCCGCCGGTGGTGAGGTCCCACGCCTCGGGCGCGTCGATGTCGGCGTCGGACGTTCCGCCGGTCTGTCCGACGTTGTGCAGGCCGTACAACTCGCCGAAGCGAGGATCGTTCGGCGTGCGGGAGGCGTACTGCAGATAGTTGGGCTCGGCGCAGGCGATGGTCGGCTCGTCCACGAGGGACTCGAGTGCCTGGCGCACCGGCACGTTAGGCGGGATGGAAACCAGGATCCAGCCGCCGGCCATCGGGTCCTGCTCTTCGCCGAGCTGTCCGAGCGAACCGCCCTTGAGGGACGACGCGACAACCTTGCCGCGGTCGGAGGGGGAGGCTTCCGGACGGAATTTCAAAAGGACCTGCGCGGGGACGTAGGCATAGCGATCCATCAGGAAGAGGCGATCTTGCCAGGACATGTTCTCGATGATCTGGGCGGGAGAGAGCGACGGATCGCTCGCCGGCAGGTTCCACGGGAGGACTTGCGCGGGGACGGGATGCCAAGCGTTGCGCACTTCGGGGGCAGCGGGGGGAGTCGCGAGTTCGGGGGCATCGGTTCCCTCGGAGCCTGGCTGCCCGGCGCGAGTCGTTCCCGGGGGAGCGGCGGGCCGAGCGCCCGCGAGTCGAACTTTCTGCGCGGGCTTGCGGTGTTCGGGGAGGAAGCCTTCCGCTGGGACGTTGGCCAGGAATCTCTGCCAATTCCAGCCCCAGAGGAGGATCAGGCCGCCCAGGCCGATCACCCAGATGAAAATCGGATCGAAGCGATTGCGATAGATCGTTTTCTTCGTCACTCGTTGTCCCTCAACGCTGCAAGCTCATTTTTCGGTCGAGGAAAAGTCCGGCAAGTATGTCACAACCCTGGGGAACAAGCAAGCGGAAAGCCGCGCTGCCGGGTCTTCGGCCCTCGCATGCCGGCAGGCAGACGTCGAGCCGCGGGTGATCGGATACCGAACACCCATCCGGGAACCCGGATTCCAGCGAGGGCGATTGTACGGATGGCTGATTTCCGCTATCTCCTTTTCGTTTCGGACGTTGTGATATACCACCAGCGATCCATCCCCCCTGCGGATAGATGGAGCAAATCGGGGACCTCCTTTTTCTCATGAGAGTCCTGGGAGAGATCATGAATATTCTGGACAAATTGCCGCAGCTCTAACCTTCGGTGACGACTTTTGGCCCGACTTGTATGTGGACTTTACATTTCGGGCGGGAGTTTCACCCGGTTTTGGGCCCGTCGTTCCCGGGCTGTCCATCGTCCTCCAGGGCGTGCGGCAGAGCTTACTCGTTTCGTACTCCAGAAATCGGGGGCTGCGGTCGTTTCCCACGCGATACGATGAATTCGTCGCACGCGGTCCGTCCCCTCCTCTGGCGATCTCGATCGCAATTCACGGGCCTCGCATGCGCGTGGCGCGAGCGGGAAAAAAAGGAAAATGGGGAGGGTGATTGTTGCCCTATCGCTCCCCGTGAGCGCATGCGGGGGGAGGCCGAGGGACGGGGGAGTTCGCGCGCGGGCCTGCTGTCCGAGAGGCGCTCCCCCGGCGCGGGGCGCAGGAGACCCCAGAGCAGCCGATGGCCGCAACCAAAGCTCGACGAACCACAGATTTCACAGATTACCCAGCGCAGCCGATGGCCGCAACCAAACTACGACGGAACCACAGATTCCACAGATTGCGACGATTCTAATCTGTGAAATTCGTTCAATCTGTGGTTTCGTCGCCCCGGGGATTGCCGAGAAAGCTTGCCAAGAAAACAAGCTTTTGGGCTATTGTGTCACAGCACGCCGACGTCCATTGCCCGGAGAATCCTCTTGACACCCCTTCCGGCCCGCAAGTATCATCCCCGCCCGTTTCTCGGGCACCCGCTTCCCCCTCTCACTGAGGACCCAGGATGTACACCATCGGCGTCATCGGCGGCGACGGGATCGGGCCGGAGGTTACCCGCGAGGCGCTCCGCGCGCTCGAGGCCGCGGCCCGCATCTTCGGCTTCGAAACCCGGCTGGTCGACTACCCGTTCGGCGCGGACCACTACCTGAAGACCAAAGAACTGATGTCCCCCACCGCGCTCTCCGAGATGCGCTCGATGGACGCGCTCTTCCTCGGCGCGATCGGGGACCCGCGACTCCCGATCGGCGTGCTGGAACGAGGCATCGTCGGCGAATGCCGGTTCGGCCTCGACCTCTTCGTCAACCTCCGCCCGATCAAACTGTTCTCCGAGCACCTCTGCCCGCTCAAGGACACGAAGCCCGAAGACCTCGACATCCTCGTGGTCCGCGAGAACACCGAGGACGTCTACACCGGCATCGGCGGTTTCCTGAAGAAGGGGACGCCCGACGAGGTCGCACTCCAGGAGATGATCTATACGCGCAAGGGGGTCGAGCGCGTGATCCGGTATGCGTTCGAGGCCTGCCGCAAGCGTGCGAAAAACAAAAAGCTCACGCTCTGCGACAAGGCCAACGCGGTCGCCGCCCACGACCTCTGGCGCCGGACCTTCGAGGAGGTCGGCGCGTCGTATCCCGACATCCAGCGTGACTACGCCTACGTCGACGCGATGTGCATGTGGATGGTGAAGAACCCCGAGACCTTCGACACGGTCGTCACAACCAACATGTTCGGCGACATCATCACCGATCTCGGGGCCATGCTTCAGGGCGGGCTCGGCATCGCCGCGGGCGGCAACATCCACCCGGGCCGCGTGTCGATGTTCGAGCCGATCCACGGCTCGGCGCCCAAGTACAAGGGGAAGAACGTCGCCAATCCCCTTGCCGCGATCAACGCGATGGCGATGCTGCTCGACCACCTCGGCCTCGCCGCGGCCGCCGCCGCCGTGGAGGGGGCCGTCCGGACGCTCCTCGTTTCGAAGCGGATCCCCTCCCTCGGCGCCGACAGCGGCCTCAAGACCGACCAGATCGGCGGCATGGTCCTCGACGAACTCGCGCGCGCGACCGCCCGCGGAAAGTGAAGACGCCGCTCATGACGAAAAAAAAGGTTGCCGCCAAAAGCCCCCGGCTCACGACGCTTTCGCACGGCGCGGGCTGAGCGTGCAAGCTCTCCGCGAAGGACCTGGGCCAGGTCCTCAAGCACCTGCCGCGCCCGTCCGATCCCAACCTGCTCGTGGGCATCGACACCGGGGATGACGCCGCGGTCTACCGGCTTACGGACCAGCTCGCGCTCGTGCAGACGGTGGACTACTTCACCCCGATCGTCGACGACCCGTATGACTTCGGGGCGATCGCCGCGGCGAACTCCCTCTCCGACGTGTACGCGATGGGGGGACGACCGCTCACGGCGCTCAATATCGTGGGCTTCCCGAGCCGGACGCTGCCCCTCAAAATCCTGGCCCGCATCCTCCTCGGCGGCGCGGAGAAGTGCCGCGAGGCGGGCTGCACGGTCGTGGGCGGCCATACGATCGACGACGAAGAGCCGAAATTCGGCCTCGCGGTGACCGGGCTGATCGAACCCGGCAAGGCGATCACGAACGCGGCCGCGCGGCCGGGCGACGTCCTCGTCCTGACGAAGCCGCTCGGGACCGGCATCGTGGCCACGGCCATCAAGCGGGAGCTGGCCGACGTCGCGACGGTCCGTGTCGCGACGCGCACCATGGCGACGCTGAACGCCGCCGCCTCCGAGGCCGCGCTGGCCGTCGGGGTCAACGCGTGCACCGACGTGACCGGCTTCGGCCTCCTCGGCCACTTGGCCGGGATGTGCCGGGGGAGCCGCGTGGGCGCCGTCCTTTCCGCGGGCGCGGCCCCGGTCCTGCCCGGCGTGTTCGACCTCATCCGCAAGGGAAGCGTCCCCGGCGGGACCCGCCGCAACCTCGAAAACGTCGCCCGGCGCGTGCGCTGGGCGCGGAACGTCCCGGAAGAGCTGCGCCTGCTGCTCGCCGACGCCCAGACCTCGGGGGGCCTGCTGCTGTCGGTGCCCGCCGGGCGCGCGGCGGCGCTGGTGCGGCTCCTCGAAGAGCGCGGCGTACCGGTCGTCGCGCGGCTCGGGGAGATCGTGGAGGACCCCGACGCCCGGATCCGGGTTGAGCCCTGATGTTGACGCTGTGGAAGACGCCCGCCCGGGATGTTCCCGCGGGCTTTCGATGGAAACACCTAAGGAGGGCAGTCGAGATGGGAGAGATCCTGGTCGTTCGCTCGAAGGTCAAGGAAGCCGCCGGCAAGGCCCTGAAGGGGAAGTCCTTCAACGTCGCGAGCGATTTTGCCGATGCGCTCTCGAACGCGGTCGAGGACCTCATCAAGAAGGCCGCCCGGCGCTGTGACGACAACGGCAGGAAGACGATCCAGCCCCGCGACCTGTAGAGCCTTCGCAAACCAGGCTGGGGGCGGTCGTCCGAAAGGGCGGCCGCCCCCGGTTCGTTTTCGAGGAGAGCCGCTAGCCCCGGTGGAGCCTCGTCGCTACGGCGTGGGGCGCGGGGGCGGCGCGGTCTTCCGCACGGCGGGGGGGCGGGGCGGGTTGAGGAAGAGCAGCCACGCGGCGAGCGAAAGGATCACGACCCCCGCGGCGGCTTCGATGAGGAGCACCGTGACGTCGCTCCCCGCGGGTTGCGCCGCCGCGTCGAGCGGGGACTCGGCGGTCGGCTCGAGCCCGCTCCCCTCCGGGGCGTCCGCCGTTGCGTCGGCCTCGCCGCCCCGGGTGCCGGAGTCCTCTTCCGGCGCGAGTCGGATCCACGGCGTGGGCGGCGGGACCACGGGCGCCGGTGGGAGCGACAGGTCCGGCTGCTCTGCGAGCGGCACCTCGCGCGGGCTGGGCCGTGCGGGTTCGGAGGCCTCCGCCGGCGCGGGCGGGTCGGGAACCGCAATCGAAAAGTGCCGTACAGGAACGTAGAGATGGATTTGGGGCGCCGCCCCCCGCGGCAGGTGCTGTTTCGATGCCTTGAGAAGGACGGGGCGCAGACCGCCTTCCAGTCGCGCTGACGGCTGAAAACTCCAGTGCGTGAAGTCGGTGCGCGTGGCCGGGGCCACGATCCCGAGCGCCTCGATGCGTTCCGGACCGAGGGCCTTCGTGGCGTCCTCCGTCGCCGACACCCTCAGGGGAAGTTCGAGCGTCACCGCGAGCGCGCCGACCTCCAGATCCCAGCGCGGCAGTTCCCAAGCGATCCGCGCGTACGGCCGGCCGTTCACGCGGGTGGGGACCACCACCGACGACTCCACCACGTAGTGGAGGGTCACGTCGTACACGCGGCCCGCCTCGGTGGGGCGCGTGAAGCGCAGCGTGTAGCTGTTGTCCCCCTTCGGGAAGCTGAGCAAGCCGACGGACCGACCGCCCTCGACACAGCGCACGTCGATCATCCGGTGCCCGTCCTCCAGCGGACCCAACGTCGGGATGATCGTCCTGGACCCGTGCTCCTCGAACCGCAGCCGATAGCGCACGTCCAGGCGGCCATCGGAGCCCAGGTCCCCTTGCACCTCGAGCTCGGAAAGGGAGACCGTGTCCGCGGCCTCGCAGCGCGCGCCGCAGCGGGAGTGCGCACCGGCAAGTGCCGCCAGGAGGCCGAGGGTCAAAAGCGTAAGCCGCAAGGCGCCGGCTCCTGCAGATGCTCCGGGAGCGAAGGCACGGCAAGGACGGGTCTTTCAGCAGGGGCCCGCCGCCGCGCGTCCATCCGGGCACCCTGGGCCGCTGATCGTTCGAAGCTTGGTTTCTTGCGACCATTTTTGCTTGGGTCGAACGCCACGAAAACCACAGATTTCCCAGCGCAGCCGATGGCCGCAACCGAAGGGACGAGCCACCGAAGACGCCGAAAACACCGAAAGACGAACCGCGAGTTTCGCCAATTTTCTACCGAGAATTCGTTGCGAGAAAAACAAGCTTTTGCGAGGTTGTGTCACTGATTCTATGCGATTCCACGGATTACGAATCTGTGAAATCTGTGGTTCCGTCGTCGCTTGGCTGCGGCACTACCGCGCTGGGCGCCTCCTTGACCGCGCCGAAACCGCACCCCGGGATCGTACCACCGTCTGCCCCGCCTCGCCACGCAAAACGCGCTCTTCCGGTAATGGGGAGTCCCGGATGTCAGGCAAGGAAACCCGCTTCCACGGGCTTCTCATCGTCGACAAGCCCGTCGGCCCGACCTCCCACGACGTGGTCGACGACGTGCGGCGCAGGCTCCGCACGCGCGAGGTTGGACACACCGGGAGCCTCGATCCGGAGGCCGGCGGCGTCCTCGTCGTGTGCGTGGGGAAGGCCCTCCGCATCGTCGAATACCTGGAGGCGTATGACAAGGCCTACGACGCGGTCCTGCGGCTCGGCGTCCGGACGGACACGCTCGACCTCGCCGGGCGCGTCCTCGAGACGCGACCCGTTCCTCCGCTCGCGCCCGGCGAGCTGGAGGCGGCGTGCGAACGCTTTCGCGGCCCGATCGAGCAGGTTCCTCCGATGTACTCCGCGATCAAGATCGGCGGCAGGAAGCTCCTCGACGCGGCGCTCGCCGGCGAGACGCTCGAGCGCCGTCCCCGACCGGTTCGGATCCACAGTCTCCACGTGACCCGCGTCGCTCTGCCGTGCGTGGAATTTCACCTGGAGTGTTCCAAGGGGACCTACGTCAGATCCCTCTGCGACGACCTCGGCGCGGCACTCGGCTGCGGCGGCGCTCTCGCCGCGCTGCGGCGAACGCGGGCCGGCCCCTACGGACTCGACCGGGCGGTCCTCCTCGATCGGATCGACGAGGCGTCCGCGCCCGGCCTCCTGCTCCCGCTCGACGGCGCCCTGGGCCACCTCCCCGTCGTGCGACTGCGACCCGAGGCGCGAACGCCGTTCCTGCACGGGCAGTCCCCGCGGATCGAGCCCACGGCTTTGCCGGAGCCCCGGCCCGGGTCCGACGCCAACGTTCGCGTGCAGGACGCCGACGGTCTCCTGCTGGGAATCGCCGTGCTCGAGTTCGCCGGCGACGCCTCCGGAGCCGGGATGGCGCGCCTTCGGCCGCGCAAGGTCCTCGTACCGCCCGGCTGACGCGCGCGAGCGGGCGGCGCGATCGCCTTGATTTGTACGGGCCCGGGAGGTACGCTGTACCGAGTCCTGGAGCCCGTCCGTCCGGGTCGCGGCCCGCGGCCGCGCCTTTCACCTTGTCCTTCCCGCGCGTCGGAGTTCGGAACCGCATGCGAAGGTCCGCGACCCCTTGTACGCTCGTCACGCTCACCCTGCTCCCCGTCCTTCTTCTCGTCCTCAGCGTCCTCGAAGTGCCGCGACGCGCCCGCGCGGACGACGCGCTTGGGCAGGAGTTCCGGGACCGCCGGACCGCGGTCGCCCTCTGCCCGCCCGCCGGGTGGTCCCGGACCGACCCCTCCGAGAAGGAGCCGCAGGTACGCGCCACCTTCCAGGATCCGACCGACCCCGCCACGTCGTTCGTCCTCGAAGACCTCCCCCAGTTCGCGCCCTGCGATCTCCAGGGGGCGCGCGCCGCGCTGAAGGAGCCGGCGGACAAGCAGCCCCCCGGCCCTCCGCTCGCCGAAGGGCAGATCCAGCTCGCGGGCTGCCCGGCCTGGCGTGTGGTCGTGGAAGGCACGCCCACCGACCCCGCCGCCGTATCGTACCAGGCTCTCGTGTTGCGCAACGACCGGGCGCTGTTCAAGCTCTCGCTCGCGACGCCCCGCGACAAGGCCGCCACGAACTTCCCCCTTTTCGAAAAGGTGCTCGGTTCCCTTCGTGTAAATGTCCAGACGCTCGACGTGAGGGAGTGGGAGGCCTGTCGTCGCTACCGCGCGGTCGCCGCCCGCACCTCCGGGGTGCACAATCGGCTCCGCGCCCGCGAGAGTTCCTGCGGCATCTTCCTGGGCGAGGAAAAAATCGGCTTTCACTCCTGGAAGTGCAGCCCGACCAAGCTGGGCGAGAGGGACGCGTATCTCTTCGAGGGGCAGCATCGGGTGAAGGAGAAGGAGGTCCTCGAGGAGCGCACGTACAAGGTGGTGCTGTCGGTGGATCTGGAGCACCAGACGTTCGAGCAGAAGGAGAAACGCACGTCCGCGGTGGGGGAAGCGGTCGTCGAAACGACGGGCTCGATCAAGGACGGGCGGATGCAGCGTCGGAGCCGGGCCGGCGGCCGGGAGTACTCCGCTGAGCTGCCCGCGCCCCCCGGCGCGCTCTTTGACGCCCTTGACGCCGCCGCCGTGACGCTCCCGGGGACGAGTTGGGAGGAGCCGCTCGCCGTTCCCGAGCTGTCCACGAACGGGTCGTTCCGGCTGTTGAAGCTCTCCAAGGGCCCGGCCCAAGGGGACGGCCGCCACACCCTCGACCTGGAGCGGGACGGCGTGAAGTCCTCCTATCTCCTGGATGAGGGAGACAACTTCTTCCTGGAGAAGCGGGCTGTCGAGGGGGGTACCCTGGAGCTGCGCGCGCTGACCAAGGCGGACGCCGAGAAATAGAAAGTGGGGAAACCCAGGTATTGTTGTTGCGCGCACGCCGGCGGATGCGTACAATGATGGGTCTCTCCCGGAGTCGTCACCTTCCGGGCTGAGCCTGCCGGCGCGGCAAATTCCCCATCCCGCTCGCGGCGCGGGGAAAAGCCCGCACCCCGGACGCCAGAAATTCGAGGAGCCCACCATGGCCAGCGAGAGCGAAACCATCGAAGAGCGTCTCAAGCAGGACTACAAGTGGGGCTTCGTCACGACCGTGGATGCGGACGAGGCGCCCCGGGGCCTGAGCGAAGAGATCGTCCGCCTCATCTCGGCGAAGAAGCAGGAGCCGGACTGGCTGCTGGAGTGGCGGCTCAAGTCGTACCGCCACTGGCTCACGATGAAAGAGCCGACCTGGCAGAACGTCAAGTATCCCGCCATCAACTACCAGGACATCATCTATTATTCTGCGCCGAAACAGAAGAAGGCGGGCCCGCAGAGCCTGGCCGAGGTCGATCCCGAGATCCTGAAGGCCTATGAGAAGCTCGGGATTCCGCTGCACGAGCGCGAGCGGCTTGCGGGCGTCCCGGGCATCGCGGTGGACGCGGTCTTCGACAGCGTCTCGGTCGGGACGACGTTCAAGAACAAGCTCGCCAAGCTCGGGATCGTGTTCTGCTCCTTCTCCGAGGCCGTGCACGAGCACCCTGAGCTCATCCGGAAGTACCTCGGCTCCGTTGTGCCCTACACCGACAACTATTTCGCCACGCTCAACTCCGCGGTCTTCAGCGACGGCTCCTTCTGCTACGTCCCGAAGGGCGTACGCTGTCCGATGGAGCTCTCGACCTACTTCCGGATCAACGCGGCCGACACGGGGCAGTTCGAGCGCACCCTCATCATCGCGGACGAGGGGAGCTACGTGAGCTACCTGGAGGGCTGCACGGCGCCGATGCGGGATACGAACCAGCTCCACGCCGCCGTGGTCGAGCTGGTCGCCCTGCGCGACGCCCAGATCAAGTACTCCACGGTGCAGAACTGGTATCCCGGCGACAAGGAAGGCAAGGGGGGCATCTACAACTTCGTGACGAAGCGCGGCCTCTGCAAGGGGGAGAGCTCGAAGGTGTCGTGGACGCAGGTCGAGACCGGCTCCGCGATCACGTGGAAATACCCGAGCTGCGTCCTGCTCGGCGACAACTCCCAGGGGGCCTTTTACTCGGTGGCCCTGGCGAACAACTACCAGCAGGCGGACACCGGGACCAAGATGATCCACATCGGCAAGAACACGAAGAGCACCATCATCTCCAAGGGGATCTCCGCCGGCCACGGGCAGAACACGTATCGCGGGCTGGTGCGGATCCTGAAATCCGCCGTGAACGCGCGCAACTACTCGCAGTGCGACTCCATGCTCATCGGGGACAAGTGCGGCGCGCACACCTTCCCGAACATGGACGTGAAGAACAGCACCGCGCACATCGAACACGAGGCGATGACGTCCAAGATCGGCGAGGACCAGCTCTTCTACTGCCAGCAGCGGGGCATCGCCCAGGAGGACGCCGTCAATCTCATCGTGAACGGCTTCTGCCGACAGGTCTTCAAGGAGCTGCCGATGGAGTTCGCGGTCGAGGCGCAGAAGCTGCTCGCGGTGAGTTTGGAGGGCAGCGTTGGCTAGGGCCGCGTCGGCCAAGCTGAAAATCCCAAATCCGAAATCCCAAGTCAAGCTCGCGCCCGAAACCCAAAAACGAAGGATCAGCCACCGAAGACGCTGAAGACGCCGAATTTCACGACGGGCCGTTCGGCGTCTTCGGCGTCTTCGGTGGCTCGTGCTTCCGTGGGCGGAGCGCAGGGCTTCCGAAATCGCGACAGGCTTTCAAGAAGTCGAACGGTAGGGACCCAAAGGGCGACGCCGCCAGGACAGAACCGCGACCGTGAGGGAGCGGCCCACGGCGTCCTTCCGACCTCTCGGGTGATGCCTCGCTACCCCTTTGAGCGAAGGACAACAGACCGAGAGACGGTCAGCTAGGAGCGCGAAATGCTGGAGATCCGAAATTTGTGCGCCCGCGTCGAGGGGAAGGAGATCCTCAAGGGGATCGACCTCCACGTGAAGGCGGGCGAAGTCCACGCGATCATGGGCCCGAACGGGTCGGGCAAGAGCACCCTCGCCCACATCCTCGCGGGCAAGGAAGGCTACGAGGTGACGGCCGGCGAGGCTCTCTACGAGGGCAAGAACCTGCTCGAGATGGACCCCGAGGACCGCGCCCGCGAAGGCGTCTTCCTTGCGTTCCAGTACCCCGTGGAAATCGCCGGCGTCTCGATCGCGGCGTTTCTGAAGGCCGCCGTCAACGCGGGCCGCAAGCACCGCGGCCAGCCCGAATTGGATGCGATGGAAATCCTGTCGATGCTCGAGGACCGGTGCAAGTTCGTCGAGATGAACAAGGAGTTCCTCAAGCGGAACGTGAACGACGGGTTTTCGGGCGGCGAAAAGAAGCGGAACGAGATCCTGCAGATGGCCGTGCTGGAACCGCGGCTCGCCATCCTGGACGAGACCGATTCCGGCCTCGACATCGACGCCCTGCGCATCGTCGCCGGCGGCGTGAACAAGCTGCGGCGGCCCGACCGCGCGATGGTCGTCGTCACCCACTACCAGCGCCTCCTCGACTACATCCAGCCCGACCACGTGCACGTCCTGCAAGCGGGCCGGATCGTCAAGTCCGGCGGGCCGGAGCTCGCGCACGAGCTGGAGAAGTCCGGCTACCGCTGGCTCGAGCTGGAACCCAAGGGCGCGCAGTCGGTGAGCGTGCGATGAGCGTTGCGGTCGAGACCAAGGACACCCGCGAGCTTTTTATTTCGGAGCACGCCCGCGTCGAAGACTCGCTCGCGGGGAGCCGGCTCGGGTGGCTCTTGCGCCTCCGCAAGGCCGCCATCCGGTCCTTCGCGGAGCGCGGCTATCCGACCCTCGACGAGGAGGACTGGCGACAGACCAGCGTCGCCCCCATCGCCCGCACTGCGTTCCGCGCCGCCGAGGCGACGAAGTTCCACGGCCGCGCCGGCGAGGAGCTCGAGCGCGAGGCCGCGGGCGGGCTTGCCGCCTGCCGGCTGGTCTTCGTGAACGGCTTCTACGCCCCCGAGCTGTCCTCCGTGCCGCGGCTGCCCGAGGGCGGCCTGCGCGTCGGCAGCCTCGCGGCGCTCCTCCGGGCCGGCGGCGAGGTCCTCGAACCCCACCTCGCCCAGCTCGCAGACGACGGCAGAAACCCCTTCGTCGCCCTCAATACCGCGTTCTTCGCCGACGGCCCGTACGTCCATGTCCCCGCGCGGACCGCGCTCGATTTCCCCGTGCATCTCCTGTACGTCGCGACGGAGAGCGCGGAGCCCGCGGCGGCCTTCCCGCGCGCCCTCCTGGTGACGGAGCGGGAGACGAAGGCGACCTTCATCGAGACCTTCGTCGGTCCGCCCTCGGCCTCGTATTTCACCAACGCGGTGAGCGAGCTCCTCGTGGGGGAGAACGCCCACATCGAGCACGTGAAGCTCCAGCGCGAGGGGGACGCGGCCTTCCACGTCGCCACGCTCCAGGCGCGGCAGGCGAGGAATTCGAACTTCGTGTCGCACTCCTTCTCCCTCGGCGGGCTGCTGGTACGCAATGACCTCAACGTCGTCCT
Source organism: Planctomycetota bacterium (assembly GCA_016197205.1). Classification (GTDB taxonomy): domain Bacteria; phylum Planctomycetota; class MHYJ01; order WSZJ01; family JACPWG01; genus JACPWG01. Next base: position 27,009 of record JACPWG010000104.1, read on the forward strand.
GGACGGCGAGGGGATCGAGACCACGCTGAACGGCCTCTTCCGGTGCACCGGCCGGCAGCACATCGACAACCACACCCTGCTCGATCACGCCAAGCCGCACGGCTCCAGCCGGGAGTTGTACAAGGGGATCCTGGACGGCGCGTCGAAGGGGGTCTTCAACGGGAAGATCATCGTCCGCAAGGACGCGCAACTTACGGACGCGCAGCAGACCAACATGAACCTCCTCCTCTCGGACGAGGCCTACATCGACACGAAGCCGCAGCTCGAGATCTTCGCGGACGACGTGAAGTGCAAGCACGGCGCGACGATCGGCGCCATCGATTCGGACGCGCTCTTTTACCTGCGCTCGCGCGGCATCCCCAGCGACACGGCGCGGCGCATGCTCATCACGGCCTTCGCGAACGAGATGATCGGCCGCGTCCCGGTCGAGCCGGTCCGGGAGCGGCTGCTGGAGCTGATCCCCCAGCAGCTTCTCCAGGGACGCTAGGGAAGCCGCGCATGTCCGAGCTCTCGGATCTCTACCAGGAAGTCATCCTCGACCACCACCGGCGTCCCCGGAACTACCAGGTGGTGCCGGGGGCGAATCGCGTGGCGAACGGGCACAATCCGCTCTGCGGCGATCACCTCACCCTGTACCTGCGCATGGAAGGGGAAGTGATCGGCGACGTCGGCTTTCAGGGCTCCGGCTGCGCGATCTCCAAGGCGTCGGCCTCGATGATGACCGACGCCGTCAAGGGCTGGACGAAGGAGCGCGCGTGCGCGCTGTTGGAGAAGTTCCACGGCATGGTGACCGGCGGCGCCGGGAGCGGCGCCGGCGGTGCGCCGGTGGACACGGCCGAAATGGGGAAGCTCGCGGCGTTCGCGGGCGTGTGCGAGTTTCCGGCGCGCGTGAAGTGCGCGACGCTGGCGTGGCACACGCTGCGCGCGGCGCTCGACGGCAAGGACGAGCCGGTTTCCACGGAGTGACCGAGCCGGAGACTCGAAGCGTATGACGCACCAGGAAGTGACGCTGACCCGCGACTGCGAGGGCATCCAGATCCCCGCGGGGGACAAGGTGGCGCTCAAGGCCGGCATGCGCGCGATGATCACGCAGGCGTTGGGCGGCACGTTCACGCTGATGACCGACCGGGGCTACCTGGTGCGGTTGGACGGCAAGGACGCCGACGCCATCGGCCAGAAGAGCGACGCCGCGGCGGCGACGGGCGTCGTCGGCGCCGCGTGCGCCACGGCGGCGGCGCACGCGTCGCCGGCGGACCCGGCCGCGGTCGAGGCGCTCGCCTGGAACCAGATGAAGACCGTGTACGACCCCGAGATTCCCGCGAACGTGGTGGACCTCGGCCTCGTGTACGTGCTCAAGGCGGCCTCGCTCGCCGACGGCGGGCACCGCGTCGACGTCCAAATGACCCTCACCGCCCCGGGCTGCGGCATGGGGGACATCCTGAAAGCGGACGCGGAACGGAAGCTCCGCGCCGTCCCCGGCGTGAAGGAAGTCTCCGTCGAGCTCGTGCTGGAGCCGGTGTGGGATCCGAGCCGCATGTCGGAGTCCGCGCGGCTGCAGCTCGGGATGTTCTAGGCCGGCTTCGCTCCTGCCGGGCGCGGTCGTCGCCGGTCGTGCGTCGGCCTTGTGCTGGTTCGCGCGGGCCGGCCCGCGCTCCGTAGCTCGCTTTGAGCGAGCGAAGGAGGGAGGCCCGCGCCTCCAGGCCTCGTTTCCGGGCTGCATCCACGCGCCTCGGTTGACTCCCTCGCGGCTGCGGGTTCGTGCCGTGATCGCTGGGGCCCTGCATGTGGGGTCGAACCTGGCCCGCCCTCCTGGGGGCGCGGGCCTCCGGCCCGCGCGATGCGCCTCACGGCTTCGGGGGCGTCGCACCGCGCTCGTCGGCATCGGCCTCCCCGGTGCTCCACCGCGGTTGCGCCCGACAGGGCGCGGTCGCCCGCTTCCTAGACTCGACCCTTAAGGTGCACCGATGAGCCAGCAGGGCTCGCTCCTCCTCGTCTCGTGCTACGAACTGGGCCATCAGCCCCTCGGCTTGGCCTCCCCCGCCGCCTTTCTGGAGCGGGCCGGCTACTCCGTCGAGACGCTGGACGTCTCCGTCGAGGAGCTCGACCGTGATCGGCTCGCCCGCGCTCGCTTCGTGGGCATCTCCGTCCCCATGCACACCGCGCTCCGCCTCGGCGCGCGGGTCGCCGCGCGCGTACGGGAACTCAACCCGGCCGCCCACGTGTGCTTCTACGGGCTCTACGCCCTCCTGAACGCGGACTATCTCCTCGAGCGGCTGGCCGACTCCGCCGTGGGCGGCGAATACGAAGAGCCGCTCGTCGCGCTCGTCCGCGACCTCGAGGCCGGTGGACGCGGAGAGGTCTCAGGTGTTTACCTGAGAGGACGGCCGTCCACCGCGTGGCTCCGCCGCCTCCCTTTCCCCGTGCCCGCGCGCCGCGGACTGCCGCCTCTGGAGAGCTACGCGCACCTGGAGCGCGACGGCGAACGGGTGCGGGCGGGAACCGTCGAGGCGAGCCGGGGCTGCGCGCACCTCTGCCTCCATTGCCCGATCCCTCCGGTGTACGGCGGGCGGTTCTTCGTCGTCCCCCGGGAGGTCGTCCTCCAGGACGTGCGTCGCCTCGTCGCGGACGGCGCGGGCCACGTCACGTTCGGCGACCCGGATTTCCTGAACGGCCCGGCCCATGCCCTCGCCGTCGCCCGCGAACTGCACGCGCGGTTCCCCGCCCTCACGTTCGATTTCACGGCCAAGGTCGAGCACCTGCTGCGCCACCGCGCGCTCCTGCCCGAGCTGGCGCGGCTCGGGTGCGTCTTCGTGGTTTCCGCGGTCGAGTCCCTCTCCGACGTCGTCCTCGCGAACCTCGAAAAGGGCCACACCCGCGCCGACGTCTTCGAGGCCCTGGCCGCCTGCCGCGAGGCGGGGATCGCGTTCCGGCCTTCGTTCGTCGCCTTCACGCCCTGGACCACGCTCGAGGACTACCTGGACGTGCTCGACGCGCTCGAGGCCGAGGGCCTGGTGGACAGCGTCGACGCCGTGCAGTATTCGATCCGGCTGCTGGTGCCGCCGGGTTCGCTGCTGCTTTCGCGGCCCGCCCTTCGGCCGCACTTGGGTGGGCTCGAGCAGGCCGCCTTCCACTACACCTGGACGCACCCCGATCCGGCGATGGACCGCCTCCACGCGGACGTGAGCGCGGTCGTGGAGGAGGCGGCACGCGCGGAGGAGGACGCCGGCACGACCTTTCTCCGCATCCGTCGGCTGGCCGAGGCCGCGGCCGGTCGCGTGCTCGTGGGCGCGTCTTCGACCGTCGAGACGGCGCGTACGGACCGCCCTCGACCGCCGCATCTGACCGAGCCGTGGTTTTGCTGAGCGGAGCCGACCCGGGACCAGTTGGTTCCGCTTTCCACCTTGAGCGGAGGCGCCCTGTAGATGGGCAAGAGCATCTGGATCAGCGCGCAGCCCCTCGACCGGAAGCGCTGTACGTTCGTCGCCGACCGGACCGTGATGCCCGGCGGGCTCTTCCGCTTCGCAACCAGGTCCGAGGCCCAGGAGTCCCCGCTGGCCGCGAAGCTCTTCGACCTGCCGCGCGTGAATGCCGTCTGGATCACCGACAACGAGGTGACCGTGACGAAGGACGGCGACGAGGAGTGGGAGGAGCTGGAGGACCGGGCGATCGAGCTGATCCGCGAGCATCTCAGCGCGAAGGCGGGCTGCGACACGGACACCGTCGGGGACGACCGGGTATTCAGCTTTTCGCCGGCGATGGAAGCGGCGATCCTCGCGCAGCCGCCCGTCTCCGACGCCGGCGCCGTGGGCGAGGACCGCTCGCCGCTCCCGTTGCCCGCGACCGACCTCAGGTCGCGCGTGCAGTACGTGCTCGACTCGCAAATCAACCCCGCCATCGCGGCGCACGGAGGCTTCGCCGCGCTGATCGAGGTGAAGGACGACACCGTCTACGTCCAGCTCGGCGGCGGGTGCCAGGGCTGCGGGATGGCCGACGTGACCTTGAAGCAGGGGATCGAGGCGATCGTGAAGGGCGCGATCCCGGAGGTGCGCGAGGTCCTGGACGTGACGGACCACGCGGGCGGCCGCAACCCGTATTACGCCCCCTCGCGCAAGTGAGTCGGCTGCGTCCGACGAGCATACCCGTACGGAGGAAACATGGATCGACAGGCGCTTGGGACGAAGCTGATGACGCTGCTGGGCCTCCGTCACTCGCCGGTGGCCGTGTCGTTTCGCAAAGAGGCGCCGGCGGGCGTGCGGCGGGTCGCCGCGTCCGGGCCGGCGGGCTGTTCCTACTGGCGGCTCGCCGCGGAGGGGCATGTTTTTTTTACCGAGGCCGCGGACCACTACAACTGTCCGATCGGCGCGCACACCCACGGCGTGACCCTGCCGCCGGAGCGCGCGAAGGAACTGGAAGCGGTCGTGGGGACGATGGTGGGCTTGGAGTACCTCACGATGGCGGAGGTGCCGTCGATCCCGAAGCGGACCGAGCCCTTCGGCGTCGCGGTGTACGCGCCGCTCGGCGCGGCCCCTGTCGATCCTGACCTCGTGCTGGTGCGCGGGACCGCCCGCCAGGTGATGCTGGTGGCCGAGGCCGCGGCGTCCGCGGGGATCGGGCACGACGGCACGGCCATGGGCCGCCCCGCCTGCGCGATGCTGCCGGCGGCGCTTCAGTCGGGCCGCGGCGTGACGAGCCTCGGCTGCATCGGAAATCGCGTGTACACCGGCCTTGCGGACGACGAGCTCTACTACACGATCCCGGGCCCCAAGCTCCCGGACGTGGCCGCGCGGCTGGAGACGATTCTGCGCGCGAACGGCGAATTGGAGAAGTATCACACCGCGCGTGCGCGGACGCTCGGCGCGGCGGGTGCGGCGAGTGTGGCGAGTGTGGGGAAGTAGCGCAGGCAGGTAGCGCAGGTCTGGACGCAGCGCTCGCGAGACGGGAGGGATTGGTACCCGTGCCCCATCAGCTCCCCCTGAAGCCGACAAGTGGGAACCTGCAGGTCGGGCGATTTCAAATTCCAAATTGCAAAATGTCAAAATTCAAATTGCATCATCGGAGGGAGAGGATGCTTCCCCGTTTGCAATTTGCAATTTGAAATCGAGTCCTTCGCTGCCTGACGATCGAACTCCGGAACCCCCGAAGCAACCCGACTCGACCCGACCCGACCAACCCTATCACCCGGGTCCTCCACATGCAGCGCCTTCTTCTCCTCCTGCCGACGTCCACGTATCGCGCGGCGGCCTTCATCGGCGCTGCGCGTCGGCTCGAGCTCGACCTCGTCGTCGGGTCGGAGCGCTCGCACCCCTTCCAGGAGCGGCGGTCCGGCGGGTTCCTGTCGTTCGACTTCCTGCGCCTGGACCTGGCGCTGCGCGAGGTGCGGGCGGCGGCCGCGGTCCGTCCGTTCGACGCGATCGTGGGCGTGGACGACGCCTCGACCGAATTGGCGACGCGGCTGTCCGAGGCCCTGGCCCTGCCGCACAACCCCGTGGCGGCCGCGGCGGCGGCGCGCGACAAGTACAAAATGCGCCGCATCTGGGACGAGCACGACGTCCCGATTCCGCGCTTCGCGCTCCGGTCGTTCGAGGATGACCTGGTGCGTGAAGCCGCCCGCACGGTTTTCCCGTGCGTCGTGAAGCCCCTCACCCTCTCGGCGAGCCGGGGCGTGATGCGGGCGAACGACGAGAGGCAGTTTCTCGGCGCCGTGCGGCGGCTCGAGGCGATCCTTCGCTCTCCCGACCTCGCGCAGGAGGGGGAGGCCTCGCGCCACCTGCTGGTGGAGTCCTTCGTGCCCGGACGCGAAGTGGCGCTGGAAGGCCTGTTGTCGCAAGGTCGGCTCCACGTGCTGGCCCTGTTCGACAAGCCGGACCCGCTGGACGGTCCGTTCTTCGAAGAAACGATCTACGTCACGCCCTCGCGGCTCCCCACGGCGGAGCAGTCGTCGATCGCGGCCTGCGCCGCGCACGCGGCCGCGGCGATGGGGCTGGCGGACGGTCCGGTGCATGCGGAGCTGCGCGTCGGTCCCGACGGCCCACGCGTGATCGAGCTGGCGGCGCGTTCGATCGGGGGGCTTTGCTCCCGGACGCTCCAATTCGGGACCGGCCTTTCGCTGGAGGAGCTGATCCTGCGCCAGGCGCTCCGGCTGCCGATCCCCACCTTTGAGCGTGCGGGCGGCGCCACGGGCGTCATGATGCTCCCGGTGCCGCGTGCCGGCGTGCTCCGCGAGGTCCGCGGCATCGAGCGGGCGCTCGACGTCCCGGGGATCGAGGACGTGGCGATCACCGTCCACCCCGATCAGGACCTCGTGCCGCTGCCCGAGGGCTCGAGTTATCCAGGTTTTCTTTTCGCGGACGGCGAGACGCCGCGGGCGGTGGAGTCCTCTCTCCGGGAGGCCCATCGCCGGCTGGAATTCCGTCTCGCGCCGCCCCGCGCGTCCGTGGTATAAGGTAAAAAACCCATCCGCTGTCGCCTTTTGGAACAGGAGACCCCGATGCCCACGACGATGGAAACGATCTCGAAGAACAGCACCATGCGGGAAATCCTCGAGGCGATGCCCGGCGCGCAGCGCGCCCTCTTCGCCCGCTACCACATCGGCGGGTGCTCGAGCTGCGGCTTCCAGCCGGACGACCGCCTGGAAACCGTGCTTCTCCAGCACAACATCTGGGAAGCCGACGAGGTCGTCCGCTACCTGAAGGAGAACCACGACCTGGAGGCGAAGTCCCAGATTTCAGTCCAGGAGGTGGCCGAAGCGCGGAAGCGCGGCGAGAAGCTGGCGCTGCTCGACGTCCGCAGCCCGGAGGAGTACGAAATGGCCCACATCGAGGGGGCGAAGCTCGTCACCGAGGACCTGGCGGCCGAAGTGCTGGAGAAGTGGGCGAAGGACACGCAGATCGTGTTCCACTGCCACCTGGGCCAGCGGAGCCTCGAGGCGGTCGCCTTCCTAAAGGCGCGCGGCTTCACGAACGTCAGGAGCATGACCGGCGGAATCGACGCCTGGTCGACCACGATCGACTCGAAGGTCCCGCGCTACGGCGCCGCCCCTTCGCACTGCAAGGGCTAGTCTCGACGCCTTCCGGCGAGAGCGCCGCCGCCCCGTGCGGCGGCGCTTTCGGCCGGTTGCGAGGGGGGGGATGAGCGCACGCTTGCAAGCCTTGTCGGCGTCGAGAGGCCCGTCCTGAGGAGCTTCACGCGCTGCGGCGTGCTCCTCCGTTCAAGCCGGAGGACGCAGTGGCGGGCTGAACCTGTCCGGCATTTCACCGTTCGAGGGCGCACTCGAGCCACGTGACGGGGCAGCGGTGAGCCCCTTCAAGGTGGTTGCCTCGCCCGTTTTCGATCCCCAGCCGCCTACCTGCTTGACCAAACGACGTGAGTCCAAATTGTGGTACAGGGCTTCCGCCCTGCACCCGCACTCGCACCAAACATGCGAAGTGCTTCCTCGCCACCCGTCGAGCCGCCGCCGCACCCAACGGGCTGTGAGGTTTCCACCCGAGGTGTCCCGCCGGTGCAGGGCGGAAGCCCTGCACCACAAGGGCTCGAGGACGGCGGAGGCAAGCACCCAGAAACTCGCCCCGTTCCGCGCTCGAACTGTTGATGGGCTGTTCCGCAAGGGTCGACTCGTTCGCCCACCTTCACCTTGAAATGGCTGGGCGGACCGGTCTACCGAAGCGCCGCGCGCGAAGGCGGAAGCCCTACACCACAAGGGCTCGTGGCCGGCGGACAAGGACAGTGGGAAAGTCGTTTCTTCCCGCACGCCGCATCGGAAGCTCCATTTCCAACGGTCGGAAGGGTGCCTGCACGCTGAAAGGGCTGTGTTCTGCGGTTTGCGAAGGGTGTTCCCTGCGGAGCCGGCTGGTGCGACGGCCGCCGGGTTTGACCGGCCAGGGGCCGACCTCGCCTCCTTACTGAAGCTGCCACATCCATTCGCCCTCACCTCGGCCCTCTTTTCGCCCGCTCGTGGCGCAGGCGTGCCAGATTCCGTATCGTCTCGTCTTCATCCTGCAAGAGGGCGCTCCAAGCCTCCCGTCTCTCTTCCGGGGAGAATCTGTCTTCGAACAATGCGATCTCCGGCCACAAGTCCGGTCCTCCGCTTCGCAATCGTTCCAGCAGCGCGGCGAGCCCCGGCGTGTCGAGCCGAGAAAGGGAGGCCAGTGCCGTTTTTTGCAGTTCGCCATCCGTCCGCTCCACGTCCAGAAGCACCGAGGCGAGCGCGCGGGGGAACTCGGGGCCCAGGCAGAGCCCGGCCAGAGCGATGTCAGGAATGGTCGGCGCCGTGCGCAGGCGCCCCAGGAGGATCGCCCGGCCCTCGGGCGAAGCCGCGATCAGAGTGGCGCAGTGGAAGATCGCGAAGCTGTCGGGCTGGGATTGGAACGCGTCGGGGAGAAAGCAGTTCGAGGTGTCCCAGGCCCCGCGGGCGATCAGCGCCGCTGCCCCGCGGTCGAACTCATCGAACAGCGAGGAAACGTTTCCCTTTTCGTGCGCCCTGCCGCGAGCGAGCACCGCCTCCAGCACGGCGCCGCGCCGGTCCCGTTCGTGCCACCCCGCGACGCTGATCCTGGCATTCGCGCGTACCCGGAGTTCCCGGCGCAGTTCCTCGACGAGGTCTGGTCGGTTCTGACGGAAGCAAAGCTCCGCATACCGGCGGATCGGGTCGAGACTGGAGTGCTCCACTGCGTACTGCCTCCAGAGGGCAAGGGCGGTCTGCCAGTGCCCGAGCCTCTCGTGGCAATCGGCAATACACTGCAGGCGTGTCTCGTTTCGTTCCTCCACTCCTGTCGCGCAGTCGCTCCGAGGCTCGCGCATCCGCTCGAGGGCCAGTGTACAAATGGCGCGGCATGTCCCCTCGTCCCCCTTGCCATGGCCCGCGGGCATTTCCCGCTCGATGCGCGTCAGCACGTCCGCCGCATCACTGGCCTCGAGCCGCGCCCTCAGTTCGCGGCAGAATGCGAACTTGGGCAGGCTGCCGCCAGGGTCGACCAACTGGAGCCGGCGCGCCGCGAGCTGCCACTCCATGCGAGACAGGTCTCTCGCCCAGGACTCATCCTCCTGTTCGTAGAAAGGGCATTCGCGCACCCAGAAGTCCAGGAACTCGATCTGCCCCCGCAGGTCGGCCGCCTTCTCCGCCTCCGCGAGGAGTCCGCGCCAAGCGGTCTCGAGCGCCTGCCAGCTCGCATTCCGCCACAGCCTCCGATCCGAATGGCTCTGGTCAGGGATCGTGTCCTTGCCTGCGTCCTCGAAGGCGTCCAAGGCCTCGGCCCACCGGTACGCGCGCAGCAGCTCGGTTCCGCGCGCGGCGGCCTCTGCGGCGCTCAGCCGCGCTGGTGTCACGACCGGCTGCGCAGACGTAGGGCCCGGAGAATACACGCTCACCCAGGCTAGGAATGTCGCCAAGACGATTCCCGTCGCCGCGCAGGTCGCGCCCCTTTGCCGCGGCCGCCTTGTCCGCTCACCTGCCATCATGTCTCTGCTTCCCACGGGCGGCCCTGACAAGACGAGTCATTTCGCCCGGTCGGCCGGACCCTCGGATGGAAGCCGCAGCACCAGGCCGCGCGCCGGCACCTCGGCCCGGGAGGCAAGTACGATCGACGCCGGACGGCTGTCGATCGTGAGTCGCACGCGACGCGATCGTCGCGGAATCCGCCGAAACGAGAAGCGACCCGCCGCGTCCGTACGGGCCGAGTCGAACCATGGTGGCCCCAGGAGCGAGGAGGCGCGGATGAACTCCTGCGCCACAGGCCGGCCTTCTGCATCGGTCAAGGTGCCCTCCAGGAAACCTCCCGGGACCAGACAAAGGTCGCCGAGGTCGCGTTCCCCTTCCCCCTCGATCGCCACGAGACGCGCGCCCGCGCCCCAGCAGTCGGGGTGTCCCGCGCGAAGCCACCAGCAACCCGGCAACACCTCGGGAAACGCAAAGCGTCCGGAGGGGTCTGTCCACGTCTTCGACCCTTCCGCCGGATTTGGCGGCCTTTCGTCCGCCCCGTTCTCGCCGTGCAGGGAAATCTCCGCTCCGACCAGTGGCGATCCGCAATCGTCCAGGACACGGCCGGTGATGCGAACCCCCCTCTGTAGAGTCAGCGTCATTCCTCGCTGGAGCAGTTCGGCACTGAGTTCCATCGGGCCAAACGAGGCGCGGCCGAGACCCGGTGCATAGGCCTGTAGAGCGAAATGCCGGTGTGTTGCGGAGGGCCGGACTTCGAAGCGACCGTCCAGCCCGATGTAGCCGCCCCACGAGGCGCCACTTTCCGTTGGCCCCGGACTATCGCTGCCCCACGCGATTACCAGGGCGCACGCCACGGGGGTGCCATCCGGCAGGACCACCCGCCCGTGGGCCACAGGCCACGGCCGTTCCGACTCCATGCGAGGAGTGACGACGAGCTCAACCTCCCGCGCCGTGGAGCCCTCCCTCAACTCCATCGTGGTCGATTCGCCTGGATGATCGTAAGCGCCTGCCACGCCGCGGACGAACAGGCCGGCGGAACTTGGGGGAAGTTCAGCGAACCTGAATCGCCCCGTGCCCGTGGTCGTCACGGTGCGGCGAAGCCTGTAGCGTCCCGAACCGGGCGTGTGATGCGTGGCATCGCTGAGTGGTTTCAGCTCGAGGGACACTTCAGCCTCGTCCACCGGCGAGCCGGTCCGCTCGTTCCGGACCCAACCCTCGATCGAGAGGTTGCCGGCAGCCGACAGCATCTGGACGGTTACGGAGTCTGGGACCGGGGCTCGGATTTCGTGCTCGAAGTCCCAGGAGTCCGGCGCCCTCACGTACAGCGTGAGTGAGTCGCCTTCCCCCCGGGGGACGCGCAGTTCGCTGCTCTCGCCAGGCTTCCGTGGTCCTTGAGTCACCGAAACTCCCGAACTGCCCCAGCGCGCGGCGAGGACCGCGGACCGTAAGGGTTCTTGGCGGGCCGCGTCCACGATCCGCACGACCACGGGCGTGGCCTGTTGCAAAGCGATCCGAAGACCGGGCGTGTGGGGGAACACGTCGGCGATCTCGCGTGCGGCGAAACCATCGGCAACGAGCAGCAGCCGGATCGGGCGCAGGGGTACATCCTCCAGGATGAAACGGCCATCCGCGTCCGTTTGGGCCGGACTGAAGTCCTCGCCCCACCCAGGCTGGATGCCGGCGCCGGATACGGGGAGGCCCTTCGCGTCCGTCACGTGACCGGTCAGCGCGTGTCCGGCGCCGAGCGGGAGAAGCAGATGGTACGGACCGGGGACGGAGGGGGGTGTTTCCCAAGACAGGAAGCCCGGGCTCTTCCCGGGCGCGCAGGCACGAACGCGGCCGTTCGTCGGCACGCGCGAGACCTGCAGGGAGGCGTGGCCGTTTGCGATCGTGCGTACCGTGGCGAGCTGCCGGGAGTCCCCCCAGGATTCTTCCTGCAGCGACACCGACGCGCCCGCAATCGGCGCCATCGTCGACTCGTCGACGACGAGGACGTCGATGATCGCGGTGGATCGATCCGGGGGGTCCTCTGCGCCGCTCCCGCCGCCCGCGAGCGTCGACGCCAGGAGCAAAGCCGCAGGCCCGAGCGCTTGCCACACGTTGCGCATGCCTTCGTCTCCGACGGAACTCTCGCGGGCATCAGCCGATCGTCCACCACCCGCGCGGATCGACGCATTCCCTACGGGCCGGCGCCGGGTGTGGAGGAGAGAGCTTGCACCGCGGCTGCCGGGGCTCTCATGGATGGCCATCCCATTCTAGATCGGTCGGGAGCCCCGCGCAATCCCGAGCCGCGGGGTAATGAATGCGCCGACATCCTGAGTACGGCTTCGAGCGCGCCGGCGCCCCGACCCCGCGTGCACTGGCCGAGCCGAGAACCCACCGGCGGAGAACCCCAAAGCTGCAAGCCAGGCCTTTCAAGGTGGATGCCACGTCCGAGTATCCGCCCGTAAGTTGCCTATTCACTTGACCATGCATCGTGAGTCCACTTTGTGGTGCAGGGCTTCCGCCCTGCACCCGCTTGCGCACGGATCGTCAGCAGCACCTCCCCGCTCTCTCTCGTTGCCAGCCCCGCACTCATCGGGCTCGGTGTTATTCAACCGGGTCGCCCCGTCGGTGCAGGGCGGAAGCCCTGCACCACAAGGGTTCGTGATCGGGTGAGAAAAGCACCGGGAAGTGCCTGACCTCCTCCGATCGGGCATCTGAAGGCCCCGCTTCGCAAGGGGAGCAAGGTTCCTGCCACCTTGAAAGGGCTGAGCCGCAAGCTTGACCCGCGGCGCGCGCGCGTGTAGAACGTAACCGCGGTCGCGCCTTCGCCGAGCGGTCGTGTCGCCGCTCGCGGGTGCGCCGCATCGCGTTCGACGGAGATGACCCGTGCAACGGGACGATGTGGGCTTGGGCGCGCGCTTGGGCGAGTACCTGCTCGAGGCCCGCCTCGCGGACGGCCCTTTCTCGTGGGTCTACCGCGGCGTCGCTCGCTCCGGGGCCGAGGCCTGCGCGATCAAGCTCGCGAAGCCCTCGTACTACGTCCCGCGCGGCCGGCCCGCGCCTGGGGAACGGACGGAGGCGCACCTGGTCTGGACCGGCTGGATCGGCGGGCATCTGCCGGACACGCGACAGCTCCTGGCTCTCCAGGCGCGAAAGCTCGCTTCCACCGCCGACCCGGCGCTCGTGCGGCTCGATGAATTCGTCGAGTCCGAGGAGGCGGTCTACTACCGCATGGAGTACGTGGAAGGCCGCACGTTGCGCAGCGTCCTCGAGGCGGGCGCGGCGCCCGTGCGCGTCCTCCTCGACCTCGCACGCGCCATGGAGCGGCTGAGCGCCCACCCGTCCTTTCGCGTGCATGGTGATCTCAAGCCCGAGAACATCCTGGTGGGCGCACCAGGGGTCAAACTCATCGACCCTGGTCACTTCGGTCTCGGCGAGGTCGCGGGCCGACGAGGGCGCGAGGTCGTCACGACCACCGCCTACTACCCGTATCTCGCCCCGGATGACCTCTTCGCGTTCGGCATCCTGCTCTGGGAGGGCGGTTGCGGGAGGAATCCCTTTCTTTCGTCGCCGTCGGAATCGGAACCGGCTCGCGGGCTGTTGCCGCCGGGTTCGGAACCGGACGCCGGCGCCGCCTTCGGCGCGTCGTCACCTGGGGTCGCGACGCAGCAGGCCCCCGCCGCCCCCGCGCCCGGCACGGGTGTGTGGCCGCCGTCCGACTTCGCGCCCGGCATCGTGCCCGGCATCGCGATCGGCATCGGGCCCGGCATCGGGCCCGCCCTGCTGCCGGCCTTCGACCCGGGCGCCGGGCCGTCGACAGGAAACACGCTGCGCCCCGAAGGAGCCGCCCGTGCGCCGGGCGAAGGCCCGGCCCTCGGCGAGGCACTCGTCGAGGCGGTCCGGAGCCGCGAGCGGAACGGCGACTTTTTTTTGTCACCGCTCCTCTCGCTCCGCCGGCCGGCCGCGTTGCGTCCGGGGATGCACCCCGCGGTCGAGTCGCTCCTGCTCCGGGGCCTGCGGCTGCGGCTTCGTCCGGACGGCAGGCTCGACGTCGGCCCGGGCTTCGAGAGTTTCGGCGCCGCACGCTTCGCCCTCGAGCGGCTTGCGCGCGAGGGGATCGACGACCTTCGGGTCGCGGGCGCGCCTCGCCCTGCGGCCGATGCGCCGCGGTCGCCGGCGCCGGCCGTTTGCGTGGGGACCGTCCCGCTCGGAGGCCGCATCGGGCGAGGCGAGGTGTCCGACGTCTTCGAAGGCGCGACGCCCGGCCGGGACGGGGGTCGCCTGGCGGTCAAGGTCCTGCGCCCCGAATTCTCGGAAGAGCGCGAGGTCCGGCGGCGTTTCCTGGAGAAAGGGGAGGTCGCCGCCTCGCTGCGGCACCCGAACCTCGTCGACGTGGTCGAGGTCGACGCCGCGGCCGACCCCCCGCGCGTGGTCGCGCGCCTGGTCGAGGGGACGAGCCTCGCCCGCGTGCTCGAACGGGAACGCGGGCTTTTCCCGGACCGGGCGCTCGCCGTCCTCCGCCAGGTCGGCGAAGCGCTGGAGTACGCGCACGCACGCGGCGTCGTGCACGGCGACCTGCGTCCCTCCCGGATTCTTCTCGGTCGCGGCGACGCCGTGACGCTCCTTGGCTTTCGCATGCCCGGTCGGCTCGCGGGCGCGGCGGGGGCCGCCGATCCGCGCTACGCCGCGCCGGAACACCTGGAGGACCCCAAGGTCGTCGACCCGCGGATGGACGTGTACTCGCTGGCTGCCCTGGCGTTCGAGGTCCTGGCCGGACGAACGCCCTACGCGTCGGGCGATGCGTGGGACCTCCTCCGCCGCAAGCAGGAAGAGCCGCCCCCGGGCCTGGCCGCGCTCCTGCCCGGGGTCCCCGAGGCTTTGGACGCGTTGCTGCGGCGGTCGCTCGCGCGCTCGCCCGCCGTCCGGCCCGCCTCCGCGCGTGCCTTCGTGGACGCCTTCGAGCGTGCGCTCTGCGCCGGCGAGGGCCCGACGAAGTAGCCGCGCTTCAGGGCGCAGCCTCGTGTCCTGTCTTTTTTTACAACTCGAAGAAAGGGAACCCAAATGAGAGCTCGCAAGCTGGTGGGTCTCGCCGCGATCGCGACCGCCTTGGCGGTGCTTCCGTCGCTCCGGGCGGACGACGCCGCGGTCCAGAATTTTAAGATCGACCCGGTCCATTCCACGGCCATTTTCCGGGTGAAGCACCTGGGGGCGAGCTGGTTCTACGGCCGGTTCAACGAAGTGGGCGGCGCATTCAAGGTGGACGAGAAGAACCCCGCGGGCAGCTCCATCGAGGTCGAGATCAAGGTGGAGAGCGTCGACACGCACGACGCGAAGCGGGACGCGCACTTGAAGGCGCCCGACTTTTTCAACGCGAAGCAGTTCCCCTCGATGACCTTCAAGAGCAAGGAAGTCAAAGCGGTCGACAAGGACGTGTTCGAAGTGGCCGGCGACCTGACGCTCCACGGCGTGACGAAGCCGCTCACCGTGAAAGTGGAGCGCGCCGGGGCCGGGAAGGATCCCTGGGGCGGCTACCGGATGGGGTTCGAGACGACGTTCACCCTCAAGCGCAGCGACTATGGCATGAACTACATGCCCGAAGCGCTCGGCGAGGACATCCGCGTGATCCTGAGCGTCGAAGGGATGCGAACATAGATGGCCATGCTCCGGCCGATCCTCCTCGGCATCCTCCTCCCTGCCGTCGTCGCTGGCTTGGCGCTGCTCGTCGCTTGGCGACCCTGGCGGCGGGGAGGGGGCGCGGGCGGGGGAGGGGCCGGGCACGCGGAGGCGGCGGCCGGGGCGTGGGGCGGCGCGCTTGGCTTCGGCTGCGGGTACGTCGCGGGCCAGCTTGCCGGCGTCGGGCTGCCGGCCTTTCCACCGCGGGAGTCGATGGACTGGTTTCCGTGGATCGCTTTTGCCGCGGCGCTCCTCGGCCTCCTGGAAGCCTCGGGGCGCGGGCCGGCATGGCTGCGCTGGGGGCTGCGTGCGGCGCTATCCGTCGGCGCGATCCGGCTCGTGCTCGCCCCCGAGATCGCCTACCGCGCGTGGGGCGTGTGGGAGTCGTCCGCGTGGGTGGCGGGGCTGGCGGTCGCGGGGCTCCTCGTCTGGAGCGGGCTCGAGGCCGCGGCTCGGCGCGCGCCGGCCGCGGCGCTGGCGCCTGCGTGGGTCGTGGCCGGCACCGCGGTCGCACTCGTCCTCGCACAGTCCGGCAACGCGAAGCTGGGGCAGGCG
Source organism: Planctomycetota bacterium (assembly GCA_016197205.1). Taxonomy (GTDB): domain Bacteria; phylum Planctomycetota; class MHYJ01; order WSZJ01; family JACPWG01; genus JACPWG01. Next base: position 42,655 of record JACPWG010000104.1, read on the forward strand.
GCGGGCTCGCTCACTTCCGCGGTCGGCGCGGCGATGGTGCTCTCCTGGCTCGCCCCTGCGGCCTCGTTCTCGCGCGGGGGGGTGCCCGTCCTCGCCGCGCTCTTCCCTGCGCTGCTGGTCGTGGGCTGCACCAACAACTACGGCGAAGCGCCGACCGCGAGTTTCCTGCTCGCCGCGGCGGCATTGCCGGCGCCGCTTGCGGGCATCCTCCTCTTGCGGTCCACGCCGGGCCGGCCCTCCTGGAAGCACGCCCTGCTGAACGCGGCGGTCACGCTCGTGCCCGCCGGCATCGGGGTCGGGCTGGCGCTGCGCGCGGCCGGCGCCGAGTAGCGCCGACCGGCCTAGCGCTTCGCCTGCAAGTACTCCACGGCACGCTCGAGCACCGGGTCCCCGATCGGCGCGCCGACTCTTCCTTCCAAGGACTTGCCCGGTCCAGGTCGCTTCGACTCCTCCGCCCAGTCGCCCCAGAGGCGCAACAGGCCAAGGACCTGCTCCCGCCGCAGGCCGACCGTCACGTCGGGAACGATTCCCCAATGCTCGGCGACGCGACCCTCCTCCCGACGCGGCCCGCGCTCGACCGTGAGGCGATCGACGCACCGACCCCGAGGCGTGAAGAGACGCGCAGTCGTCAGCAGGAGCCACGCTTTCCCCTCCTCGTCGATCGGAATCGGAGTCTGGAGCGTGCCCTTGCCCCGAGTTCGCGTGCCGATGATGGTAGCGCGCCCATGCTCCTGGAGCGCAGCCGCGACCATCTCCGCCGCGCTCGCCGTCCCTTCATTCACGAGCACGCAGACCGGCAGGGCGGGCAACTCATCGCCTTGCGTCGCCTCGAAGACCTGCTCGTGCCCATCCCGGTCGCGCACCGTTACGATCGCGCCGTCGGCCAGGAAACAGTCGGCGACCGCCAGGGCCCTATCGAACAACCCTCCTCCGTTGTAGCGCAAATCCAACAACAGGCCTCGCATTCCCCGTTGAAGCAGCGCCCGGGCCGCGGCCTCGAGCTCGCGAGCCGCATCCTTCCCGAAGCCGGCCATGCGAATGTAGCCGATCCCCGGCGCCTCGTCGAGCAGCCTCGAGCACCGGACACTGCCCGCGTCCAGAACTGCGCGCGGCACGGAAAGCGTCTCGGCGACGAGCGAACCCTCGCGGACGAGCTTCAGCGTCACGGAGGTCCCCGTCTCCCCTCGCAGCCGGCCCGCCGCCGTCCGGACCCCAAGGCCCCTCGTGGACCTCCCGTCGATTTCGAGGATGCGGTCGCCCGGCTCGACGCCGGAACGAAAGGCGGGTCCGCCTTCGAGCGGGAGGACCACGACTGGAAATCCGCGGTCGAGCCCCAGCTCGAGGCCGATGCCTCCCGAAGGTCGCGGTCCCGGGCCTTCTTCCAGCGGCTCCGACTCCTCCTGCGTCACGAGCTCGCACCACGGATCCAGAGTGGAGAGCATCCCCTGGATGGCGCCTTCGAACAGCCCGTCGGAGGAGGCCTCGTCCACGAACCGAGCTTGTACCAGGTCGTGCAGTCGGCCGAGGCGCTCCAGCTTCCGGTCAGGGTCGGGCGTGCCGGCGGAATGCGTGCCCGGGGGCAGCCCCAAGGCGAGTGCGCCCGCCAGGAGCGCCGGGAAGGTCCATCGGGGCACGGGGCGCTTCTTCATGACGGTGGATTCTCCAACGGTGGCCGAGGGCCGTTTCTAGCACGCGGATCCGTGCCCGTCAATGGGGAGCGAACCCCGTTTTTGTTTTATTGGAATCGACGCTGCGGTCTTCACGAATGTTCTTGAGTTCAGGGGAACGGTTGCCGTAGAATCCTCTTGGCGTCGCTGAGGACGCACGGATCAGGCGCGCGAGGCTGGGCGAGCCCGCTTCGGCAACCCGGAGCGGACACGGGCGGGCGAACGCCCGACAACGCGAAAACGCGCTCGAGTCTCCTTTGTTTAGGGGCAGGGTCATGAAGCCAGGGGATCCCCGGAGGGGCTTCGCGCTTGTGTTTTGCGTGGGGATGCTTGCCCTCTTGTCCGTCCTGGGGGTCTATTTCACGACCATGACCTCCGTCGAGGCCGGCACCGCGAAGGCCTACCTCGAGCAGGCACGCGCGCGGCTTCTCGCCCAGTCCGGCGTCGAGCGGGCTTGCGCGGAGCTGCAACGGCTCGCCTGGACTCAGGCCTGGGAGGACCTGCGGGCGCCCTGGTCGTACAAGCGGTTCACGGATGCCAACGGCAACGGGGCCTATGATCGCGGAGAGGCCGTGGTTTCGGTGCCGTGGCGCGGAGGACCCGAGTCGGACACCGCGGATCTGGACGGCTCCCAATACCCCTCCCTGCGCGAGGGCGTGGTCGATGTTGGGGCGGTCCCGCAGGGCTATTCCGGGCGCGTGGGGGCGACCTACGCCGACGGCATGGACGCCTACGCCCTCCGCATCATGGACTGCGCCGGCCGGATCTACATCAATGGGCCCGTCGAGGTTCAGGCGGGCCTGCCGACCCGGTTCCTCGCCTCCAACGTCCGCCGGATGCTCGATACGCTCGGCCGGCAACTCGGCATCGCCGGGCTGGGAAACACCCTCAGCAACAATCGCCCCGCGCTCGGCTACCAGGTCAAGTCCGAGTTGAGGCCGCTTCTCGGGACGGCAAACTACGACAAAGTGCAGGACTTCCTCACGACGCACGCGTGGGTCGATTTCAAGACGCTGAATCCGGCCGCGCTTCAACCGATCACGGGCGCGGGGACGATCATGCAAAACCCGAACAGGCGGTGGTCGATGACCCGCTTCCAGCCGAGCTTCGCCTCCTGCTCGGCCTCGGACCACCAGAACGACAGCCTACGCAATTTCGATTTCCAAGAGACGACGGAGCCGGGACGCTGGGTGGTCAGCGGGCAGCCTCAGCAGCCCATCCTGCAGCCGCGCGCTCCCATCAACGTCAATACCGCGAGTCGAGAGGTCCTGGTCGCGGTGTTCAACGACCTTGGGGCCGACTGCCTGGATCGCTCCGGCCGCACCGGCGTGCGACCGGGCACGACCGTTCCCGGCGGCGCCCCGAACACGGTCATCGACCTGGCTGCCGCCCGGCGCCTCGCGGATGCCGTGCTGGCGTATCGCGTCGTCCGCAGCTTCACGACCTGGGAGCAATTCAACGCCTTCATCAACAGCCAAGCTCTTGCTGCTCCCTTGAAGCAGCTCGTGAAGGCGGCGGCGAACCCGAACAGCAGGCTCCATGGGATGAACTACAACAAGGCCCTGGGCTGGGACTCCGACGTGGGCTCCGGGGCGCGCTTCGGCGACACCGACAAGGCCGCCCTGAAGCGCTGGACGACGGAATTCTGCTTCAGTTCGATGGGGTATTTCGAAGTCGAGTCCCTGGGGCTCCTCGTCCGCTCCGGCGTGGCGGTGGCCAAGGCCCGGCTCACGGTACTGGCGAGGGTGTACCAGGTCCTTCGCCACTCCACGCAATACGATTTCGAGTCTTGCGCCTCGGGCCGCAGCGGCGTCGCCAGTTTTCCGGAACCCGTCTCGAACTTTCCGGGTTCCGGCAACTTCCTTTTCGGACGCGGACGCACCGGGGACGTCGACGGCAACGTCCAGCTTGCACCGTTCGTCGCCCCGGCCGGCAATCGGCTTACCTTTCGCGCCGATTTCGTCAACGGCCTGCTTGCGGACCGGGCGAAGGGAAACCCAACCGCCTCCGGCACGGCGGACGACGGCGTAAGCGTTTTCGATTACAGGGACCCGTCGGAACTGCGCCCGGACGGCGTCTTCTGCCACGAGTCCGACCGGGTCTCCTACAATCCGTCGCCCCTGTACGGCTCCGCCAGGTGGCGCTCCTGGGACGAGTACTTGCGTTACGACTCCAACGCGAATCTACCTGCGAACGGCACCCTCGAGCTGTGGGTGAAGCCGACCTGGGACTCGGCGGAGGTGCCCTCGGACATCACCGACACAAAAACTTTTTTTTCGTGCGGCGCGCAGACCCTCGGCTGGGGGTACCCTTCGAATTTTTCGGTGCGCCGGCGGTTCTGCCTCTACTACCGCGCCGGCCGCGTCAATTTCTATGTCGGCAACAACGTGGACGGGACAAGCGCCGTCAACCGGCCGGTTAACTACCCGGACCGGTTCCAGGCGGTCGCCGGCCCCTATGCGTTCTCGACCTTCTTCGGGAAGGCCAGCGTCCCCGTGAGCTGGCGGGCCGGCGAGTGGCACCAGCTCGTGGCCGTCTGGCAGGATAGCAAGGCGCGGCTCTATGTCGACGGGGTGAAGTGCGGCAACGACCTCACGCCGATCGACGGCTGGACGGGGGGAAAACCAGGGTGGTCCATGCATGTCGGGCACAACCGGTTCCTCAGAAACATGTGCAACGGCTATCCCTTCAACGCCGACTGCACCATCGGGAGCGTGCGGATCCATGACAGCGCCACGCTCTATCCGGCCGCCGGCTTTCCGCCCCCGGACCGCTTCGACCGGAACCTCACCGGCCAGTTGCGGCTGAGGCTGTTCCCCACGCTCACGACCGGCGCGGGGCTCCCGGGCCGCCTCGGCACGCTGTCCTGGACGCGCTACGTGCCCATCAACGGACGAACGGGAAACTACGTCAACACGGCAGTCGCACTGGACGTGATGGACGGGACCAATCTCGTTGCGACCGCTACCGGGGACGGGAGCGGCGTCCCGCTCGGAGCCGCGTCCGACGATCTCAGCCAAGTGAACTACGTGATCTCGCTGACCCCGCCAAACGTCACGCCGTGCGTGGAGACGCCCATCCTCGATGACGTCACCCTGACGTACGCCGCCGGAACGACCTACTGCTCCTGCTTCTGGTCGGCGGAATAGCGCCCGCGCAAAAATGACTGCGGGGACCCAGTCCCAAACGCGGCCCTTTGGGCCGCGCCGCGCGAGCCGGAGGCGCGCGCCCCCAGGCACCGGCCGAGCCAAGAAAAGGCAGAGTAGGGTCCCGTAAGAAAATAACTTGCTCGTTCGACGCGCAGGGGGGGGACAAGAATTCTCGATGCTGAATTTTCAAGACTCAGATAAGGCGCACGGTTCGATTCTCAATGACCACCCTGGAACGTAGCCCGGGCACGGAATCGCGGACTCTGAGCCTTGAACTTTGAGCCTTGCCTGAAAATTGAGCCTTGAGCCTTGAGCCTTTTCCTGAGGAGTTCCCCGGTTTCCGAACTGCATGAGTTGTTTCTTTACGGTCCCTAACCTTGGCGCGGGCGCGCGGTGCGGAAGCGTCGAGTCGCGCATCGCCGGAGATGGGCTCCATGCACCGTTTGGCGGGACTTCTCCTGCTGCTCTGGCTCGTGGCGCCGGCCGCGCCGGGCTTCGCCCAGGAGCACGGGGTCGAAATCGGCCTGGCAGCCAAGCCTTCTCTCGACCAGAAAACGCCGGTGGTCGAGGTACGGGGTTGGACGAACCTGCCCGACGGCGTCGCGGTGGAGCTCGCCCTGTCTTACTTGGGTACTCGCCTGCGATGGGCTCGCGGGGTCGTCAAGGATGGGAAATTCGGCGCCTCGATCGAGCTCGCCAAGGGCGTTTTGCTGCCTTCCGCGGTCTATGCCGTCGAGGCGCTCGTATTCCCCAATCGCCAGGACCGACCGGAACTGGCCGCGCTCTCCTATAGGGAAACGGCCATTCCGCTTCCGGTGGGCACGCCCGAGGAAATCCAGCAGACGAGGCGGAACCACCTGTACGCCTTGAAGGAGTTGACCGAAGCGCTCCGCCGCAACTACGACCCGTTGCGCGAACTCTATGCGAAATACGAAAAGGAGACCGGCTTCGACGAGCGCCGATGGGGGGAGGAAGTCGCCGCGCAGTGCGAGGCGATCGGCAAGGTCGCCGCCGTGGTGGCCGAGCGCCGCATCGAGTATGCGGTCCAGCTCTTTCCCGCGATCGAAGAGGGGCTCAACAGCTTCACGGAGCTCATGGCGGAGCTTCCCACCCACATGCAGGCGCGCCTGGCTCTCGACAGACGGGACAAGGCCGCCGCGGAGCACCTGGGCGCAGGCACCTTCCTGGAGAACGCCGATGACGCAGTGAAAAGAAGCTACCAGCCCCTGGTCGAACAGATCGCGCTCAAAGAAAAGATGCCCGACGAGGGTCCGATCCGGGTGTGGCTCGCGAAAGTCGACGCCCTCCACAAGGGCGTCTCGACGGCCTTTCATGCCCGCTACGAGCGCAAGGCCGTCGCCTCCGACACCGACTGGCTGGAGGCGGAGGCGGCGTTGAAGGCCGCGCTGCCCATCCTCGAGGCGGGCCTAAAGCAATTCGCCCAGACAGGTTTTTTCAACGCCTACCCCGAACAGCTCTCCGCCATGAAGGAGATGCCCGCCCTCCTTGAGGCTTTCCAGGGCGTCTGCCGGCGTGTGCTCGACGGAAAGGCTGAGGCGGGCGCAGTGGCCGCCGGCGAGGACAGATTGACGAATACCCTGGCGAGCGTCACGACCCTGCTCGGACTCGCAACCTCGATTCCCGACTCGTTCTCGGCCGCGACGCCGGCGGGCGCCGCTACGCTCTCGCCGGAGGGCGAGCAGCAGCTTCGCCGGGACCTCGGACTCTTCGCCGGCGGCCCGCCCCTGGAGTGCACGGAGGCCGGAATTCGCATCGCGCGCCTCGGCCGCGTCGCGGTGCCCTTCCTCCTCGAAGGCTTGTCCGGCGCGGACCGCAACACAGGCCTCTGGAGCGCAAAGACCCTGTCCATGATCGAGGACGAGCGAGCCGTCCCGGCGCTGATCCAGTTCTACCGCACGCATCGCGAAACCGAGGTCGAATTGCTCGTCATCGAGTCGGTGGGCATCATGGGGCCGGGTTTCCGCGCCGCTTCCGCGCCCTTCCTCGTCGAGGAAATCAAGAGCCAGGCGGTCGAAGTCCGTTTGGCGTGCGTGCAGGCGATGAAGGCGGTCAAGGATCCGCTGTTCCGGCCGATTGCCTGCGATTGCCTGAACGATCCGGACCCGCAGGTCCGGGAGCGGGCGGGGCTGCTGCTGGAGACCCTGACCGGCGAAAACGTCTTCACCTCGGGCTACTCCTCGAATGCCCCCGAGTCGGAACGCCGGAGCTTCGCCGCGGCGTTCAAGGAGTATCTCGCGCGCCGGCAGGCGTCGAAGTAGGCGAGCATGAGACGACCCCTGCGCGGGCCCGCCGTCGGGCTGCGCTTTTTCCTCGGCGCCCTCCTCCTGGGCGGCCTGCCGGTCGGCGGCGAGGATCCGACAGGCCCGCCGGCACAGGGTGCACGGGACCCCGCCGTGGAGGGTTGGCTTGGCGCCGAGGTCTGGCGTTCGGCCGCGGCTCGGGGCATCGCCGTACGGTCGGTGGAGGAGGGGGGGCCGGCGCAGCAGGGGGGCTTGCGAAAGGGGGATGCGATCCTGGCTCTTCAGGGGCATCCCGCCCAGGACCCATACGCCTTCACGGCTGCGGTCCGGCGGCTGGCTCCGGGGGCGGCGCTGCTCCTGGAGGTGAGGCGTGAAGAGCGGCTGCTGTCGCTCGAGGTGCGTCTGGGTCGTCGCCCGCTCCGCCCTGTTTTCCAGGCCGCCGCCGCGCGAGGCCGTCAGTGGCTCGCCGGGCAGCAGCTCCCCTCCGGCGCATGGGCCACAGGCAGACGCAGTGCCGGCGCCGCTCCGGCCACGCCCTGTTCCGCGCTTACCGCGCTGTCGCTTCTGGCGCTCGCCTCCGGCCCTGCGGCCGAGCGCACGCTGCACGCCGCCCCGCTCCAAGCGGGCATTTCCTTCCTCCTCGCCCGACAGGGCCCCGCCGGCCTGGTCTTGAGCCCCCAGGAGCCCGTCCAATTGCAAACCTACGCAACCGCCCTGGCGATTCGCGCCCTCCGGGCCCTGGACGCCGAGCGGTCGGCAGGCGCGACGGCCCGGATGCGCGACGGACTCGAACGTTCTCAGCTTGTCGAAGCACACGGTTTCGCCGAGGCCGAGCCGCTGTACGGCTCGTGGAATTATTACGACCAGCTTCAGTCACATTCCCTACGGGGCGATACCTCGGTGCTTGTCTTCGCGCTCGAGGGGCTCCGCGCCGGCGCGCTCGACGGCCGTTCGCCCGCATGGAACAAGGCGCTGGTCTTCCTGCGCCGCTGCCAGAACCTGGCGGATGACCCCGGCCTGGCCGTCGAGGCCGACGACGGAGGCTTCTTCTCCGAACCTCAACTCAGCAAAGCCGGCGAGACTCCCGACCGGTCGGGCCGCCACATGCGGCTTCGCTCCTACGGCAGCGCGACCTGCGATGGCCTGCGGAGTCTGCTGCTCGCCGGCTTGTCCAAAGAGGACCCACGCGTTCAGGCCGCTCTCGGCTGGCTCCGGCGGAACTACACCCTCCGCGAAAACCCCGGCTTCGCGGCGAACGTCCCCGTCGCCTGGGCGAACGGCATGTTTTTCTACTACGTCGCGGCGCTCGCCGCGGCTCTCGACCTGTATGGCGTGGAAACGGTGACGACGCCGGACGGGGAGCTGCATTTCTGGCCGCGCGAGGTCGGCGATTGGCTCTCGGGCCTTCAAAAGGAGGATGGCTCCTGGGCCAATGCGTGTGGCCTGATGGGAGAAGACGATCCCGTCGCGGCTACCGCCCTCGCCCTGCTGGCCCTGGAGTCGGCGCTCAAGCGCCTCGACTAGTGGGCCTTCAACCTTGATTCGAGGGGTGCGCGACCCGGGGGCAAATGTTCAAGGTTCAATAACGGGCCACGAGAGCCCGTTCCTCCCTCCTCCGCCTCACCCCCCTCAGGAGGGGGCGCGCGGGTCGGCCCAACGCCGGGCAGGGTTCCCGTGCCCGCAGCCTCGGTCCCGAGAGGCGGCTCTATTTTTCGCATGCGGCGCGAACGACGCCGTCCGGGCCCAGGAATTCGACGACTCCTCCGGCTTCCGGCAGGGGGGAGAGCGGACCCACGGTCGAGCCGAGGTAGGCATATACGCGGTCCTCGTCGACATGCACCGCGAAGCGGGGCAAGCCGGGCGCCTCGCCCCGTCGGATGCCCTGGAAGCGGCGAAAGCGGATGGCAGGGGTGAGCGTCACGCTCTGCAACAAACGGCCGTTAGTTGCGTCCAGCACGCGGATTCGCCCCAGGAGAGGAACCCTGCAGGCGGCCTCGGTCCCGGCGCCCTGCCCCGGTGCGCCTTCGGTCCCGAAGGAGAGCTCGACCCAGCCTTGCCGTTCGACGACCGCCGGCCCGCCGGCTGCGCCCGCGGCTCCCCCTCCGCCGTTCGAACGCCCTCGTTCGATTTCCAGCAGCCGAGCTTTCACCTCTCGAAGCCTCGGCCCGGCGACGGGCTCCCGAAGGACGGGAGAGTCGAAAGGCTCGTGCCCGAAAAAGGCGACCAGGTCGCTCGTTCGTGCAAGGATACGCGCGCGCTCCGCGTCCGCGAGGGCTCCCCCAGCGCCCGCCACGAATTGGCGCGGCAGCTCGGCGGGCACCGCCGCGCGTGGACAAGACGCCGTCCCCAGCCGCACTGCGACCGCATCGAGGCAGGCGCCGACGATCCGGCTCGTCTCAGGCTCCTGCTCGTCAAGGAGCGCGGTCGCCAAGGGGACGGCCTCGACGTCCCGGGCGAGGAGCAGCGCGCGCGCCGCTTCGGCCAGCGCCCTGCGTTCCTCGACAAAGCGGGCCTTGGGCGCCCTCAGTTCTTCGCGCAGCAGGAAACGAGTGTCGTGGCCCATCCGCCCGAGGGCGATCAGCGCAAGGGTTCGCGGCAGGGCCGTGGGCTCGTTGGCCAGGCGCTCCAAGGCTTCGTGGGCCGACTCCAGCGCCGAGGAGGGCGTGGCCGACTCCGAGCCGCCGGGCGGCGTTGGCGAAAAAAAAGATGCTATTGTCAGGGCTGCATTGGCGCGTGTCCCCACGCTCGGATCGATGCGGGCCGCCTCGAGGAGGCTGCCGAAGAGAGGCCAGGCACGCCTCATCGCGGCCACGGCGCCCGCGCGGAGGTCGGGATGCGGATCCTGGAGCAGGGCTCGCAGCGGTTCCAACAGCGCCGCCGCCGTCTCGCCTTGCTCCGCCCCTTCCTTCCCGACCGCGGCTTCGAGCGACAGGTGCTCCCGCGCCGCGAGCAGGATCTCGTTTCGCACTTGGAAGGGTTGCCGGTCGTCGGAGGCCAAGCGGAAGAGCGCGGTGAAAGCTCCCGGCGTTCCGATGGCGCCCAGGTCGCACACGGCGGGGAGGCACACGAAACCGTCCCGCAGCAGCTCGATCAGGTCCGGCGCCTCGGGCGGACCTGCGAGCCCGTGGAGGATGGTGAGCGCGTCGATCCGGTCCGGACACTTCCGGTCGCCGCAGGGCGGGGCGATCGCGAAGTCGAGCAGCGGGCGAGCGCTGGCCGGGTCCTTTACATGCTCCAGGGCACGCAGCGCAGCCTGCGTGAGCCCCGCTTCCTCACCGGCAGCCAGGCAACGAAGAAGCGGCGCCGTGGCGCGGCGGTCCGATGCGAAGCCCAGGGCGTCGGCGGCCGGGACGCGCAGACCTACATCCGAGTCCGAAAGAAAGGCGAGCAGGTCAAGGACCACCTCCTCGGGCGCCGCATCGACCGGCAGGGGCCGGCCGCCGCTCCCGATTTCCGGCGCAATGCTCCAAGCCACCTCCCGAGCTCGCCATTCCTGCCACCGGAGCTCCAGGGTGCGAACCAGCAGCCGCAGCGCCCGCTTCCTCCGGCCGCGATCCATGCTCCAGGCTTCCCGCGAAAGCAGGCGCAGGGCCTCCCCCCCCGCGGCCAGGAGTTCGCGAAATGCGCCCTCCGGCGAGGCTTCGAGGCCGCTCGACGCCGCTTCGAGGGCCCGGGCCACGGCCGCCCGCGCGGGACCGGTTGCGTCTCCCGGTACAGGCTCCGCGGCCGCGCCCGCCGACTCCCGGGCCGCGTCCGTCTGCTGCCTACGGTTCAGCTCCAGCGCTCGCCGAAGGGTGTGCGCCAGAACCTCGGGGCCGACTCCTCCCAGCACCTCCTTCACGACTCGCCCATCCGCCAGCTCGATCCGTTCGCCGCACTCGGCGAGCCCCAGCCGCTCCAGCTCGCGCCGTTCGGGGTCTGCGATCCGTACTGGCACGGCTTGCCGCGCGAGCTCCGCCACGCGAGGGTCATCAAAGGCGGCGAGCCTCTCCTCGCAGCTCGCGCACCCGCGCCCGCAATGAAAGTCCACGAGGATCGGAACCTTCCGCTCCGCGGCGATGGACCGGGCGCGGTCGATGCTCGTCTCCCAGGCGATCGCCGTTTCTGTGGCGAGGGGTTTGGCCTCGGCGAGGGGGTGTGCGATGGAGCGGCGCGCGGCTTCGTAGTCGAAGCCTTTGAAGGTAGGGCTCTCGGCATTGTGGCAGCGCGAGCAGGTGGTCGCGTCGGGCCTGAGGAGGCCGAGCGCTTCGGCTTGCCGGGGATTGAGCATCGCCGCGCGGGTCCGGTACCCACTGCCAGGCCCGTGGCATGCTTCGCACTGGACCCCGTCGGCCACGCGAAAGGTGGAAGCGAAACCTCGGGGCGGCCCCTCCCTCCCCGTAGTATGGCAACGGAGGCACCGATCGTCCGCTTGGGGCGAGGCGATTCCCAAAGCGGCGGCGACCTGTAAGGCTCGTGGCCCGGCCAAGGTCCGGAAGGCGCGTGCGTGGGCGCTCTGCTGCCAGCGGCCGAACTGGTCGCCGAGACCGCGGGTGGAGTGGCAGGAACGGCAACCGTCGGCGCCGACATACGTGGGCGGGGTCGGCGCGGGCGTTCTCTCCTCTTGAGTGCATGCCGTTTCGACCAGCAGCAAGATGCCGAACAGGGCGTAGGCGGGACTCCGCCCGCGGGGCCCCCCTGCCGTAGCCGGCCCCCCTTTTTTTCTCATGCGCAGCCCTCGCAGGCCCGCCCTTCGATGCAGGCGCGCGATGCGCACGCGCCAAGCGGGAGGATGTCCGGTCGCAGGAACTCCTCGACGACTCTAGCGGGTGCACGGAACGCAGACAAGCGAAATTCCTGCAGGGTTCAAGGTCGTCCCTCTGGATAGGGTCGCCCGCGTCCTCCTTTGAACGTCCTCGCCGGCCGCGGCAGTCACGCTCGTCCCCGCCGGCATCGCGGTCGGGCTGGCGCTGCGCGCGGCCGGCGCCGAGTAGCGCCCCGCGACCTATCGCTTCGACGGCTCCCGGGTCGCCGTGTCCAGTCGCGACAGCTCCGCCCGCAGCTCCGCGAGCGAGCCGCACTCGGCGAGCGGTCGACGCGCGACCCTCTCCGCCTCCGGGACCGGCCCTCTCCCTGCGAGCGCAAGCCAAGCGTCCCAGCGGCTGCGCGCGGCTGCCAGCACGTCGGACCAGGCCGCGTCCTCGACCGCGAAGTCGCGCGTCCTCACGGCCTCGTGGTCGCAGGCGGCGTGGTCGGGGATCGCCCCCTGGAGGGAGAAGTGGTCGTCCCCGCCCGGGGTCTCGGTGAGGCTCAGGTAGGGAACGCCGTCCGCGGCGCACCAGCGCTGGGCCGAGCGCTCCTCGTCCTCGGGATACACGACCGACACGGCGAGCTGCTGCGACTGCGGCCAGGGCGTCCGCAGCAGGGTCGACTCCACGGGGAACCAGCCGTGCCCTGGGAAGTGCACCTCCACGATGTAGTGCGTCTGGAGCGGGCCGGACCAGACGGGATACCCGGAGACGACTCGCGCCGGGAAGCCGCATGCCCGGTAGAGGGCAGCGGTCACGTTCGCGCAGCTCGTGCAGGAGCCGGAGCGGTCGAGCGCCTCGAGCGCGTCCAGCGACTTCGCCTGCCCCTTCTCCGCGCGGTAGACGTCGAGGAGTTTCGCCTGAATGCGGGCCACAAGGTCGGCGACGTCCTTCGCGGACGACTTCACTTCCTTTGCAATGGCCTGAAAGCGTTCGTGTCCGCTCTGCACGCAGCGGGTCGACGCGAGCCATGGCCGCGCCTCCTCAGGTATTTCCCCTAGTTTCTCCAGGGGGACGCCGCCGGGCAGCGCCGTGTGAGCACTGGGGCCGCAGAGCAGGTCGGCCTCCCATTCCAGGTGAAAGCGGTCGCAGGGCTCGAGCGGCTGCAGGCGAACCTCGGCCACCCACACACGCGGCTTCCGCTCGTAGGCGCGCCACGAGCGGACCATGGCCGACGGATTCGCGCGCAGCTCCCACCGGAGAGGCACCTGGGCGCCCCAGGACAGCGGAAGCGGCAGGAGCACCACGGGTTCAGCAGTCGCGGCGGCGACGTTGACGTCGTAGACGCCCCGAAGGTGGAACATCCCCGGCAGGTCCTTGCCCAGGTCCTCTTGCGAAGAGCCGTTCCCGGCAGGCGTGTCGGAGGCCGGCTCTTGCGCCGGCGCAGGGATCGGCGCCGCGGGCGCCTCGGCGGCCTCGCCCGCTTCGAGGGACACATCGTCAAACCAGCATTCGCCCCTGCCCATGAGGAAGCAGAGGATCTCGATGTGCTGCGTCGTCTCCGGCGCGACGAAGGTCGCCGTGACCTCCTGCCACTCGGTGGTGCCGGAGACATCGCACGTCCCCTGCGTCGTGCCGAAGCCGACCAGCGTGCCTGCGGCGTCGGAGCAGCGCGCGCAGACGAGAACGTTGCCGGTGACGTCCCGCGACCGGACCCACGCCTTCAGGCGATAGCGGCGCAGGGGCGGAGGAGAGGTCACCAGCCGACGCCAGATGAGCGGGAGGTTCAGGTCCTCGGTCGCGGCGACGTGGACCCCGGGCGTGCCGCCGCGGCCGGCGTCCTTCTTCCACTCGGAGGTGACGCCTTTCCCCGCGCCCGCTGCCTGGTTGAACCACCCTGCGCCCGGGGTCTGCGAGGGTTCGGAGTCGAAGGCGCCGTCCTTCAGCACCTGCAGCGGCTCGGGTCCCTCGGTCCACGCGACCGAAGCCAGCAGGACGCTCATCATCGCCCAGCGCATCCCGCGCATGTGGTGTTCTCCTTCGTTGAGCCTTCGGTGGAATCGGTCACCTGTTGAATTCTCATGCCCCGCCCGCCGCGTCAACAGAATTTCGCGACGTCATCTGCGGCTTGACTTCCGAGGGCGCTCCGCCTATAGAGGTCTGCTGCCGCCGGGCGCGGTGTTCCCACAAAGCGCCGTTGCAAGCGCGTCCACAGCCGGAGGGTCCCTCGGTGCATGCGTCCGCCTCGCTCCGTCGTCCCGCACAGGGCACGATCTGCATTCTCGGGTTGGCCGCGCTTCTGGCCTTCTTCCCCCCGCTCGCCCGGGCCGAGGACGGCGACTCGAAACACCTCACCCGCGATTACGACCTCGAAGAGCTGACACTCGACCTCACGGTCGACATGGCCGCGCACAAAGTCGCGGGCACGGCGACCTACCTCTTCCATCCGCTGACCGACGACTTCGCGTCGCTCGTGTTTCACAGCGAGGACACCGTCGTCCTCGCCGTCCACGTCGGCGAGCGCGGCAAGACGAAGCCCGCCCGTCGCGTGCGCCTTCAGGACGGCCTGCTCACGATCGAGCTCGCCCGCCCGGCGGCCAAGGGGACCGCGCTCGAAGTCAAGATCGAGTACGAGGCCCATCCCACGACCGGCCTCTTTTTTTATGCGCCCGGCCCCGACTCCCCGGAAGTCCCCGCGCAGGCGTGGACCCAGGGGGAGGACCGGGACAATCACCACTGGTTCCCCTGCTACGACGAACCGGACGAACGCTTCAAGCTCACGCAGCGGCTCCACGTCCCGGAGGGCTACCAGGTCGTGGCGAACGGCGTCCTCCAGGAGACCCGCAGCGACGAGGTCCCCGGCCCGCCGGCGCGACGCGAAACCACGTTCGTCTACCGCTTCGACCATAACCTCGTCGCCTACCTCGTAAGCTTCGTGGTCGGACGCTTCGACGTCGCCGAGGAGACCTGGGAAGGGATTCCCGTCCGCGGGTACGTGCCCCCGGGGCTGCGGAGCGCCGCCCGGCTGGCCTTCGGACGCACCCCTGAGATGCTGTCTTTCTTTTCGGAGTACACGGGTCGGCGTTACCCGTATCCGTCGTACAGCCAGACCTGCATCTGGGATTTCCCGTGGGAAGGGATGGAAAATTCGTCGGTCACGAGTCTGGAGCTGGGCACGCTGCATTCGCCGCGCGGCCATCTCGACTACCGCTCGGACAGCCTGGTGTCGCACGAGCTGGCGCACCAGTGGTTCGGTGACCTCGTGACGTGCAAGGACTGGAGCGAGATGTGGCTGAACGAGGGGTTCGCCACCTATTTCGCGGACCTCTGGCTGGAGCATCGCGAGGGTCCGGATGAATTCGCCATCGAGCGGGTGGAGACCGCGGACTCGTACGTGAGCGCGTCGACCGCGGAGGCGCTCGCCGCCCTGAAGCCCGGGGAGGAAAAGGACGAGGAGGACGGCGAGGAGCCCGCGGAGGCGAAGGGGGAGAACGGGAAAGGGCATCCGAAGAAACCGCTGGAACTGAAGGGAGACCTGAATTACACGAAGGGCTCGGTCGTCCTCCATTTGTTGCGACACGTCCTGGGGGAAGAGCGGTTCCGGCAGGGGATCCAGGCCTACGTTGCGCGGTTCGCCGACACCTGCGTCACCTCGGAGGACTTCCGGAAGGTGATGGAAGGGACCTCAGGTGAAGACCTGAGTTGGCTTTTCGACCAGTGGGTTTACGGCGCGGGCGTGCCGGACTTCTCGGTCGAGTACGAATGGCACGCGGACCGGAAAAGCGTGGTGCTCCGCGTGCGGCAGACGCAGCCCGAGTCGCTCGGCCGCGGCGTATTTCGCGTCCCGGTGGAGCTTGGGTTCGGCCTGGTGGAATCGAGCGGCGCGACGCGCGTGGAGCGGAAGCGCGTGACCGTGGACGCGCGCCAGCAGGAGTTCGAGGCCGTGCTGCCGCGCGAGCCGGACTTCGTGCGCTTCGACGTGGGCTGCCGCGTGGCGAAGCGGCTGGACTTCCCGAGAGCGCCGTCGATGCTGGAGGCGCAGCTCCTGCACGACCCGGACGTGACGGGCCGGTACGAAGCGGCCGAGCTCTTGGCCGAAGAGGGGGAGGCGGGCCGGCGCGCGCTGGCCAAGGGGCTCGCGTCGGAGCCCTTCTGGCGCGTGCGGCGGCGGATCGCGGAGTCGCTGCCGGTCGCGGACGCGGCGGGCGCGCAATCGGCGTTGCTGGAGGCGGCCGGGGACGCGCGGGCGGAGGTGCGGGCCGCGGCGGCGGAGGGACTGGGGAAGCTCCGCGGCGACTGGGTGGATTCGTGCCTCCTCGACCTCGCGGAGCGGGACCCGAGCGACCGCGCGCGCGCGGCGGCGCTGAGGTCGCTCGCGGCCGTGCGTACGAAGGGCGCGGCCGCCGTGCTGCGGAGGGCGCTTCGCCGGCCATCGCATCGCGAACGGGTGCGCGCGGCGGCGATCGAAGGTCTCGTGGCGCTCGGCGACCCCGCGGCGGTCCCAGACCTGCTCCGCCTCGCTACGCGGGAGCGGATCGGCGGGGCGATCCCCGACCTGGCGCCGTCCGCGCTCGAGGAGGCCGCAACGCTCGCGCCGAAGGACCCGCGCGTCGCGGAGGCGGCGCTGAAGGCCCTCGGGGACGTGAATCCCCACTTGCGGGCGGCGGCCGCGAGCGCGCTCGCCCGCGTGAGGTCGGCGAAAGGGTCCGCTGCGCTCCTGGATCGTGCGAAGTCGGAGACCGACCCTTCCGTGAAGGCCGCGATCGACGGCGCGCTGCGCAAGCTGCTCGGCGCGGAGGCCGAGGTGACGCCGGCCGCGGGCGCCGACGATGCGTCGAAGGGGACCGACGAGTTGGAGGCCGCGGCGCAGGCCCTGGAGCAGGAGGCCGCGGAGCTGGCGTTGGATTCCGACCTGAAGAAGCTGGATGCGCAGCGGCTGCGGCTGCGGGCGAAGGTCCAGCGCGGGAAGCAGCAGGGGGACACGAAAAAATAGGCGCCTCATGCGACGAATTTGCGTGGAAAACCAAGCTCGCGATGACCACCGGCCCGTGACCGGCCCGACGCTGCCCCTGACTCCGGGCGGGTCCAGGACACCGCGTCTTGCCGTCGCACAGGTCGGGGCGCGGGGGCGCGGCGTCGTTGCAACGACGGCGTTCGCGCAAGGGGAGCTGCTGGAGTCCTGCCCCGTGCTGGTCCTCCCCGCGGAGCAATGGCCCCTGCTCGAGAGCACCGACCTTTTCGGCTACCTGTTCGCTTTCGGCGAGCGCATGGAGCACGCGGCGATCGCTCTCGGTCTGGGGTCGCTCTACAACCACTCGTACGCCCCGTGCGCGACCTACGTGAAGGACTGGAACGCGGGCATGATTCACTTCTACGCCCTGCGCGCGATCACCCCGGGCGAGGAAATCACGGTGAACTACAACAACGGTCGTGCGGAGGATCGAACCCCGCTGTGGTTTGACGTCCTCGAGGAGTGAGCCCGTGGCGGGCCCACCCTGCTCGCGAATTCCCCTCGAATCCCCGCGACGGAGGGAGTAAGATCGTCGGGTGGGTCCGGCCGAGTCAGTCTTCGCCGGTCTGTTCCCATCGGAGCGAACCGCCATCGCCGACGAAGCTCCCAGTACGCCCGATTCGCGGTCCGAACCGCCGGCGCAGGCCACCGCCCCGCCGTCCACCCTCGTCCCCCGCGTGGACGAGCGCCGGCCCGAGCCCCGTCCCGCCCCGTTCGAGGCGCCGACCCTGGACGCCTCGGTGGACCCGGTCCCGGCTACCCACAGCACGCCGGCCCTCCCCGCCGCGAGTGCGTCGGGCGCGCCGCCGGACCCGGGCAGCGCGACGCTGCTGCCGATCCTGGTCGGCAACGTCCAGCTCTCGGCCGCGCCCCGGCAGCAAAGGACGATGGCCGCCCTCGACGGGCCCGAGCCGGGAGCCGCGGGTCCCCCGCCCGCGCCCTTGCCCGTCGACCGGCCCTTTGGAAAGTACCACCTCATCGAGGAGTTGGGCCGAGGCGGGATGGGCGTCGTCTACAAGGCGTGGCGCGCCGATCTGCGCGCGCACTACGCGCTCAAGGTGCTCCTCGCGGGCTACGACGCTTCCCCCGACACGCACGAGCGCTTCCGCCGCGAGGCCCAGGCCTCGGCCCGTCTCCATCATCCGGGTATCGTCTCGGTGCACGACATCGGCATCGAGGAAGGGAAGGCATACTACGCGATGGAGTACGTGCAGGGGGAAAGCCTCTACGCGCTCCTCGAAGACCCCGGCCGCGCGGGCCTGCCCGCCCCGCCGCCGGCGCGTCGTACCGCAACCGGTATCGGCGGCGGAAGAGCACGGCGGCGCGGCCTTGCCGTGAGAGACGCGGCCCGCATCGCGTCGGAAGTCGCCGAGGCGATCGAGCACGCGCATCGACAGGGGGTGATCCACCGCGACCTGAAGCCGGGCAACGTCCTCATCGACCGCGACGGCCGCGCGCGCGTGCTCGACTTCGGGCTGGCGAAGCTCCTCGAGCGGGAGCAGGAGCGCGATCCGCAGCGAGTGCGGGACCGCGTCGCGCTGAGCGGCGTGCGCACGCAGACCGGCGTGGTCATGGGGACGCTCGTCTACATGCCGCCGGAACAGGCCTCGGGCGCCGTGCATCAGATCGACGAGCGGACCGACGTGTATGCGCTCGGGGCGATGCTCTACGAGATGGTCACGGGCGCGCCGCCGTTTCAGGCGGATAGCGATGTCGAGCTGCTCGGCCGCGTTCTCTCGGTGGACCCCCTTCGCCCGCGGGCCCGAAACCCCGACGTGCCGCCCGACCTCGAGACCATCATCCAGAAGGCGATGGCCAAGGAGCAGGATCGCCGCTACCGGCGAGCAGGCGAGCTGGCGGCGGACCTGCATCGTTTCCTCGTCGAAGAGCCGATCCTCGCGCGTCCTCCTTCCGTCACCTATCGCCTCTCGAAATGGGTGGTACGGCGGCGGGGACTCGTCGCCGCCGTGCTCGTCCTCGCGGCGGCCGGCGGGGTCGCCGGGGGCGCGGCGTGGCGAGTACGAAGGGCCGAGGAGGAGCAGGCGGCGCTCGTCGCGCGCGCCGAGCAGGATCGGGCCGAGCGGGCCGCCCTGCGCGCCCGCGTGCTGCGGGAGCTGCGCGAGCGGGCGGCGGTCTACGTCGACGCGGCGCTCACGCTGCGCCGCTCGGGCGTGCCCATGACGAAGGCGGAGACGACCTACCTTCCGCTGCTTCGCAAGGCCGTCGAGGAGGCGGTGCGCGAGGATCCGGAGCGCGCGGAGCCGCACTACCAGCTCGGCCGGCTTTGCCGCTCGCTCCTGCGCTTCGACGAGGCGCGCGAGCAGCAGTCGCTCGCGCTCGGCAAGGAACCCGGCTTCGCGCCGAGCCTGTACGAGCACGCGCTGCTCCTGCTGCGCGAGTACCGCGAGCGGAGGGCCGCGCTTCTGGACGCCTGGTGGCGCGACGCGGGGCAGCGGCTGGCCGCCGCCGGGCTGCTCGCGGGGGAGGCCGGCAAGGCCGCGGCGTCGCTCCCGGCGCCGCCCTCCGAGGTGGCGCTCACCGAGGGCGACGTGCAGGCGCGCGACCTGCGCGCCGCGATCCTGCGCGCCCTCGTGGGACTCGATACCGGGAGCGACGCCGCAGGGGCGGCGCGCGTACCGGCCGCGGTCGCGGGCGACGCTTCGACACCGCCCGCGGCACTTTCCTCCGTTGCCATCGACTGCGCGCGGGGCCTTCGCCTCGCCACGACGTCCTCGCGGCCGGAGGATCGCGCCGCGGCGCGCGCGTTGCTGGACGGCGTCGTACGCGCCGATCCGTCCATCGAGGACGCCTACGAAACGCTCGCGCAAATCGCGGAACAGGACACCGGTCGCGCCGCGGCGATCGCGATTTACAGTCAGGGCCTGGAGGTGGACAAGGGCTACTTCCCGTTCTGGCTCGGCCGCGCCGCGCTTCGTATGAACGAGGGGAGCGCGCGCGCTGGGCGTGGCGAAGACCCGACGCCGTACTTTGCGCCCGCCGAGTCGGACCTCGAACGCGCCCTCGCTCTGCACCCCGACGGTGTCGCCGCGCGGCTGCGACTCGGCGCCCTCCGCTCGGACTGGGGCAAGTATCGCATGGACTCCGGCCAGGACCCTTCCGACCTGCACGCCAAGGCCGACGCGGACTTCGCGAAGGTCCTCGCCCTCGAACCCGCCAACGCCGAGGCCTGGCTGTTGCGCGGCATCACCTCGCTGAATACGGCCTATTTCGACCGGAGAGTCGGTCGGAATCCCGAGCCCGGCTACCGTCGTGCCGCGGAGCTGCTTACGCATGCGCGGGACCTTTCGCCACAACGGGATCTGGCGTGGACGAGCGCGGGCATCCTGCACATGAACTGGGCGCTCTACGCCATGGACCACGGGGCCGAGTCGGAAGGACTCTTCGCACAATCGGTGGGGGAGTTCGACGCCGCGCTCGCGCGTCGGCCGGACTCCGCGGAGATCTGGCTCATGCGGGGGCTCGTGCGCACGAACTGGGGGAACTCGCGGTTGGGGCGCGGCGAGGACCCGAGCGATATCTACGCCCGCGCCGCCGCCGATTGCGACAAGGCCCTGGAGCTGGAGCCCGCGTCCGCGCCGTCCTGGATGCGACGCGGCCTCGTGGAGCTGAACCGCGGGTTCTGGTCGTACTCGCGCGGCCGCGACCCGGAGCCGAACTACGCGGAGGCCGAGCGCCGGTTCGCGCGTGCGCTCGAGTTGAATCCGAAATACGCCGAGGCCTTTTCAAAGCGCGGGCGGTTGCGGATGAACTGGGCGTATCACCGAGCGGCGCACGGCCAGGACCCGGAGCCGCTGTACGCGGGGGCCGTGGAGGACCAAGGGCGGGCGATCGAACTGAACCCCTCGGACTTCGAGGGCTGGCGCGAGCGCGCGACCGTGCGGCTGAACTGGGGCGGCTATCGCATGGGGTGCGGCGGCGATCCCACCGCACTCTATGGAAAAGCCGAAGACGACTTCGAGCAGGCGCTTCGCCTGAATGCCGCGTCCGCGGAGACGTGGTACGCGCGCGGGGCGATGCGGATGAACTGGGGGACGTACCGAAAGCGGAAGAGCGAGAATCCGGAGAAGCAGTACGCGTGGGCGGAGGAGGACCTGGGGAAGGCGGTGGAGCTGAACCCGCAGGCCGCGCAGGCGTGGCTTACGCGGGGCGCGTTACGGTCGCTGCAATCGCTCGTCGAGGGGGACGCGGGGAGGGACCCGGGGCCGCGTCGTGCAGCGGCGCTGGAGGACCTCAGTCGCGCGGTCCGGCTCAACGGGCGGAGCGCGGAGGCGCACTGGCGTCGCGGCGCCTTGCTTTATCAGCTCGGGCGCTGGCAGGAGGCGATCGCGGACTTCGAGGAGGCGACGCGCCTGAATCCGTCCTGCGCGCCGATGTTCAAGGAGGAGTTGGCGGACGCGCGGGCGAAGGTCGCGGCGGGCGGGCGATGAGAGGGGCGTGGTCGGGGGGCGCTCCGGAGCCGGGACCGCGGAGTGCCCGGCATGCACGCTTTCCTGCGCAGCGCCGTTGCGGAGGGAGATCTCGCGAGCCGCCCCCGCATCCGCCTGCTACGTGAGCACACGCAGGACCTCGGCGGCGTCCACGATGCGCACTCCCGAGACGGGCCGTCGTGGTCTGACGGCCGACGGCACGAACAACACCCGATGGACCTCGACATGGTCGCTGCGCAACACCGGCGGCAAGCCCTTCGCCACGAACGCCCTGGTGAGGTGACGGAGCTCGGCCGCCGAGACCTCGTGCTCTGCCCACTTCACTTCCCCCAGCAGCATGCGCCGGCCGCTCAACGAAGCCGCTACGACGTCCCACTCGGGACCGCCGCCGTGCCAGAATCGACGCGCCGGTTCCCAGGGATCGTCCTCCCGGGAAGAGACCGGGGTCGTCCGCAGACCTGAAACGGCGGCTCGGCAGAGGTCTTCCCAGGCTTCGGCGAAGAGGCGGGTCCGCGCCGCCTTCCAGACCCCGAGTCTGACTCGCCTGGGGGCCTGAGCGAGCAAGGCCCGGTGCGGCGCGACCGTGCGGAACCAGAAGCGGAAGAACGGATCGGCCACCCGGTAAAGCGCCCGCTTCGAGGACTTCTCCGACTCTCCGCTCGGGATCTCCCTGCGGACCAGCCCGAGCTGGACGAGTCGGACCAGCGGGCGGCCGAAGGAGGTTGCTGGCTGGCCGATGCGGCCGGCGATTTCGCTCAGGCGGTGGGCCCCGAGGCCGATGGCGTCCAGGATCGGACGAAGCGAAGTGGCCGGCGGCTGCTCTTCGAGCAGCAGGCGCTCCGGCTCCTGATGGAGAGGTGCAAGCGGGTCCAGGACGCAGCGGTCCACCGCCGTATCGAGGTCGGCGCCGACTCCGTCGGCGAGCTCCCAGTACCGGGGGACGCCGCCCCACACGCTGTAGGCGCGCAGACACTCCACCGGGTCTGTGAGCCTCAACGCCGGTCCGATGTGGCCCGCGGCGAGTGGCTGGACTTCGAGAGCGTCGTCGGCACGGCCGTAGAGCGGTGCGGCGGCGTCAAGCACCAGGCCCTGCATCATGCGTTGGCTCGAGCCCGCCAGGGCGACCACCAGGCGGGCCGGTCGGGCGTCCTCCTCCCACCAGCGCTGGATGACGCTGGGAAGCTCGGGACTGGCAGCGGCCAGCCAGGGAAACTCATCGAATACCAGCGGGCCGCGCCAGGCCTGCGCGGCGGCCGACTGGGCGATCCGGCGCAGCAGGGCGTGCCAGGTCGGATAGTGAACCTCGGCGAGGCCCGGGAAGCGCGGCGCCAGGGATTCGGCAAGGTAGTGCCGCTGGATCCCAGGGGCGGATTGGTCGGCTACGGTGTAGACGCCCCGGTGGCGCAGGCACCATTCCAGAAGCAGACGTGTCTTGCCGACGCGGCGACGCCCCCAGAGCACGGCCAAGCCGCCCTCAGACCGCGCCATGAGGGCGTGCAGACGGTCCAACTCACGGTGGCGATCAAGGAAACGCATGGCCTAATTATATGCAGCAACGCATAATGTTCAAGAGAATAGTTGTAGGTCACGCCTGTGGAATCAGTACTCGCAACCCCGTAGCTGCCGCAGCCGCCGCCGGGGAGGAAGCCGTGGACGTGCAGGCCGTGATCGCGTCGTCCCGCTTGACGCCGGTGCGGACCCGCACGAGGCCGCGGAGGCGGCCGCGGTGGCCCCGTCTCCAAATTCAGATTGCTTCGGCCCAGGGTGTTCGGTAGACTCCGGGATTGGAATCCCTTATACGATGGAGGCGGACCATGCCCTCCCCCTTCCCCGGGATGGATCCCTACATTGAGCACCCGGAGGTGTGGAGCGACTTCCACAGTGGGCTGGCAGACGAGCTTCGGGCTGAACTGAACCGGGTGCTCCAGCCCCGATACGTTGCGCGGCTCACTCCGCGAGTGACCTACGAAGTCGTGGAGGTGGACGAGAGGCGAAGCGTTCGTCCGGATGTGGCCGTCTGGCGAGCCTCTTCCTCGACCGAGCCCACGACCGGTGTGGTAGGTGCCATCAAGAGCGCGCCCGTCGAGAGCACCGTCGAGATGGAATTGCCGTTGCGGCTCCACACCGTGGAGATTCGCGAAACGGGGACGCTCCGGCTGGTCACGGCGATCGAGATCCTGTCCCCCGTGAACAAACGACGCGACCATCAGGCTCACACGGATTATCTGCGAAAACGCCGCGAGCTGCTGCGGTCGGATGCGCACTTGATGGAGATTGACCTGCTGCAAGGGGGGGAGCGTCCTCCGCTCCAACGACCGGTACCGGCGGCCCCCTACTATGTAACGCTGAGTCGGTGGGACCGCCGCCCCTACGTCGAAGTCTGGCCCCTTCTCCTGCGGGAGAGCCTGCCCGTGCTGCCGGTTCCGCTGCTGGAACCGGATCCGGACGTGCCGCTGGCCTTGGGGTCCGCCGTCTCAGCCGTCTACGATCGCGGTGCCTATGCCCGACTCATTGACTACCGAAACCCGCCGCCGCTCCCCGCACTCACCGGGGAGGAAGCCCTGTGGGTCGAAGAGTGCCTGCGGGCTCAGCGGGCTCGGTGACGGCAGTGGCGACCCTCGTGGCGGAGATCCGGGGCAGCAGTGCCGGTTGCGGTGAAGGCCGTCGGACGGCGGGTCGGACAGGGTCGTGGCTTTGCGGCGCGCGCCCGCCTCGTTCGCCGAGTCCTCGGGGGAGAGGCGAAAGATGAATGATTAATACACGGCGTCCACCTGCGGCTCGTAGAGGCCCCAGGCGACGATGTAAGGGATTTCGCCGAGCAGCGGGTGGGAGGGGAAGCAGGAAGGGAGATGCGCGAGTTGACTCGGGGGGGCAGGGGCTGCGTGGGCAGACGGCCGGTGACGGGGGGCCGGGCGATCAACGGCCGGCTGCCAGGTTCAGTTCCTTGAGCCAGCCAAGGAAGTCGGCGGCCAGGCGGGGTTCGTCAATTGCCGGGTCGTACGCATGGATTCGCAGGTGCCGGAGGTCGAACGGAGCACGCGCCACTTCTCGGGACAAGAGGGCAAGCGTCTTCCCCTTCCCCAGGGCATACCCGACCTCGATGGCAACGTTCGGGTTGCATGCACTTCCGAGGTGAGGAGAGACATCCGCGATGACGAAATCGCACGTGTCGATCATGCCCCGGACCGACTGGAAGATCTCGTCCGCCCCGGTCGGGTCATCCCCCCGGATGATTTCGATGGAGCATTGCGCGGCGGCGATTCGGAGCGCGTCCGCGACAAGGCTGAATTCCGGGTGGAAGGGAATGGCGAGGAAGGCCCTGGCGAGGATGTCGAGCTTGTGCTGCTTCACGACGGCACGAATCGTCTCAACGAATTCGTCCTCTCGGAATTCCTTGCCCAAAACGCGATCAAACCCTCGACGCAGGGCTTCGCCCAACGCATCGCTTTGTGCAGTCAACAGTATGGCAGGAGCTCGAACTCCCGCTTCGCGAATCCTGTCGAGAAGTTGAAAACCATCCATCCCCGGCATGCGGAGATCCAGAATCAGCAGGTGGGGCCTTGAATCTTGCAGGGCTTCCAGCAGATCCATCCCGTCAGTAAATCCTCGGAATTGACACGACAAGCGTTTCCTCAGGAACAGCTTTACGCGAAGAAGCATGAGTGGGTGGTCGTCAACGACCCAGACAGAGAGGTGCGGATAGGTCTGCGGCGGGGTGGGCATTGTAACGACCCTTGGCGTTTGAGGGGGCAGGTGGCGGCCGGAAGCACGAGCAGCAACCTACCGCTGAAGATATTTCGTAACCGTTCACCACGGGGGCACGAAGAAACGGAGGCCTCACGGAGGACCGTCGCCGGCTTTGCGAACACACGAGTGTCCACAAGCAATTGCGTCGGATTTCTTTCTGACAGGATCACAGGATCAACCGGATATGGCATTGGAGAATCCTGCGGATCCTGTTATCCTGTCAAAACAGAGTCGCCAGATTCTGGAATCGACATGTCAACCTCTCCGTCCCTCCGTGGTGATGCGTACCTCCCCGTGAACGGTTACCCGGACTCATGGAGGCGGGATCTGTAACTCTCGGCAGATCGTCCGCGCGGGAAAGTCCACAATCTCACGGTGCCGCGGAATGGCGGCGTACACGCCCTTGGCGGGACTCCAGTACCAAGTGTGCTTCGCCCCTTCCCGAAGCCGGCGCAATCGTGGGCATGAAGGTGCGCGATCAAGTCGCGCCGTTTCACGACGGCCCGCTCGCGATCTGGACGCTAAGATGCTCAACGCGGCGATGCGAGCCGATCAACACCTCGGGATCAATCGCGGCCAACTCGAGCAGGGCGCTCGCGAGACTCGCGCGAGCCTGTTTGAGGGTCCGTTCCTGACTGTTCACGCCCGGTACGGTCGGGACGTACACCACGTACCACGGACCGTGGCGCTCGAATACCGCCTCGACCTGAAGAAGACGTCGCATCGGTTTCCTCTCCATGTGGTGCCGTCGCGATTCTAGCACCGTAGGGAGGCCCCAGTCAACGGACCCGCCCGTCCCCCAGTTCGTCGCGCCGTGCCAGGTCGAGGCGCGCGACACCGTTCACTCCTTCCACTACGATGCGGCCCCAGGTGAACTCGCGCCCGGTGCCGTCCGCCAGCCCAGGGAGACGGAGAAGGTCCGAACGCCCGGGCGCACGACCCGCATCATCTTCGCCCGGCCGCCGCCTCGAGCAGCCGCTCGACGGACGCCGGCCGCTCGGCGCATGCCCGGAATGCCTCGCGGGCGGCGTCGGCGCCCTCCGCGTAGCCCAGCGCGTCGTCGAGGAGAGCGAGATACCCGAACCAACGGGCGATCGGCGCGTCGGCGGAGGCGAGGTGTCGCCGGACGCGCTTGCGGGCCGCGCCGAGTGCATCCTTCGGCGACGGCGACGGCGATGCCGACGGCGACCCGGGTGTCGCCCCCGGCGCTGACGCCGACTCCGCCCCCGTCTCCAGTCCGGGCCGCGAACCGTCAGACTGCCGGAGCGAGAGAAGCACGGAGGCGACGGTCTGGATGCGGTCGTCTTTCGATGGCCGCTCCAGATATTCGCGGAAGACGAGCGCGGCCCGCGCGCCCGGCGCGAGGTCCAGGAAGTCCCCGAACGCGTCGAACACGCCGTCCGCGTCGGCCTCGAGCAGCTCCAGGACGGCCTTCTTCGCGGCGGCAAGACGCTCCGCCCCGCACTCCTTCCAGGCTGACGCCGCAAACCATTCGCAGACGGTTGCGAGCCGGCTCCGCAGACCCAGGCGGCGCGCTTCCGCGAGCGCATCCAGCGCCTCCGCGGCCCGGCTGAGCCGCGCCAGGCCGATGCCTCGCTCCGACAGCGCCACGGCTCGGAGCCAAGGGTCCTTTGTCGAGCGCGCGCACTCCTCCGCGAGGCCTGCGAGCGCCTTCCACGCCCGCACGAGGCGGTGGCGCGCGAGCCGCGCCTGCGCCTCCGCGGGGTCGCTCCAGTCCGCGTCGGCCCGAGCGACCGCCTTGGGGTCCCTGCCCCGGAGCGCAACCACGCTTCCATCCCACGACCCGAGGACGACGTCGGGGAGTCGGTCGCCGTCGAGGTCCGCGAGCGCCACGGCGCTTTCGACGCGGTCGCCCGTTCGGAAGCTCCAGAGGAGCCGGCCGTCCCGGCCCGAGAGGGCATACAGGTTCGAGTCGATCGAGCCCACGAGGCAGTCCAGCACGCCGTCGCCGTCCGCGTCCGCGAGGACCGCGTCCGCATGCACGCAATTCCCGGCGCGTGCGGTCCAGAGGCGGGCGCCGTCCTTGCCCGAGAGGGCGTAGACGACTCCGTTCGTCGAGCCCGCGATGCAGTCGGGGACGCCATCGTTGTTGATGTCGGTCGTCGCGGGCGTGCCGATGAAGCCGCCGTTGGTCCGGGTCGTCCAGAGCACGGTGCCATCCCGACCGGAGAGGGCCAGCATCGCGTCGGCGGTCGAGCCGATGAGCACGTCGGGGACGCCGTCCCCCCGCAGGCGCGCGAGCGCGGGAGACGAAAAAACGGGGTGGCCGCTGACCCGCTTCTCGTGCACGTCCCCATTGGCGTCGACGGTGCGGTGCACGGCGCAGTCGGCGGGGTCGCCGGTCTCCTGGCTCCAGAGCACGCGTCCGGTCTTGCCGGAGAGGGCGTACACCCGACCATCGCCTGAGCCGATGACGGCATCGAGCACGCCGTCGCCGTCGAGATCGGCGAGCGCGGGTGAGGAGTCCACCTTGCCCCCCGTCTCGGTGCGCCAGAGGACGGACCCGTCGCGCCCCGACAGCGCGTAGACGGCGGAGTCCTCCGAGCCCACGATGCAGTCCGGCACGCCGTCCCCGTCGAGCTCCAGCACGGCCGGCGCAGAAAGAGTGCTTCCGCCCCCGGTGACCACCTGGTCCGTGTTCCCCACGGCCCGCTTCCAGAGTACGTTGCCGGTCCGCCCGGACAGCGCGTATACGCGGTGGTCGAGGGCGTTCACAAGAAAATCGGTCACGCCGTCGCGGTCGAGGTCCACGGGCACGGCGCGCGAAAAGATGTTGGTCTGGGTCGTCAGCGTCCACAGCTCGAAGCCATCTCTTCCCGAGAGTGCGTGGATCTTGCAGTCCCCCCCTCCGACGACGCAGTCCGGAACGCCGTCCCCATCCAGGTCGGCGAGGGTCGGGGTTGTGGCCGCGCGGTCCGGGAGCCGGGCAGTCCATAGGAGGCGCGTGGCCGACGCCGACAGGCAGCGCAGCTCGGAGGCCGGTTCCGCCTCGTAGCCGAAGGGAAGGACGCAGTCCCAACTCCTATCCCCCTCCACGTCCCCGAGCGTCGGCGCCGCCAACGCCCGATTGATCGGGTAGCTCCAAAGGGGACGCCCGTCCCGGCCGGAGAGGGCCAGGATCCGATGCTCGCAACCGACGACCGGGTCGCCTACCATGTCCCCGTCCAGGTCGCGCGCGGCGCCGCAGACCCTCGACTGCGCGGCCGAGTCCGCTCGCCACAGCTCGTTTCCCTGTCGACCGGAGAGGCAGAGCACCCTGCCAGGGGACCACTTATCCGCCGTCGTCACTACCCAGTCGGGTGTTCCGTCGCCGTCGACATCGTCGCTGACCGCGAGGGAGTACGCGTCCTGCTCGAGCTCGTGGGTCCAGAGCGGGGTTCCCTTCCTCCCTGAGAGCGCGTAGAGCCGCCGATCGTGCGGGGCAACGACCACGTCGAGCACGCCGTCGCCGTCGAGATCCGCAACGCCGGGCGTCTCCGAAATGCCGCCTCCGGTTGCGAAACTCCAGAGCACCGACCCCTTGTCCCCTGAAGCGACGTAGACGTTTTTGTCGGTCGAGCCGACTACGCATTCCAGCCGCCCGTCGCCGTCCAGGTCGGCGAGAACGGGCGAGGCGTTCACCTGCTTTCCGGTCTTGAGGCACCAGAGCTGGCCGCCGTCGGCGCCGGGGAAGGCATAGACGTTCCCGTCCCCGCAACCGACGACGACGTCGCAGACGCCGTCGCCATCGAGGTCGGCGAGCGCCGGCCGTGTCTGGACCGGCGCCGGAAGCCGGCTCTTGCCCATCCACGCCAGGGTCCCAGCGCGGCCGGAGATCGCGAGCACCTTGCCGTCCCAGGTTCCCGCCACGACGTCGAGGATGCCGTCCCGGTCCATGTCCGCGAACGCCGGCGTCCCGACCCCGGCCTTGCCCGGACTCACGGCCCACAACTGGGACCGCGTGCGCCCGGACATGGCGAAGAGGGTCGACTCCATGACGCCGGCCACGTCGAGCACGCCATCGCCGTCGAGATCACCCAGGAGCACCTGCCGGCTGATCTCTTGGAGGCTCTCGGAGGACCAGGTCACCTGACGGGGCAGCCCGAGATTCGCGGAGGTCGGGCGGTCATGATGGACGCGGACCTTGACGGATCGAAAAAAAGAATCGACAGCCCTGCCCTCCAACAGGTATGTCCCCGTGTCGAACGGGAGCGTGAGGGGGGGCGTGAGCTGCATGACGACGCGTCCGGAGTCCGCCTCGCGAAGGGTGAGCTCCATCCCCCGCGGATTGCCGGTGAGCCGAAGCTCCCCCTTTTCGTGCTGGAGCGTCGCGGCTCCGAGGCGGAGCGTCCCGCCCGGACGAATCGCGAGCGCGGTCGCGTACTCCTCATGCCCTTCCAGCCGCAGCGTGAGCGTGTGGTCCCCATTCGGGACGGGGAGCTCGCGGATGGGCGTGCGTGCGCGGACCCGCTCCAAGTCGATGCGTAGCTCCGCGCCCGAGGGCCGGCTGTCCAGCGTCAAAAAGCCGTGGTCGGATTCGAGCTCGACCCGCCCCAGGTCGCAGGTGGCGCCCGCGCCCGCGTCCGCGTGCACGACCTTTGTCTCCCGACCGGGCGCGGAGATCTGCAGCTCGAACGCGCCCGCGGGCCAGACCCAGCGCCTCCACATCGTCCGCCCAACCGCCTCGACGCGCGCACCGGGCGGGTCGGTGGCGAGGGCGATGCGCGCGGGACCGACGAGCCTCCAGGCGAGGCCGGCGGCAATGACGGCGAGCCCCGCGACGAGGGCGGAGACGAGAGGGCGGCGTCGGACGTGCCGGAGCGCGCGCGCCGCGGGGCCGACGGGGCGCGCGAGGACGGGCTCACCGCGCACGAAGCGCCCGAGGTCGTCCGCGAGCCGCTCGGCGGTCGCGTACCTCCCGCGCGGGTCGGTGGAGAGGGCCTTCAGGCAAATCGTCTCGACGTCCCGGGGGACGTCCGGGCGGAGCTTTCTCGGCGCCACGATCTCTCCGCGCAGGACCCGCAGCAGGAGCTCGGCGAGCGCCTCGCCGCGGTGGGGCGGGATCCCGGTCAGCAGCTCGTAGAGGACCGCCCCCAGCGCGTACACGTCGGTGCGGGCGTCGATCCCGGCCGTGTCCCCTCCCGCCTGTTCCGGCGCCATGTAGGCCGGAGTCCCCATGATCTGCCCGGTGCGGGTGAGTCGATGCTCGGAACCGACGTCGAGCGCGAGGCCGAAATCCATGACCTGTGGCTCGCCGTCTTCGCCCACGACGATGTTGTCCGGCTTGATGTCGCGATGGATGATCCCGTGGGAGTGCGCGAAATGGATCGCACGCGCGACCTTTTCCAGGAGCGCGGAGGCCTCGATCGGCGCGAACCCCCGCTCGCGCATGCGCCGTGCGAGCGAGGCGCCCTCGACGAGTTCCATCGCGTAGTAGGCGACGGCGCCCTCCCGGCCGAGGTCGTGGACGGTGACGATGTTCGGGTGCTTGCCCATCTTCGCCACCGCGGCGGCTTCGCGCTCGAAGCGGCCGATCGCCTCGCTGGAGGCGTGCTGACCCGCGATCAGGACCTTGACGGCGCAAAGCGTGCCGAGGGTCACGTGCCGCGCGCGGTAGACCAAGCCCATGCCGCCGTGTCCCAGCACGTCAAGCAGCTCGTACGGGCCGAGGCGTTTCGTGGGAGGCACGCCGGGGGCGGGGGTTCCCTTTGCGGGGATGGTCAGTCGGTGAGAGGAATCCGGGGGGAAAGCCTCTGTCGGGGAGGCCTCCGCCGGGTCGGGTATCAGCGTCGGTTCCACGGTCGGGTGGTCCGTGTCCGGGCTCGGCGCGCGGAGCGTGGGTGCGGCGTCGCTCGGGTAGCGCGCGGGGGGGCAGGCTGCCGGCGCCGTTCGATGGTTGGAGAGCAGGCTTGCAACCGCGTCGAGTTTCACGCCGAGCGTCTCGGCGAGAACGGCAAGCTCCGCCGGGGCGGGCGGCGGTCCTCCCGGAAGCGCGGCATCGGCGAGCCGAAGGAGTCCCTCCAAGAGCGGCGTCGCCACGTCCGCGGCTTCCGAGAGCCGTGACGGCGTTACCTGCGCGCCGTGCGCTTGCTCGATGGCCGCGCGCGCGGCCGCCGCCCCCGCCTCCGGGAGGACGCCGAGGCGGACACCGAGCTCGAGGGCGTCGTGCCAGCGCGTCATCGAATCGTGCGCCTTCAACGTCGAGCCGGGGAGTGAAGGAGGCCGGTCAGACCGCGACCCTGGAGGAGAAGGTGATGCCTACGGGGACGCGGCGGCGAACTTGGTGCATCCGTCGGCCAGTCGCTCCGCCTGAAGGCGGAACTACGAACGGGGTCGCAGTGCCGCGCGCAGGTTGCTCCGGGATGGCCGATTTCCAGGCCCGGCGCGTACAGGCCACGGCGACGCTTGTAGTTCCGCCTTCAGGCGGGACCGTGACACAACCGGCGTTTACTTGCGAGGGGACCCTGGACATTGGTCCGGGGAGAGGCGGACCGTCGACGGCGCCATCCCATGAACCGCCTCCCTGGCGTACCCGGGGAAAATCCGGGCATGGTTCAAATCGGGCAGCGTGTGGGTAACACGGCTTCGTGTCCGGACGTAGGGGCGGGCCTTGTGCCCCCCATGTCGGCGACACCGCGCATTCCAACGGCTTGCGGGGAGTCGTGGGCGCCCACAAGTGGCGCCCCTACGGCAGGCGGCCGATGGCAGTCTGTAACCCACGTTTGAACCATGCCGAAATCCGCCCGACCTGCCGCCCGCCGCCTGCCTGGACCCCTTCCCGACGAGACGCCGGGGGCAGGTGTTGAGTGCATGCGTGATTCTACTCGGAGCGAAACGCCAGGGTCAAGCGGGAACGCACGCAAGGACGTCGCGCAGGTCTCCTCGTCCTCGAGCGCCCGATGCTGGGCTCACGCGGCCGGTCCTGTTAACCGAACCCAAACGTTCGCTTCACTTCGGCTTCATCACCGTAGGTTACGATTTCACCCGGATAGACGTTCAAGGTCCCGGTCTGTGTTGCGTGACGGGGAGCTCCGCGTGTGACCCCGCCCGGCAGCGCCGGTTCGCCCCCGAGGCTTTGCGTGGAGGTGTGTCATGATTCGAACCCGGGCGGCGCTGGCCGCGCTCTTCCTCGCGCTCGCTACGAACTCCTGGGCGCAGCAGCCCGCGGATGCCGAGGCCCGGCTGCGCGCGCTGGAGGAGCGGATGGGCGCCCTCGCCGCCGAAAACAAAACACTCCGCGACGAGGTGGAGAGGCTCAAGGCGCAGGGGGCGGGGACGGGCGCGGCCGCAGCCGCCGCAGCCGCGCCGAAGCCGGCCGGCGCCGAGACCGCCGCCCCCGCACCCGCGGCCGGGGCGGGAGCGGCCGCGAAAAAAGACAGCGCTCTCACGGCGAGCTTTCATGACGGCGTCAAGTTCAAGGCCGAGGACGGGAACTTCGACGTGCACTTCGGGGGCCAGCTTCTCGCCCAGTCGCGGTTCTTTATCGACGACTCGCGCAATAACAACTCGTTCTTCGTCCGGGAGGCGCGCCTTGTCGCCGACGGCACCTTCTTCCACGATTACGAGTTCAAGGTGCAGGGGGACTTCGGCAAGGGGGCCGCGCAACTCCAGGACGGGTACGTCGGCTGGAAGAAGCTGCCCTGGCTCGGCCTTCGCGTGGGGCAGTTCAAGCAACCCTTCTCCCTCCAGCAGCTCACGTCCGGCCGGTTCATCGACTTCGTCGAGCGCTCCCCGATGGACCTGCTCGTGCCGGGACGCGACCTCGGCGTCCAGCTCGGGGGGAAGGTCCTGGACGGCGTGGTCGAGTACGCCGTCTCGGCCTTCAACGGAAACGGAAAGAACAACGCGGCCGACGCGAACGACGACAAGGACGTCGCCGCCCGCCTCGTACTCCGGCCGTTCGTGACGAGCGAGGAGGCGATGCTCAAGGGGCTCCGCATCGGCGCGGCGGTCACGGGCGGGAACGAGAAGCAAGCCTTCGCGAACTTCGTCGCGCTCGACTCGACAACCCCCTTCCTGGTGATGAACGGCGGGCTCTTCAATCGCGGCGAGAAGACCCGGTGGAACGTCGAGGGGGCCTGGACCTGTGGCCCGTTCAAGCTGCAAGGCGAGGCGATCTGGATGGACGTCGAACTGGAGCGCACCGTGGCCGGGGTGACGGCAAAGGACAGCGTCCTCTTCGAATCGTACTACGTCGAGGCGCTGTGGGTGGTGACCGGCGAGGACGCGGTTTTCGACCGGCGAAAACCCGCCAAGAACTTCGGCGGCGATGGCGGCCCGGGACAGATCGAACTCGCGTTGCGGTACGGCCAGTTCTCGGTCGGCGACGAGCTGTTCGACCAGGGCTTCGCCCGCGCGGACCTCTCGACGCAGGGGCTCGACAACTGGACCGCGGGCGTGAACTGGTGGCTCAACCCGTACACGCGCTTCACGATCGACTATTTCCGCAACGACTTCTGGGACGACCTGCCCGTCGGCGGGAAGCTCGAGAGCGACGAGCACGGCTTCCTGACCAGAGTCCAGATCGACTTCTGAGCCGGAGCTCGCCGAGGCGGCGCGCAAGCGGCGGCCGGCTTAACCGGACGCTAACCGAACCTTGCTCTCGCCGCAACGAGCGTGTGGTTTGATGACGTGTGGTTACCAGCATCCTCACGATGGAAGGGAGCCCCGATGAAGACCCGCAAATCGGCCGCACGCGCGCGGCTGGTCCTGTCGACCGCGAGCGCTACCGCGCTCGCCCTGCTCTTCGGCACTGCGGCGGCGGACCCGAAGGGCTCGATCACGCTCAAAGGCTCGGACACCATGGTGATCCTCGGGCAGCGCTGGGCCGAGACGTACATGCACCACAACGCCGGGATTTCGGTCCAGGTGACCGGCGGCGGCTCGGGCACCGGGATCGCGGCGCTCATCAACGGCGGGACCGACGTCTGTCAGGCCTCCAGACCCATGACGAACAAGGAAAAGGAGCAGGCGAAGACGAAACGCGGAGGCGAGGTCCGCGAAATCCCCGTCGCGCTCGACGGCCTCGCCGTCTTCCTGAACGAAGAGAACACGGTCGCGGAGCTGTCGCTCGCGCAGCTCTCCTCGATCTACCGCGGTGAGCTCACCGACTGGAAGGACGTGGGCGGCACCCCGGGAAAGATCGTCTGCTACAGCCGGGAAAACAACTCGGGTACGTACGCCTACTTCAAGGAACACGTCCTGCAGAAGAAGGACTTCGCCGCCGAGGTGCAGTCGCTGCCCGGCACCGGGGCCATCATCAACGCCGTGTCGAAGGACACCGCCTCCATCGGGTACGGCGGCATCGGGTACGCGAAGGGCGTGAAGGCGATCAAGGTCCGCGCGAAGGACGGGGACCCGGGGATCGAGCCCTCGATGGAAATGGTGGTGAACGGGACCTATCCCATTTCGCGCAAACTCTTCTTCTACGTCACGGGCGAGCCGCGCCCCGAGGTCAAGGCCTTCATTGACTGGGTCCTCACCGAGGAAGGACAGAAGGTATGCGAGCAGGTCGGCTACTACCCGCTGCGCAAGAGCTGAGCACCGAGTCGCCGCTCGCACGGCGCCCGGGCGGGGCCCTCGCGGACCGCCTCGCCGCCGTTTGCATCCAGGCCTGCGCGTGCCTGGCGATCGTCTCGTTGCTGCTCATTTTCGTCTTCATCGGGAAGGAGGCGCTGCCGGTCTTGACCTCCGCCGAAGTCCGCGAGGAGGTCGATCTCGGCCGTCTCTTCCTGAGCCAGCCGTCGGAGGACGGCGCGAGGCGGGCCTTCGTGTGGCAGCCGGTCTCGGAAGTACCGAAATACTCCCTCCTGCCGCTCCTGCTCGGCACGCTCAAGGCCACGTTGCTCGCGCTCGCGCTCGCCGTCCCGCTCGCGCTCGGCGCCGCGCTTTTCACCTCGGAGTTCGCGCCGGGCTGGGGCCGCGAGCTGCTGAAGCCGGTGATCGAGATTCTCGCCGGCATCCCGAGCGTGGTGATCGGGTTCTTCTGTCTCATGGCCCTGGCCGGCTGGCTCCAGGACGCCTTCGGTTGGACCTTCCGGCTCAATGCCGTCGTGGCCGGGGTCGGGCTGTCGTTCGCCGTGATCCCGATCGTTTACACGGTCGCGGAAGACGCTTTTTCGGCGGTGCCCCAGGCCTATCGCGAAGGCTCGCTCGCGATGGGGGCCTCGACCTGGCAGACCGCCTGGCGCGTCGTGCTGCCGGCCGCGTCCCCCGGCGTCTTCGCGGCCTGCGTGCTCGGTTTCGGCCGTGCGATCGGCGAGACGATGATCGTGCTCCTGTCCTCCGGAAACGCCGCGGTGCACTCGCTCTCCCCGTCCTCCTCGATCCGCACGCTCTCCGCGACCATCGCGGCCGAGCTGGGGGAAGTGGTCGTCGGCAGCGCGCACTACCATGTTTTATTTTTCATCGGCGCCCTCCTCTTTGTGCTCACCTTCCTGATCAATCTCGCCGGGCAGTGGTGGGTCGGCCGCCTGCGGAGGCGGCTCCAGGGGGGGACGTGAGGAGGGCCGGAGCATGAGCAGGACCGCAAGCTGGGTCGGGCGCTTCTTCGTGCTCCTCTCGGGGTCCGCCTGTCTCCTCATCGTCGTGATGGTCGCCGTCATCCTCGGAGACATCGGTCGGCACGGCGCCGAGCGACTGAGCTGGCGCCTGCTTTCCGAGTCCCCGCAAGCGGGGATGACCGAGGGCGGCATCTTTCCGGCGATCTTCGGAACGGCGGTCCTCGTCCTTCTCATGACGCTCGCGGTGGTCCCGTTCGGCGTCGCGACCGCGCTCTACATGCACGAATACGCGCCGAAGCGGTCCCGGCTCGTGGGACTCGTGCGGACCGCCATACAGAACCTCGCGGGCGTCCCGGCGATCGTCTTCGGTCTCTTCGGGCTCGGGTTCTTCGTCGAGTTCGTGGGGCGCGGCATCGACCGGACCTTCTACGCCGGGAAGCTCGCCTACGGCCAGCCGGCCATCCTCTGGGCGTCGCTCACGATGGCGCTCCTCACGCTCCCCACGGTGGTCATCGCGACCGAAGAGGCGCTGCGCGCGATCCCGCAGCCTTTCCGCGAAGTCGCCCTGTCCCTCGGGGCCACGCGCTGGCAGACCCTCCGCCGCGTCGTCCTCCCCCAGGCGCTCGGCGGCATCCTGACCGGGGCCATTCTCGCCGTGAGCCGCGGCGCGGGCGAAGTCGCGCCGATCCTGTTCACGGGCGCCGCCTATTTCCTTCCCGAGCTCCCCGCCCGGCTGAACGACCAGTTCATGGAGTTGGGCTATCACGTCTACGTGCTGGCTACCCAGTCGCCGGACGTCGAGGCGACCAAGCCCCTCCTGTACGCTACGGCCCTCGTCCTGCTGCTCCTCACGTTCGCCCTCAATTTCACCGCGATCCTCCTCCGCGCCCGGATACGCAGGAGGCTTCGCCATGGCCGCTGACGGGAGCGGCGCCGCGGTCGCCCTGCCGGAGGCGCGCCCGGTCGCGCCCCCTCCCCCACGCCTTCGGACGACGGAGCTGCGAGTGCGCTCCGGGGAGCGGGAGGTCCTCAAGGGGATCGACCTCCACGTGCACCGCGGCGAAATCCTGGCCGTCATCGGACCCGCCGGCGCCGGGAAGACGACTTTCCTCCGGTGTCTGAATCGCATGAACGACCTCGACCTGGAGGCGCGGGTTTCGGGGCAAGTGTGGCTGGATGGGCATCCCGTGTACGACCGCGGCGTCGACGTCTCGCTCCTGCGGCGCCGCGTCGGCATGGTATTGTCGACGCCGATCCCGTTGCCGGGCACCATCTGGCAGAACATGACGTTCGGGCTTTCGCTTGCGGCTGCGGCCGGCGACGAGCGCCACGCCGGCGGGCTGTCGTGGACCGAGCGCTGGCTGCTGCGCGTCGCGCGACTCGTGCGCGCCGTTTCGGTGCCTGTGCCGTTTCAGGCGGAGCTCCCCACGGAGCCGGAGGCAGCCCCGCTCCCGGGCGAACGGTATAGCGTCGTCGTTGAAGCCTCGCTGCGCTCCGCGTATCTCTGGGACGAGGTCAAAGATCGGCTGCACGAGCCGGCCCGCAACCTCTCCGGCGGCCAGCAGCAGAGGCTCTGCCTCGCCCGCGCGCTCTCGCTGAGCCCGGACGTTCTGCTCCTCGACGAGCCCTGCTCGGGTCTGGATCCGATCTCGACCGCGAAGATCGAAGAGGCGTTGCAGACGCTCAAGCGGGAGCTGGCGATCGTGCTCGTGACGAACAACGTGAAGCAGGCCGCTCGCGCCTCCGACCGCACGGCCTTCTTCCTCTTCGGCGAGGCGATCGAAGTGGCGCCGACGGCAACGCTCTTCACGAACCCGCGCGAGCCCCGGACCGCGGAGTACATCTCTGGGAGATTCGGCTAGTGGTGGCGAAGCTGGAGACGCGCGGCCTCGACCTCTGGTACGGAGGGTTCCACGCGCTGAAAGGCGTATCGCTCTCCATCAGCGAGCGTGCGATCACGGCGATCATCGGGCCTTCCGGTTGCGGGAAATCGACCCTGCTGCGCGTCTTCAACCGGATGTACGAGGTGACCGCGGGCGTTCGCGTGAAGGGGGAGGTGCTGCTGGACGGGGCGTCGATCCTCGCGAACGGGACCGAGGTGGCCGCGCTGCGCGCGCGCGTCGGGCTGGTGTTCCAGCGGCCAAATCCGTTCCCGTTGTCGGTCTTCGAGAACGTCGCGTACGGGCCGAGGATCCACCGGCGGGCGGGCTCGAGCGAACTGCCCGGTCGAGTGGAGTCGAGCCTTCGCAGGACGGGGCTCTGGGAGCTGCTGAAGGACAGGCTGGACCGCTCTGCCCTCTCGCTGCCGTTGGAGCAGCAGCAGCGGCTTTGCATCTCGCGACTGCTGGCGCTGGAGCCGGAGGTCCTGCTTTTGGACGAGCCGTGCTCGGCCCTCGATCCGATCGCGACCGCGCGCATCGAGGAGCTGTTGGTGGAGCTGAAGGCGCGGTACACGATCGTGATCGTGACCCACAACATGCAGCAGGCCGCGCGGATCTCGGATGAGGCCGCCTACCTGCTGCTCGGCGAGTTGGTGGAGCGCGGCGAGACCCAGGCGATCTTCACGCGGCCGGCGGACCGCAGGACGGAGGCTTACATTTCCGGGAGGTTCGGGTAGAATGATCCGGCACTTCGATGAGCAGCTCGACGAGCTTCGCAGGCGGCTGGTGCTGATGGGGAGCTTCGCCGAAGCCATGATCCGGCTTGCGGTCCGTGCGCTGGTCGAGAGGGACGAAACCCACTCGGCCGAGGT
The DNA here is from genome assembly GCA_016197205.1 of Planctomycetota bacterium. Lineage (GTDB taxonomy): Bacteria > Planctomycetota > MHYJ01 > WSZJ01 > JACPWG01 > JACPWG01. The sequence continues at coordinate 80,919 of JACPWG010000104.1, forward strand.
GTTCCGCAAGGAAGAAGAAGTGAACGAGCTGCAAATCGAGGTGGACGATCGCGCGATCAAGCTCACCGCCCTGCAGCAACCTGTGGCCTCCGACGTGCGGTTCCTTTTCATGTCTTCGCGGATCGCGACCGAGCTGGAGCGGATCGCGGACCAAGCCGTGAACGTCTGCCAAAACGTCCACCACGCGCTCCTCGCGCCGCCGCTCCGGCCGATCATCGACCTGCCGCTGATGGCCGACATCGCGGAGCGGATGGTGCGCGAGAGCCTGGAGTCGCTCACGCGGCGGGACGTGGGGCTGGCGGAACACGTGCTCGAGGAGGAGCGCAAGGTCGATGCGTACAAGGAGAAGATCTTTCGGGAGCTCCTGACCTACATGATGGCCGATCCGGGCACCATCCCGCGCGCGCTGGCGTTGATTCTCATTTCGCGAAACCTGGAGCGTGTGGCCGATCACGCGACGAACGTCGCGGAAGAAGTGATCTTCCTGGTGCAGGGGAGGGATATCCGGCATCGGCACGATGAAAAGCTGAGGGGTGCGGAAGGGGCGGAGGGGAGTGGAGGTGGGGGAGGAAGCGTGGGCAAGTGAAGGCGCTTTCATCGAAGGAAGGGCCTCTTTACCGCGGAGGCGCAGAGGCGCGGAGGCGCAGAGGCGGAGTGGGTGTCTGGAGCGTCCCGAACCTCTCCTAGCGAACAGAGTTTACAATTCAACCGGCATGCGGGAGCCCCGGCATGAAGGGCACGGTGCTCGTCATCGATGACGAGAAGGATTTGATCGAGTTGGTGAGGTACAACCTCGGGAAGGAGGGGTTGGACGTCATCGCCGCGGCCGACGGCGAGTCGGGGTTGGCGATCGCCGGCCGCCATGCACCGGACCTCGTGGTGCTCGACCTGATGCTGCCGGGCATGGACGGCCTCGACGTGTGCCGGCGGTTGCGAGGCGAGCATGCGACGGCGCGCCTCCCCATCCTCATGCTGACCGCAAAGGCAGCGGAGTCGGATCGCATCGTGGGCCTGGAGCTGGGCGCGGACGACTACTTGGCGAAACCCTTCAGTCCGCGCGAACTGGTCGCGCGGGTGAAGGCGCTACTCCGCCGCGCGGCGCCGCCCGAGGAGGCGACGGCGGTCCACAGATGCGGCGAGCTGTTGGTCGACGTCGGACGACACGAAGTCGCGTGGCGCGGGCGGCCGGTTTCCCTGACCGCGACCGAGTTCCGGGTGCTGGTGTTCCTGGCGGCCCGGCGCGGCCGGGTGCTCTCGCGCACGGAGATCATCGATGGCGCCCTCGGGCGGGACGTGGCGGTCATCGACAGGACGATCGACGTGCACGTCACGTCTCTGCGGAAAAAGCTGGGGAGTGGGGGCGACCTGCTCGAGACGATCCGCGGCTTCGGGTACAAGTTCCGCGTAGCGCCGCCGCCTGCCGCGCCGTCCGCGCCGACGTCGCGGCGCGCCCGACCCTCCCGGCCCCCCGATCCGAACGAAAGGTGACGCGTGCGGCTGCGCAGCCCGTTTTTCCTGCGCCTCCTCATCTCCTCGCTCCTGCTCCTCGCGCTCGGGATGGGACTCGTGGGGGTGCTCGGCGCGACGCGGATCCGCGCGACCTACCTCGCCGGGAAGGAGGAGTCTCTTCGAAACGAGGCGCGGCTCCTCGCGTCGCTGGTGGCCGAGGACCTCGGGACTCCGCGCGCCTCCGAGCTGGGCGAGCGTCTGGCCGCGCTCGGGCGGCAGCTCGCATGTCGGATCACCGTGGTCGGGGACGACGGCATCGTCTTGGCGGACAACGAGGCCGACCCCGAGCGCATGGAAAACCATCGCCTGCGGCCGGAGATCGTCGGGGCCGCGGCGCAGGGGGAAGGAGTGAGCGTTCGCCTCAGCCACACGGTGGGGCAGGAGATGCTGTACCTGGCCGTTCGCTCGCCGTCGGCTCGGCGCCCGGCTTTTTTCGTGCGGCTCGCGGTCCCGCTGGAGGCGCTCGACGCCCACCTCTCCAAGCTCTACGCCGACCTCGCGGGCGCCGCGGCCCTCGCCCTCCTGATCGCCGCGCTGTTCGCCTTCTACTTCACACGGCGGTACACGCGACCGCTCTCCGAGCTGACGCTGCTCGCCGAGGCGTACGCCCGAGGGGAGTTCGAGCGGCGCATCCACTCCCGCGAGGGCGGCGAGCTCGGGGTCCTGGCTCGCGCGCTCAACGCGATGGCCGACGCGCAGGCGGGCATGCTGGCCCGGATCGCGAAGGACCGGGAGGAGCTGTTGGCGATCGTTGCGGGCATGAGCGAGGGACTGATCGCCACGGATGGCGAACAGCGCGTCCTCCTTGTCAATGGCGCCGCCGCCTCCCTCTTCGACCTCGAGCTGGAAAAGGCGCGCGGCCGGCCGCTCTGGGAGCTGGTCCGGGACGACGCGGTCGCGAAGGCCGCGGCGGAGGTCTTGGCCGGCGCGGAAGGGAAGGCGTTCACGCTCGGCCCGGTGCGGGGGCGGCATCTCGAAGTGCGCGTGGGCGCGATCTCGGTCCGTGGGCGGCCGGATGGACTGATCCTCCTCGCCCACGACGTGAGCGAGGCCCTACGGTACGAGGAGCTGCGCAAGGAATTCGTGGCGAACGTCTCGCACGAGCTGCGTACGCCGCTCACGCTGATCAAGGGCTTCGTGGAGACCCTGCGGGACGGGGCGCTTCGGGACGCGACGAAGGCCCCGGAGTTCCTGGCGACGATCGAGCGCCACGTGGATCGGCTGGCGAACCTGGTTTCGGACTTGTTGGAGCTGTCGCGACTCGATGCGCCGGGCGAGGCCGGTCTCCAGCGGGAGCCGGTCGACGTCGGGGAGGCCGTGCGCCGCGCGGCGGACCTGCTGGGGCCGGCTGCCGAGAGGAGGCGGCAGCGGCTGGAGGTGGAAGTCGGGCCGGGTCTTCCGCCGGTCCTCGGAGTCGCGCACGAGCTGGAGCGGGCGATCGCGAATCTGTTGGACAACGCGATCAAGTACTCGTCGGAGGGTGGGAACGTCCGTCTGCGCGCAAGCTCGGGAGCCGGCGGGGGGAGGGTGGAGATCGAAGTGTCCGACGACGGGATCGGGATCCCGGCGGAGGACCTGCCTCGTGTCTTCGAGCGCTTCTATCGGGTGGACAAGTCGCGCTCCCGCGAGATGGGTGGCACGGGCCTGGGCCTCGCCATCGTGAAGCATGTCGCCCAGCTCCACGGAGGGACGGCCCACGTGACGAGCGCACCCGGCCGGGGATCGACCTTCAGCCTTCGGCTGCCGGCTGTGCCGGAGGCGCCGGACTCGCCTGCGCCCCCTGCTTCCGACCCGGTCACTCCTCGTACTTGACCAGGAACTTCGGGTTGATCGCCTTGAACGAGAGGCGACCGATGTCCGGGTCCTGCTCTTCGGTGGGCGTCCGGAGCACGATCCCCTCGCGCTGGATCCGCGGGTTGAGAACGCTCGTCCCCATCGAAAGCTCCACGAGCTGGTCGACCGTGTGGTTGAGCACCAGCGTGCCGAGCTGCGGCACGGTCTCCAGCCCCAGGTCAGCCACGCACCGCAGCATCTCAGCGTGGTCAAGCAGGCGGTAGGTCCCGAGGTCGAGCACGTTGAAGAGCCGGAGCCGGTGCTCCCTCAGTGCGTATTTGTTTTTCTGCACGCCGGGGCCGATGACTTCCCCCTGCAGGGCAAGGTCTTTGCCGAGCCGTGCGCGCGCCGCGCGGAGTTTCTCCTCGAGCGCCAGCCGCTTCGCGAGCCGGCACAGGCTGTTTCCCTCGTCCGTTTCGTCGAAGCGCTGCGTCCGGCCGCAGACGCCGTAGTCGTCGCCGCGCACGAACGCGGTGAAGGACGTTCCGTCCTCCTTTTCGGTCACGTAGAAGGTCTTGCCCTTGTGCCTTTCGAGGACGCCGACGAGCACCTGGACGCGCGTCTCGTCGGTCTTCGGAAGGAAGCCGGGGAAGGGGCCGCGGACGCGGCCGTTCATGTCGGTCGGCACCGGCGGCTCGTACTTCGCGATGGCGAGGGCGTCGGTGACGTCGGCCCCCTCCTCGCGGGACGCGCCGGCCGGGAGCAGGTCGAGTGGGAAGCAGATGCCCTGCGAAAACTGGCCGCGCAGGCGGACCGTCTTGATCCGGAACCCGCCCGGGACGATCACCTGGCCCGTGTCCGGCTGGAGCACCGGTGGCCGCCAGCAGTTCTTCCGCAGGAACTCGAACTCCGGCCGTTCGGGCAGGAGCGAGTCGATCTCGCAGTAGACGACGGCGTCCCCGGGCCTGAAGTCGCCCTTTTTGACGACGACGCTCCACCCGAGGACGCGGACTTTCTCGATCGCATCCGCGTCCGGGATCGGCTCGACGGCGGCGATCCGCTGGACGCTTGCCAGTTTTCGCACGATGCCTTCCTCAACAGGGAAACGTTTCAACCGCGGCGCCGAGAACGCGAGCCCGGGGCCCACGGTGGGGACGGCGTAGGAAGCGGGGCCGTATAGAACGGCCGACCCGTGGGGAAGGTTCATGCAGGGCCGCGTGCGGCGGGAGCTGGGCGGAGGCGGGTGGGAGCGGCGGGAGGGCGCTGAGGCGGAGCCGGGGGCGCGAACTACAGCTCCTGCGCCGCCGCGCGGTAGGCGACGGCGACGGAGGCGAAGAGGATCGGGAGGGTGACGAAGGTCCCGAGGACGCAGAGGGCGAGGGTAAGGACGGCGGAGAGCACGGTGATGCCGCCGGTGCAATAGAGGGAGAGGAGGGCGGCGAGGCCGGGGAGGCCGCCGAGGTAGCCGAGCGCGGCGGCGAGCGTAAAAAAAAGAATGTGGCGGCCGGGGCTGCGGCGGGCGTACCGGAAAGAGCGGCCGAGGGCCTCGCGCGCGCCGACCTGCTGCTCGGCGATGAGCGGGCAGGCGTAGAGGAAGAGCCCGCCCGTCACGGCGTAGCCGACGACGAAGACGAGCGTGCCGGCCACGAAGACGAGGCCGGCGAGGAAGGGGCTCACGAAGTTCTGGAAGCCCTTGAAGGCGTCGGCGATCTCCGGCTTTTCGCCCCGGAGTGCCTTGAACGCCATGAAGGACATGCCGTAGAAGTGGAGCCCCGTGAGCGTGAAGCAGAGCGCGATGTTGAGCAGTCCCAGGAGGAGGCTTCCCAGGAGGAACTGCACGGGGTGCTTCTTGTAGAGATCGTAGCCACCTCGAACCTGGTCGAGGATGCGCATGGCTTAGGTCTTATGCTCCTGGCCGGGCTTGGCGGCTCCGGCGGGGGCGGGGGCGGTCGCGGGGGCAACCGGCGCGGGGGACGCGGGGGCGGCTGCGGCCGCGGCGTGCGCGGGGGCCGAGGCCGGGGCCGGGGCCGGGGCGGAGGTCCCGGGCGCGACGGCCAGCGGCGGGGTTTCCTCGGTCTTCTCTTCGAAGACCTCGTTCATTTCGATCCCGTCGACCTTCTTGCGGAGGAGGAAGTAGACCATGGTCTGGGCCGAGAGGAAGAAGGATATGCCGTACGACAGGACGAAACCGCCCGCGATCACCAGCCATGTCGTGAAGGCGATGGCGGCAAGGGAGGCGAAGAACCCGCCGTAGGCTTCATTCCGGTAGAACGAACTGATGGAGGTCTCGTTGGTGGCGAAGCGCACGAACTCATGCATGCGCTCCTCGCCGAAGCCGAAGCTGCAGGACACGATGGTCAGCTTGATCATCAGGTAACCGAACGTCCAGACGAAGCCGACGCAGGCCGCCCCGTACACCGCGGACACGGCCTGATAGAGGAGGTAGTGCCACGGCTTCGTGTAAACGTAGCTGAAGCCCCGGCTGATCGCGTCGAAACTGTCGGTCCCCTCGGCGCTGATGGCGGGATAAAAAAGCGGGTAGCCGAAGAGGGTCCCGATCCCGACCAGCACCATGATGAAGCCGGCAAGGAGTGCGAGCGGCAGGAGGAGCATGAGCAGGGGCTGGAGCAGCCAGCCGACGCCCCAGACGCGGCCCAGCGACGCGACCACGGCATTGACGAGGAAGAAAAAGAAAAAGCCGAGGACGCTGGCCACGAGCGACCAGAAGTAGGACGTGTAGCGCTGCTGGACGAACTCGAGCGCCTTTTGCGTTTCGAGGCGCTCGTCCTTCGCGATCTCAATCGAGGCGATCCGTGTAATGGCCCCGCCGAAGTAGGACCAGATCACCGAGACGATCGGAACGACGATGGCGAGATAGGCGAGACCCCAGAAGGACGAGGCGAAAATCGAAGAGAGGCAGGGGCAGAAGACGTTGAAGAGGAACCAATGGAGGCGCGTGGGGAGGATGCCCTCGGAATAGACGGACTGCGGATTCGAGAGGGCCTCGGGGTTTACGAGGGTACCGATGAAGTAGGTGATGAGGCCGACCACGAAGAACGTGACAGCGCCCCCGAGGAACGAAAGGAGGAGCTTGCGAAGATCCAGACCGATCATGAAACAATGAAAGAGATCCCTCCAGTCTCCCTTCAGTTCGCGCATCTTCTCCCCCTAGGGTTGAGGTGAACCGATTCGCTTCGCGGGCCCGTCCGCCGGCGCCTGGCCGGGCGGGGGCCTGGTCCGCTCACTTCGTGGATGAGGCCAAGGTCGGGGTCGAGGCCGCGGCGGCCTTCGCAGGCGCGGGCGCCGGAGCCGGCGAGGCGGCGGCGGGCTTCGCGGCTGGGGCGTTCGTCGTCGCGGTGGACGCGGTGGACGCGGCGGCGCCGTCGGCGGCGTTCGAAGTGCCGGGGGCCTGATCCGCTTTGGCGCGAGTCTTGTATTCGGCGCTCCGGTAGTCCGTGATGTAGAACCCGCTGCCCTTGAACAGAAGCCCCGCCCCGGCGCTGATCAGTCGTTTTGCCGTGGCCCGACCGCAGTTCGGGCACTTCCGGATCGCGCCCTGGCTGATGGTCTGGTACTTCTCGAACCGGTGGAAGCAACGGTTGCATTCGTACTCGTACGTCGGCATGGCGGCACCTCCAAAACGAGCGGCGTATTATAGGAACGCCCCTGAAGGGTGTCAATCGAAATGGCGGCCGGTTGCGCGACGCGGTGGCGAGCGCGCGTACGCGACATGGACCGATGCCATGGGGCGTACGCGGGCCTGGTTCAGCTCGGGCGGCGCACGGGCAACACGGATTCACGTTCGGACGTAGTGGCGGGCCTTGTGCCCGCCAGTCTGGCGACAGCGCGCACTCCAAGGGCCGGCAGCCCCTCGCGGGCGCCCACAAGGGGCGCCCCTACGCTCGTGGACCGTTGACGAAGTCCAGTCACGAGGCCTGGGGGCGCGGGCCTCCCTCCTGCGCTCGCTCGCCGCGAGCGACGGAACGCAGGCCGGCCCGCGCGAACGGCCGCATGGGTTACGACCCGCCGTGACGGAGTTGACGACCGTGTCCGAAGTTCGTCAAAGGGCCACTAGGCGGACGGGGGCGGCGGTTCCACCCCGGCCTGGGCCGCCGTGTCCGGCGCGGGGGGCGCGGCGGGCGCGGCCTTCGGCTTCCGCCGCGCGATGCTCACCTGGGCCGGGCGCAGGACGCGGTCGTGCAGGCGGTAGGCCTTGCGGAACTCCGCAACGATCGTGTTGTCCTCCGGTCCGTCCTCCTTCTCGTCGACCGTGATCACCTCGTGTGCCGAGGGGTCGAAGGGCTTGCCGATGGAATCGATGGGCTTCAGGCCGTGGTTTTCGAGGAGCCGGAAGATCTCCCGCTCCATGAGCAGCAGGCCCTGCAGCCCCGGCCCGTCCGGGATCACGCCCGGCGTCCGCAGGGCGCGGTCGAAATTGTCGAGCGCGGGAAGCAGGTCCCGCAGGAGCGGTTCCGAGCGGTACTTGAGGGCGGACTCGCGGTCCCGCACGGCGCGCTGCTGGTAGTTGAGGAAGTCCGCGCGCGCGCGCTGGAGCTGTGCGTGGAGGTCATCCCGTTCGGCGGCGCGGCGGCGCAGCTCCGCGAGCTCCGCGGCCGGGACGAGAACGGGGTCGGCCGGGGATGAGCCCGCCGGCGCCGCGCCCGCGGCGTTCCCCGTAGCGGCCGCAGGCCCCGTCTGTGCCTCGGGCGTCGTCGTGGCCGGCGTCGCAGCCGCGGGCGCGGGCGCGGTCGCGGGCGCGGCCGCCGCCGGTGCCCCTTGGCCGTTTTCCGGGCGTGGAGCGGAGGGTTCGCCGGAGGCGGTCGTCTGGGTCGAGTTCTGTGTCGTGGTCTGCGTTTCGGGCATTTTGTTTTTCGTCCTGGAAAACCGGTGTCGCAGGGACATCGCCACCTCCTACTCGAAGTAGTCCCGGATGCGGTCGAAGAAGCCCTTCTTGCGCGGCTTCAGCTCGACGTTTTCCGTCCGGGCGTACTCGCGGAGGAGCTCCTCCTGTTTTTTCGAAAGCGAGCGCGGGACATCGACGACCACGCGGATGTACTGGTCCCCGCGGCCTCGGCCATGGACGTTGGGCATGCCCAGGTTGCGGAGGCGGAAGATCTGGCCGCTCTGCGTCCCGGCCGGGACGTGCAGCTTGGCGCTTCCTTCGAGGAGCGTGGGGACCGTGATCTCCGCCCCGAGGGCGGCCTGCGTGAAGGGGACCGGGATCTCGCAGACGAGATGGTCGCCGTCCCGCTCGAAGAACTCGTGCGGCTTCACGTAGATGTCGCAATAGAGGTCGCCGCGCGAACCGTCCTCGCCCGCCTCCCCTTCGCCGGTGACGCGAAGGCGCGTGGAGTCCTCGATGCCGGGCGGGATACGGACCTTGATCTCGCGTTTCACCTTCACCCGGCCCGCGCCGCTGCAATCGGGGCAAGGGGTCTGGATCGTGTGCCCCTGGCCACGGCACTGCGGGCAGGTCGAACGGATGCTGAAAAACCCGTGCCCCTGGAGGACCTCCCCGCGCCCGCCGCAGACGCTGCAGGAGACGGGGCGGGTGCCGGGCTTCGCGCCGGTCCCCGTGCAGCGGTCGCACCGCTCCCCGCGCTTCAGCTCGATCGTCTTCTCGACGCCGCGCGCGGACTCCTCGAACTCGACGCTCATCTCGCCGCGCAGGCTCGCCCCGCGGCGGGCGCGCCGGCCGGAGCGCCCGATGCCGAAGAGTTCGCCGAACAGGCTGTCGCCGAAGATGTCGCTGAACGCCTCGAAGATGTCCTCGCTGTTTTCGAAGCCGCGGCCCGGCACGCCGCGCAGCCCTTCCTTGCCGAAGCGGTCGTACTTGGCCCGCTTGTCGGCGTCGGAGAGGACCTCGTAGGCCTCGGCCGCCTCCTTGAACTTCTTCTCGGCTTCCTTGTCCCCGGGGTTCCGGTCCGGGTGGTGCTGGAGGGCCTTCTTCCGAAAGGCCTTCTTGATGTCGTCCTGGGAGGCGCCCCGTTCCACTCCGAGGATCGTGTAGTAGTCGGTGGTATCGGTCATGGGAGCGCCTCCTTTGGGCATGGTCCAAACCGCCGTCGAGCTCGCGCACAACCGATCACGGCGCTTCGCTTCGTGGGCACGGCGGCGCCGTGCCCCTACGGCATGCAGCCGATCGACCGGCGGAACCAGGCTATGGACCATGCCCTGCTTTGGCATCGGAGCCGCCCGGAGGTTTCCCCCCGGGCGGCCCCGCGAGATGCAGGTTGAAACCTGCCCTGCTTCGGGTGCTTACCCTACTTCACCGCGCCCTCGATTTCCTTCTTCTGTTCCTTGAGGTCGGTAATCAGGGCCTGGGAGGTCAAAAGCAGGCCCGTGACGCTCGCGGCGTTCTGCAAAGCCGTCCGGACGACCTGCGTCGGATCGAGGACGCCGGCCTTCCAGAGGTCCTCATAGGTGCGGGTCAGGGCGTTGAAGCCCCACGAGCCGCCCTTCTCCTTGACGTTCATGACGACGACCGCGCCGTCCTCGCCGACGTTCCAGGCGATTTGGCGGAGCGGCGCCTCGAGGGCGCTCGCGACGATCTTCGCGCCGAGCTGCTCGTCCCCCGGGAGCGAGAGCGCGGCGACCTTCTTCTGCGCATGGAGCAGGGTCACGCCGCCGCCGGGGACCACGCCCTCGGCGCGGGCGGCCTGCGACGCGTGCACCGCGTCTTCGACGCGGAGCTTCTTTTCCTTGAGCTCGGCTTCCGTGGCGGCGCCGACCTTGATGATCGCCACGCCCCCGGAGAGCTTCGCGAGCCGCTCTTCGAGCTTCTCGCGATCGTAGTCCGAGGTGGTCTGCGCGATCTGCGCCTTGAGCTGGCGGATCCGCTCGTCGACCTTCGCGCGCTTGCCGCTCCCGCCGACGATCGTGGTCCGCTCCTTTTCGATCTTCACGCTCTTCGCGGAGCCGAGCTGCGCCAGGGTGAGGTTCTCGACCTTGATGCCGAGGTCCTCGGAGATGAGCGTCCCGCCCGTGAGGATCGCCATGTCCTCGAGGATCGCCTTGCGGCGGTCGCCGAAGGCGGGGGCCTTGACGGCGCAGGCGTTGAAGACGCCGCGCAGCTTGTTCAGCACGAGGGCGGCCAGGGCCTCCCCTTCGACTTCCTCGGCGATCACGAGGAACGGGCGACCCGTGGCGACGATCTTCTCGAGAAGCGGCACCAGCTCGCGCAGCGAGGAGAGCTTCTTCTCGTAGAAGAGGATGTACGGATTCTCGAGGACGGCGACGAGGTCCTCGGGATTGGAGACGAAGTACGGGGAGACGAAGCCCTTGTCGAACTGCATCCCCTCGACGAAATCGAGCAGCGTGTCGCGGCCCTTGCCTTCCTCGACGGTGATGACGCCTTCCTTGCCGACCTTTTCCATGGCGTCGGCGATGAGGGTGCCGAGGGCGCGGTCGTGGTTGGCGGAGAGCGTGGCCACGTGCTCGTAGTCGGTGCGCCCCTCGACGGGGCGGGAAAAGCTCTTGATCTCGGCGACCGCGGTCTCGACGGACTGTTCGATGCCGCGGCGCAGGGCCATGACGTTCGCGCCGGCGGCGACGAACTTGAGGCCTTCGCTGTAGATCGCCTCGGCGAGGACGACGGCGGTCGTGGTCCCGTCGCCGGCGACGTCGTTGGTCTTGTTGGCGACCTCGTGCACCAGCTTGGCGCCGAGGTTCTGGAAGGGGTCCGCGAGCTCGACCTCCTTGGCGACGGTGACGCCGTCGCGGGTGGCCAGCGGGGTGCCGAAAGCCTTCTGGAGGATCACGTTTCGCCCGCCGGGTCCGAGCGTGACCTTGACGGCGCCGGCGAGCTGGGCGATCCCCTGCTGGATCTTCCTGCGCCCTTCCTCATCGAACATGAGCTGCTTGGGCATGGGGGGGAGACTCCTTCGGATTCGGGACGGCGCGCCGCCCCGCGAAAACGTCGTTGACCGGGAGAAGCCGCCTTTAGCCCTCGAAGCGCGCGAGGACCTCGGACTCCTTCATGATCGTGAACTCGGTGCCGTCGATCTTGATCTCGGTCCCCGCATAGCGGCCGAAGAGGACCTTGTCCCCCTTCTTCAGGATCGGGGTGACGCGCTTGCCGTTGTCCAGGAGCTTGCCTTCGCCGACGGCGATCACTTCGCCCTTCTGGGGCTTTTCCTTGGCGGTGTCGGGCAGCACGATGCCGCCCTTGGTCTTGGTTTCGGCTTCCAGGGCCTTGATCACGACTCGGTCGTCGAGGGGACGAAGGTTCATGGCGTTCCTCCTGGTATTGCGTTTTGGTTGAAGCGTGCCGGGAAGGCTCCGAGCGGGCTAGTCGTCGTGGTGGTCCATCATCGCGGGCTTTTCGCCCGGGACTTCGGTGATGAGGCAGTCGGTGGTCAGGAGCATGGTGGCGGCGCTGACCGCGTTCTGGAGGGCGGTGCGGACCACCTTGGCCGGGTCGAGGATGCCGAACTCCACGAGGTCGCCGTAGCGGTTGAGGTCGGCGTCGTAGCCGAAGTTGCCGGTGCCGGTCTTGACCTTGTGCAGCGGCACCGAGCCGTCGGCGCCGGCGTTCTGGGCGATGATGCGGAGGGGCTGTTCGAGCGAGTCGCGAAGGACCTTCGCGCCGAGCGCCTCGTCCCCTTCGAGCTTGAGGCCGTCGAGGGCGGACGCGGCGCGCAGCAGGGCGACGCCGCCCCCGGGGACCACGCCCTCGTCGAGGGCGGCGCGGGTGGCGTGCAGCGCGTCCTCGACGCGCGACTTGCGCTCCTTCATCTCGGACTCGGTCGCGGCGCCGACGCGGATCTGGGCCACGCCGCCGGTGAGCTTCGCGAGCCGCTCCTGAAGCTTTTCCTTGTCGTAGTCGGAGGTCGCCTTGTCGATCTCATAGCGGATCTGCGCGACCCGCGCCTTGATTTCCTTCGAACCGCCGGCGCCTTCGACAAGAGTCGTGTTCTCGGAGTCGATGGTGACGCGCTTCGCGCGGCCCAGGATCTCGACGCCGACCTTTTCGAGGTCGATCCCGCGGTCCTTGCCGATGAACTCTCCGCCGGTGATGACGGCGATGTCCTCGAGCATGGCCTTGCGTCGGTCGCCGTAGCCGGGGGCCTTGACGGCCGCGCACTGGACGACGCCGCGTAGCTTGTTGACGACCAGAGTGGCGAGGGCCTCCCCGTCCACGTCCTCGGCGATGATGAGGAGCGCCTTCTTTTCGGCGGAGACCGCCTCCAGGATCGGGAGCAGCTTCCGGACGCTGGAGAGCTTGTCTTCATGGATGAGGATGTAGGGTTCGTCCAGCTCGACGCGGACGGAGTCGGGATTGGTGACGAAGTGCGGCGACAGGAAGCCGCGATCGAACTGCATCCCCTCGACGACCTTGACTTCGGTCTCCATGCCCTTGCCTTCGTCGACGGTGATGACGCCGTCGCGACCGACCCGGTCCATGGACTTGGAGATCATCTCGCCGATGCGCGCGTCGTTCTTGGCGGCGAGCGTCGCGATCTGCTGGATCTCCTTCGAGCCTTCGATCTTCTTGGCGCTCTTGAGGATCGCCTCGGAGATCGCGTCGGCGGCCTTCTTGATGCCGCGGTTGAGGGCCATGGGGTGGGCCCCCGCGACCACGCAGCGGAGACCGCCGAGGAAGAGGGCCTGGGTGAGGACGGTGGCCGTCGTCGTGCCGTCGCCGGCCGCGTCCGAGGTCTTCGAGGCGGCCTGCTTGACCATCTGGGCGCCGATGTTCTCGTACGCGTCGATCAGCTCGATCTCGTCGGCCACGGTCGCGCCGTCCTGCGTGACGCCCGGGCTGCCCCAGCCCTTGTCAAGGACCACGCTGCGGCCCCGGGGTCCCAGCGTGCAGGTCACCGCGCGGGCCATTTTCTCCACCCCGCGCTTCACGGCCTCTCGCGCCTCGCGGTCGAAGAGGAGTTGTTTCGCCATGGATTCGCCTCCGTGTTTCAGCCTCGTCGGATAATCTGGATCACGAGATCTCAGAGCAAGTTGCGTGCCTATTGTTGCTTTTTGTGCGTTTTTTAAGTCGTGTTATTACAATTGGATATGGCGGTCGTGGTCCGTTGATGCGAGGTCAGTGCCTGTCAGAGTGGCAGAGGGAGAGTGAGGGAGCGAACTCGGTGCTGTCAAGATGGCAGTGGGGAAATGGGGCCGGCGGCCCATGAAAGCCGAGTGGAGACGGTTACGGCCCGCGCGAGCAGGTGGTCAGGAACGCGATCAAGTCGTCGAGGAGGGCGTCGCGGGCCTGGGGGGTAACTGCCAAGTCGTCGAGGAGTCCCTCCGGCATGGGAGAGCCTGGATGCGGGATGCGCGCCAGGAGGTCGACGGTGCGAAGGGTTGTGCGCCGGCCGACACCCTCGACCAGCTCGAGCTGGTCCGGCGTCTCGTTGCGGGGGATGCCCAGTCGCCGTCCACCGCCTCGCGGGCGAAATTCCCACAGCCGGTAGCCCACCGTGACCTCGGCGTTCGGTTTGACAATCGACTGCCGGAGCTGCGCGGCGCTCTGGACGAGGCCGATGTCGGTGAGCTCGGGCCCGAGGTCGCCCCCCAGGTCGCCGACACGGTGGCAAGACGCGCAGTTGGCGCGCTGCCGGTCGAAAAAAAGAGCGCGGCCGGCCTGGGCGTCGCCGCGCGGGGCGCGGGGCGCGGGCGGGAGCGGCGGCGGGATGGGGAAGCGCTTCTCAGCGGCCGCGACGGAGCGACGATCGGGCGTTCCGCCGAGGGACTGGAGGTAAAGGACCAGGGCGCGGACCTCGGGCGGGGTCAGGAAAATCGTCTCCCGATTGACCGCGGGCATGACCCCGTAGGGGTAGCCCTGTGCGGTATAGGCCGTGGGCTCGAGGAGGGACTCCAACAGGTACTCGGTCGCCGAGCGATCGCGCACGCGCGTCGACGCGTCGCGGCCGATGGAGACCAGGTTGGGGCAGCGCACGGGTTCGCGTCCCGGGCGGACCTCATGGCAGATCGAACAGCGCCCCTTGCCCTGGAAGACCTCGCGTCCCCAGGCGACGGAGGTGGCCGGCGTGCTGTGGGTGATCCACCAGAAGGCGGACGCGCAGGCGAGGGTGAGGACGACGATGGCCGCGAGCGCCCAGGGGAAGGGGCGGGTGCGAGGGGCGGGGGAGGACGGGGCGCACGGGCTGGTGGGCGCAGACTGCGACATCGGCGTGCCTCGCGACGACCTGAGCCGGCTGGTTCGGTCCTGGGGGCAAGCGGCGAATTATAGCGGGCCTGGTGGTTGGCGACAAGAGGGCTGAACTGGAGGGGCTGGCGGCAAGGGGGCAGGTGGGGCATGCGGGAGCTCTTTGCGGTCTGAGCGCTGCGCGTCCGCAGGCTGGGCTTCCGACTGAAAATGTTCCAAGCGTCAACCCTCTCCGATGCCTGGTGGCATCGTGCGTGGCCGGTGGCATCTTGCTGCGAGCGTCGCATGCTTTTCTTTTCTTGGGCGCGCGCACAACATGCTTGTGGCACATGGGATTTTGGATCGTGGCAGCGCGACCGAGAAAATTCAGAGCCTACCTCGCCCTTTTCGATTGACTTTTTATGCTTTGTAAACTATACTTCATCTCCGTCGGGGCGAAATCGTACCGACCTCGGATCTCTCAGAAGGCGTGAGGTCCTTAGGAAAGAGGGTGTGTCTGGTGGGAGTTCGGCTGGGCGAAGGCGTTCGCCCGACCGACCTCCGGCCCAGCGCCGCCTGCCACCTCCCTGAAGGAATCCGGAGGGAGGTGGCAGGCACGCAACGGCCCCCCTTTGCCTGCCCGATATCCGCCCCTTCATCTGGAGTCGCGCTCCATCTACGAATGAA
The DNA here is from genome assembly GCA_016197205.1 of Planctomycetota bacterium. Classification (GTDB taxonomy): domain Bacteria; phylum Planctomycetota; class MHYJ01; order WSZJ01; family JACPWG01; genus JACPWG01. Next base: position 95,977 of record JACPWG010000104.1, read on the forward strand.
CCCTCTCCTGGGGTAGTTGCACAACCGTAAGTTGCTCAGAGCTACCTGGACCTCGAAAGCTCCTGGATCCCAACATCGCAGGTCTCGACTCACCCCGACACGGTGCGGAAGGTCCCCCCCTTCCGCGCAACCCAGGTTGTGCAACTACCTCCCCTTTTTTTTGCCACACGCCACGTCAGGCTCGCGCCCGAATCCCAAGAACGGAAAATTACCCACCGAAGACGCCGAAATTCAGGCATGGTTCAATTCGGGCGGCGCAGGGGTAACACGGATCGACGTCCGGGGACGTAGAGGGCGGGCCTTGTGCCCGTCCTCGTCGCGACGCCGCGTAGTCTAAGTACCGCTCCACGGAAGTCGGTGACCAAACGCCGAAGGCAAGTTCGGCCGCCCGCGAGGCGCGCGAGCGAGGCGTAGTAACGGAGAACTACGTCGAGCGAGCGCAACGAAGCAGGCGGCCGAAATCGCCGAGGAAATTGGTCACCCAATTCTGTGGGGCGGTACTAAGGCGTTGCTGCCAATCGCGGGCGCCCACAAGGGGCGCCCCTACGGCAGGCGGCCGGCCACGACCTGGGACCCGGACTTGAACCAAGCCGAAATTCGCCACGGGCCGTTCGGTGTTTTCGGCGAGTTCGGTGGCTCGTGCTTTTCGGGTTCGCGCGCAGGGGCTCCGAAAGCTTGAACAGTCGTCGCGAAGCCGAACGGTAGGGATCCAAACGGTCGCCGCTTCGCCCCCCGCACCTCCCCACGCGCCCCTGCACTGGAACCGTCCCGTCCTCGGCGGGATTATCGGGCTTCACTCCTGTCCGCTTTCTGTCGATGTTTCTTGGAGGAATCAACTCCTTCGACAGCCAGGAGACGTCACGACATGCAGCCTGACAGGGTCGAATTCAAGACACCCGAAGAGATCGAGGGTTTCGGCGAAAACTGCGGTTCGCATCCGCGCTTGATCGGCGCTTGCCCCGAGCCGGAGACGCGCGCGGCCAGACGAACTTGGGCCGCACTCGCGGTCGTGGGCTTCGCCGTCTTGTGTGGCGCCGTCCAGTTCTTCACTTCGCCCGGTCCGGAAACTCATGCTCCATCTCCCCCACTCCTGAGCGCTCCGATCGGACGGGAAACCGAGAGTGGCGCAGCCGTGTCGGGCGCGCGCCCCGAGCACGCGAGCGGCGTCGCCGTCGCAGCCGGCGCGCGCGCACCGGCTCCGACCTCCGTCCTCGCTCCCCCGGTCCCCATCGAGAGCCCCCCCGCGACGTCTCCCGCGGCAACGCCGGCGGAAGCGCAAGGAGCGGCGCCCTTGGGAAGGGTCGTCGAATCGCCCGAAAGTGCTGCTCCACCCGGGGCGGAAGCATCGTCGGCGAATAGGACCCCTGCGCCGCCAACGGCCGAAGAACTGGTTGCGCCGTCGCCGTCGCCTGCGACCTCGGCCTCCGAGCCTCCACCCGCGTCCGCTCCGGTCGCTCCGGTCGCGCCTTTGCCCCCGTCCGAACCCTCCGCGACCTGCGAGCGCGCTCCTTCGCCGGCCGGCACTCCCCCCACTCCCTGGGTCGCGCCCCTCCCGCCTTGCACCGCGACCTTCACCTGGCATGGAGCCGACTCCGCGGCGTGCAGACTTCTCGCCTTCGCCCTGACGTCGGCACCCGCCACTCCCGTCAGCTCGGCGATCGACTCCGTCCTCCATCCCGGCTGGAGCACGCGCAGGCTTGACCAGCCGAAAGCGGAGTTCCCGTGGACCTCCAATCCCTTGCTGTATCGAGCGGGCGGCGAGGCCCACGTCTTCTCGCAGGAGCTGAACTCGAGCGTCGTCGTTGTAACCGACCCGTCTTTCGCCCCCCTGGCCACTCCGCCTTTCGGCCCATCGGCGAGCACCTGGGTGGAGGGCGGGGTCACGATGGTGGGCTACGGCGCGGGGAACGCGGAACGACCGGTCCTCGCCCTCTGTGACGGCAAGCTGGTCCTGGCCTCCTCGCTGGAAATCTGTCGCAGCTTCCTGGCGGCGAGGCGGCCGCTCACGAGCTCCTCCCTCCCCCTGCCCTCGGCAGGGTGCGGCTCGTTCCGACTGGACGCCTTCCACACCTCGGGTTCCTGTCGAGGCTGGCTGGCTCTCGCAGGCTGCCCCACGGCCTACGATTGGGAGACTCCACAAACGTGGGAGCTGGAAGGGAAGTGGAGTGCCGGGGAGGTCGAGCTGACCACGCGTCGTACGGACGTCGCGCAGCCGCAGGAGGAGGTCGTCTCTCCCGGGCCTTCGGGCGGAACGGCACGCGCGGTTCTCGAACGCCTGTGGCGGGACCGTACGCCGGGGCTGGCGCTTTTCCGGCTCGCGCAGCCGGGTCGGTTCGGCGCGTTGAGCCTGCCCACGCTCGGGCTCGCGGAAGAGGCGGGCAGCCTCCTTTTGCGCGCGGCTGCGCCGGCCCGGGTGGGGAACGGCGCGGCCGAGACTCCCGACGGACAAGCCTCGAACCCTCCGGTTCCGCCCCCCCCTCCGGCGACGCCGTGGCGCTTCGGCGGGGTGGCGAGGTTCGTGTTTGCACGGGGGACGTCGGGGCCCGCGCGGTTCGGCTCGGGCATGGCGCTCGAGCTGCTGGGAGGGCTTCCCCCCGGCGGCACGCCCCTGGCCGATTGGCTCTCGGGCGTGGTGGGGCTCCAGTTGAAGTCCGTCCAGGCGCGGAGTGCACCGTGGGACGAGCTGGTGGCCCTGCGTGCGCCGTTCCTCGATCATCCAGATGTTTTTTTTGCGCGTCGTGACGACCTCCTGGTGTCGAGCGAGGACGAGGAGGGGCTGAAGTGGGCGGCGGGAGTGCTGGAGGGGGCCGCGTCGGGGCCCGACGGCGCGGAAGCGGGCGCTGCGACGCCGGAGTGGAGGGGCTTTTGGGACGGCGAGGCGGGCGGGGTCGATCCCGCGACGCAGGCCGGGCAGGCGGAGCTGCGGTCCGCCCTGGGATTGGACCTCGACCCCTTGCTCCAGGCCCTCCACGAGGGTACGGTCGTCCAAGTCCGTCGCGAGGCCCGTCGGGACTCGACCGGGCGACCGGAGCTGCTGACGCGGTACGCCCTGAAGACCCGGTAACGGGAAGGGGCGGGAGTGCGTGTTGGGGGGCGGCGCGCCGGGCGGCAGGGCCCCGCGCGGCCTGGGGACATTCCAAGAAAAGACCGGCGCCGCAAGAGCCATTCTCCTCGCGGGGGCGCCGGGCCGCCGCAGGACGCTCCGGCCCTCCTGCGGACGCTTCGAAAACCGGCATGGTTCAAACCGGGGTAACACCCTTCGCCCGCTCAAGGGGAGCAAAACGGGGACATGACCTGAATTCCGGAAAGAGCTTACGAGCAATCGAGGACGTTTCTGGAATTCAGGATCGTGTCCCCCGTCTTGCGGCCGGTTTGAACCATGCCCGAAACCCCCTCCTCCGCTTGCCGGTTTCCCCTGTGGGCTCGGTCGTTGACAACTCGGCGGGCGGCCCCTATAATGTGCCACTTGGCGTCTCCCTCCCCCCTGGCAAGGGGTCGTGTACCCCTGGGGAGGATGGCCCAAACCGTGCCCGCTCAGCTCGCGTTGAGTTGCATTGCATCGCGTCGCGTACGGAGGACGAATGGTGAATTTTGCCCGACTGACGAAGAAGCGTCTCGGGGAAATGCTCCTCGAAGAGGGGCTGATCACCGAGGAGCACATCAACGAGGCCCTGAAGCGACAGCAGGAGTCCGGAGAGCTGCTCGGCGTGGTGCTGGTCAAGCTCGGGTACACGTCCGAGATGGAAATCGCCCGGGTCCTCGCCACGCAGTACGCCCTTCCGTACATCAACGCCGCGAACTACTTCATCACCAAGGACCTTGTCGACCTCATCCCGGCCGAGATGCTGATCGAAAACCAGATCGTGCCGCTGGACAAGATCGGGAACTCGCTCATCCTGGCGGTTTCCGGCCACTTGAATGAAAAGATCTTCGAAGAAATCGAGCGGATGACCTCCTGCCAGCTCTTCCTGTACGTGAGCCCCGCCTCGCAGGTGGTGCAGGCTCTCCGCACCCACTATGCCGATGGGACCGCGCCGGCCCGCTAGCCGGACGCGCGCGTCGTCGTTTGGAGAGGCTCCCCGATGAAAAGCTCCTTCGACAAGAAGGTCCGTAACGTCGTCGTGAAGCGCGGCCTCCTGCCGGAGCCCAAGGCGAAAGAGGCCGAGGAGATCTCGAACAAGGAGGACAAGTCCTTCTCGGACGTCCTCATCGAGCACGGCTTCGTCTCGGAGCCCGACCTCATCTCGACGATTGCGCTCGAGATGAACATCCCGCCCATCGACGTGGAGAAGGTGGAGCCGGACGAGAAGGCGCGCGGGACGCTCGACCAGAACCTGGCGACGTACTACGGCGTCCTGCCCATTGCGCGGGTGGGGAAGCTGCTGACGCTCGCGGTGGCGAACCCGTTCGACATTCTGAAGCTGGACGACATCCGGGTGGTGACGGAGTGCGAGATCCGTCCCGTGGTGAGCACCGAGCGTTCGATCCGGAAGGTGATCCAGAAAGTGTATGCGAACGGCGAGCAGGAGATGCGGGACCTCATCGACAAGACGAGCGCGCCGGAGGTGGAGCTCACGCAGGAACCGGAGGAGGAGGACGACGCCGACATCTCGAAGCTGACGGAGGCGTCGGGGGATTCGCCGGTCATCAAGCTGGTGAACATGATCCTGTCGCAGGCGCTGCGCGACGGCGCGTCGGACATCCACATCGAGCCGTTCGAAAAGGCGATCCGCGTCCGGTACCGGCAGGACGGGGTCCTGCGGGCGACCTTCGCCCCGCCGAAGAAGATGCTTGGGGCGATCGTCTCCCGCATCAAGATCATGGCCTCCCTGGACATCGCGGAGCGGCGCATCCCGCAGGACGGCAAGTTCAAGATGAATCAGGAGGGGCGCCAGGTCGACTTCCGCGTGTCGATCCTGCCGAGCGTACACGGCGAGAAGGTCGTCATGCGGATCCTGGACTCGTCGGCCGCGGCGCGCCGGCTGGACCAGCTCGGCTTCGAGCCGCAATCGCTCGACGCGATGCGACGCGGGTGCGCCGCGTCGTACGGCATGCTCTTGATCACGGGGCCGACCGGGAGCGGCAAGTCGACGACGCTCTACTCGATGATCCAGGAAGTGAAGTCCGACGAAGACAACATCGTGACGGTCGAGGACCCCGTGGAGTACCAGATGGACGGGGTGATCCAGGTGCCGGTCTCGACGAAGCGCGGGCTGACGTTCGCATCGGCGCTGCGGTCGATCCTGCGCCAGGACCCGGACACGATCATGATCGGCGAGATCCGGGACTTCGAAACGGCGGACATCGCGGTGAAGGCGGCCATCACCGGGCACCTGGTGCTGTCGACGTTGCACACGAACGATGCGGCCTCCAGCATTTCCCGGCTGTTGGACATGGGGATCGACCCCTTCATGGTGGCCTCGTCCACCGTCCTCGTCGCCGCGCAAAGGCTCGCGCGCCGCCTCTGCGACCATTGCAAGCAGCCGGTGCAGGTGCCGCCCGACCGGCTCGCGGCCGTCGGCTTCTCCCCCCAGGAGGCCCGCGGGGGCACCATCTATCGCGCGGTCGGCTGCGGCCGATGCGCCAACGGCTACAAGGGGCGGTTCGCGCTCCTGGAGGTCATGGAACTCGACGAGGAGCTGCGCCGCATGATCCTGAACGGCGCCTCCGCCCTCGACTTCAAGGAGTACTCGATCAAGAAGCGGGGCATGATCTCGCTCCGCAGGTGCGGCGTGCTGAACGCGCTCCGCGGGGTCACGAGCGTGGAAGAAGTGCTCCGCAACACGATGAACGATTGATCGAGGGGCGATGCCGAACTTCAAGTACCGGGCGCGGGCGGGGGACGGCAAGAGCGTCGAGGGGACGCTCACGGCTTCGACCGAGGCGGATGCGGCGGGCAGCTTGCGCCGGCAGAACCTGGTGGTCCTGTCGCTGGAGGAGCAGCGGGAAGCGGGGCGGATGGTCAAGGGGCTTTTCGGCGGGCCCCCCCGACCGCACGTCACGACGGGCGACCTCGCGATCTTCACGCGCCAGCTCTCCACGATGATCTCGGCCGGCATCCCGCTCCTGGAAAGCCTGGAAATCCTCGAGGAGCAGGCCGAGGACCCCGGGTTCAAGCTGCGCGTCGCCGAGGTGGTCGCCAAGGTGCGCGGCGGCTCGGATTTCTCCGACTCCCTCTCCGAGCATCCCAAGCTCTTCTCGCGCATCTACGTCAGCATGGTCCGCTCCGGCGAGGCGAGCGGCCAGCTCGACACCATCCTGAAGCGCCTGGCCGAGTACATGGAGGCCAGCGAGGCCCTCAAGCGGGAGATCCGGTCGGCCATGACCTATCCGACCGTTTCGCTCGCCCTCATCCTGGCGATCACCATCTCGCTCATGGTCTTCATCGTGCCGAAGTTCAAGGACATCTTCATCTCCATGGGCGTGGAGCTCCCGCTCCTCACCGACTACCTGCTCAAGACCAGCGACTTCATGCGGGACTATTTCCTCTTCTGGGTGGCCGGGTGCGTCGCGCTTTTTTTTGTGTTCCTCGCCTACAAGAAGACGCCGGCGGGGGAGAAGCAGTGGCACCGGTTCCTGTTGTACGTGCCGGTCTTCGGGCCGCTCTTCAAGAAGGTGGCCATCTCGAGGTTCGCCCGCACGTTCGCGACGCTCATCCAGAGCGGCGTGCCGATCCTGGGCGCCCTCGAAATCGTCGGGAACACCATCGGCAACCGGGTCCTCGAGGACGCGGTGAAAGAAGCGCGAGAGAGCGTGCGCCAGGGGGCGACGCTCGGCGAACCGCTGGCCAAGAGCAAGCAGTTTCCGCCCATGGTCACGCGGATGATCGCCATCGGCGAGAAGGCGGGCTCGCTCGAACAGCTCCTGGAGAAGATCTCGGAGTTCTATGACCAGCAGGTGAAGGCCAGCGTGAAGGCGCTCACGTCGCTCATCGAGCCGCTGATGATCGCGGTCATGGGCTGCCTCGTGGGCGGCATCGTGCTGGCGATCTTCCTCCCCATCCTGAAGATCCAGGAGGCGGTGCGGCCGAAGCACTAGTGGCGGATTGCTGATTGTAGATTGCTGATTGCTGATGGGTGCAGGACAACGCCCGGCCACGGTTGTGAGGTTCGCCACGAAGAGGAGCATGCCCCTGCGCTCGCGCGCATTGGGCCACGTTGAGTGGCGTCATCGTCGCTTGCCCGCCTGCGGCCCGTTCCTCACCGCTTCGAGGCCCGGCGTGCCTTACGAAGCGCCCCCTCGTGTTCGCCGTGCGACAGGCCGCAATCCGCAATCAGCAATCGGAATTGGGTGTGGCTACTTTTCGACGACAGCGCCCAGACCGCCTGAAGGCGGTACTACGAACAGTAGGTTCCGAGAGCAGCACCCACTGTTTGTAGTACCCCCTTCAGGGGGCCTACGAAAAGTAGCCACACCCATCAGAAATCAGCAATCCCCATGACGCTGCGTCGCTTCCCTCAGCCCGACCCCCGGCTGGTCGAAAAGCTCAAGTGGCTGCTTTTCATCCGCCTGGCGGTCGCCGTCGTCGGCATCGGGGCCGTCCTCCTCTCGCGCGCCGGCGTCTGGCGCTTCTCCCTCCTCGGCTTCGACGAGGCCTACGCCGTCCTCGTCACCGCCTGCTGCATCAACCTCGTCTACCTGGTGAGCCTGCGCTGGGTCCGCGACGGCGAGCGGCACGTCCTCTTCCAGATCACCGTCGACGTCGTGCTCGAGGCCCTCCTCGTCTATTTCACCGGCGGCCTGCACTCGATCTTCACCTACCTGATCTTCGCGAGCGTCCTCGCCGCCGCGCTCCTCGTCTCGGCCGCCGCGGCGATGTTCTACGCCTCGCTGGCCACCGTCCTCCTCTGCGCCATCACCCTCGTCTATTTCCTCTCCGGCCACTACCAGTTCCCGCTCCCACTCCTGTCCCGGGTCGAGTTCGGGACTGAGATCACGCGCGAACTCGCCACCATCCTGCCCTATCTCGTTTTCGTGAGCCTCTCGCTCCACCTCGTCGCCTTTCTCGCCGGCAAGTTGGCCGTGGAGTTGAGCCGGATCCGGATCGTCAATCGCGAGATCCTGCAGGGCATGCTGGACGGCGTGCTCGTGGCGGACAGCGGGGGACGGCTGGTTTTTTTTAACGACCAGGCCCGGCGCCTCCTGGCCCTGCCGAACGACCGCCGGCCGGACCGGCCGGTCGGCGAAATCCTCGTCGAGGAGCCCTTGCAACCGCTCCGCGACGCCTTGCAGGACCGCCTGCCCCGCGAGTTCGAGCTGAAAATCAGCCACGCGGGCCGCGGGGAGGTCGCGCTCGACGTGCGGACCTCCACCCTGCCCGGGGAGCGCAACGAACCCCGTGGCATGATCGCGCTGGTGAGCGACGTGAGCATGCGCAAGATCCTCGACGAGGCCGTCAAGCGCTCCGAACGGCTGCAGGCCCTGTCCGAGCTGTCCGCGGGCGTCGCCCACGAGATCCGCAATCCGCTCGCCTCGATCTGCGGGGCGATCCAGGAGCTCGCGACGCTGAGCGGGCTGTCCGAGGACGACCGGCGACTCATGGAGATCGTCCGGAAGGAATCCTCGCGTCTGGACCGCATCATCACCGATTTCCTGGAGTTCGCGCGTTCGCGCTCCTCGGGTTTCCAGGAGATCGACCTGGCGGAGGTGCTGCGGGAGGTCTCGGTGCTCCTGGCAAAGCGCGGCGACGGAAAGGGGGTGAAGGTCGAGGTCGAGGCGCCGGCGCATCTGCCGTTTCCGGGGGACGCCGAGCAGTTGAAGCAGGTGTTCTACAACCTGGGGTTGAACGCGCTGGAGGCCTCGAAGCAGGACGGGCGCGTCTGCCTCCGCGGCACGGCGCGCGCCTTGCCCGGCGCCGCCCACCTGGTCGAGAGCGCCGCGGAGGCGAAGCGGGCCTCCCGTGTCGGGACCGGCGTGCGCGTGGACGTGATCGACGAGGGGCAAGGCATCGAGCCGGCCCTCATGGAGCGCCTCTTCGACCCGTTCTTCACCACAAAGCCGAAGGGGACGGGCATGGGCCTCGCCATCGCCCACCGGATCGTCCAGGCCCACCGCGGCTACATCTCGGTTGAGAGCGAACCGAACCGGAGGACGGTGTTCAGCGTGTGGATGCCCACGTAGGATTGCTGGTTGCTGGTTGCTGGTTGCTGGTTGCTGGTTGACGGCCGCGGCGCCCTCGTTGTCGATGGTGCCTGCGAGTTGGAGTCCTGCGGAAGTGGGCGAACGCGGGGGAGGCCCACTCAGCCCGCTCGCCTGCGTCGGTAATCAGCAATCAGCAATTAGAAATCAGCAATCCACTCGGGAGTTGACCCATGAAGGAGCTCGCCCAGAATGCCCTCGACGTCGCGCGTGGGGCCGGTGCCGCGTACGCCGACTGCCGGGTCGTGGATCGGCGGGGCCAATTGATCGCGACCAAAAACGGGCGTGTCGGTGACGTCCAGGAGACGGAGAGCCTCGGTCTTGGCGTCCGCGTGATCGTCGCCGGGGCTTGGGGGTTTGCCGCCACGCACGACCTTTCCCCGGAGGCCGTGCGGCGCATCGCGCTCCGCGCCGTCTCGATCGCACGGGCCTCCGCGCTCCACGCCCGAGGCGAGCTGCGGCTCGCGCACGAAGACCCGCACGTCGACGTCTGGTCAAGCCCCTGCGAAATGGACCCCTTCGCCGTGCCCCTCTCCGAAAAGGTCGGGCTCCTCCTGCGCCTCGACGGCGTCCTCCGCGGGGTGCCCGGGATCACCGCGGCCGAGGCCTCCATGAACTTCGCGCGCGAGCGAAAGCTCTTCGCCTCCACCGACGGCGCCTCGATCGAGCAGACGCGCGTGCTGAGCGGCGCCGGCTTCAAGGCTTCCGCCTTTCGCGACGGCGAGCTGCAGGAGCGCTCTTTCCCCGCCGCCTTCGGCGGCCAGTTCGAGACGCGCGGGTACGAGTTGGTCGAGAGCCTGCACCTGTTGGAGAACGCCCCGCGGATCGCCGAAGAAGCCGTCGCGCTCCTCGACGCGCCCCCCTGCCCCTGCGTCGAGACCGACCTCCTCCTCGAGTCCTCCCAGGTCGCGCTCCAGGTCCACGAGTCGGTCGGGCATCCGGTCGAGCTGGATCGAGCGCTGGGCAGCGAGGCGAACTTCGCGGGCACGAGTTTCCTCGCCCCGCAGCATGTCGGCAACCTCCGGTACGGTTCTGCCGCGATGAACGTCGTGGCCGACGCGACCCCGGCCCACGGGCCTTCCCCCGGCAGCTTCGCCTACGACGACGAAGGAGTCGCGGCGCAGCGAAACGCGATCGTGAGCGAAGGCCGGTTCGTCGGTTTCATGACCTCACGCGAGACCGCGGGCGCGGTCGGCGCCTCCCGCTCGAACGGTTGCATGCGCGCGGACGGTTGGGCGCGGATCCCGCTCATCCGGATGACGAACGTGAGCCTCCTGCCGGGCGACTGGCGTTTCGAGGACCTGGTCGCGGACACGAAAGACGGGCTCTACATGTCGACCGTCCGCTCGTGGTCGATCGACGACCGCCGGTTGAACTTTCAATTCGGTCCCGAGATCGCCTGGGAGATCAAGGACGGCCGGCGGGGCCGCATGTTCAAGAACCCGACCTACGGCGGGCTCACGCCGGAATTCTGGGGCCGGCTCGACGCGGTCTGCGGCGCCGGCGACTGGCGGGTCTGGGGGATCCCGAACTGCGGGAAGGGGCAGCCCGGGCAGACCATGGGCGTGGGGCACGGGGCCGCGCCCGCGCGCTGGCGCGGCGTCCGCGTCGGCACCGCCGCCAAGGGGTGAGCCCCTCCGTCCCCCCGCGCTCGCCGCCTTAGGCTCTCGCTCGCCCCCGTTCGTAGTTCCGCCTTCAGGCGGCCCGAGTTCGGCACCGGGGTTCGATCCTCCGTCTACCGCTACCCGATCGGATTTCAAATTTCAAATTTCAAAAGGTCAAAACTCAAATTTGGAGGACGGCGCCGTCGCGGTGCCTCAAGTGGGCTCCTTTTCGCGCCGTGCGTGCTTCGGCCGATGGACCTCGCATACGGCGCTGTCGCGCCCATGGGACGTAGGACCGGCTTCGAGCTCGCGCGCTCGTCCTCGGCGGTTCGAGCCTGCCCCGAAGTGCAATTTGAAATTTGAGATTTTGCAATTTGGATTTTGAAATCTGGAGTAGCTACTTTTCGACGACGGTCTCCACCTCGCCTCCAGGGGCCCGGAGGAAAATAATTTGCTCGTTTGACGCGCAGGGCGGCGACATGAAATCTCGATGCTCAATTTTCAAGACTCAGACAAGGCTCAAAGTTCACGCTTCAATGACCACCATGAAACGTGGCCCGGGCACGGCATCGCGGACTCCGAGCCTTGAACTTTGACCCTTGTCTGAAAATTGAGCCATGAGCCATGAGCCTGGAGCCTTTTCCTGAGGAGCTCCCTGGTTTCCGAGCTGCATGAGTTGTTTCCCTACGGGCCCTTAGCGGCCGACGAAAAGTAGCCCCCCCCCCACATCGGAGTCCACCATGCTCGCTCTCGACGCCTCGCGTGCCCTTCTCGAGCAGGTGCTGCGCCGGACCCAGGCGGACGAGGCGGAGGCCACGCTCAGCGGCCTGCGCCAGGACCTGACGCGCTTCGCCGAGAATTCCATCCACCAGAACGTCTCCGAGGAAAACGTCTCGGTTTCGCTGCGCGTCGTCTTTGGCCGGCGCACCGGTCGGGCAACCACCGGCCGGATCGACTCCGGCTCGCTCGCCCGGCTGGTGGAGGCGGCCGAGGCGATCGCGCGTCTCGCCCCGGAAGATCCCGACCTGCTCCCCGTCCCCGACCTTGCCGAGGTTGCCGCGGGCGTCGGCGTCGGCGCGGGCGTCGCAGCGGACGCCGCCTCCGCCGCCGCGGTCCAAGCGGCTGAGGACGTCGAGCCGGTCGAGCGCGCGCGCCGGGTCGGCGAGGCGATCGAGTTGGCACGGGCGAGCGACCTCACCGCGGCGGGGTTCCTCACGACCGGTGCGCAGCTCTTGGCCCACGCGAACACTCGCGGCCTTTTCGCGCATCAGGCGTGGGGGCGCACCGCGTTCTCGATGACCGCGACCGGTGCGGACTCGACCGGCTGGGCGACCGAGATGAGCCCGGACCTGGAGGGCCTGCCGGTGCGCGACGCCGCGGAACGCGCCGTCCGGAAGGCCGTGCTCGGTCGTGCGCCGGACACGCTTCCACCGGGCGAGCACACCGTGCTGCTGGAGCCGGCCGCGGTCGGGGACCTGCTCGAGTTCCTCCTCGCCGGCTTTGGCGCGCGCCAAGTCGCCGAAAAGCAGAGCTTCCTGACCGGCCGGGTGGGGTCGCGCGTTTTCGGCGAGAACATCACGCTCACCGACGACGCGCGTCACCCGCTGCAGAGCGGGCCTGTCTTCGACGGGGAGGGCCTGCCGAGGGAGCGCGTCTCCCTCGTGTCGCGGGGCGTGGCGGAGGGTCTCGTGTACGATCGGCGGGGGGCGCGAACCGCGGGCGTGCGGCCGACCGGGCACGGCCTCCCGCTTCCGAACACCCTCGGCTCGATGCCGCAGAACCCCGTGTTGGCGGGCGGTGAAACCAGCCTCGACCGGATGCTCGCGTCGACCCGCCGCGGCGTCCTCGTGACCCGCTGCTGGTACAATCGCCTGGTCGAGCCGATGCAGGTGGTCGTGACCGGCATGACGCGCGACGGCACCTTCCGCGTCGAGGACGGCCGGGTCGTCGGCGCGGTGAAGAACGTCCGCTTCAACCAAAGCGTCGTCGCGCTCCTGAACCGCGTGATCGCGCTCGGGCCCGTCGCGCGCGTCCTCGGCGGCGACGGCCTCCCCGCCGTCTGCCCCTCCCTGCTGGCCGAAGGCTTCCGGTTCGCGTAAGGAAAACGGCTGCAGCGGCCCGCCGCCCGAGTGCGCTCTCCGACCTGGATCTCCGACGCCGCCGCTCGGCGTTCCGCCTTCAGGCGGACCGTCGGCCGGCATGGCCTGGTGGCCCGTTGACGAACTTCGGACACCGTCGTCAACTCTGCCACGGCGGGTCGTAATCCATGCGGCCGTTCGCGCGGGCCGGAGGCCCGCGCCCCCAGGCATCGTGACTGGACTTCGTCAACGGGCCACGAGATCGCGGAGGGATCGCTCGGAAGGCGGGCAAAGTCGCCGTCCACGCGCCTCCCGATTTGTCGAGGATCGCACCTATGCCGGGCGAGTCCGTCCCCGCCCCAACGCCTGCACCCGCTTCGAGTCCGGCGGCCCCGCCGGACTGGTGGGCCACGTTCTACGACGACACCCTCGCCGAGCTATTCCTGGTCCGCGCCGACGCGGCCGAGCTCGCCGCCACCGTCGATTTTCTTTTCGCGCGGCTCCACCTCTCGTCCGCCAGTACGGTCTTCGACCAGTGCTGCGGCATCGGCAGCCTCAGCGTGCCCCTCGCCCGTCGCGTCGCGCGCGTGGTCGGTGCCGACCTCTGCGCGTCCTACGTCCGGCGTGCCCGCGCCGACGCCCAGGCCGCCGGCGCCGCTTGCGCTTTCTTCGCCGCGGACGCGTTCGAGTTCGTCCCCGAGCGGCCTTGCGACGGCGCCTTCAACTGGTGGACGAGCTTCGGCTACGCCGAGGACGACCTGCGCAATCGGCGGATGCTGGAACGCGCCCGCGACGCGCTCCGGCCGGGCGGCCGGTTCCTCCTGGACTATCCGAACGTGGCCTGCCTCCTCCATGACTTCAAGCCCTGCATGACCCGCCGCATGACCTCTCCGGCCGACGGCGGCGAAGTCCTCCTGGTCCGGGAAAGCGCGCTCGACCTCACCCGCGGCATGCTCGACCAGGTGTGGACCTACCTGCTTCGCGACGGCCGCCGATGGACACGAAAAAGCTCCGTGCGGCTCTACCTCCCCCACGTGCTCGCGGACCTGCTCCGCGCCGCCGGCTTCGTCGACGTCGAGTTTTTCGGCGGCCTCCGCGGCGAGCCGCTTCGCCCGGAGAGCATGCGTTGCATCTGTGGGGCGCGAAAGCCGTGACCAACGTCCGCCTCGAGACCGCCCTGCCCGCGGACAACGCCGCGGCTCGCCGCGCCGTCTACGAAGGGGTCGTTTTTCAGCTCGAGCCCACCCCCGCCACGCAGCGGCTGGTTGCGGACGTCCTCGCGCTCCTCGAAGCGGAGCTGGGCGCCGGCGGCCCGATCCGCGAAGCGCAGTTCCGCTTTTCGGCCGAAGAACTCTTCGCGCGCGTCGGGCGGATGCGCAAGCGGCTCTACACCGAGCCCCGGTTCCACGCCGCGCTGGGTGACGTCCTGGCGAGCGCGGGCTTTGACCGGCGCGTGAACGCGTTCGACCCCTTGCGGCTCCGGGTCGTCGCGCACGAGGGACACACGAACCCCAAGGCCGCGCCGGTCTACTACGCGCACCGGGACACTTGGTACGCGAACCCGCAATGCCAGATCACCTGGTGGATCGCGCTCCACGACGTCGCACCGGAAGAGACTTTTGTTTTCTTTCCGGAGTTTCTCCGCCGCCCCGTGGAAAACGACTCGGCACGCTTCGATTACGAGGAATGGGTGCGGGGAGGCTGGGGCCGGAAGATCGGCTGGCAGGACCCGAACGCGGGTCGTGAACTCCTGTACCCGGGTCTGCGAGGCGGTCTCACGGATCCGGGGGAACCCCTGTCCTTCTCCGCCCGCGCGGGGGAGCTCCTCCTCTTCGCCGGCGCGCACCTGCACCAGACGCGCCCGAACGTCTCGGGCCGGACGCGGTTCAGCCTGGATTTCCGCACCGCGCATCTCGGCGACGACGCCGCCGGCCTCGGCGCGCCGAACGTGGACAACCGCTCCCGCGGCGCCGCCGTGCGCGACTACGTCCATCCCTAGCGGGGCTTCAACATCGATCCTGTGGGTGCGTCGCGGATTCAAAGGTTCAAGGCGCAGTGTCCGCGATTCCATGCCCGGGCTGCGTTCCAGGGTCGTCATTGAGAATGGGTGTGGCTACTTTTCGACGACAGCGCCCAGACCGCCTGAAGGCGGTACTACGAACAGTAGGTTCCGAGAGCAGCACCCACTGTTTGTAGTACCCCCTTCAGGGGGCCTACGAAAAGTAGCCACACCCTGGAACGAGCACTTCCATGTTACGGGCTCTTACTTGTCCTTCGTCCCCGCCTTCTCCTCCACCCATTCCACGAACGTCGATTTTTCCGCTCTCACCATGAACCCGGGGGCCTTCACGGGCACGCTCACGTCCCAGGCCTTCGGCCCGCGGCGCAACGAAAGCGTGAGACGGTCGCGGCCGGCGCAGCCCGCGCCCATGACGTAGAGGCCGTACTCCGCGGCGTCGCCGAGGACCTTTCCGTCCACGGCCGCCACCTGATCTCCAGGCTGGAGGCCCGCCAGGTCGCCCGCGTCGCCCGGCCGAACCCTGTCGATCAGCAACAGGGACTCCGTGCGGACCTTGGCGCCCTCCAGCACGACTTCCGCGGCCTCGGGTCCCAGCAGGTGTACGGTGTGGTTTCCCAGGGCCGGGCGCCGCTCCGGCGTGGCTGCCCCCTCGCGGGAGCGCCACCACGCCCGCAGGACGTCCCGTTCGGCCGGGCGATCCTCCAGCAACGCGAGCGAGTAGCGCGCGAGCAACGTGCGGAAGCGCTCCGGCGAGCGCTCCCAGGCCGCCTCGAGGTGCCTGTTCGCCCCGGCCGCCGCGCCGTCCGCGCCCAGCATCAACCCCTTGTAGAAACGAGCATCCACCGCCACCCACTGGTCGATATCGCCGGCCGTCGGCTTCCGCGCCATCAACGCGTCCGGCGGCTGCTCCGTCTCCGCTTGCGGGGCGTTGGCCTCGGTGTCCGCGAGCCGCATGGCCAGGTCGTACATGTGGCGCGCCTCCTTGAGCTTGCCCTGGATCCAGAGCGCGTTGGCTGTTGCCAGATGTTCGACGGCGCTCTTCGGGTGGAAGGGCTCGAAGCCGAGCCGGTCCGTCGTGTGCCACAGCTCCAGGTTCTCGATGCGGAAGCGGCCCCGCTCGCGGGCCGTGGAGCGGCTCGACAGGAGGACGCCGACCCAGACCGGTTCCGTCCGTGTTCGGCCCGGTACGTCGGCGGCTTTGCCTTCCGTCGGCGAACCGGGCAAGCCCTCGACGGTCAGGCAGGTGCGTCCCTGGTGCAGGATCGTCGACAGGGAGAAGGCCAGCGGCGTCGCGGGCCAGGGCAGGCCGGCGTCGTAGAGATGCGCGGAGGCCGGTTCTCCATGCTTCGAGACGACCGAGAGCTGGTAGATCGGAAGCCGGCTCCCGCCGGCGGCGCGGAGCCGCACGGCTTCCAGGCTCGCAGGCACGCTCTCGTATTCGAGCGGGTCGCGCAACCCGACCCCCAGGAAGGCCGTGACTCCCCAGTCCAGGCGTGACGCGGTCACTCGGCCCGTCATTTTCCAGGAGTCCCACGCCCCTCCGACCCGGGCCACCAGCCGGTCCTCCGCGTCTCCGGACGCATGAAGGATCCAGCTCCCGTCTTCCTGCGGGGTCACGGCGAGCGGCGAGGTCGCCATCCAGTCGAGTCGCGTCGGATTGGGCCCGCTGAGTCGGAGGCGATGGGCCGGCGCCGCCAGCCCTCGGAACCGATCCGCGTCGCGGATCGCCAGTTGTCGCGCCGTGGCGCTCAACTCCAGGGCTCGGAGGAGACGGTCCGCGACACGGGAGGCCGGCTCCCAGGCTCTCGCCTCGTCCAGCAGACGCGCAGCGCACCGGAGCAGCTCGACCTCGAGTTCGGGAAAGCGGTTCGCCTCCGTCGTGGCGACCTCGGCCAGCTTCGCGTGCTCGCCCCGCTCCGCCAGGCATCGAAGCTCCCCCTCCACGGCCTCGCGCGTGTCCGCCAGCGTTCGCGCGTCCAGGAGCACCTCCTGGTACGCGACCGCGGCTTCCTTGGCGATGTCGGGATAGTCGAGGGACGCGCGCTCCAAGGCCGAGGCATAGTCCAGTCGCGGGTCCCGCGGCGTGCGCGGCGCCGCGTTTTGGGTTGCCGCTTCGTCACGTCCCTGCGCGATCGCCGACCCGGCCGAGGGGCGCGCCGCTCCGAGCACGAGCCGCATCCCGTCCGGTCGCCGGAAGACGGCTTCGTCATAGCCGTCTCCGTCGACGTCCAGAGCCTCCACCAGCCGGCCTCTCATCGCCTCCGTCGCCTTCGAAAAGGCGAGACGGATCAAGGGCCGCTCGTGGACGCCGGACCGGAAAACCGAGACCCTGCGCTCGTTTTTCTCCCCCGCCTCGCAGCACAGGTAGTCCCCGGCGCGCGCGTGCAACCGCACGACTCGCACCTCGGACGGCAGAGGCTCCTTCGTCTCGTCCCCGTAGACGCGCGTGATCGACGGCCAGGGGTCGCTCGTCAACTCGACGAGATAGAAACCTCCGGGCTTCAACAGCTTCGCGAACATGTCCTCGCCCAGGACGCGCCGCTGCACGAACAGGTCTCCGAGGCTCCAGCCGGCGGCGGCGAGCAGCGCGGGCGGCCTGCCCGGTCGATCGACCCGCACCACCGAGTCGACCGGGGACAGGAAGGCCGACCCTGCCGGCACGGGCAAGTCGATATCCGGGCTCCATTCGAACCGCGTGACGGCGTAACCGCCCCAACGGCCCAGGAAGAGCAGGGCCTCGGGCTTGCCGCGTCCGGCGAAGTCCCCGATCTCGATGTGGCAAACGTCCCCTTCGACCGGCAGCGCGATGGCCTCGATTTCCTCCGGCGGGGCGCCCATCGGGGCGAGGCGGCCGAGCGGCTCGATCCAGCGGTAGGCCCGGAGCGCGTGCGCCGAGCCCACCAGCAGGTCCGGGTGCCCGTCCCCGTCGAGGTCGCCCCACGCGTAGCTGGTGTACTCCTCGGGGATGAAGGTGCGCCCGACCTCCCGCATGGACTGGCCGTCCCAGAGAAACACCGCCGCGGCCGCGCGATCGTTCAAGCCGCCGACCAGCGCGAGCGCTCGACGGTTCGGAGCTTCGCAGGGAATGGCCTGCATGTGTGCGCGCCACCGGTCGTAGGGAATCCGCTTGTCTTTCCGGTCTTTCTGGACGAACCGACCCTGCTCCAGGTGGCCGAGAACCAGCCCCTGGTCGTCCAGGCTCGCCAACTCCGGGATCCCGTCGCCGTCCAGGTCGGCGCCGAGCATGGGGTAGCCGGGGCCGAGGTCGTCGACGGTGCGCGCGAAGGAGCGGGCGAAATCGCGGACGGCCTCGGCCTCGGGTCTCAGCGCCTTCGGCAGGGCCGCGTCCGCGAGCGCCTCGTCGAGCGTCTCCACCGCGCCGCCGAAGTCCAGGGTGCCGGCGCGCGCGCGGCCGAGCCACGCGCGGGCCTCCGCGACGACGGCCGCATCGGTGTCCCGGGCCTTCGGCCCGCCGGCGGGTGCCGGCCGTGCGGGCGCGCGGAGCACCTGGAGAAGCAGGGGCACGGCGTCTTCATAGCGCTCGCCCCGCGTCAGCTCCGCGCCGAGCCGCAGCAGCACCTCGCTGCTGCCCGCGTGTCCCAGCGCCGCGCGATAGGCGTGCAAGCGTTCGCTGAGGGCCTTTCCGGGTTCGCCGAGCCGGTCGTAGGCCCCCGCCATCAGGACGAAAGCACGGGGCAGCTCCACGTCTTCTCCCGACGCCGCGGCCGCGGCGAAGCGCTCCGTCACGGTCGTGGCCGCGGCGAGCGCCTCCCTCGGCCGCTCCGACGCGAGGGCCGCCTCGGCCGCGTCGAGCAAGCGGCGGGCTTCCTCTTCCCGGCCGCGCCGCTCGGCCGTTTCGCGCGCGAGCCTCCACCTTTCCTGCACGTACCGGCCCAGCGTGAAGTAGCCGACCACCCCGAGGAGGACCGCGGCGGCGGCGGCCACGGAAGTCGAAACCTCCTTGTGCCGCCGGACGCGCCGCCACGCCTTTTCGCGCCAGGTCGCCGGACGGGCCTGGATTACTTCCCCGGCCAGCCAACGATCGATGTCGTCCGCGAAGTGCCGCGCCGAAGCGTAGCGCCGCGCGGGGTCCTTGTGCATCGCCCGGGCCACGATCGTCTCGACGTCGGCGTGCAGGCCCGGGAGGCGGCCGCGGAGCGGCGGCGGGTCCGCGAGCAGGATCAGGTTCATGAGCCGTAGCGGGTCGGTCTCCGTGAAGGGGGGCAGCCCGCAGAGCATCTCGTACACGACGGCGCCCAGGGAATACAGATCGCTGGCCGGGCCGACGCGCGAGGCGTGGCCCGAGGCCTGTTCCGGCGACATGTAGAGCGGCGTCCCCATCGCGTACCCGCTTTGCGTCAGGCGCGTGACGCCGCCCAGGTCCTTGGCCAGGCCGAAGTCCGCCAAAAGGACGCGGTGGGACGAGGAGAGCCGGCCCCCGATCTTGAATTGGGAGTCGGCCTCTTTGGGGGCGGCCCCGGCGTCCGTAGCCCCGGTGAGCGTGAGGAGCAGGTTGGCCGGCTTGATGTCCCGGTGGACGAGCCCTTGCTGGTGGGCGTAGTCGAGGGCGAGCGCCACGTCGCGCGCGATCCGAAGGGCGACGCGCACGGGCAGCGTGACGTTCGCGCGGACGAGGGACTGGAGGCTTTCCCCCTCGACGAACTCCATCGTGTAGTAGAGTCGGCCTCCCTCTTCGCCGATGTCGTAGACGGGCACGATCCCGGGGTGGTGGAGGCGGGCCGCGAGCATCCCTTCGCGGCGGAAGCGCTGGCGCGCCGACTCGTCGACCTGGCCGTCCCCGAGCATCACCTTCAGCGCGACGACCCGTTTCACTTGCGTGTCGAGCGCCCGGTAGACGACCCCCATGCCGCCCCGGGCGATCTCGCGTTCGAGCTGGTACCGACCGAAGAACTCGGCGGGTGCGCCGGGCGAAGGAAGGGGCCCGGGGGCTCTGGGAGAGACCTGGGGAGTCGCCGCGGAGTCGGACTCGGAGCCTCCGGCGGCCGGTGCGCCGTCGAGCGCCTGCTCCAGGGTGGAACCCGGCGTGCCCGGGGAAGGGGGCGGGGAGAGCGGAGCGGGCGGGACCCCGATGAGCGTCGAGAGTTCGGCGAGCCTGCGGGCCTGCGGCGAGGGTGCGGGGTGGGGCGCAGGGGCGCGGCCGATCGGTGGGTCCGCAAGGAAGGCGGGCATCGGGACGAAACCCGGGGAATCCGGCGTCAACGTCGGCGGCGTGGCGCCCGAGTCGATGGGCCGATCCGCCGCCGGGCGCCGCGCCGCGGGCTGGGCGGGTGCGTCCGCGGGGGGGGGTGCCTGGGCGAGGAGGGCGTTCACCTGCTGTAGAGTCAGCAGGTTCTTGTCGACCAGCGTACCGGCCAGGGAGCGCGTGGGCCGCCCGGCCGCGAGTTGGGCTTCGAGCTCGCGGCGACAGCCGTCCAACAGGGCGGGATCCACGAGGCCGGCACGAAGGACCGCGCGCGCGAGGCGGGCATCTTCCGCGGGCTCCGGCATGGTTCGATTCCTCGCTCTCTCGGGATTTCACAGATCACGAAGCTGTGACACCATCGCGCATAAGATTGCTTTTTCGGCAACAATATTCCCCCAGCAGGCCATCGATTGCGAGACCGAACCCGAGGGAACCGAAGGACGCGCTGAGACCGCTCCCTCACGGTCGCGGTTCCGATCGGCTGCGCCAGTCGATCCGCCAGCGTTTCGTCCTTCGGTGTCTTCGGCGTTTTCGGTGGCGCGTCCCTTCGGTTGCGGCCAGGGGCTGCTCTGGGCACTGGGCTTCCGCCCCTCACTTCCCCTGCTCCCCCCGCGCCCGCTGGAGCGCGTCCTCGAGCAGGCGGAGGACTTCGGGATCGGCGCTCTCCTCCGGCACGAGGTCGACGTAGCGACGAAGGTCGCTCGCTGCGCCCGCCGCCGCGCCGGCACGGAGACGCAGCTCTCCTCGGACCCGGTACGCGCCCGCCATGCCCGGTTCCCGGTCGAGCACGGCGTCGAGGTCCTCCAGCGCCTCGGGAAGGCGGCCGGCGTCGGCACGGGCCCGGGCGCGTGCCAGCCGGCTCTCGTGCCGGTCCGGCTGGATCTCGAGGACGAGTTCGAGGTCCTGCAGGGCCTGGTCGAGCGCCAGACGCGACGACGAGTCTTCCGGCTTGCGCGCGGCGATCGCCAGCCGGATCTTGGCGCGTTCGTCGAGGGCGGCGACGTTGCGCGGACTCAGCGCGAGGCAGTGGGCAAGGTCGGCGAGCGCGGCCTCGGGTCCCGCGCAAAGCAGCGCGGCGCGTGCGCGCCCATACATCGCCTCGACGAGGATGGGGTCCGCGTCGAGCGCCCGCGTGAAGGCGTCCATCGCTGCGCGCGCCCGGCGGTCCCTGGCGGGTCCGGCCGGCAGCCGTTCCGCCTCCTCCATCGCCCGCACCCCCTCGCCGTGGGAGCGCCAGGCCGCCTTGCGCGCCTCTTCGGGGCTCAGCGCAGGCACGACCTCGCGTCGTGGCACCAGCTTCGCGACCTGCCGCGCGATGTCGCCCGAAAAGTAGGCGGCAAGGACGAGCACCCCACCCGCTGCCATGCCCGCGGCGAGCCTGCGCTTCGCCCGGAGCCTCCTCGTATAGAGCGTGATCCGCGTGACCGGCTTCGCGCGGAGCTGCTTCCCCTGCTGCACGCGCCCCAGGTCCTCGGCCATCTCCGCAAACGAGGCATAGCGACGCCCCGGCTCCTTCTCGAGGGCCTTCATGCAAATGGCCTCGAGCCCGGGGTGGATGGAACGGTCGCGCTGGCGGGGCGCCATCGGCTCGATGCAGCGGATCGACGCGAGCACGACCGCCGCCGAAGGGCCGGGGAAGGGCACGGCATCCGTGAGGCACTCGTAGAAAAGCGACCCGAGGCTGAATAGCTCGGACCGCACGTCCTTGCCGTCGCCGCCGGCCGCGCGTTCGGGGGAGACGAAATAGCCCGCCCAGGCCCGCGGGAGCGGGGCGGCGGCCGCCGCGAGCTCCGGCAGGGGACGCGCGAGGCCGAAGTCCACGAGTTTCGGGTCGTACGAGAGGTCGAGGAGCACGTTGGAGGGGGAAAGGTTGCGGTGGAGGACGCCCGCGCCGGCCGCGCCGTGGAGCAGCTCGGCGAGCAGCCGGAAAAACCGCACCGGCGGGCCCAGCCCCGGGCGCCGGCGGTCGGGAAGCTCGGCGAGCGAGATGCCGTCCACCCACTCCGTGGCGAGATAGGAGAAGGGGCCTTCGCAGCCGAGGTCCGCATAGGGTATACACCCGAGCCTCCGGATCGGGCCCGCCTCCCGGACCGAGGTCTTGAGCCGCTCCACCGACTCCCGGGCCGCCTCGGTGGCGGGGTTGAAGACCTTGAGCGCGACCGCGTGGGGGAGAAGGCCGGACTGTGCGCGGTACACGGCCTTGCCCGGCACGGACTGGAGCAGCTCGAGGAGCTTGTAGGGGCCGACGCTCTGTCCCTCGAGGAAGGGCGGGGGATGGGCCTGGAGAGCGCGGCGTTCCCGGTCGAGCTCCTCGGAGAGGTCGCGCACCTGCGACTGCGAGAGCATCGACAGCTCGGTGAGGATCCGGTGGACCGGGCGGACCCCGCCCCCCTCGCGGTGCCGCTTGAGCGCCTCGAAGACCTGCAGGTCGGTGACGAGGCCGCGGTTCGCGGCGGAAAGGCAGACCAGGACGTCGTGGCGGACTGGCACGGCACTCCGGTCGCGGCGGGGACGCCGCGCAGGGAAGAACGCCGGGGAAACGAAAAGCGGGTCCGTGGGCCTCCGGCCGGCCGCCGCGTCGGACCTCGGCCGCGGCCGTGCGGGTCGGACTGGACCGGGCCGGTCAGCGCGCGCAAGAATTACGTTACATTTTCGTCGATCGACCGATGCCCGGGGGCGCGGGCCTCCGGCCCGCGCAGCGCGGCCCAGAGGGCCGCGCCCCCAGGAGCCTCGAAGTCCGAATTTGCGCGGTTGTCTTTGCGCGGGCGCTCAGTACTTGTCGAGGACCGCCTGGACGAGGTCCGAGAGGAGCGCGTCCGTTTCCGCTGCGGAGGCCGAGGGGCTGCGCTCCGCGGTGGCCGAGACGACGAACGCCTTTTTCACGGCCGCGGCGAACCGGGCGTCGCCGACGTCGAACGCGCGCACCTTGGCGTCCGCGACCAGCTCCTTTTGCGCCTGCGGAAAAAAGGTCAGGTCCTTGCGATCCAGCAGGTGCAGGCAGACCAGGCGGTCGCCGGCGTAGCCCGACAGCTCCGCGACGCGCGACCGGTCGAAGTAGACGACCTGGAAGCGCCGGCACGTGAAGTCCCGAGGCCATTTTTCCGGGACCCGGATTTCGAACCGGAAGTGCGGCACAAAAAAGTTGGCCACTTCCTCGGGCGTGCCGGGTTTGACGGTACGGGGCGGCGGCTCCCGCACCGCTTCCAGAAAGGCGCGCTGGGCATCCCTTGCCAGGTCGATCGTCTGCGAGGAGAGGAAGGCGAAGAGGAAGACGGAGACCGCCAGTCCGGCCACGAGCGCGAGGGTCCAGCGCCACAGACGGGCCCAGCCTTTTCGAAGGCGCACGATGTCCACGGGGAACCTCACCTCATCTCTTGACTTCGAGGACACGCTGCGTGGGCAGCGCCAGCGTCAGGGCGAGCGCACCCTCGGCCTCCGTGGCGGCGTAGGTCACGGAAGCCACGGGATAGGTCTTGCTCTCGCCGGCGTCGGGAATCGCGAAGCGTACGCGCCAGTCCGGATGCAGGAGCCTCCACTCCCGCCCCCCCTGCTCCTCGACGAGGCGGACCAGCAGAGCGGCGTCCAGCCAGGCCGGGAGGAGCGGGTCGCGACCGAGGAGCTCGATCTCCCGGAGCGAAACGGTCCGGTCCTCCTGGATTTCCCCCCGGATGCCCAGCGCGGTTTTGCCCGTGCCCGCCCGCGCCTCGACCGACCAGGCTTCACAGCGGCCGTTCAAGGCGTCGACTACGGAGGCGCTGCCCCCATGCCCTTCGAGTGCCAGCGCGTCGATGGGCTCCCCCGGTCGCCAGGTTGCGACTTCCTGGGCGAGGACGTCGACGGCCTCCCGCGGCGTGAGAAAGCGATGGAGCCTGCGTGGGAGCGGAGCGTCGCGAGGCACCGGCCGCGCCTCGCGCGCCTCGACCCGGAGGCGCAGCGCTTCGACCTGCCGGCGTCCGTCAGGGCCGAAGTCGTGGTAGTCGAAACTCCAGAGCGGGCCGGCGGGGCGGCCTTCGAGGGCGGCGGCGATGCGTCCCCCGGGCGGGGGCTCGGCGGCGCGCCAGGGGGCCGTCCCCGACGACTCGGCCGCCGCCAGGCACGCGCGCGCGTCCCACCCCTGGACCCCGATGTCGAAGAGGAGCGCCTCCGGCGAGCGGCGGCTCTCCGCCAGCGACCGCACGCCCGCGCGATCCACCTCCACCTCGAGCAGCGCGTAGTCGCCCACGTGCGGCGCGGCCGCGCGCGAGAAAAAAAAGACGGTCCAGCGGCCGGCGACGCCCTCGGGCCCAAGCCCGGCGCCCGGCTCGGCGGACGCCCGCGTCTCCACCCGGTGGCAGGTCGCGTCGAGCCGCCACTCGAGCGCCCGGGGGCGGGCGGCGAGCAGCGCTGCCTGGGGGGTGAGACGCACGGCGACCGGCGTGGGGCCGTCCGGTGCGGAGGGCTTGGCGGGCTGCGGTTCGGGTGCTTTCGGCGACGGCGGCGCCGCGGCCGGCGGTGCGGGCTCCTGTGCCGGCGCGGCGAGGGAGAGCGGGAGGACCAGCGCAATGCAGACGGCGACGGCGCAAGCGAGGGCCTGCCCGGAGGCGGTCCCGCGGGTCGCGCCCACGGTCAGATGGCTCAAGGCTCGGCGCTCGGCAAGAGACAAGCTGGGCTCGCGACGATGGAGGTCACGCCGGCTGAAGGCCTTTTTGTTTTTGTAGACAGGGGACGCTGACGGCGTTCACTCTACCGCCCGTCCTCTGCGCCTCTGCGCTGCTGATCGTTCGAAGATTGTCTTCTTGCGACAATTTTTGCTTGGGTCGAACGCCACGAAAACCACAGATTTCACAGATTTTACGCGATTACACAGATTACGAATCTGTGAAATCGTCGTTAATCTGTGAAATCTGTGGTTGCGTCGTCGCTTGGCTGCGACCCCGCCGCGCTAGGCCTCCGCGGTTCCGTCTTCCCGTCCATGGGTCTCACCGCTTTCGACCTCGCTCCTCCTCGACCGACTCCGTTCCCTCAGCGCCCCTCCCGGCGGCCTGCCATGACGGTCGACAGGCCGTAGAGCTTGACGAAGGCGGCGGCCTCCTCGGGACCCCAGGAGGAGGACTGCGCATACACGGTTTTCGGGTCCTTGAGCAGGTTCGGCGACTCGTACTCCACGGGCAGCCCCTGGCCCTTCCATAGCTTCATCGTCACGCTCCCGGTGACGTGCCGCTGCGTCGAGTCCAGGAAGGCCTCCAGGTCCCGCCGCAGCGGATCGTAGTAAAGCCCGCTGAACACCAGCCAGGCCCACTTCTGCGCCGCGACGGACTTGAACTGGTTCTCCTCCCGCGAGAGGATCGCCTCCTCCAGCGCGCGGTGCGCCGCGTGGAGGAGCGTGATGCCGGGGCATTCGAACGCGATGCGCCCCTTGATCCCCACGACGCAATCGCCGGTATAGATCCAGCGCCCGATGCCGTGCCGGCCGCCCGTCTCATTCAGGCGCTTCACGAGCTCGATCCCGGCGACCCGCCGGCCGTCGAGCGCTACGGGCAGCCCCGCCTCGAAGGCGAGCCGCACCCGTTGTGGCCGCGCCGGCGTCCGGTCCGGCGGACGCGTGAGCACGAACGCCTCGTCGGCCGGCTCCAGCAGCCGGTCGATCTCCGACCCCGAGATCGTGACGCCGCACACGTTCTGGTTGATGCTGTACCGCTTGTGCGCCGCCGGCACGCGGAACCCGCGCTCCTCCAGGTAGGCGACTTCCTTCGCGCGCAGGTCCGTCTTCACTTCCGCCTGGAAGTCCCGGATCGGCGCGAGGAGCTCGAAGTTACCGAGCGCGCGCACGGAGATGTCGAACCGGACCTGATCGTTCCCCATTCCGGTGCAACCGTGGGCGATGATGCCGGCCCCTTCGCGACGCGCCACCTCGACGCACTTCTCGACGATCAAGTAGCGGTCGGAGCAGAGGAGCGGATAGCTGTCCTGGTAGAAGGCCCCCGCCTTGATGAGGTAGGCGAGGAACTGGTCGTAGATGGCCGACTGCCCGGAGATGGAGTAGTGTTTCGTGGAGCCGAGCGCGCGCGCCTTCCGAGCGATCTCGGCGACGCGGGCGCGGGTCATGCCGCCCGTATCGACGAACACGGTAACGACGGCGTACCCCTCTTCGGTCAGCCTCCTCACGCAGAACGACGTGTCGAGCCCCCCGCTGTAGGCCAGGACGACCTTGCGTCGCGCGATCATCCGAGGATCTCCGCCAAGAGGGCCTTCTGCACGTGGAGGCGATTTTCCGCCTCGACGTAGAGGAGGGAACGCGGGCCGTCGGCGACCGCATCCGTGACCTTCACGTTGCGGCGCATCGGAAGGCAATGGCTGAAGTACGCGTTGTTCGTCCGGGCCATCTTGGTCTCATCCACGATGAAGTGCCGCAAGGGCTCGCGGATCTTCCGTTCTTCTTCCCAGTTGCCGTAGTAGTTCAGGTTTCCCCAGCTCTTGGCGTACACGAAATCGGCCCCGGCGTACGCGGACTCAATCTGGTCGGTCACCGTGAGCCGGGCGCCTGAGCTGCGGACGTTCTCCCGGACCTGGTCCATGAACATCGGGTCGAGATCGTAGCCGGGCGGGCGCAGGATCGTGAGGTTCATGCCGAACCGGCTCGAGATGAGGGCCGCGGAGTTCGCCACGGCGGTGTTCAGGCCCTTCGGGTGCCAGGTCCACGTCAGCAGGAAATTTTTTTTCGCGGGCTCGCCCAGCTTCTCGCGAATCGCGAGCATGAGGGCAAGCTCCTGGCACGGGTGCACGATGGTCTCCATGTTGAGCACGGGGCGGGAGGCCCAGCGAACGAAGGCCCGGAGGACCCGGTCCTGCTTGTCCTCGTTCCAGTCCTGGAACTTCGGGAAGCTCCGGACGGCGATCGCGTCGAAATAGCGGGAGAGGACGTTGGCGGCCTCCTGGATGTGTTCCTCGGCCTCGCCGTCCATCACGACGCCGGGGCGCGCCTCCATGGGCCAGGCGTCGCGGCCGGGAGCGAGGGCGATCGCATGGCCGCCGAGCTGGACCATGCCAAGTTCGAAGGAGCTGCGGGTGCGCAGCGAAGGATTGAAGAAGAGCATGGCCAGGGACTTGCCGGCGAGCGGCTTGCCGTGCTCGCGCCGTTTCATGCGGGCGGCGGACTCGAGCACCTGCTCGAGCTCCTCGAGACTCCAGTCCTGGGTCGAGAGAAAGTTTCGATTCCGCAAGCTCATGGGCTGGGCTCCAGGAAGTAGGGTTTCGAGGTGGAGCAAAAGGGTAGCGGCGGCGCCGGGGCAATGCAAGGATTTCTTCGCGCGGTCCGCCCCGCGCGCGGCGACGCGGCGGCGGCCGGCGCATTCCGCTTGACACCCGACCGGGCTTCTTGCTACTAAGCGGGGCCACAGGCAGTCCTCGCTCGGAGAATCCCGTGCAGAACATCGTCACCCTCGGGGTGATCATCACCGTCGCTCTCGCCGCCGTCATGTTCTACATCAACGGCTTGGGCAGCGCGATCCGCGCCCAGACGAAGGAGGGGTGGGAGTACGCGGCGGCGAAGATGGGCTGCAACTATTTCCCCGGCTTTTTTCTGACCACGCCCCGGATCGGCGGCAAGTACCGGATCTACGGCGTCGACATCCGGTCGGTCCTCCTCGGCTACGCGGGCACG
The DNA here is from genome assembly GCA_016197205.1 of Planctomycetota bacterium. Lineage (GTDB taxonomy): Bacteria > Planctomycetota > MHYJ01 > WSZJ01 > JACPWG01 > JACPWG01. The sequence continues at coordinate 123,659 of JACPWG010000104.1, forward strand.
TCCGCCCACACCGTGATCCAGCTCACGATCCAGGAGGCGCGAAGCTACCGGGTGATGGCCGGCGCGTCCGAAAAGGCCGGCCGTCCCGCGGGCCTGGAGGACATGGGGTACAGCCTGAAGGGCTTCCACGGGCTCCTCTATGCGAAGGGCATCTCGGACAGGGCCCTGCCCAAGCTCGTGCCGGAGAACTGGCTCCAGGCCCTGCTGCCCGGGGAGGAGGACTCCCTCTGGGTCGAGGGAAAGAACATCCGGCTGCGCTTGGGTCGCCTGGTCACGGACGGTCCCGAGCTGCACGCCCTGGTGCAGAAGCTCGCCGAGTACAGCAAGCTCGTGGAACGCATGCCCTGATGCAGGCCGAACCCGCGCCGGCCGCTGGGCCGTTCTCCCCAGCGCCTCCGGACTCGCCCGCGGCCACGCCCAAGGGCACGACTCACGGCTCGCCGCCGCTTCCTCCCACGTCTCCGTCAGCGCAGTCGCCGCAGTGCCCGCCGCCGCCCCGTCGCCTCTGGCGAAGCGGCCTCTCCGAGCTCTGGGAGGCCGGACCCGGCGAGTGCCTCCTCCGCACGAACGGCGCGCGCGACGTGCTTTCGTTCGTGGGCGGGCTCGGCTTTCTCGCGCTGGCGCTCTTTTGCCTCTGGCTCGGGCTCTCCCCGCTCGAGCCCCGGCGGGCGGCCTGCGCCCTGCCCTTCGCCCTCTTCCTGCTCTTCCTCGCCTCCCCCCTCCAACTCGCGCGGCGACGCTGGCGCGGACGGCCCGTCGCCGGCATCCTGGCGTCGCGCGGTCTCCTCCGCCTGTACCTCATCAGCCCGACGCCGGCCCGCGACGCGGATGCCCATTTCGACCTGCCGCTCTCCGCCACCCGCCGCATCCTTGCCCTCGATAATTTTCCGCCGGACGGGGAGCGGAGGCCGAGCCGGTGGATCCCGAACTGCTGGGTCGCCGTGGAAAGCGAGGCGGGCCAGATGCTGCGCCTGGGCTTCGCCGAGGAACGCGCGCCGATCGAGGACCTGGCCGCCCGGCTCGAAGCCGCGCGACCGAGCTCTCCGCCGTGCCGTGCCCTCCGCCTGCCGCCGGAAGCGCAACCCCGGGACCTCACGGAGCGGCTTGCGCGAGTCGGGCTCGAGTGCTCGCTCCTGCCCATGCGCCGGTGCCTTTCCACCCCCCACACCATGGACTTCCTGCGCGCGACCTGGCTCGCCCCGGACGGGACTCGCGTGGAATACCTGAAATGGCCGACCGAGGACCCGTTCGTGGTCGTGAGTGGCGCGGGGATCGGGCGCGTGATCGAAGCTCTGGAGATGAGCGGCCGGCGGCGCGAAACGGAACCGCGACCGTGAGGGAGCGGCCTCGGTGCATCCGGCCGCTTCCCCCTGTTCGACGTTCAGTACCGATGTGCGACGGCTGGGCCGGCTCTCCGCCGGACGTCTGGCCGTCGATCGGCGCCGAAATCGGCCGCAAGGGAACTGAAGGACGCGCTGAGACCGCTCCCTCACGGTCGCGGTTCCGTAGGGTGCGGTCTACCAGCCGGCCCCTCAACACACCACCTTGATCGCCTTCGGATACAGCTCGAACGTCGCGGGCAATACCCCCGGCTGCTCGCCGTCGGCGTCGATCATCACCTGTTCGTCCGACTCGGCGAAGACCTTCTTCCCGTGCACGTACTCCACCTTGTCGTGGTTCACGTGCTCCCCTTTGTAGATCGTCTTGAAATTCTTGAAGGCCTCCAGCGCGCTCATCTGGTCGATGATCACGATGTCGAATTTCCCGTCGTCCGGCTTCGCCAGCGGCGCGACGTGCATCCCGCCCCCGAAATACTGCCCGTTCGCGATCGCCACGCAGTTGATCGTCCGCTCGAACGCCGGCCCGTCGTCGATCGAGATGCGCACCTTCTTGTTCTTGTAGGAGAGCAGGCTCAGCGCCGACCCGAGAAAAAAAGATACCGTCCCCCCGAACATCTTCGTCGTGCCGTTGACCCGCGCGACGGTCTCCCCGCCGACGCCGAAGTCCGCGATGTTCAGGAAAAACTTCGAGACGTCCACGCCGCGCGCCGTCTTGCACGAGTATTTCCCGAGGTCAAGCGCCCGCTTCTTCCCCGTGGCCAGGCGCGCCGCGGCCTCCCGGAAATCGGCCGGGATGCCGAGCGTCTTCACGAAGTCCTTCCCCGTCCCCATCGGGATGATCCCGAGGGCCGCGTCCGCGGCGACCGGCTGGTCCTGCTCGAAGAAGCCGTTCGCCACCTCCCCGGTCGTCCCGTCCCCGCCGACCGCGATGATCAGGTCGAAACCGTCCTGGAGCGCGCGACGCGTCAGGAGCGTAGCGATGTCAGGCCCGGAGGTGAACTCCGCCTCCACTTTGCCGACCGCTTTCTCCAATTCCACCTTGATCGCTTTCCACTTCCACTCCGTCTCCCCGTTCGCGCTCTTCGGGTTGACGATCGCCTTCGCTTTCCACTTCACGTTCGGCATGACCCACCCTTATTTTCGCGGTCGAACGTCCTCAGGACTCAGAGACTGTCGGCCAGCACGCTCACCAGGTCCCGCGTCGGCGCGCCGGCCTTTCCCAGCCACCGCACGCACGAAGGACACCCCGTCACCAGCTCCTCGGCGCCCGTCGCGCGGAACTCGTCCACGCGCGCGCGTGCGATCTCGCGGGCGATCGCGCGGTTCGTGACCGTCATCCCGCCCCCCGCCCCGCTGCACGCCGCATCCCGCCGGCACCAGCGAAATTCGCGCGGGGGCGCTCCGGTCGCCGTCTCCAGCAGCCGCCGCGGCGGCTCGACCACCCCGAGATAGCGATTCAGGTAACAGGGGTCGTGCCAGGCGACGAGCTTGCCGTACTTGCGGGCCGGCTTCAGCTTTCCCTGCGTTAGGTACCGCTCCAGAAACGCCGAGACGTGCAGCACGGGCGCCGAAAGCGCGGCCTTCCCCTCCGGATACCGGTCCCGCATCGTCCGCACGCACCCCGGGCAACCGCTCACCACCACCGAGTACCGCGCGAGCGCGTCGCGGTGCCCGCGCGCCAGGGCGCGGAAGGTCTCCACGTTTCCTAGCGAGAGCGAGGGATAGCCGGAGCACCAGCGCTCCGGGAAGTGCACACCGAAATCGACGCCGAGCGCCTCGAAGAGCTTGATCGTGTCGCGCACGACCTGCGGCGAGTGACGCAGCGTGGCGCAGCCGACGAAGTAGCCCACCTCCGCCCGCCGGCCGCGGTAGGCCGCGGGTACGACCTCCGCCGCGGTCTTCGCGAGGTCCGCCCCGAACGGGTTGCCGTGCGAGCGCACGCGCGCGTCGTGCTCAGCGACCGCCGGCGGCGCCACGCCGCGCCGCACGGACTCCGCGCGCGCCGCTTCCAGAACGGTCGCGACGTCGATCCGGTGCTCGCAGGTCGCCGTGCAGGAACGGCAGCCCGTGCACTTGTACGCCGACGCCGCCGTCTCCGCGTTATACGGCACGGCACCCGACCGGAGCAGATGGAGCATCGTCATTTTGCCCGTCGGCGTGTACGCCTCGCTCCGCGTCGCGAGCCCGACCGGGCACACGAAGCGCGAGAGCTTCGGGCAATACGTGCAGTAATCGATTTCGCGCTGGTGCGCCGACCACAGCTTTTTCGCCATCGCTCAGAGCCCCAGCTTGCCGGGATTGAGAAGGTTGTCGGGGTCGAGCTGCCGTTTCAGCGCCTGGATCAGCTCCAGCCCCAGTCCGTGCTCCGCCGCCATCCACGGCGCCTTCAGCACGCCCACGCCGTGGTGGTGCGTGATCGTTCCGCCGGCCGCGATGCAAGCCTCCATCGCGCCGCTCCAGACCTTCTGGTACAGCGCCTGCGCCTGCTGCCGATCCCGCGACGCGCCCGCGAACGTGAAGTACACCGACACGCCCTCGGGATACGCGTGGCTGAAGTGCGCCATGATCATCGCGTGCTTCCGCACCGTCGCGCGCACGCCGTCGTACAGCGCCTGGATCTTGTCCCAGGTCGTCGCCATCTCGATCGTGTCCGCGAAGTTCCCCTCCTCGTACACCGGCGAGAGGCTGAACGAAACGGAGTAGCGGCGCTCCCACCAGCTCCGGCCCGGCTCCGGCCCGAGGTCCTTGCCGCCCGCCTCCACGCACAGCCGGCGCGCAACCGACTCCTCGACCTCCGACAGCTCTTTCCCCCCCTCGAACCCGAGAATGAGGAGGCACGTCTCCGGGAGCAGGTCCTCGAAAAGTCCTGCGACGCGCGGGTAGGCGATCGCCAGGCTCTGCGCCTTGTGCAGCAGGACCTTCTTGAGCCCCGGGCTCGCGTGCCCATCCGCGTCCTTCCTCATCGCGGCCGCGCCCTTCCCGGTCCCGATGATGAACGTGTCCAGCTCGTCATAGAGGCGGACCGCGGCGGGCCGCACGCCCGCGTGCAACGTGCGTCGGATCGCCGTCAGTCCGCTCTGGACGTCTGGGAAGGCGTACCCGCGGAAAAGCCTCACCTCAGGTACGGGCCAGACGCGCACCGTCGCGTCCGCGATCACGCCGAGCGTCCCTTCGGAGCCCACGAAGAGCTGCGTGAGGCTCGGGCCGGCGGCCGTGCGCGGTGCGACGCGCGTCTCCATCACGCGGCCGTCCGGCAACACCGCCGTGAGCCCGAGGATCATGTCCTCGATCTTTCCGTATTTCGTGGAGAGCTGCCCGGCCGACCGCGTCGCCACCCAGCCCCCGAACGTGGAGCAGTAGATGGACGAAGGGAAGTGGCCCATGGTGAACCCGCGCGCGTTCAGCTCGCGCTCGAGTCGCTCCCCGATGATGCCCGCTTCGGCCTTGAGCGTGAGCGAGACCGGATCGAGGGAGAGGATGCGATCCATGCGCTTGAGGTCGAGGATGAAGCCGCCGCCCGAGGCGAAGGTCCCGCCGCAGACGCCCGACCCGCCGCCGAAGGGAACGATGCGGACGCGGCGGTCGCGCGCCCAGCGCAGGATCTTCGAGATGTCCTCGATCGAACGTGCCCACACGATGCCGTCGGGCGCGGGCCCGAGATGACCGTGCTGTACCTCGATGGTCGTGAAGGGCCAGAGGTCGCGCGAGTACGCCAGCCGGTCGGGAAGGGTGGCGGAGACGTTCTCCGGGCCGACGAGGTCGGCGAGCTGTCGGAGCAGTTCGGGATCGGTGGGGGCGAGGGGCTCGGCGGGTTTGGCTTGCAACCGGACAGCCTCCTCAGTGCGCGTGGGGGGGGGGGAGGGCGGCGATTATAGCGGCGGCTGCGGGGGGGGCGAAGGCTTTTCGCCTGCGGGGGCGGCGGGGGCCACGGTCGGCATCGCCGCCGGCGCGGCGGGCACGGGCGCGGCTGCGGCTGCGGCTGCGGCCGCGACGTACCGTTCGACGAGCCCGCGGGCCGAAGCGAGATCCACGCCCATCGGGCAGCGATAGCCCTCCGGCGCGATCGCACGAAAGACCGTCGCCAGTTCGCCTGCACTCCCGAAGAAGGGATAGGAGCGGGTGAGCGTGGAGGCGAGCGCGCCGGGGAGAAGGTCGAGGTTCGTCGGTACCCGGCCCGCGCGTGCGAGCGGAAAAGCGCACGCGCCGCACGCTACGCAGCGGGCGGCCTCGACCTGCGCGGCCTCGTCCGCCGCCGTGACCGCCCGGATGCCGTCCGCGGCGTAGTTCGAGAGAAATTGCTCGAGTCCCTTCGGCCGGCCGCCGACGAGGTGGCGGGCCCTTCGCAGGCAGTGGAGGGCGAAGTGCCCCGCCAGGTTGACCAGGGCGAAAAAGCGCTTCATCGAGGGACCTCCCGCGCTGCGTTCTCGCCGGCAACGAAGCCGGTGAGCATGGCCAGTCCCGTGCCGCCGAGGTCGTCGCCGTAGTCGACCCCGTCCAGGACCGCGCCCGCCGCGAAGAGTCCTTCGCGCACCGGCCGCCCGGCAGCGTCCATGGGGCGGAGGCGCCCGTCCACGCGGACGCCCGCGGCGAGGAGCGGCTGCCGCGCGCCGGGGGAGTGCGCGAGATAGCGCTCCAGCGTGCGCTCCGGCAGCGGCTCGCCGTCCACGAACACGGGTAGGTCGAAAAGCGTTTCGCGCACGCGGCCGTTCCGGGCCAGCCCGCCGCCGAGGTATTTCCCGGTCGCGAGGACGAACGTGCGCGCGACCAATTCCGACTCTCCGGCGGGCCCGTGTACGTGAACGGTATCGCGGACGCCGCGCGTCGCGGTGCCGTCGATCACGACCAGCCCTGCGCGCGAGAGGGCGGCGTCGAGCGCGGCCTGAAGGCGGGCGCCGGGCAAGGACGGCGGCGCGGAAAGGGTCTCGAAGCAGCGGGCCTCGAGCGCCTTTTCGAGCAGGGCGAGATTCTCGGCGGAGCGGGCGAGCCCGAGCACCGGCGGGAAGACGACGTGGGTCGGCTTGAAGCGGCGCACGCGTTCGGCGCACGAGGCCGCGAAGGCCTCGGCGAACGCGGGGTCGTCGAAGAGCGTCGCGAGGATCGCGGGGGAGGCGTTGAGCGGCGCCCCGAGGCGCATGAGCTCGCCGAGGGAGCAGGTGGCGGGCGCGGCAGCGCGCGGCGCCGGCATCGAGGCCGAGGTCGGTCCCGGCGTAGGCGGCGGCGCCGCTGCCGCCGACGCGGCCTCTCCCGATTTCGCGGGCGCGGCCGCTCCGAACCGACGATCCAGCGCGGCCGTCAGTCGCTCGGGCACGACGCCGGGCAGCAGGTCGAGCGCGACCACGTGGAAGCGCGCGCCGTCCAGCCCTTCCATCGCGCCGGGTCCGTGCGCCGCGGCGTACACGCCCCCCGGGTGCCAGTTGCCGGCCGCCGTGAGGAGCGGCCCGCTCCCGGTCGCGTTGCCCGCGAGACGAAGCGGTTCGCGGAGCAGCTCGACCGCGCGCGTGTACGCCTCCACCACGCGCCCCGCGTCCCCCGCCGCGAGCTGCGCGAGCGGGTGGTAGGGCCGGGCCTCCGTGAGCCAGCGCACCGCCTCGACGACCGGGACGCAGCGTCCGCCGGGCCGCAGCGTGTCGACCAGGTCGATCGCCCCGGACGACAGCGAAGTCGCGCCGATCCCTTTGCGGATCACGATCACGGACGCGCCGGCGCGCCTCGCCGCGAGTGCCGCGGTCGCGCCCGCGATTCCCCCGCCGAGGACGGCCACGTCGAAGGAGCTTGGCACGAGCAGTCTCCGTCCCAAAGGGCATTCGCAAAAGAGACCGCGCCTTCGCCGGCCTCACGACTCCTGGGGGCGCGGGCCTCCGGCCCGCGCGGGCCGGCACATGGCTTAGCGCCCGCGCAAAATAAACTGCGCAGACTCAGACCTCGAGGCTCCTGGGGGCGCGGCCCTCTGGGCCGCGCTGCGCGGGCCCGCGGCCCGCGTCCCCAGGCATCGGTCGTTCCACAAAAAGGTGAAGGAATTCTTGCGCGGGCGCTTCCACTGCGCCGTAACCGCGGGGACGGCTGTGTCCGAGGTTCGTCAACCGGGCACTCGAGCGTGAGGACCGTGCACGCACGGCTACTTTTGCGCGGTCCCCAACCGATGGACCCCGAAATTCACCCCGCGCGAGAACTCCGCCTGTGCGAGCTGCGCGCCGGACAGGATCGGCATCTGCCGGCGCCAGCGCTCGGCCAGAAACTCGTTCGCGAAGCGCCGCGCCTCGTCCGGACCCGCGTGCAGCTCGGAGGCCAGGATCTCCGCCGCTCGCAGCGCGCACTCCGCGCCCTGGCAAGGGCCCATCCCGAGGCGCGTCCGGCGGGCGATGTCCGATACGGTCTTCGCCCACTCCTTACGGATCACGTACCGGATCTCCGCCTCGGTCACCGGCTCGGTCTCGCAGACCGTCCGCGCCCAGAGCGGGTGCGTCCCGATCAGGTCCACGATGAAGCGCGCGCGGCCGCCGTGCCGGTAGCCCAGGCGGCGAAGCGTGTACGCGGGGAGCCCGGTCACGCGCACCGCGCTGGGGAGGTCGAACGCGGACTCCGCGCCCGGCAACATCGCTTCGCCGGTCGTGCACGCGGTCGTGTTGCCGACCCGCTTCGCCAACGCGTCGGTCGCCTCCTCGGCCATCAGCCGGTAGGCGGCGAGTTTTCCGCCTGCGATCGTGAGCAGTCCCGGCACCCCGTGCGCCTTCTCGTGGTCCACGACTTCGTGGTCGCGCGACAGGGCGTCCTCGTTCTTCCCCCAGCCGAAGAGCGTGGGGCGCAGCCCGGTGGTCGTCGCGCAAATCCGATGTTTGCGGATCCCGGGCAGCAGCCGCTCCATCCCCTGGAGCAGGTACTCCACCTCGTCTTCGGTCGCAGCGACGTCGTCCGGGTCGCCGTAGTAGTCGTCGTCCGTCGTGCCGATGAGGGAGACGTTGTCGTAGGGGAGGATGAAGATCTGTCGGCCGTCGATCGCCTCCGAGATCACGCCGACGTTTGAGATGCGGCGATCGAGTACGAGGTGCACCCCCTTGCCGGGTCGGATCCGCACCTCCGTGCCCGCGAGCCCCGCGACCTTCGTGAGCCAGGGGCCCGCCGCGTTGACCACGGTCCGGCCCACGAACTCCTCAGTGCGTCCGGTGAACGCGTCTCGCGTCACGACCCCCTTCACCGCCTTTCCGTCGCGAAGCAGCGCGACGACCTCCGTGTGGTTGCGGATCTCCGCCCCGTTCTCCCGAGCGGCTACCGCGTTCGCCACGCAGAGCCGATACGGGTCGATCCCCCACTCGTCCAGCGTGAGCGCGCCGGCGAGGTCCGGTCGCAACCCCGGCTCAAGCGACACTGCTTCTTCCGGCGAGAGTCGGCAATGGGGTTTCCCGTTCTTGAGCGGCGCGAACCGGTCGTAGGCCTCGAAAAAGGCCTCGGTCAGCTCGAGCTGGATCCGCGCGCGAATCCCGCCGGCCAGGATCGGGAGCATGAGCGGGATGCGGAAAAGCAGGTACGGCGCGATGCGCTGGATGTAGCCGCTGTCGAGGCAGGACTTCTTGGTGGTGGCGACGTCGCTGAGGAGGTAGCGGAGCCCGCCGTGGATCATGCCGCTGGAGTTGCCGGTGGCGCCGGCGCCGAAGTCCCCCTTCTCCAAAAGGAGCGTCGTGAGGCCGCGCAGGGCCGCATCGCGGGCGACGCCGGTCCCGTTCACCCCGCCCCCGATCACAATGACGTCGTAAATGTAGGGCACCCCGTCGTCCTCGCGTTGGAGCCCGTGGCGATTGACGGCGACCGTCCTTGCACACTCTAGCAGCGTCCGCCCCGTCCGTAAACAGGATTTCGGGCGGGTACTACTGCTTGACAGCCGCGCACTCGTGGTTTATAGAAGCGGTATTCGAGATCCTCCGCGGCGGCCTCGCTTCCCCGCTTTCGAAACCCCCACTCCCGCTCAGGGTGCGTTCCGGCCATGGCCGAACTCCACTACGAACTTCCCGCCGGCAAGCAGCGCCATGCGCAGGTCGACAAGCCCCGCTTCGTAGTCGGGAAGCGCAAGGATTGCGACCTCGTGATCGACCACACCGAGCTCTCCCGGCGGCACCTCGAGATCACGACCACGAACGGCGTCTTCACGGCCAAGGACCTCGGGAGCACCAACGGCACTCGCGTCAACGGGGAGGCGCTCCTGGCCCCGCGCGTCCTCGAGGACGGCTGCGTGCTCGACCTCGGCGGTTTCACGATGACCTTTCGCTCGCGCGGGCGCGGCGGCCCCCGGTCGAGCGCCCCGGCGCTGGCCGGCCTCGCGTCGGGTGGCGGCGCGGGCAAGGCCGCCCTCGGCGGCGGGCCGTCCATGCCCTTGCCCGCGCAAGCCGCGGTCGCCGCCGGCGGCACCGGCTCTTCCTCCGGCCGTCCCAGGACCGCGGCCCCCGGGGTCCTCCCCCCCGTCGGCGGGCCCCCCCCGGCCGCGGCGAGCGGTGCCGCCTCCGCGGCCCCGACCGCCGATGCGCCGAGCGAACTCCCCGCGGACGACCTCGTCGGCCAGCCGCTCGCCGCCTGGCTGCGCCGCGTGCGGGAGCTGGGCGCGTCGGATTTCCACCTCGCGACCGGGGCCGCTCCCTTCGTCCGCCTCCACGGCCGGATCCGCTACTTCCAGCACCCCGTCCTCGCCCCGGCCGACCTCGAACGCCACCTGGGCGCCCTGCTCGACCAAGGCCAGGCGCGGACTTTCGCCGACAAGCATGACTTCGATTTCTGCTTCGCCCCCGCCGAACTCGGCCGGTTCCGCGCCAACGTCCACGTGCACGCCGGCGGCGTGGGTGTCGCGCTCCGCGTCCTCTCCGACCGCGTCCCCACGCTGAAGGAGCTGGGCCTGCCCGACGTCCTCCGGCGCTTCACGCTCTACAACCAGGGCATCGTCCTCCTGACCGGACCGGCCGGGTGCGGCAAATCGAGCACGATGGCCGCGCTCGTCGAGATCATCAATCGCGAAAAAAAGAAGCAGATCATCACCATCGAGGACCCGATCGAGTACGCTTATGAGAGCAAGGCCTCGACGGTCGTCCAGCGGGAAGTCCACCGGCACACCGACTCCTGGTCCGGCGCGCTCCGGGCCTCCCTCCGCGAGGACCCCGACGTCATCGTCGTCGGCGAGCTGCGCGACCTGGAAACCGTGTCCGTCGCCATCACGGCCGCCGAAACCGGCCATCTGGTCTTCGCCACGCTGCACACCCTCGGCGCCATCAAGACCATCGACCGGCTCCTGGACGTCTTCCCGCCGAAGGAGCAAGCCCGCATCCGCATCATGCTCTCCGAATCGCTCCGCGGCGTCGTCTCCCAGCAGCTCGTGCCCACCGTGGACGGGTCGCGGCGCGTCCCCGCCCTCGAGATCCTCTTCACCACGCCCGCCGTCGCCAACCTCGTCCGCGAGGCCAAGACCTACCAGCTCGTCAGCCAGCTCCAGACGGGCAAGCGCCTGGGCATGCGGATCATGGACGAGTCCCTCCAGGAACTCCTCGAGGCCGGTACCGTCAGCCGCTCCGAGGTCCTGGCCCGCGCGGAGGACCCGCGCCGTTTTGAGCAGGCCCCGAGCGCGCCGGAGAAGTGATGCCGACGATCGAGAAGTACCTGAAGCTGGTCATCGAGAAGTCCGGCTCCGACGTCCACCTCGTCGCCGGCCTGCCCCCGAAGCTGCGCATCCACGGCAGCCTCGAGGCCCTCGCGGAGAAGCCCCTCGAGCCGGAAGCGTGTCAGGACATGCTTTTCGAGATCCTCCGTCGCGACCAGAGACAAAAGTTCCAGGAACGACGCGACATCGACTTCGCCTACGAGATCCCCGGCGTCGCCCGCTTCCGCGCCAATTACTTCCAGCAGTCCCGCGGCGTCGCCGCCGTCTTCCGGCTCGTTCCCAACCAGGTCCTCGCCCTGAACGACCTCGGGCTCCCGCCCGTCATCGAGCGCTTCCTCGCCATCCGCTCCGGCCTGCTCCTCGTGACCGGGCCGACGGGCTCCGGCAAGTCCACGACCCTCGCCGCCCTCATCGACGCGATCAACGAGCGCGAGAACCGCCACATCCTCACGATCGAGGATCCGATCGAGTTCGTCCACAAGAACAAGCGCTCCGTCATCACGCAGCGCGAGATCGGCCGGGACAGCGACACGTTTCCCGACGCCCTCCGCGCCGCCGGTCGCCAAGATCCCGACATCGTCCTCGTCGGTGAAATGCGGGACCGCGAGTCCATCGGGCTCGCCGTCTCCCTCGCGGAAATGGGCACGTTGGTCCTCGCCACGCTGCATACGAACAACGCTTCAAAGACCATCGACCGGATCATCGACGTCTTTCCCGAGGAACAGCAAGGGCAGATCCGCAGCATGCTCGCTACGACGCTGAAGGGCGTGTGCTCCCAGCTCCTGCTGCGCCGCGCCGATCGGAAGGGACGCGTCCCCGTCAACGAGATCCTGCTGGGCTCCATCGGCCTTTCCAATCTCGTCCGCGAAGGCATGACCCACAAGATCCCCTCGCTCATCGAAAGCGGACGCGGCGAGGGCATGCAGCTCATGGACGACTCCATCCTGCAGCAGCTCGAGGGCGGTCGCATCACTCCCAGCGAGGCCTACGCGAGCGCGCTCGACAAGGGCCGGTTCGAGCGTTTCCTCCAGCCGCCCAGCGCTTCCGGGGGACCGGCGTCCAGGTCGCGGGAACGGGAATAGGCCGTGAACGAAGGCTCAAGGATCAATGATCAAGGCTCAAGCAAGGCTCAAGTTCCAACTCGGGCGAAGGCCCGAAACCCAAACGGAGGACGAAACCACCAAGCCACCAAGGCACGAAGACCACGAAGGACCGTCAGTGAGGGGGCGAGTTTGGCTCGGCCGAAAAGCGCCTTTGTGGTCTTAGTGACTTCGAGTCTTTGTGGTATCGTCGCCTGCGAATCTGGATACGCACCCGCAGCCTCGTCATCGACCGCGGCGGTCGCGTCGTCGGCTCGGACTACCGGGAGTTCAAGCAGTACTTCCCCAAGCCCTCCTGGGTCGAGCACGATGCGACCGAGATCTGGGAGTCGGTCCTCGCGACGATCGCGGGCGCGCTCGCCGCCGCCCGCGTCGCGCCTGAGGACATCGCCGGCATCGGCGTCACGAATCAGCGCGAGACCTCCCTCGTCTGGGACCGGCACACCGGCAAGCCGATTGCCAATGCCATCGTCTGGCAGTGCCGCCGCACCGCCGACCTCTGTGAGGGGCTGCGTGAGCGCGGGCTGGAGCGCGCCATTCGCGCCCGCACGGGCCTGCCCATCGACGCCTACTTTTCGGGCACGAAGCTCAAGTGGCTGCTCGACCATGTGCCCGGCGCCCGCAAGGGGGCCGCGCGCGGCGACCTCCTCTTCGGCACCATCGACACCTGGCTCGCGTGGAACCTGAGCGGTGGCGCATCCCACGTCACGGATCCGACGAACGCCTCCCGCACGTTGCTCTACAACCTGAAGAAGCTCGCCTGGGACCCTGAAATGCTCGCGCTCCTCCGCGTGCCCGCCGCCTGCCTCCCGACCGTGGCAACCGCGTCGAGCGGACGACTCGCGGAGACGCGCGGTCGCCAGGTACTCCCCGACGGCATCCCCGTTTCCGGCATCGCCGGCGACCAGCAGGCCGCGCTCTTCGGCCAGCTCGGCTACCGGCGCGGTGCGGTCAAGAACACCTACGGCACCGGCTGCTTCCTGCTCCTGAACACGGGCTCGAAGCCGATCTTCTCCCGAAACGGACTCCTCTCGACCGTCGCCTGCGGACCGCGCGGCGAACCGGTCTACGCGCTCGAGGGCAGCGTCTTCATCGCCGGCGCCGCGGTCCAGTGGCTGCGCGACGGGCTCGGTTTTTTTTCCGCGAGCCCCGAGTCCGAGTCGCTCGCGGCCCAGGTCGAGGACGCCGGGGGCGTCTACGTCGTCCCCGCCTTCACCGGGCTCGGCGCCCCGTACTGGGACATGTACGCGCGTGGGGCCGTGCTCGGTATCACCCGCGGTACCACGCGCGCCCACGTCGCGCGCGCGACCCTGGAGGCCATCGCCTACCAGACCCGCGACGTCCTCGCGGCGATGGAGAAGGACGCGGGCCTGCGGATCCGGGAGGTCGCGGTCGACGGCGGCGCTTCGAAGAACGAGCTCCTCTTGCAGTTCCAGGCGGACATCCTCCCGGCCCGCATTCGCCGCCCGGCGAACCCGGAGACCACGTCCATGGGCGCGGCCTATCTCGCGGGTCTTGGGGTCGGTTTCTGGAAGGACGTGCGGGAGCTCGAAGCGCTGCGCGCCGGCGAGAGCGTCTTCGCCCCGCGCATGCCCGCCCGCACGCGCGAGAAACTGTACGCGGGGTGGAAGGCCGCTGTGGCCCGCGTGCTGACCCGGTGAGGGCGCGGCGCGGGCGCCTGCCGGGCCGCGAGGTCGGCTCCGCATCTTTTTGTTCGATCTCTGCCCCATGAACTCCCTGGGCACAAGTGACCGCGCGCGGCGCGGGAAAGGCGTGCTATGTCGCTACGCTCGAAGATCCTCGGCACGGGGCGGTTCGTCCCCGAAAACGTGGTCACGAACGAGGACCTGGCCAAGCGTTTCAACACGACCGACGAGTGGATCCAGCAGCGCACCGGCGTGAAGGAGCGCCGCTACATCCTCCCCGGCCAGGGCCCGGCGGAGCTGGCCGAAAAGGCCTCCCGCGCCGCCCTCGAGGCCGCGGGGCTTGCTCCCTCGGACCTGGACTTCATCCTCGTCGCGACCCAGACGCCCGAGCACCAGTTCCCCGGCACCTCCTGCTACCTCCAGGCGCGCCTGGGGATCAAGGGCTGCCCCGCGCTTGACGTCGCCTGCCAGTGCACCGGCTTCCTGCACGGGCTCGCTATCGCGGACGCCTACGTGCGCACCGGCGCGTACAAGCGGATTCTCGTCGTCGGCGCCGAGGTCCACTCGACCGGCCTCCAGTTCACGGACGCCGGCCGGCACGTGACCGTCCTCTTCGGCGACGGCGCCGGCGCGGTCGTCGTGGGCGCGGGGGACGACCCCGAGCGCGGCATTCTCTCCATCGAGCTGCACGCGGACGGCTCGTTCGCGGACGACCTGACCGTGCCCGCGCCCGGTTCCGTCTTCCAGCCCCGCATCGACGCGGACATGCTCGCGAAGGGGATGCACTATCCGCGCATGAACGGCAAGGTGGTGTTCAAGGAGGCCGTGACCTCCCTCATCGCGACCATCAAAAGCACGCTCGCGACGAATCACCTGACGATTGCCGACGTGGACTTCTTCATCCCGCACCAGGCGAACATGCGCATCAACGAGGCGGTCGCGAAGGAGTTCGGCTTCGGCGAAGGGAAGGTCGACCACTCGATCCAGCGCTACGGCAACTGCGCGGCGGCAAGCGTGCCGATCGCCTTCGACGAGCACGTGCGCGCGGGCAGGATCAAGCCCGGGAGCACGGTCCTCTTCGCCACGTTCGCGGCGGGATTCACCTGGGGCAGCGCGCTTTTGCGCATGTAGGCGGGCCGGCAAGCATGCTCTTGCGAGACGACATCCTCCTCGGGAAGCTCCTCGTGAACGCGGAATACGTGACGCAGGAGCAGATCGAGGAGTGCGTTCAAAGCCAACAGGAGGGCGGAGAGGAGCGGCCGATCGGGCAGCTCCTGGTGGAGAAGGGCTACCTCACCGACACGGAGCTGGCGGACCTCCTGGACATCCAGCAGGAGTACATGCGGCAGCTTTCCGACCAGCTCGCGGGAACGGGAACGCGCCCGCCGGGGACCGTGAAGGCCGTGAAGCCCACCCCCGCGCGCGCGGAGACCGCCGACGAAGTCACCATTCCCGACATCAAGGGCTACAAGATCCTCCGGGTCCTCGGGCGCGGCACGATGGGGATCGTCTATCGCGCGAAACAGCTCAGCATGGACCGCGACGTGGCGATCAAGGTGCTCTCCCCGCGCTTCGCGCAGAACCAGAGCTTCGTCGCCCGTTTCAAGATGGAGGCGCGGGCCTCCGCCCGTCTGAACCATCCGCACATCGTCCAGGGCATGGACGTCGGTGAGGAAAACGGGCAGCACTACTTCATCATGGAGTACGTGGACGGCCGGCGCGTGGGCGACATCCTGCGTCGCGGGGGCGCCATGGACGAACGCCGGTCGACGCAGATGGTCCTGCAGATCTCGCGCGCGCTGGAGCACGCGCACCGCTTCGGCATCGTCCACCGCGACATCAAGCCGGACAACATCATTCTCACCCATGACGTCACCCTCACGCACGACCACACCGCGAAGCTCTGCGACCTGGGCCTCGTGCGCTGGTCCAAGGAGGACTCGAAGGTCTTCCAGCACGAGGGGCGCGTCGGGACCCCGCACTACATGTCCCCCGAGCAGGTGAACTCCGACGACGAGATCGACACGCGGAGCGACATCTACTCGCTGGGCGCCACCTTTTACCACATGGTCGTGGGGCAGGTGCCTTTCGACGGAGCGACCGTGGAGGAGGTCCTGCGCGCGCACTGCGAGGCCCCGCTCGTGCCGCCGGGCGTGCGGAATCCGGGCATCTCGCAGAAGGTGGAGTACGTCGTCATCAAGATGCTGGCGCGCCGAAAGGAGGACCGCTACCAGACCCCGAAGGAGCTGGTCATGGACCTCGGGCTGGTGCTGAACGGGATGGCGCCGAAGGGGATGGCGGAGGCCGCGAAGGCGCCGCCGCCCCGGCTGCCGTCGAGGCCGACGCCGCGGATCAGCCGGACCGCGACGCGTTGGCAGAAGGCGCGGCCGCTGCGCCGCCCCCGCAGCGGCGGGACGCCCGAGCGCGGTTCGCCGCGCGAGAAGGGCTGAGCCCTGGCGCCGCCGTCGCGGCGCGCACCCGCCGGGCCCGGAAGTCGCGGTCTGGAGTATCGAGCTTTGCCCGTCCCCTTGCGCTGAGGAAAAGTCGATGGCATCGAAGAAACTGATCGCTGGTCTGAACAAGGCCCTTGCCGACGAGATCGGCTCGATCCTGCAGTACCTCTGGCAGCACTGGATGGTGGACGGCCCGTATGCGCCGTCCTTCATGGAGGTCTTCGAGAAGGCCTCGCGCGACGAGATGCGCCACATGGAAATCGTCGGCGAGCGGATCGTCGTCCTGGGCGGCGACCCGACCACGCAGTCTTCCACGGTCGTGAAGAGCCGCGACGCGATCCAGATGGTGAAGGACAACCTGGCCGCGGAGAAGCAGGCCGTGCAGCTTTACAAGGAGCTCGTGAAGCTGGCGGACCAGGAGAAGGACTCCGCCACCCGGCACATGCTCGAGGGGATCCTCCTCGAGGAGGAGGCGCACCTGGACCTGTGGCAGACCATGCTCGGGCGGATGTCGCCGGGGACCGGCGAGTCGTAGCCTCAACCGGCGCGCGCTCAGCCCGCGCCCAGGTAGCGGCGGGTGCTCGGCCGTAGGGACACGGCGCTGCCGTGCCCGCGCATGGCCAATCGGCGTTCGAATCCTCCGGTCGTGCCCCGTCGACCAAGTGCGGATGCAATCCGAGCCGGCCGACGCGACCGTTCGTAGTTCCCCCTTCAGGCGGGGCGTCGGGCCGCATGGCTGCGGACCTTGGAGCAAACCCTCGGGTAAGCGCCCGCGCAAAAATAACTGCGCAGATTCGGACCTCGAGGCTCCTGGGGGCGCGGCCCTCTGGGCCGCGCTGCGCGGGCCTGAGGCCCGCGCCCCCAGGCATCGGTCGATCCACGGAAATGTAAAGTAATTCTTGCGCGGGCGCTAAGTGAACCGGACCGTTTCCAAGGCGTCCCCTATTCCCGGTTGGCGGAGTCCGGTCAGCATTCCTGGAGGCGCGGGCCTCCCTCCTTCGCTCGCTCGACGCGAGCTACGGAGCGCAGGCCGGCCCGCGCGAGCCGGCACACAGGCTGCGAATCGCCGGAGTCGCGCGCACGGCCTTCTCCGGAGTTCATCAACACCGCACCGGATGCCCATGCCAGAGGACTGTGAGGACGGCGGATGATCAACCGGCTGGACGGACTTCGCATCCTCCGCGCGCTGCAGCGGGGCCTCTCCTCGGGTGCGCCCCCTTCCCCGCAGCGGCTGCGCGGGGAAGGCCTCCCGGTCACGCATCTGTATCCCCCCGAGCGGCGACCAAAGACCGGCGCCCTGCCGCTCGTGCTCCTGCCCGGCATCGCGAAGCTGGGGGCGGAGGACCCGCGCGTCGTCGCCCTCGCGCGCGCGGTCGCTCGGCTCGGGTACACGATCCTCGTGCCGGACCTGCAGGAGTTGCGCGTGCTCGCGCTGCCGGCGAACAGCGTGCAGCTCGTTGCGGGTGCGCTCTCGGCCGTGCGCAAGGCGGCGGGTGGGCGGGTCGGTGTCATCGGCTTTTGCTATGGCGCGACGACCGCCCTGGCGGCGCGCGATCCCGGCGTCGTGGCCTACCTGCTGGTCGGGCCCGTCGTGAACCTGAGGGAGGTGCTGCTTCGGCCGCGCGACCCGTACGTCACGGAGATCGTGGAGAACAGCCGGGAGGGCGGGCGCCTTTCGAAGGAGGAGGTGGTCGCGAGGGCGGAGGCCGAGATCGACCCCATCGGGAGCGCGCGTTCGACCCGCGCCTCGGTCTTCGTGCTGCACGGGGCCGGCGACACCATCGAGCGGCCGGAGGAGGGTGAGCGGCTCGCGCGCGCGGCGCCGCTCGGCCACTTCCTGAAGACGCCGCTCGTTGGGCACGCGAATCTCTCGAAGGCGCGCCTGCGCGACGCGTGGCGGATGGCGCACTTCCTGGCGCACTTCCTGCACGTCTGTTCCGTGCAGGCGCCGGCCGCGGCCTCCGAGGCGTCAGAGACCGCGGGCGGCTCTACGGTGTTCGCCGCAGCCGAGCCCGGCGTCGCGGCGGGCGGCCCGAGTGGCGGGGGCCGTGGGGGAGGAGCCGGCGGAGGCACGGGCGAGGGCGGGCGACCGCGACTCTTCGGCCGGTGGCGCCGCGCACGCGCCGCGGAGAGCGGGGCCTCGAGCGAAACGCGGCGGCTGGTCCTGGATCATTTGCAGGCCGTAGGCCGGCACGACAGTACGGGGATGGCGGCGGGCCTGTCGCTCGACGCCGTCTACGACGTGCCTGCCGCCGGCCTGCTCCTGGGGCGCGCGGGCTGGCTGGACCTGCACCGGCAGATCTGGTCGGGCGTCCCGGATTTCGAGCTGGAGGTCGGGCAGGTGATCGAGGGGGAAGGCCGACTTGCGGTCGAGCTCGGGCTTCGCGGCACCAACCAGGGGGGCTTCCTCGGGGTGCCGGGGAACGGCCGCCGCTTCGACGTCCGCGCCGTCGCGCTCTTCCAGGTGCGCGACGGCCGGATCGCGCGCGAGAGCGTCTACTACGACCACGCGACCGTGCTTCGGCAGCTCGGCGCAACGGTCGCCGGCTCGTCGCCGGACCCGGCGGCCGGCGCACCGGTCCCGCCGCCGACCGCCTCGTCGCCGTCTCCGGCCTGACCGGTCGCACCGATCACCGCTGAAGCGACCAGCCCTCCGTTGCCCTCGGCAAATTCCCTTGACACGCGCCCCCTCCCTGCATACCATACGCGCTCTTGCCCGCGGGGGTGTAGCTCAATTGGCTAGAGCATCGGACTGTCGATCCGAAGGTTGCGGGTTCGAGCCCCGTCACCCTCGCCACTTCTCACGGCGTCCCGCACCGCTCCTCCCGTAGCCGACCCGCCCCTCGCGTGCGGGTTGCGCCCGTCTGCATCCACCCCTCCCGCGCGCGCCGGCATCGCCCCCGGTATCTGCCGAAAGCAGGTCCGGCCGTACGGATGGTCTGTCCGTCCCCATCGCGGCGGCCACCGCCTCGGCCCCAGGGACCGGCGGGGGCGCTACGAGTCCGGCCGCCCGGTCCGCTTTCGCGACGTGCGCGTAATGGTCGAGCGTGAATGCGGCCGAAGGGGAACCCGCGAAAGTCTGGAGTGCCTCCGGGTGCGCCACGCGTGATACCCAGGTGACTCCCGGTGCTCCACGTTGCAGGGTCCCCGCAAGGTGCCTAGCTGCGTGCATCGCGCCGGCCGGCGCCCACTACCCGCTGGCGCGGGCCTTCAATCCGCTGCCCTCGCCCTCCGGCGCTGCACGGGATCCGATCCTCGGCCGCAGCGGCGCTGCCTTCGCCGCGAGGTCTGCTTCGCCTTGCGGCAACGCTCGACGATCCACATTCGAAGGAGCATGGAGGAGGAGATGCCCTTCTCCAGCGCGAGCGCCTTCACCCGACACCAGAGCGGCGGTTCCAGCCGCACGGCGACGACCTGCTTGCGCGGGCGTTCGAAGCAGACGTCCTTCGCATCCAGGAGGTCGTGCCGGCAGTCCGCAACGCCATGCGTGTCCCACAAGCGCGCGGCCTCTTCGTCGCTCTTGAAGTTGGGGATCTTCCTCGGGGGCGTTCCGCGGTCCTCCGCGCCTCGTCTAGTAGGCGCCGCTCCTGTGCCGGATGCGAACGACCAGAACGAGCAGGGCCTTGTCATGGATTTCGTAGATGACCCGGTAGTCGCCCACGCGGATCCGCCACCGGTTCTCTGCGCCCACCAGCTTCTTGACGCCGGGTGGTCGTGGGTCGTCTGCGAGTGCGTCGATCTTCGGGCGGATCCGGGCTCGCGTATCCGGCGGCAGTGAAGCGAGGTCTCGTTTCGCCGCGGGCTTCAAGCGAACCGTGTACGGCGTTGCTTACAGCCCCAGTTCCTTTTTGACGGTCTCCCAAGCAATCGAGCCCGTCTCCTTGAGCGCCTCCCGCGCAAGCTGGACGTCGGCCCGGTCCTCCAGGTCCTCGGAGAGGGCGCGGAGGCGGGCGACGATCTTCCGGGTGCGCGCGTCGGGCTTCAAGCGCGTGAGGGCGTCCGCAAGGTCCTCCAGGTCGCACGCGAGGGCCAGGGTTTCGTTGATGGACAAGCCGCGGGCCTTCGGTTCGAGGACGGCGGTTCCGCCTTCACCGGTCTTAGTCTTCGGCATGAGTCTTCCCCTTACGCGTTTTCGCATGCCCCAGCGCTTCGAGCCGCTCCAGGTCCTCGGGCGTGACCATTGCGGCGACGGGCCTTCCGCGGCGGAGCAGAAGAATCCGCTTCCCCCCGTAGGCGACGCGGTTCAAGGTGTCGGAGAAGTCGGCCCGCGCCTTCGTCGCGTCCATCTTGGTCATGGTGCGCCTCCTGAAATGCACGTTGCGTGCATTGTACCATGCGGACGAGGACGCGGCTTACTGCTTCCGCCTTGCCGGTGGGGCGTCGCGGGCCGTCGAGCGTCCGGTTGCGCCGGCGTCGCCTTTCGGCGGCGGCCGGAACCCGATTCGCGGGCGTGTGGGCGCAGGAGTCTTCTCGCGCCGTTTCCGCCGCCACGCCTGGTAGCAGGTCGCGCACATTCCGCGGGCGCGCGCGGGCCTCTTGCATCCCTTCACCTTGCAGGGCTTCGGCACGGCACGCTCGCCGGGTTCTCGCCGGGGGAGCACCTCCCCAATGCCGGCGGCCTCGCGTTCGAGCGCGTGCCGGTTCAGGTGCTCGGCAAAGCGGGCGGCGTCGGGGAGGCGGTCGGCGCATCCCGGGTCAGGGCAGCGCCAACCGCGGGGCGTTGGTGGCCCGGCGGAGGGGTGGAGCGCGGAGACGTGCGAGGTAAGGGCCGCGGAGCCGGGCATCGCGCGACCGCACGAAGGGCAAGGCCACGGGCGAGCGAGGGCGGAGGCGGCTCCGGGGTCCACGTAGGTCCGCCGCGCGCCGGCGGGAGCGTCGGCCAGAGGTCGAGCCGGCGATGAAGGGAGGAGTCGGACGGGGCATCGGACGGGCCGTCGGACGGGGGAGGAGTCCGACCGGCGGTCCGACGGTTCGGGGCCTCCGGCCCGGAAGCCTTGTGCGACGCGGGCTTGCGGGAATCTGCGAGCGGACTGTCGATCCGAAAGTCGCGGGTTCGAGCCCCGTCGCCCTCGCCAAATCCCACCCTGGCGCCCCGCGTAGTCTTGGGTCGAGCCTACCTCAACGTACCCTCCCCGCTCGCCACGTACCCTCGCAGGGGGTGCGTTTCGGGAAGTCCTTCCCTCCGCTGATCGTCCTCCCCCCCCTGCCCAGCCCTTTCAAGGTGGCTGCCCCGTCCGGGCATCCGCCCGCAGGTTGCCTATTCACCCGACCATGCATCGTGAGTCCACATTGTGGTGCAGGGCTTCCGCCTTCGCGCGCGGCGCTTCGGTGGACGTGTCCGCCCTGCACCCGCTCTTGCGCGGATCGTCAGCAGCACCTCCCCGCTTTCTCCCGTTGCCAGCCTCGCACCCAACGGGCTCGGTGCTATTCAACCGGGTCGCCCCGTCGGTGCAGGGCGGAAGCCCTGCACCACAAGCGCTCGCGGTCGGGTGAGCAAGGCACCGGGAAGTGCACGACCTCCGCTGATCGGGCATCTGCGAGCCCGTTTCGCAAGGGGAGCAAGGTTCCTGCCACCTTGAAAGGGCTGCTCCCCCCAACCGCCGCGAAAATTACGCTTGATCATTCGCGCGCTACGCACTAGAATCCTCCCCCTTCGGCGGGCGCGGCCGCCTTCCAAATCCGGGATCGGGGATCGACTCCTCTTGCGGAGGTCGGGAATGAAAACGACGAAGCACGCACTCCTGGTGGCGCTGGTCCTCTGCGTGGCGGGCTCGGCCGCGTCGGCGTGGCCCACGGACCGCACGTTTGGACCCTACCTTCAGAATCCCACGTCGACCAGCATGGTGGTCTGCTGGGTCACCGCCACCGCCGGTCCCAGCACGGTCACGTACGGCGCCAGCCCCGCGCTCGGCTCGACGGTCACGTCCGCGGCTCCCGTCAAGGAGCACCAGGTCGCGCTCACCGGGCTCACCCCGGCGACCACCTACTACTACAGCGTGAGCGGCGCGGGCTTCACCGGCTCCGGCACGTTTAAGACCGCGGTGCTCGGCGCCACGCCCTTCAGCTTTGTCGCGATGGGCGAGACCCACACCGAGGACGCGGTCGGCGGTTTCGCGGAGGAGGTGCTCGCCGCCTCCCCCCAACTCATCGTGGACGCCTCCGATCAGGTGGACAGCGGCTCGAGCCGCGACGAGTGGGACCGCTACTTCACGATCGGCGGCGCTTTCTACCCGCACGTGCCGGTGTTGAACGCGGTCGGGAACCACACCTACCTGTTCAGCAACGGCTACCCGCTGCCCGGGTCCATGGGCACCGCCGAGTTCAAGCGCATCATGAACAATCCGGGGAACGAGGAATGGTACTCGGTGCGCTCCGGCAACACGCAGTTCATCGCGCTCAACAGCACCTGGTACTTCGAGAACCCGTCGCGGATCTTCAAGCAGCAAAAGGACTGGCTGAAGAGCACGCTCGCGGCCGCGACCGACGGGGTGGACGACCCGACCTACAAGGTCGTGTTCATGCACATCCCGACCTGGTCGTCCGGCCCGCTGTACCGGGAAGCGCTGGAAAGGCTGGCGATGCGGAAATACTTCATGCCGCTCTTCGAAACCTACCACGTCAACCTGGTGATTGCCGCGCATGACAAGCTCAACGAACACTCGCTCAAGAGCGGCGTGCACTACGCGCAGATCGCGACCGGCGAGCTGGGCCATCCGGTGGAGACCCCGAATCCGAACTCCCTTTTCGTCGAGCCGGCGAAGCGCGCGATCCTGGTCGTTGACGTGGCTGGCGGGGCCATGACCTGCAAATTCGTGAGCTCCGAGGGGCTGGTACTCCACAGTTGGTCGATCCCGGCAAGCGCGCCGTAGACGGCTTCGATCCCCGACCTCCGTCTTCGAACGGGCCGGCGTCGCCAGCGCTGCACGCCGGCCCGATCTCATTGCGTCCCGCCTCAAGCGGCGCCCTACTCCAGCCACCGTCCGGGCGCGCCTTCGTAGGACTCCAGCGTGAGCAGCGCGAGGGCCGTGGCGTACTCCGGGCCGAACCAGCCGTCCCAGCCGCCGTCCGGGCGTTGCGCGCGCAACAGGCCGGCCGCGACTTCGGCGAACCAACGTTCGAAGCGATCGTCGTCGCCCGCACGCCGGTAGGCGACCGTGGTCCAGAACAGACCGAAGAGGTGGTACCCGCGGTCGTAGCAGGCGCAGCGGTCGCCGCCCGTGGCCTCGGGCAGGTTTTGGAGGAAGGCCCGCGCATCGCGCGTCTCGAGGAAGCGCAAGGATGGGTGCCGGCCCATCGCCGCGAGCGCGGCCACCGCCACAGCGCTCACCTCGTAGGTCGGCTGCTGGAACTCGTGATTGCGGAACGCGCCTTCCGACAGTTGTTGCTTTTCGAGGTAGTCGGCCGCGCGCGCGAGTACGGACGCGGGCACGGCGACGCCGCGGCGACGGGCCAGGAGCAGGGCCTCGAGCAGGCTCGCCTGGATCCCCGATTGCACGTAGCCGTCCGCGGGCTGCGGGAAATAGCTCCACGAGCCGTCCGGGGCCTGGGCGCGCAGAATCCAGCCGACCGCGCGCTCGAGCTCGACGCGCGCCTCCGGTGACCGCGCGAAGGCGAACGTCGCGTACGCATGCTCCCACGCGCCCCAGGGATGGCGCTCGAGCCGGTCGGCGACGAGGCCGTCGGGCCGCTGGCACGCCCGGAGGAAAGCGACGGCGCGATGCTGTGTCTCCCCTTCCAGAACCAGCGCGGCGAGCGCCGTGACGCCGAGGCGCAGGCGGGATGCCGCGCCTGCGGGCGCGAAACTTCCGTCCGCGGCCTGTCGAGCCAGCAGAAAGGCGCGCCCGCGGGCAGCGGCCCGCTCCACATCGTCTGAAGCCAGGTCCGGGCCGAATTTTCGTCCGCCGGAGCAGAGCACGAGGATCGAGAGGGCGATCGCGGCGAGGCGCATGGCAGTCTCCTTCGGGTTGAGAAGTGTGGGCAGGGCGGAAGCCGACGCTGACGCCGGTCGCGCGCGGTTGAGTGTCGGCGCCCGCTTCGTGGGCACGGCAACGCCGTGCCCCTACCAAGGGCTGCCGGGCGCAACGTGTGACCGGACTCGGCATCCCGGCGGTTGCGGGTCGCAAGTGTCGCGAGAGAACTTTACCGCCGCCCGAGATTCGCCGCCACTGACGACTCCCTGAAGTTTCGGTAAGGCCACGCGCCGGAGTTGCTTCGCGTCTTCTCAGGTCGACCGGCGCCTGGGGGCGCGGGCCTCCCGCCTTCGCTCGCTCGACGCGAGCTACGGAGCGCAGGCCGGCCCGCGCGCGTGGGTACCACGGCCTGAGTCGGGTAAGCGCTCTCGATCCGCCGGTGCGCCCAGCCATGCGAGGGAATACGAAGCAGCCAAGCCGAAATGAAGCTAAACTCGATCTCTCAGTGCGTGGCCGGAGATTATCGCCGGTAGGGGAGGGTGGACTCAGCGCCCGGCCTCTGCGTCTCCGCGTCTCTGTGTAAAAGTCCCGCATTCGACCCACACGGCCGCCCCGAATTTCCAATTTCAAACTTCGCCCGCGGCTAGTTGGGAGGCGGAGGCATGATCTAGCCACTTGCCGTCCGCGGTCGCGTTTAGCCTTTGTTCGGGTCGTTGCTACGAAGCCATTTTTGCGCGGGCCCCAAGGGGACGCGGCCCTCCAAAGTGCCGAGCGGGTTGCACCGGGGCATGCTATTCTTCCGTGGGCCTGGTGCAAGCGCGAGTCGCCCGCTGCGAACCCGCGAAGACCAGGAGACGGATCCGAATGCCCGCCCGCGTCGCCCTCGTGTGCGAATTCCCGACGCTGAGCGGCGGCGAGGCCGCCGCGGTCGAGCTTCTGCTGCGGCTCGACCGCACGCGATACGAACCGGTCGTGCTCGCCCCGCCCGGAGGCGCGCTGGAGCGCAGGCTGCACGACGCCGGCATTCCGCTCCGACGGCTTGACCTGCGGGAAGGCGGCGTGAAGCTCGCGCCGCCGGCGGCCGCGGAAGCGGTGGCGCGCGCGGCAGCCGCGGCCGGCGCAGACCTGCTCCACGCGAACTCGCTTGCCATGGCGCGGGCGACCGGACCTGCGGGAGAGAGCGCCGGCATCCCGACGCTCGCGCACTGCCGCGATGTCCGGAGCCTCTCCCGGGCCGAGTCGAGCGCGATCGCGAAGAACCGCAGGCTCATAGCGGTCTCTATGGCCGTGGAAGAGCACCTCGTGGCGGAAGGCGTGCCGCGGGAGCGCTTCGTGCTGGTGCCGGACGGCGTGGACGCGGAGCGCGCTGCGGCCGGGGTGCCCGGCCGGTTCCGCGCCTCGCTCGGGGTGCCCGCGGGCGCGCGGCTGATCGGCTGCGTCGGACAGCTCGCGCTGCGAAAGGGGCAGGACGTCTTCGTCGAGGCTGCCGCGGCCGTCCTCGCGGCTTGCCCCGACGCGTTCTTCGTCCTTGTGGGGAGCCGTTTCTCGGAGAAGGCCGAGTCGCGGGAGTACGAGGCCGCGCTCCATCGGCGCGTCGGGGAGCTCAGGCTTGACGGACGCGTGCTCTTCGCGGGGCAGCGCTCGGACATCGCGGACGTGCTCGCCGACCTCGACGTGCTCGCGCACCCGGCGAACGAAGAACCGCAGTCGATGGCGATCCTCGAGGCGATGGCCGCGGGCCGGCCGGTGGTCGCGACGGCGGTAGGGGGAACACCTGAGCTGATCCGGGAAGGCGGCTCGGGCCTACTCGTCCCGCCGAAGGATCCGCCGGCGCTCGCCCGCGCCCTGGCGCGCGTACTCGGCGACGGCGAGCTTGCGCGTCGTCTCGCCACGGGGGGCAGGGCCCGCGTGCAGGCGGACTTTCGACCCGAAGTCGCCGCCGACCGCATCGCAGGGCTGTATGCGGCCCTCCTGGAGAAGCGGTGCACTGAACGACGATAGCCCGCGGCGCTGGGCCTGGACATGGAAAAGAGGGCGAACCTTCAGACGGTCCGCGCGAGGGCGGGTGCAGGGCGGAGGCCCTGCACCACCATTTTCGACCGCGGGTCGCGGGCCTTTTGTCGAGTCCGAGTCTCTTGTGGGAACGGGAACTGAAGTGTCGAAGCCGATCCCGATCGCCGACGCGCCGATCCTGTCCGCGGCCGCCGCCGCAAACGCCGCGGAGGCGCGCTCGGGCGTACTCTACGGCCTCGCGTGCTACGGCTCCTGGGGGCTGGTCCCCGTGTACTTCAAGGCGGTCGCCCACGTGCCCGCGCCGGAGCTGCTCGCGCACCGGGTCGTCTGGTCCTTCGCCCTGCTCGCGCTGCTCATGCGGGCGAAGAACCGCTGGCCGGAGGCGCTCCGCGCCCTCGGCTCGCGCCGGACGATCGCCACGCTCGTCGCGAGCACGCTGCTCATTGCGACCAACTGGTTCGTCTTCATCTGGGCGGTGGCGCACGACCGCATGCTCGAGTCAAGCCTCGGGTACTTCATCAACCCGCTCGTGAACGTGCTTCTCGGCGTCGTCTTTTTGCGCGAGCGGCTCCGACCGGGGCAGATCGCGGGCGTACTGCTAGCCGCGGCGGGCGTCGGCTACCTGGCGTTCTCCCAAGGCCGGCTGCCCGCGGTCGCACTGCTCCTCGCGGTCACCTTCGGCCTCTACGGGCTGCTGCGAAAAGTGGCGAAGGTCGACGCCCTGGTGGGGTTGGCGGTCGAGACGTCCTTCCTGGTTCTCCCGGGTCTCGGCTGGCTCGCGGTCGTCGCTGCGGCGGGACACTCGTCGTTTGGGAGGCACTCGCGCGGACTGGACCTCCTCCTGGCCGCTTCGGGGATCGTCACCGCGGTTCCGCTGCTTTGTTTTGCGAATGCCGCGCGCCGACTCCGCCTCTCGACGGTCGGGATCCTGCAGTACATCTCCCCGAGCGTGCAGTTCCTGCTGGCCGTGCTCGCCTACGGCGAGGCCTTCACGGCGAAGCACGCGGTGGCCTTCGGATGCATCTGGACGGCCCTGGTCGTGTACTCGATCGAAGCCGTTGCCACTTCGCGCAGGGCGGCGCCGACCCTGGCGACTTCACCGCCAGCGGCAGCGGCAGCGGCGGCGCCCGCGGCTATGGGAGTCGCGGACCTCTCCTGAGGCGAGCGGCGCTGCCCCACGACTGCCGGCCCGGGACGCTGCCCTCCACGATCCCACCGACGACGAGCAGCACCGAGGCGAGTACGGCCAGGACAACGCCGTAGCGGACGTCCACGAGGAGATTCCGCAGGTTCGAGCCGTGGACCAGCTCGCGAAAGAGGCGTCCCTGGATCCAGGCGAGGCCCGAGACTCCCATCACGATCTGCCCTTGGAGGAGCAGTCGCTCGTTCGGCCAATCGTAGCCGGCATGCTCGCGGAGCCAGACGAGCCGTCCGGTCCAGCCGCCGACGAAGGCGAGGAGGAGCAGCGTCGAGCCGCGGGCGATCGTCGGGCCGGCGGCAAGCAAGGCCATGGCCTGGAGGAGGAGTTGAATCGCGCCGACGATGAGCCACGCCTCGGTCAGGATGCGGAAGAACCGCGCCCAGCATCCGCCCGCGCGCTCGCCCGTGCCGGAGACCGCGATGCGCGCCGCCGCGACCCCGCCGAAGCCGAAGGGGGTTCCGACTCCGAACAGAAGCACCGTCATGAGCAGCGTGCGGGGCTCGGTCTTGGGATTCCGGACCACGTCCCGAAGGTCGGTCCAGGGGGCTTCGGCGCCGTCGAGTGTCTGGACGAAGGGGAGGAAGTAGCAGGCGAGGAGGAGGAGGCCGCCTGCCGCGCCCGCGGCGCGACCGACCAGCACGCGCGCCCGTTCGTTCGAACGGCGAGGGGGCTCCCGATCCGTGTCCATGGGGACCTCGTCGGGGAATGGGGAGAAGTGCTTCGCGAGCGGTTGCGAAATGACGATCCCCCCGGGAGCGAGCTCCCGGGGGGATCGGGTGAATACCGTAGCTTGGGCGTCTGCGAGTCCCGCGGACTTCGTGCGTCGCTGCTCGCGGGCCGCCGGCGCCTCGTGGCGCTCTAGAAGTCCATCCCGTGGTGGCCGCCGCCGGCGCCGGGCATGGCCTTTTCCTTCTTCTCCGGGATCTCGGCGATCATCGCCTCGGTCGTGAGGAGAAGGGTCGCCACGCTCGCCGCATTCTGGAGCGCGATCCGGACCACCTTCTTCGGGTCGATCACGCCGGCCTTGAACAGGTCCTCGAACTCACCGGACTGCGCGTTGTAGCCGAAGTTGGCGTCCTTCGTCTCGCGGACGCGCGCGAGGACCACTTCGCCGTCCTCGCCGGCGTTGGTGGCGATCTGCTTGAGCGGCGCCTCGATGGCGCGGCGGATGATGTCGGCGCCGACCGCCTCGTCGCCGGAGAGCTTCAGCTTATCGATCGACTTCTGCGCGCGGATGAGCGCCACGCCGCCGCCGGCCACGATGCCCTCCTCGACCGCCGCGCGGGTGGCGTGGAGCGCGTCCTCGACGCGCGCCTTCTTCTCCTTCATCGCCGTCTCCGTCGCCGCGCCGACCTGGACCTGCGCGACGCCGCCGGCCAGCCGGGCCAGCCGCTCCTGCAGCTTCTCCTTGTCATAGTCCGAAGTCGTCGTCTCGATCTGCTTCTTGATCTGCGCGATCCGGCCCTGGATCTGCTTCTTGTCGCCCTGGCCCTCGACGACCGTCGTCGCTTCCTTCTCGACCACGATCTTCTTCGCGCGGCCCAGGTCCTCCAGCTTCAGGCTCTCGAGCTTCACGCCCAAGTCCTCGAAGACCGCCCGGCCGCCGGTCAGGATCGCGAGGTCCTCGAGCATCTCCTTGCGGCGGTCGCCGAAGCCCGGCGCCTTCACCGCGCAGACCTCGAAGGTCCCGCGCATCTTGTTCACCACGAGGGTGGCCAGCGCCTCCCCCTCGACCTCTTCCGCCACGAGCAGGAGCGGCTTGCCCGCGTGGGCCACCTTCTCCAGCACCGGCAGCAGTTCCTTCACGTTCGAGATCTTCTTTTCGTGGATCAGGATGTACGGGTCCTTCAGGTGGCACTCCATCGTCTCCAGGTCGCTGACGAAGTGCGGGGAGAGGTAGCCCTTGTCGAACTGCATCCCCTCGACGAACTCGACGGTCGTCTCCAGGCCCTTGCCCTCTTCGACCGTGATCACGCCGTCCTTGCCCACCTTGTCCATCGCGTCGGCCAGGATCTTGCCGATCTCGGCGTCGTTGTTCGCGGCGATCGCGCCGACGAAGCCGATTTCCTTCTTGTCCTTGACCTTCACGGCCATCTTGTCGAGTTCCTTGGTGACCTCGGCCACGGCGGCTTCGGTCCCGCGCTTGATGCCGAGCGGGTTCGCGCCGGCGGCCACGTTGCGCAGCCCCTCCAGGAAGATCGCCTCGGCCAGGACGGTCGCGGTGGTCGTGCCGTCGCCGGCGATGTCGCTCGTCTTGGAGGCGACCTCGCGCACCATCTGCGCGCCCATGTTCTCGTACCCGTCTTCGAGCTCGATCTCCTTGGCGACCGTGACCCCGTCCTTCGTGATCAGCGGGGAGCCGAAGCTCTTCTCGAGGATCACGTTCCGGCCGCGCGGTCCGAGCGTGACCTTGACTGCGCGCGCAAGCTGCACCACGCCGCGCTTGATGGCCTCACGGGCCTCCTGGGAGAAAGCGATCTTCTTCGCCGGCATCTCGACCTCCGTTGGGAATGGAAACTCGGTGTCTTCCGCGGATGAAAGCTCTTCAGGGGAAGTGGGACCCCGGAAGACAAGGAGTTTGAAGCAATTTGCGGGCCATGAAGTGTCTCTGGAGTGTATTGTGTAACATGCTGTTGATAAGTATCTTGCGAGTGCATCTGGACCCGAGCGCACTCCTTGGCCTCGCCTGGAACGGCAGACGCTCTGTCAGTCTGGCAGCGGCTGGAACCAAAGGACCGCGCACCCGACTTCCCCCCCTCACACTCCCCAGGAGAATCGACATGGAAAAAAAGCGAGGGACAAGCCCGGCCAGTGGGCCTGTCCCTCGCAAGAATCGCGTGTGCTGTCTCTTTCGCTACCGTCTCGCGGAGCGACGTCCGGCTGCGCGAGCCGCCCCGGGGCTCCTTCTACTTGATCCCCAGCTTCGTCTTCACCACGGCCGGGATGTCGGCGGAGGGATCCTGGTCGTAGTCGTACATCGAGAACTTGGCCTTCGGGCTTACCTTCATGACCGGCGCGCCCGCGCCGCCGTCCTCGTCCCCGCCGTCGGCACCAGGCTGGGCCGCCGGCTTCTCGCCGCCGCCCATCGGGTCACCCGCGCTCGGGTCCGGCTTGGCGCCGGGTGAATCGCCCGCGGGCGCCGCGCCCGGAGCCGGGTCCTTTTCACCCTTCTTGTGCCCCTTGTCCTTGTGGTGCTTCCCCTTCTTCCCAGCCGGCTCTTCGCCCATCAGCTCGTCGTCCCCCTCCGACCCCGGCATCGCGAGGCCCGCGATCTGAAGGTCCAGGTCCGCGATGAGCTGGCGGAAAAGCATCGTGTCCTTCGCGATCCAGCCGCGCAGCACGACCTTCGCCTTCGACCAGTCCACGGCCGCTTCCGGAATGCCGTTCCCGGAGAGCAGGCCGCGGAACGCCTCCGCAGGCGGGGTCAGCTTGACCACGCTGCAGAGGACCTTTTCCTTCCCCTCTTCGATCGTCTCGTCGGCGAGCAACTCGGCCTTGTCCGCGTACGGCTCGACCAGCTTCACGTACTCCAGCGGGTTCTGCAGCTTCTGTCCGGTGAGGTCTCCCTCTTCTCCGTCCTCGCTCACCCACTCGCCGGTCACGGCGTCCTTGCGGACCCCCTTCGGCCCCTTGTGATACGACTCCGTCTCCATGCCGCCGAAGCCGTTCATCTTGACGTAGTTCAAATCCGGGCTCTTCATCCAACCCTCGGCCGAGATGCCCATCGGGGTCATGCCTTCGCCGAGGGTCACTTCGATGGCGACCTTCACGCGGAAGCTGGACGCTGCCTGGGTATTCTTGAAGGCGGTGGCGAAGATGTCCTTCGCGGACGGCGTGTCCGCCGGGGCGCTCGGTGCCAGGGCCAGGAGCGCCGTCGTCAGGACGGCGGCGGGAATGGACAAGCGGACCATGCCGGGAACCTCCTCTGAACTTCTAATCGTTCGAAAATTGTTTTCTTGCGACAATTCTTGCTTGGGTCGAACGCCACGAAAACCACAGCTTTCACAGATTCTACGCGATGACACAGATGACGAATCTGTGAAATCGTCGGTAATCTGTGAAATCTGTGGTTCCGTCGTCGTTTGGCTGCGGCCCCGCCGCGCTGAGCCTGCTGATCGTGGACAGAGTCGAAACAAGGATAGTACCCTTTTTGAGCTTCCGCTGTCAATACGCAGAAGCGTCGCGTCGCGTTGGGTTGCGGACCGCCCGGATCCGCCGGACCTCGTGCGGGTCCCTGGCCCGGCGGCTGCGCAAGCCGGCCAGGACCTCACCCGCGAGATAGAACGAGCCTGTCGCCACGATCCATGCACGCTTCGAGGCCAGAGCGCGGGCGCGTCGCAGGGCGAGTGCCGGCGTGCGCGCCACGTGGAGTCCGAGGGCAAACGCGCGCCCGGAGCGGGCCAGGAGGTCTCGCAGCTCCTCCGGTTCGCAGGCGCGCGGCCCGCGGAAGCGCGTGCAGACGACCGCGCGGGCCCCGTCGGCGGCGAAGAGAAACCGCTCGGGCTCCTTGTCGCGAGAGGCGGCGAGGACGAGCACGCGCCCGCGGGCGGCGAAGGCCGGGTACGCCGCGAGGGCCTCGAGCAGGGCGCGAATCGAAACCGGATTGTGGGCGGAATCGACGACGAGGCCGGGCCCGCCCGGCCAGGGGGAGGGGCGAACGACCTCGACGCGGGCGCGGGCCTCGACCCGACGGAACCCTTCGCGGAGCGCGGAGGGCCGGAGTCGAAGCAGGCCGCGCTCCTCGAGGACCTCGAGCAGGCCGACCGCGACGGCGGCGTTGGCCGCCTGATGCCGGCCGGCGAGCGGCACGTGCAGCCGGTAGGCGGAGCGGAGCCGGCCTCGGACCTCCACCGCCCCGCCGGGCCGGCCGTCCTTCCATTCCGGCCGCCAGGCGGCCAGGTCGAGGTCGCGTCCGACCCGAACGAGCGGCGCACGCAGTTTCGCGCAGGCCCGCCGGATCTCGGCCAGCGGCTCGGCGCGAGACTCGCCCGTGACCAGCGGGCAGCCGGACTTCGCGATCCCCGCCTTTTCGCGCGCGATCGCGGCGAGCGTGTCGCCGAGCTTGTCCATGTGGTCGAAGTCTACGCACGTCACCGCGCACGCGGCCGGCGCCGCGAGGACGTTGGTCGCGTCGAGCCGGCCGCCGAGGCCGACCTCGAGGACCGCGAACTGGACGCCGGCCTGCACGAAGTGCCGGAACGCGAGCGCGGTGAGGATCTCGAAAAACGTCGCCCGACCCGCGTCCGCGCCCTCGACCTCCCCCATGCGTAGCGCGGCGAGATGGGGGGCGAGGGCGTTCATGCCCCTCACGAACTCACGCCGTGCGATCGGCTCGCCGTCCACGCGAATGCGCTCTTCCAGGGCAAGCAGGTGGGGCGACGTGTAGAGGCCGACGCGGTAGCCGTGCGCCTGCAGGACCGAGGCCACCATCGCGGCCGTGGACCCCTTTCCCTTCGTGCCGGTGATGTGGATCGCGGGAATGCGGTCCTGGGGATCGCCGAGGGCGCGGCAGAGCGCGCGCATGCGGTCAAGGTTGTAGGTCGACGGGCCGTAGGGGATGCTGGTCTGCTTCTCGTAGTTCGTGAACGCGGCGAGGTAGCGGGTGGCATCCGCGAAGGAACGGAAGTGCGGCTCGAAGGCGGCGGCGGGTCGCGAGGGGCGGGACTCCATGGCTCGACTTTCGGCAAGGGACGCGGCGTGGGCTACGGGCGCAACACCAACGGGCGCAACACCAAAAGGCCAACTCCAACCCCAATCGACTCCAACTTCAACGACCAACTTCAACGGCGCATTGTGGGTCGAATACGGGGTTGTCGGCGCCGACAGGACGCGACGTCGTGACACGCCGAGAAGAGTTTCGAACCCGCGCGGTGGAGCGTACGCCCAGCACTCCAACGGTGGATCCAAAGTTTCGCCACCTGCGCCGGACGCTGCCAAGCTTCGCCGCTGTTCGTAGTTCCGCCTTCAGGCGGCGCGTGCGGCGAGAACTGCGACACTTGGTTGGCAGCCCCGCCTAAAGGCGGAACTACGAACCAGTTGGGCTCGAAGGCTCCACTTCTTCAGCGTGGAAGTGCTATACACCGCGCGATCAGCCAGCGGCACTCTGTTGGAGTTGGTCTTTGGAGTTGGAGTCTATTGGCGTTGGGGTTGTCGATTGGTTTTTCGCTGCGCGCGGCACCCAGCGGCGTGCGCGCCTGCGCGTGGGTGCGCGCGTGCCGCGCGGCGTGCGACCGCCTACTTGGCGACGCGGGCAAGCTCGGCCTCCGCGCGCTTCTTGCAATTGGGCAGCCCCAGCCGACCGAACTCCTCCGCGGCAAGTCGGCCATGCTTCTGGGCGAGGGCGAGCGCTGGGGAGCCGGGGGCCGGGTTGGTGTCGAGGAGGAACTGGGCGTAGCGGAAGGAGGCGTCCGCCTGGGCCCAGGTGTCGGCGACCTTGTCCAGGGCCTGGAGCGACTTGACGAAGAGCGTGTTCGCCGAATTCAAGTGGCCCTTCTGGGCCCGCGCAAGGGCCTGGGCTCGGTGGGCGAGGGCGGTCGTGTGCACGTCCTCGTAGCGCTGGGCGTTCACGAGCGCGTGCGCGAGGAGCTGCTCGGCGGTGGTCGCGTCCGACTTGCGCAGGTGGAACTCCGCGAGGGCCGTTTGGGCGGCCGCGAGGCCGGCGCGCACGCCGAGCTTTTCCAGGGTCGCCACCGCGGCGGAGAGGAGCGGGCCCGCCTTGTCGATCCCGCCTCGCCGGAAGTGGGCGCTCCCCAGCACGACGCGGGCGGCGGCGGTGCCCGAGCGGCAGCCGATGCGTTCGAAGTGCATGAGCGCCTCGGTGCCGTGCTCGAGCGCGTTCGAGCAGTCCTCGACCCCGAGGAAGAAGGCGGCGAGGGACGCATGGGCGTGCCCCAGCAGGAAAACCCGATCGACCTTGCGCGCCTGCTCCAGCGCCTGCGAAAGCGTGTCCCGCGCCTTGAGCACCTGTCCCGTGCGCCCCTGCAATTCGCCCTGGAGGACCAGGGCGCGCACTTCGAAACCCGGGTCCGGCATCGACCGGGCCGCCTCGAGCGCCTCCGTGACCCGCGCCTGCGCCTCCTCCCGTTCGTAGCGGAGGAGCGCACCGCGGGCGACGAGGAGGAGCGCCTCCGCCCGCAGGTCCAGGCACTCCCGCTTGTCGAGCAGCCCGAGGACCGCGCGCAGGCCCTCCGCGGCCTTCGCCGGATCGCCGGTGAGAAAGGAGACCTCGGCCTGTGCGAGTCGCGCCGCCGCGAGCGCGTCCTCCCGCCCCGGCGCGCCCGCGCGCGCTTCCACCTGCTTCGCCAGCTCCTGGGCCTTCGCCAACTCCTCCCGCGCCAGCAGGAGCCGCGTCTGCGCCAGCCCGACCTCGAACTCCTCCCTCTTCGCCGTGCGCGTGAGCGCGTTCTGGGCGAGGTCGAGGTGACGCGCGGCTTCGATGTACCGGTCCGCGATCAGGTGCACGAGGCCGAGCCTTCGGTTCAACTCCGCCGGATTTCCCTTTCGCCCCGCGACGGACTGGCTCTCGGTGAGCTGTCGGAGCCCCAGGTCGGCCTTGCCGCTCCGCGCGTTCAACAGGCCGAGCCGTTCCAGCGCCTCGCCGTGGAATTCGCGGTTCCGGAGTCGGGGGAGCAGGTCCAGCAATTTTTGGAGCCGGTCCATGGCCCGCCGATGGTACCCGGCGCGCGCGAGCCGGTCCCCCGCCTTGAGGCAGTACTCGGCGGCCTTCTCGGCGTTCGCCGTCTGGAGAAAGTGGTCCGCGATCGCGTCCACCGTCTCCTCCGGCAATTCGCCGAGCGCCTTCTCGAGGCTCTTCGCCACCCGCTCGTGCGCGCGGTCGCGCTCCTCCGGCGTGAGCGTGCCGAGGACGTGCTCCTGCAGCTTCGGCGTCATGACCGCGTGCGCGGACTGGCCGCGCTCCGTCCGCTCGGCGAGCATCCGCTCGGCGACGAGGTCGTTCAGGATATAGAAGAGCTCGGTTTCCGGCAGGGCGGTGATTTCCTTCAGGAGCTTGAAGGAGGCGGGGCGGCCGAAGACCGCGGCCACCTGCAGGACCCCCTGGTGCTTTTTCGTCAGCGAGCGGTACTTCGGGATCAGCGCCTCGGTGAGGCCGAGGGCGAGGTCGAGGTTGTCGCCGGCCTCGGCGCTCACCCGCCAGTCGCTGCCCTCGCGCGTCAGGAGCCCGCGCTCCAGGAGGTAGACCAGGATCTTCTCCACCTTCGCGGGGTTCCCCCCGGTGAGCCGGAGGACTTCCGACAGCAGCGGCGCCGACGGGCGTTCCCAGGAGAGGGCGCCGCGGAAAAAGGCCTCCACGTCGTTGCGCGAGAAGAGAGCGAGCGGGAGGTCCGTGACCAGGGACTCGCGGCGGAGCGCGGCGACCATGCGCGGGAACGGATTGGTATCAGTTTTTTTTCCGGAGGAGAGCGTACCCAGGAGGAAGAGCGGGTGGGTCTTCGCGGCGATGGCGAGCGCGCGGTAGACGTCGGCGGAGTAGCGGTCGGCCAGCTCCAGCTTCTCGAGGCAGAGGACCACGGGGCGCCAGTCGGCGACCTCCAGGAGGAAGGACTGGAGGACTTCGGCCGCGCGTGCCGGCGGCGCGTCGAAGGCGGGCTTCAGCCCCTGGTCCAGGAGGCGCTGACGGAGGCTGAGCACGAATTTCGACAGGTCCGGTCCCCACTTCGGCAGGAGCCGGAGATGGAGGTCGCGCGACCCGGCCTCGACCGCGCGAAACGCCGCGTCGACGATCGGGGGAAAGGCGGTCAGCGGCTGCGAGAGGTCGCCGGTGAAGGCGCCGGTGAGGAAGAGGCACGACCGGAAGGAATTGACCGTGAGGAATTCTTCCAGGAGACGGCTCTTCCCGCTGCCCTCTTCGCCGCTCGCGAGGAAGGACGCGCCCGTGCCGCGGACGGCGGAGTCCAGGGCTCGGTCGAGGAGGGTCATTTCGCGCATGCGCGCGATGAGGGGGGCGCGGCGCGGCGGCGCGGTGGAGGGGGCGGCGGTGGCGGCGGCGGGAGCGGCTGCGGGCGCCGGGGGAGCGGAGTCAGCCACGGACGCGGAGGGGCCGGAACCCGGATGCGAGACGCGGGTAGGGGGTTCACCTGAGGCGGCTCCCTGGCCGGGCCGGGGGACGGGCGGCGTGGGCGGCGGGGTGGCGGGGCGCGCGGGGCGCGCGGGGCCGGCGGCGGCGGGTGCGTGCGAAGTCGGCGAGGAGGCGGCGCGGGGCGGGCCCGCCGGCGTGTCGGAGCGTGCGCCCGTCGCGAGCCGACGGTCGCAGAGGGCGAGGTTGTCGAGGGCCTCGCGATGCGTCGGGACGAGGAGGAGGACGCCGACAAAGGTCTCCCGTGCTTTTCGATAGTCGCCGGTCGAGAGCGAGAGCGCGCCGGCGGCCAGCAGGGTGGTCACCGCCTCATCGCTCCTTTTTTTGCGGAGCGTGACGCGGGTCTTCTCGAGGCGGGACTTGAGCGTCGGGTTCTCGGGGTCGCGCGTCAGGGCCGCCTCCAGCGAGGATGCGGCCTCCTCGAACGCGCCGGCGAAGAGGAGACGGTCCGCCTCGGCGAGGGCGGAGTCCGCGCTCGGGCCGCCTCCGGTCGCGACTGGAGGGAGCGGCGTCGGGGCGGCGGCGGGCGCGGGCAGGGAGGACGGGTCGGGCAGGGAGGACGGGTCGGGCAGGGAGGCGGTCTCGACCGCTTGCACGAGCGTCGAGGCCTCGGACCCGGTGTCCACCGGCGGCTGCGGCGCGGGCGCGGCCGCGCGGACCGGGGCGGGCGCGGGGACCGGCGCCGTCGACTGCGGCCGGGGGGTGCTTCGCGGCGGGGCCGGGGCGCCCGTCGACGAACGTGCGGCGGCGGCGCTCGCCGCGGCCTGCGCGCGGGCGCGTTCGCCGGCCTCCATCGCCTCGCTCAGGCGTGACCTCGCTTCCTCGTGCTCTGGATGGAGCGTCAGGAGCTCCGTGA
The DNA here is from genome assembly GCA_016197205.1 of Planctomycetota bacterium. Lineage (GTDB taxonomy): Bacteria > Planctomycetota > MHYJ01 > WSZJ01 > JACPWG01 > JACPWG01. The sequence goes on from JACPWG010000104.1 coordinate 160,903, forward strand.
ACTCCGCGATCGCGCGGGCGTGGTCGCCGCGCAGGAGGGCCTCCACGCCGCGGTCGTACAGTACGCGAGAGCCGGCTTCCTGTTTTGCGAGGGCCCGCTCCTCGCCGAAAAGCCGCTCCTCGGAGAGGATCCGGTGCTTGCGGGCCTCGGCGTGCAGCGGCTCGATCGCCAGGACGTCGAGAAAGCGCTTGCGCGCGTCCGCGAACTGCGAGGCGCCGAAGAGGCTCATTCCCTCGGCGAGCAGCGCGCGCACCTCATTTTTTTTGTCGGAGACCGCCCGCTCGCCCGCGGCGCGCTCCCGCAGGCGGAGCCGGGCGACCTGGCGATTCGTGCGCGCGGCCGCGTGCCCGGGGTCGAGATCGAGCGCCTGGGCGAAGCAGGACTCCGCGCGCTCGTAGTCCCCGGCCTCGAGGAGGCGCATGCCTTCCTGGAAAAGGCCGGGGGCCGTCTCGGGTGCGGGCTCGGCGATGGAACCGCCGACCGCGGACGTGGCGACCGCGCGGGACTCGGACGCCAGTCGTTCCTCGGCGAGTCTGAGGCATTTGCGGGCCTCCTCGTGGTCGCGGCGGAGCTCGAGGACCCGCCGGAAGCAGTCCGCGGCTTCGTGGAAGCGGTGGGCCTGGTGGGTCATGAGGCCGCGGCGCATGAGGCCGGCGATCTCGTCTTCCTGGGCCGCGGAAAGGGGCTTCTCCGTGGAGCGGCGGAGCGCGATCGCCTGCCATTCCGCGGCCACGGCGCAGCCCGGGTCGTGGACTTCGACCTGCTGGAAGGCGGAGACCGCGTCGTCGAAGCGGCCTTCTTCGCAGAGCGAGAAACCGCGGGCCAACGCTTCCTGGGCCTTGCGATCGGCGTCCGTGGAGAGATGGGCCGGCCCGGCGCGGGCCAGGGCCTCGACCATCCGGAGGTCGTCCGCGATCGCGCGCATGGAGTCGTAGCGTTGCGCGGGCCGCTTGGCGAGGGCGCGGAGGATGATGCGCTCGAACTTCCAGGGCAGGTCGGGGTTGAGGCGCGAGGGGGCGACGGGCGCGGCGTCGCGGTGGCGTAGGTAGTATTGGACGTGGGTGGTGGCGTCGTACGGCGCGCGGCCGACCGCCATTTCGTAGAGCATCACGCCGAGCGCATAGATGTCGCAGGAGGCGGAGACGAACCCTTCGAACTGTTCCGGGGACATGTAGCGGGGCTTGCCGACGACGGCGCCGGTATAGGAGACCGCCTCCTCGCCGAGGACCTTGGCGATGCCGAAGTCCGTGACCTTTACGTGGCCGTCGGGCCGGACGATGATGTTCTCGGGGGAGAGGTCGCGATGGACGACGGGGTTGGGGAGCGTGTGGGCGTGATGCACGGCCTCGGCGATCTGCGCGCCGATCTCGGCCATGCGCGCAACCGGCACGCGACCGGTATCGCGCACGAAGCGCTTGAGCGTGCGGCCGGGGACGTACTCCATGACGTAGCCGACGAGGTCGGGCTCATCGACCGTGTAGAGGATGCGGACGATGTTGGCGTGGTCGAGCTGGGCGAGCGTGCGGATCTCGGCGTCGAAGCGGACGCGGAAGGATTTCTCGGAGACGAGGTGGGGGTGGAAGATCTTGATGGCGCGGGGCACGCCGAGTCGCGCGTCCTCGGCTTTGAAGACGGTGCCGAAGCCGCCGGTGGCGATTTTTTCCTGGACCGTGCAGGCGCCGAACGAGCGTCCGACGACCTGGGCGACGAGGACGTCCTTGTCGGAAGGGTCGGCCATGGAACCCCTCGGGAGGTGGGGACGATCGCGTCGGGCCGGCTGTGGTTGTGCCGCGATCGGCGCGCTCGTGGGCGGGCGACTGCCCCCGCCGGTGAACGACGCGAGCCGCCCGGCGCGTCCCGGCAGCCCGGTCTTGCCCGCGCGGGCGGAGGCGGCGTCCTTCAAACCTTGGAGGTTAGCACGAGCGGCGGGCGGGAGTCAAGGGACGCGTCGCGGGGGGGCGCGGGGCGGGTGCGGGGCGCGGGGTAGCAGGGGCTGTTTGCTCTGCCACGGCCGAGCCGCGAGGCCGCGGAGCCGATACGAGCCACCGAGGGCCAGGCGATCCCACGGCAGCCCGTGCCCGCAACCGAAGGGACGGGCCACCGAAAACGCCGAAGACACTGAAGGACGAACCTCTTGCCAATCGACTGGCGCAGCCGATCCGAACCGCGACCGTGAGGGAGCGGTCTCAGCGCGTCCTTGGGCTCCCTCGGGGTCGCGCGCGTCGAGGAGGGGCTCGGCGATCGCACACTCCTCCTCAACCTCGACGAGTACGAAAAGCTGGGGAAGGCGATCGCTGAAGGCCGGCTGGACAAGCGCTTCCTCCAGCTCGTCAGGTCCCTCTCCCAGAGCCGCCCGAGGCTGGTCTTTCTCCTGAGCGGCGCCCATGGGTTCGATGAGCTGGACCCGATCTGGTCCGACAACTTCATCCACGCCCACCTCCTCCGCGTGGGCCACTTGAATCGGGAGGAGACGGTCGAGCTGATCACCCGGCCGGCCGACGACTTCCCGGACGTCTATGACGCGGATGCCGTCGAAGGAATCTGGACGCTCGCGGCGGGCCATCCGTTTCTGACGCAGCTCCTCTGCCAGACCGTGATTCGCCGCGCGAACGAGGACAGCCTCAAGCGCGTGCCCAGGTCCCTGGTCACCGCCGTGGCGGCCGAGATCGTCACGGAAGAGGTTGTGCCCTACTTCCATGACCTCTGGGCAAAGGAACTGACGGACGCGGCCAGGACGGTCCTGGTCGGCGTGGCCGAGCAAAACGGAGTGGGCGCAAGCCGGTCGCTCCTGGAGAGCAAGGTCGGCGCGGATGCGGGCGCGGCCCTCGCTCTGCTCCTTCGCCGCGAGGTCATGTTGGAAGGGGAGGATGGCTACAGCTTCAAGGTGCCGCTCGTCGGGATGTGGGTCGCGCGGAAGGCGGGCCTTCCACTGCCGGCGGCGGCGTCCTCTTGAGGTGGGCTTGCGGGACATCCCGGACCGCGCGATCACATGTCGGTTTCTTGCCACACGGCCGGCCCATCAAGGCCACACTGCCCGGTCGAGTCGAGAAGTGGAGACGCGGTTCGGACTCCGAATCGAATGGGCGACGCCTCTCGGTCGGCCGGCCTATTCCAACTCGATCTGGTAACTGACCATCCAAAGTTCGAGCTGTCCGAGCCTCAGCTTCCACCGCCCCTTGAACTGCGTCATCCACTTGCGGTTTCGCGCCGACTCGGGTACATCGACAACGAGCTTGACCAGATCGTCACGATACAGAACTCCAGCGTGACGCCAGTGCCCCTCGACGTTCTGCGTCTCGTAGGTTGCGGCTCCGAAGTGGTCCACGATCTCGAATACGGCCTCGGCCAACCACTCCTCCGGCACCGACGTGCCGTCATTTCTCTTGATCGGCAGCAGCACCTCGAAGCGCCGCCACTTGCTGCTCATAGGTCGCCCTGCCCTTCACCGTGAACGGAATGTTCTCCTGAGCCAGTGCCTCTAGAGCCGCCTCCGGAACGAGGTGCTCCCCCGATTTCGTGACGCGGCCCGAGAAGCGCCCAAGCAGAAACGCAAGCGCCCTCTTCTCGGTCGCCCGGTCGGCGAACACAATCGTAATCACGCGTTTCATCCTCGAACCGAATCGTCCGCTCGGAAGAGCCGGCCTTCCTGTGCGCTCCCGGAGGTCGGCGAGCGAAGACCAGCGACTCCAGCCTAGTTCAGAGGTCCTGCAAGAACGGGCATCGCCGCCTAGCCACGGTTTGCCGGACGGCCCCCACGTTCCCCGATGCCACTTCCCCTCGGGGTGATCGCCGGTGGACCACCAGGGCCTTCCCACCTGGAAGTCTACCTGCCGCGCCCCGCAGAGACAAGCACGACTTGGCCTACGCGGGGACCTCGGTGGTGGAGAGTTCGGACCGTGTCGTCCAACGCCAGGCTCGCAGCTTGCTCTCGGTGCTGGATGCGTCGGTGAATAGGCGGGACGCCCCGTGGGAGGGGCTGGCATTGGAGGTCAGCCCGAGCGGCGGGCGGGAGTCCAGGGACGCGTCGCGCGCCGAAGCGGGCACGAGCCGCTCGCTTCAGTACGCCGCCGCCGCCCCCGCCGGAAGCGCCCGGGACGGCCCCTCGACCCCCGGTGGCAGCACGAGCACGCGGATACGGTAAGCGCCTGACTGCCGGCCCGCGTCCGGCGACAGGTCGTCCTCGTCCCAACGCTCGCCGTCGTAGCGCGCCGAGCGCGTACCGGCGCTGAATAGCGGCGTGACCCCGTCGAGCCGCGGGTCGCGGTGCGACCAGACCCACCGCTGCAGCGAACGGCAGTCGTCGCCGAAGCCGATGCAGGGGCCCGCGTAGGCCCCGTCCGCGAAGGCCTCCGGGGCGTCGCCGTGAATGGTCACTTGGGTTGGTTCCCCGGCGGTTGGGAGGCGGAGCACCACCTCCAGCCGACCGGTCGCGAGCGCCTCCGTGGGCAGCAAGCAGGCGTGCCACTGTCGGACGTCGTCCGGCGTGTCGTCCCAGCGGTCGAGCCAGATCCGGTAGTCTTTGTGAAACCGTTCGTCCGCCGGCGGGTCGGCCGACCCCTGCGGCGGGAGGCGGACACCGTTCGCGGTCACCTCCAGCCGTTCGAGTCCCGCGCCCTCCGCGTCGATGAGCAGGTACGCCTTTCCGGGCGGCACCGGCAATGCCGCCCACGCCGTTGCCTCGCCGAGTCGGATGACCGTGCGGAGCGCGTGCGCCCCCGTTTCCGGCGGCGTCCCGAGGTCCACGGACCACGCGCGCCACTCCGAGGTGCCGAGGAGCCCAAGGGCCGTCGCTCCCGCCACGAGCGTCGCCCCGGCGTATGCCCAGCCCCGCGCGCCCGTCCATGCGCGCAGCGTGCCGCGGGCGGCGAGGAGGAGGCCCGCGCTTGCGGCCCCCAGCCAGACCGCGACCCCAGCCGACGCGCCCGCGTACTCCCGCGGGCTGAGGCATCCGGTGAGCACTTGCGGCGTGAGCCGCGTCGAGGCCGCGACCAGCAGGACGCCGCCGGCGAGAAGCGCGATCGCCTCCGCCCGGGCCAGCCGCACGCTCGCGTAGGCGTCCGCGACCCGCACGACGGCCGCTGCCGCGAGGGCGAGGACCAGCGGCAGCGCGGGCAGCACGTACCGGGTCTCCGCCTGCTCGAGCGCGTACCCCGCGGTGAGGAGGAGAATGGGGGCCGCGAGGAGGGCGGATGCCGGGCGCAAGCGCACCATCGCCGGGGCGGTCCCCAGCGTGAAGAGTCCGAGGAGTTGGTGGAGAGTTGTCTGCGCCTCGAAGTCGAGCACGAAGCTCTCGCGGAGCGTGTTCGACGGGTATTGCCAGATGCGGACGACATTGCCCGCGTACACCCACAGGCAGAGCAGCGGCCGTTCGAAGAAAGTTCGGACAGCCTCCGCGAGCGCGCCGCGGCCGCCCTGCGCCAGCGCCCGCGCCGCCGGGGCCTCGTTGTCCGGGAACCAGCCCGCGCTGTCGAGGACCTGCCAGAAGCCGCCGACGTAGTAGACTGTGCCTGTGCCCGGCGTGGCGTACCCGAAGGCCGCTCTCAGCAGCACCCAACGCGGCACCCAGATCGCGGCGCAGCCCGCGAGAATCCACGCAAAAGCGCGCAGCCGGCCGCGGACGGCATCGTCGCCGTCCTGTGCGGCGCCGAGGAGGCACGCGGGGAGCCAGGCGAGGACCAGCGGCACGCCGACCACTTCCGGCAGGAACTGGCCCGCGAGCGCGGTCGCGGCGCCGGCCGCGGCGAGCAGCCAGCGTCGACGACCGCGCGACATGGCCGGCCCAAGTGGCGGGCGGTGGTCCGCCGCCGCGGCGAGCGCGAGGAGCGCGGCCGCGAGGCAGGCGCCGACCTCGACCTGCGGGAGCAGGCGCTCCACGAAGATGATTCGCGCGGGATGAAGCGCGGTCGCCAGCCCGGCGAGCGCCGCCGTGCGCCGGTCGAAAAGCAGCCCGGCCGCGGCCGCGATGAGCGCGCAGGTCGCGGCATCCAGGACGGCCTGGAAGCAGCGCAGCACCTGCCAGTTGAAGGACCCGGAGAGCTCGCCGTACGTGCCTGCCGCGGCCAGCCCGCCGTCCGCTGTCGCTGCGATCGCCGCGCACTCGGTCGCGGTCCAGAGCGGTCCGCGCGCGAGGAGGTTGCGGGCCTCCACGGGAGAGATTTCCCCCGTGCGGACCCACCGGCCGAGCGCCACCGCCCGCTCCGCGTACCAGACCTCGTCGCCGAAGACCAGCCGCCGCTCCAGCGTGAGCACGAAACCCAGGCGCAGCGCCAGCGCGACGGCGAAGACGAGGAGGCAGAGCGGGGCGAGCGAGGGGCCGCGCCGTTCCCGGGCGGCGCCGGGCGGTTGTGCTGCCGCGGTGGGGCTCGGAGCGCCGGTGTCGGCTTCGCTCATCAGTGCCCCTCCCCACTTTCCTGCGGCGGACCGCAGGAGGCCAGGATCCTGCGGGCTTCTTCGTGGCCGGGAAATTTCGCGAGCACCGGCGCCAATGCGCGACGGGCGTCGTCGGGCCGGCCGAGCGAGAGCAGGTAGCAAGCGGCCCGGCAGTGCAGGAAAGGGTCCGGTCCCGCGTGCTCGCGCGCCATGGCCTCCGCGAACAGCTTCACGGCCCCCTCCGTGTCGCCGCGCGCCGCTCTCACCTCGCCTGCGGCCGTGAGCGGCGCCGCGCCTTCGGGGTCGAGGCTCGCGGCTGCGCGCGCCTCCTCCTCGGCCTCGTCCACCCTACCCACTTTGAGCAGCGCGTGGGCGAGGAAGGTTCTCGACGCGGGGTCGTCCGGGTCCTTTTCCACGCGGTCCGCGGCGAAGCTGAGCGAGTTCCGCCAGTCGCGATTCCGGAGGACGGTGAGGAAGAGAAATGCGACGAGGATCGCCGGAACTGCGAGTCGCCAGAGTACGCGCGCGACGCCGACTCGCGGCGCGCTGCCCGCGGTCGTCCCCGGTGTCGTCGCCGACTTCGCGAGCATGCCCGCGCACGCCCCCAGGGCCAGGCACGCGCCGACCGACGGCCAGTACAGCAGTCGTTCGGCCTTCCAGATGCCGATCTCGAAGAGGAGATTCGACATCGGCAGGAGGCCGAGCAGGAACCAGCCCACGCCGAAGGAGACCGTTGAGCGCTTGCGCAGGCCCAGGACGGCAAGCGCAACCAGGCCAACCACGAGCAGCGCGGAAAGGATCGTGGCGGGGTCGCCGGCCGAGGTCGCCGCCAGGCGTGCGAAATGGGTGTCGGGATAGATCGCGCGGAGGCCGGCGGGCGCGACGAGCAGGCGCGCGTAGTCGGCCAGCACGCGCAGGGCGATGACGTAACGACCGGCGGTCCCGATCCCGCTGTCGGTGAACGCGAGGTTTGCGAGCGTGACCGTACCGAGGATGGCGGCGCGGCCGGCCACGTAGACCGCGAGCACGGCCCACAAGGGGAGGCTGAGGAGGAGCACCCGTCGCAGCGGGGGGGGATCGCCCGCCCGGCCGTCCGGCGACGCCGGCGAAGCGGCGGCGAGGGTCGCGGCGCACGCGAGGAACGGGGCGGTGACGCAGCTCTCTTTCGAGAGCAGCCCCGCGGCGAGGCACGCGGCCGAGCCGGCGAGGAGAGGCAGCGTCCGACGGGACGAGACCGCTCGAAAAAAAAGGAGTATCGAGGCGAGCGCCCCGGTCGTGGAAAGCAGCTCGAGCCTTCCGATGACCGGGGCCACCGCCTCGGTGTGGATCGGATGCACGGCGAAGAGCAGTCCGCCGACGAGTGCCGCCGGCCCTGGGCCCGCGACGCGCCCGTAGAGCAGGAAGGCGAGGACGGAGGCCGTGGCGTGGAGGAGGAGGTTCGTGAAGTGGAAGCCCATGGGCTCCGCGCCCCACACGCGCCGGTCCAGCCAGAAGGTCGTCATCGCGAACGGGCGGTAGCTGCTCGGGCGGACGCCGTCGTGCGGATAGCGCGTCACCCACAGCCGCGGCAGCGCGCCCGGGTCGAGGACCAGCGGATTCGTAGCGACCGCGGCCACGTCGTCGTACACGAAATCGTTCGGGAGCGTGTTCGCGTACGCCAGCAGCGCGGCGAGCGCGACCAGAGCGGCGGCCGGGAGGCGGCGGAGGAGGCCGGCGCTGCCGTTCGTCATGGAGGGGCGACCCCATTTCGAGGGAGGGCTTCAAATGCGGGCGTCGGCGACGCGTGCAGGGCCTCTGATCCTCAGGCGTGGGCGAGGCCGGCGGAGGCCACCGAAGGCTAACGCATAGCAGCCGATTGGCAACTGAAAGGACGGACCGTGGAAGGCAGCGTCCACGAATGGAAACCTAGCCATCGAAGGCGCGAGAGCCACTGGGCAGCCTCCGACCGCGACCAACAGAACGGGAACCTGTCGCAGGAATCGAACCACCAAGACGAGCCACCGAAGACGCTGAAGACGCCGAATTTCACGAGAAGCTGTCGATAGCCTCCGGTGTCTTCCGCGTGTTCGGTGGCTCGTCCTTCGGATCCTCAAGTGGGCGGTCGCCCATCGTGCACAAGTCCTTCATCAAACGCGTCCCCCCACCGGCCCTCCTCGATAGCGGCGAAGGCTTGCGCCCGCGCCTCGGCCTCGGTGAGCAGTGGGCGAGCGTGGCCCCGCTCGTCGGCGTCCGCCCACAGCGCGAAGGCGAACAGGAGCAGGCCGACACGACACGCCGCGCAGCCCAGGTTTCCGGGAATTGGGGCGGGCAGGCGCACAGTCGCGAACGACGATGAAAAGGACTGGCGCATGGGGACTCCGTGCGAGATGGGGACTCGAGCCCGGGGGAGGAACGCCCCGATCGAAGACGATCCAGAATACACCGACAGGATGCGCAATGCAATCCCGGCGGCGGGATTCCGGATCCACTCCTCTCTGGGAGGCCTGCTCGCCTGCCGCGGTCTTGCGCGTACCGGATCGAATCCGTTAGGATGCGCCTTGCCGTGCGCCCAAGGTCGTGCACTTCCCGGTGTTTTTCTCCACCCACCACGAGCCCTTGTGGTGCAGGGCTTCTGCCCTGCACCGACGGGACAGTCCCGGTGGAAATTACGCAGGCCGTTGCATGCGGGGGCGATTCGACGGGAAGCGGGGAAGTGCGTCGGAGGTTCCGTGCGAGTGCGGGTGCAGGGCGGAAGCCCTGCACCACAAAGTGGACGCAAGTCGCATGATCAAGTGAACAACCTGGTTGCGGCCGTCGGAAGCCCTGCACCACGAGGTGGACCCAAGTCGCGGAGTCAAGCCCGGCGGATGCCTTGTGCGGGCGGACTCTGATCCTGTAGAATGTGCGCAAGTCTGCTCGTCGCCGGGCCCGAATCCGTCCACGGGTGCGGGGCGTCGGACGAAATGCGCTCGCACGTGAGGGGTCACCATGGAACGAGAATCGCCGACGCGCTTGTCCCTGGTCGAGGTCATGGTCGCCATTTGCTTCCTGGGCATTCTGGCGCTCGTGGCCCCGGTGCTTTTGCAGGGGACCCGCCCGCACCGTCACCACAGCGACTGCAAGAACAACCTGAAGCAACTCTCCAACTATCTTACGCTCTACGTTTCGCGGTACGGGGGGGACCGGCACTATCCCACGACCGTCGCAGTCGGCGGCAGCGGCGCGCCCGTGCCCGCGGGACTGAACGGCGCCTTCTGGTCCTGGCTCTACCGTATCCCCAACGCGATGAATGCCGTTTCCCAACGACCGGGGGACGACGGCCTCTACGTTTGCAAGATGAGCAGCACGGTTCCCACGCCGACCGCTCTCGAGTACACCGCGCCCAACTTCGGCGCGAAGTGGCCCCCGACACCGCAGGGCACGCCGGCCCAGCCGGTCTTCCCCGGCGGCAAATTGAGCGAAGCCGTGCGGGGGGATGCGATGATCGGCGGCGACCTCATCGGCCCGCCCGACCTGCCGAACCACAGCGGGCAGCCGGGCGTCCCCGACGACGACTGGAACATCCTGTTCTTCGACGGGCACGTGGAGGCGGTCGTGCCTGATTCCGTGAAACATTCGCTCTATTCGACCATGACCACGGGCGTCCGAACCACGTAGAGGAAGCGTGAGCCGCTCCGTGCTCCGATCCACAAAGGAGAGACTGTGACTTCGCGACCCGTGGAGGGGACTGCCCGCGCAACGGCGGGTGGGCGCGTCGACCGGCTTGCGGTGGGACTCCGCTGGGCCCTTCTTGGGTCCGGCGTGGCTGTCGCCTTCTTGCTCTTCCTTGGCCGCGTCGTGGACTGGATGCCCCGCGAGTCCGTCTACGCGCTGCTTCTGCTCGCCGGCCTCGTGGTGGGCTGGGTGGCCGCGGTCGCCCGCC